>NZ_JBQFRN010000028.1:0-703 GCF_056537445.1 Ruegeria sp. CF1 | reverse complement strand
AGATGGACGCTGATAGAACGCACGGGATTTGTGCACACAGAAAGTTGGCGACTTCGCAGAAGCACTTGGCAGAAATTCGCAATCATTATTCTCCAGACGACACCAAATGACCTGAGCGTAACTTGTCTAGGAGATTTTATATGAATGACCGTTTACCTGAAGGTGCATTGTATCCAGCGAGCATCCTTACGGATTGCTTCAAATCGAATGTCGGCGACCATCCATGGGTTCAGGCCTATCCCGAAGTCGCCTTAGCGGTTGAACGCGCGGTTTTGGCAATGGAAGCGGCGTGCGGGGCAATTCGGGAAAAGCAATCCAATGGCGCAGTGGGCGAAGACCTAAGTCGGCATCAAGCAAAATGGCGCCTTCAAATATAGCGACCCAACTGTGGCAAGGATGCTGACGTGACCGCGGGGAATGGTGCGACGCGCCAAACTCGTACCCCCTCATTGAAATCGCTAATCCCATCACGACGCGCCGCACCTGCTTGTTATCGGTGTAGCGTGTTTGAATTGTGTCTGAGATAAGAAAATAAGGGGTCTACGGGAATCCCCCAATTTCGGACAAGGCGCTAACGGGGTAGATTGGGTTTAACGGAACAACACTACCACTCCGGATACCCCCTCAAGAGAGAGGGGCTGGCTAAGACCCCCTCATCCAGCCCCTCACCACCTTCACTCTCAATCATTTGTGAGACGGTGGG
>NZ_JBQFRN010000027.1:0-1177 GCF_056537445.1 Ruegeria sp. CF1 | reverse complement strand
ATTACTCGATGATTTTCGAGACGACGCCGGCGCCGACGGTGCGGCCGCCTTCGCGGATCGCAAAGCGCAGGCCGTCTTCCATCGCGATGGGCGCGATCAGCTCGACGGTGAAGCCGACGTTGTCGCCGGGCATAACCATCTCGGTGCCAGCCGCCAGGGTCACGGTGCCGGTCACGTCAGTTGTACGGAAGTAGAACTGCGGACGGTAGTTCGCAAAGAACGGGGTGTGACGACCGCCTTCTTCCTTGGTCAGGATGTAGGCTTCGGCTTCGAACTTGGTGTGCGGTGTAACCGAACCCGGCTTACACAGAACCTGGCCACGCTCAACACCGTCACGGTCGATACCGCGCAGCAGGGCGCCGATGTTGTCGCCCGCTTCACCGCGATCCAGCAGCTTGCGGAACATTTCAACACCAGTACAGGTGGTTTTCTGAGTGTCACGGATGCCGACGATTTCGATCTCGTCGCCAACATTGATCACGCCACGCTCGACACGGCCGGTCACAACAGTACCACGGCCCGAGATCGAGAACACGTCTTCGACCGGCATCAGGAACGGCTTGTCAACTTCACGCTCAGGGGTGTCGATGTAGTCATCAACAGCCGCCATCAGCTCTTTGATCTTCTCTTCGCCGATTTCCGGGTTGTTGCCTTCCATCGCCGCCAGAGCCGAACCTGCGATGATCGGAATATCGTCGCCGGGGTATTCATAGCTGGACAGCAGTTCGCGAACTTCCATCTCAACCAGTTCCAGCAGCTCTTCGTCGTCAACCTGGTCAACTTTGTTCATGAACACGACCATCTTCGGGATGCCAACCTGGCGGCCCAGCAGGATGTGCTCGCGGGTCTGCGGCATCGGGCCGTCAGCTGCGTTCACAACCAGGATCGCGCCGTCCATCTGAGCGGCACCGGTGATCATGTTCTTGACGTAGTCGGCGTGGCCGGGGCAGTCGACATGCGCGTAGTGGCGGTTGTCGGTCTCGTACTCCACGTGGGCGGTCGAGATGGTGATGCCACGTGCTTTTTCTTCAGGCGCGCCGTCAATCTGGTCATACGCTTTGAAGTCACCGAAATACTTGGTGATTGCTGCGGTCAGCGTGGTCTTGCCGTGGTCAACGTGGCCAATCGTGCCGATGTTGACGTGCGGCTTATTACGCTCAAACTTTTCCTTTGCCAT
>NZ_JBQFRN010000026.1:0-2470 GCF_056537445.1 Ruegeria sp. CF1 | reverse complement strand
TGTCAATGAGCGTTCAAAACTGACCCGGTTTCAGCATTTAAATTTGACCCACCCTATGTGGCGCAAAGCCCCCAGGCGGGCCGCCCTCATATAGCGAGTCCGTCTGGGGGCTTTGCTTGCGCGACGTTTATGTTTTTCTGCGCCGCTTGCTCTGTGCGAACCGGTATGACGTGTTGCCTGTCTCGATGATTGCGCAGTGATGGGTTACGCGATCCAGAAGCGCGGTTGTCATCTTGGCATCGCCGAAGACCGAGACCCATTCGCCGAACTCCAGGTTGGTGGTGATGATGACACTGGTCTTCTCATAGAGCTTGCTGATCAGATGGAACAGCAACGCACCGCCGGACTTGGGGAACGGGATGTAGCCCAACTCGTCGATGATGACGCAGTCCAGGGCGGAGAGCTGCCGGATGATCTTCCCGGCATTGCCCTCGGCCTGTTCCTTGATCAGCGCATTGATCAGGTCGACGGCGTTGAAGAAACGGGCCTTCTTGCCGTTGTTGATCAGGGTGGTTCCAAGCGCGATGGCGATGTGGGTTTTGCCCGTGCCGGTTCCGCCCACCAGAATGAGGTTATGCGCCTCGTCGGTGAACTGGCCTGTGCAGAACGGTTCGATCTGGCTCTGGGTAACCGCGGCCGCACCGTAATCGAAGGTGGCGAAGTCCTTGTGATGGGGGAACTTCGCGATCCGCATTTGATACTGGATGGAGCGCACCCGGCGTTCTACAGTCTCGGCGTCGATCAGTTGCTTTATCGCTGTGGTCAGACTTGGTGGCTTGCGCGCGGACAGCAAATCATGGGCGCAAGCTGCCATTCCATGCAGCCTCAAGGTAGTCAGTTGGTCGATGAGGGCGTTCATGCGGCCGCCTCCTCAGCTGAGCACAGCATCTCATAGCGCTTGCAATCGGCCTCGGGCCGCAAGGTTAGTTGCGGATAGGTATAGGCGTCGTTGAGCGGTGTGATGACCGGTTCTACCAACTGGTTGATCAGGTTGATGATGGCAGGAAGGCGCAAGGTGTTTTGTTCCACCGCCAGTTCGCAAGCCGTCTCGACCACCTCGATCCCGTGATCCTGGGCCAGCAGAAGCAAATCGACGAACTCCCGATCCCCGCCTTTGCCGGCCATGTAATGCTCCCTGATCCGATGCATGGCCTCGGGCAGTTGCCAGTCCACAAAGGGGGCGCCGTCGCGCAGGGCGCCGGGCTTGCGATCCAGCAGCGGCACGTAATGCCATGGCTCAAAATAGCTGACATTGCGAGTGAAGCGACGTTTGTGCTCGGCGATAACTTCTTGGCCCGACGCCAGCACGATCCGGCCAGCATAGGCGCGCAGCGACACATGTTGTCCGGCGAACCGGGAGGGCACACTGTATCGATTGCTGGCATATTGAACCAGGCAGGTGGAGCGGACGCGGACGGTCTTCTCCACGTATCCATCAAATGCCCGGCCCAGAGGGCGCAGCTCAGCACGCTCGTCTTCGAACATTTCTGCAATGGTGCGATCCTGATGCTCGGGATGGGCGCGCTCTGCCAGTTCTTCACAGCGCAGGCGCAGCCAATCGTTCAGCGCATCGAGATCACCAAAGGCGGGTTTGGGAACAAACAACCGGCCGCGCAAAAACTGGACCTGGTTCTCAACCTGCCCCTTCTCCCAGCCCGCAGCGGGTGTACAGGCCACCGGTTCCATCACATAGTGGTTCATCAAGGCCAGGAACCGGGGATGGAATATCCGGTCCTTTGAGCGCGAGACATAGGTCACCATCGTTTTGGGATTGTCGATGATCACCCGGCGCGGCACGCCGCCATAGAACGCCAATGCCCGCACGAACGCATCCAGCACCATCTCCTGGGCTTCGCCGGGATAAGCCACGACAAAGGGCTTGCGGCTGTGACACAGGCGGAAATGGGCAACCTTCACCTTCTGCTCGACACCGCCCAGGACAACCCGTTCTTCGCTCCAGTCAAATTGCAACGCATCACCTGCCGCAAAATGCAGCGGAATAAACGCTTCGCTCGAACCAGTGCCAGCCCGCTTCAGGTCGCGCACAAAGCGCTGAACCGGGGAATAAGACCCGGTGTAGCCCTCCGTTACGAGTTGCTCATAGAGCTTCTGGGCCGTCCGCCGCTCCCGGCGTGGTCGCTTCTGGTCCTGATCGAACAACTCCTGAAGCCGGAGATCAAACCCATTGCAAAGTTTGTGCCGAACCGGCGGGGCCTGGCGCTGGTAGCTCGGCGGGCTCTCATCCTTCAGATACTTCTTGATCGTGTTCCGTGATAATCCCGTCGACCGCGCAACAGACCGGATGCTGCGTTCCTCAACCAATACCCATCGTCGGATCTTCGATACGCTTTCCATCAATAACACCTGCTCTTTCCTCCGCACTTTTGTGCGGATCTTAACGAAAACAGGTGGGTCAATTTTATTCGCTCATAACCCACCTAAGTGGGTCAATTTTGCATGCCGATTCACA
>NZ_JBQFRN010000025.1:0-4026 GCF_056537445.1 Ruegeria sp. CF1 | reverse complement strand
GATCGGATTCCCTCCGCATGAGGGGTCGATGATTGCGCCCTGGACCAGTTCGGGGATGGCGGCTTTGGTGACGCCGAGGTCGGAGAGTTTGCGGGGGATGGCGAGGCTGTCGTTGAACTCTTGCACGAAGCTGCGGAAGCCGTCGAAGCCGCCGTCGATGCCCAGATAGGCGGCGGCTTGCTGGAAGCGGTCGGCGATGACTGGCGCGTTGAACTCGAGCACGGCGGGCATGCAGACCGCGTTGGTGGTGCCGTGGTGGGTGTTGAACACCGCGCCGACGGGGTGGCTCATGGCGTGGATGGCGCCCAGGCCTTTCTGGAAGGCGGTGGCCCCCATCGCCGCCGCGCTCATCATCTGGGCGCGGGCTTCGATGTCGGTGCCGTCCGCATAGGCACGTGGCAGGTAGTCCTTGACCAGCCGCATTCCTTCCAGCGCGATGCCCTGAGACATCGGGTGGTAATGCGGGCTGCTGAACGCCTCGACACAATGCGCGAACGCATCCAGACCGGTGCCTGCGGTGATGAACTTGGGCATGCCCACCGTCAGCTCGGGGTCGCAGATCACCACGGTCGGCAGCACCTTGGGATGGAAGATGATCTTCTTGGCGTGGGTTTCAGAATTGGTGATGACGCTGGCGCGCCCCACTTCGGACCCGGTCCCGGCGGTTGTGGGGACGGCGATGATCGGCGCGATGGCATCGGCATCCGCTCGGGTCCACCAATCGCCGATATCCTCAAAGTCCCAGACCGGGCGCGTCTGACCACACATGAAGGCGACCATCTTGCCCAGATCCAGCCCCGAGCCGCCGCCAAAAGCGATCACCCCGTCATGGCCGCCCGCGTTATAGGCCGCAACACCGGCCTCGAGGTTCTGTTCATTGGGGTTCGGGTCCACATCCGCGAACAGACCCCGGCCCAGACCGGCGGTCTCCATGATATCCAGCGTCGCGGTGGTGATCGGCAGGTCGGCCAGCCCCTTGTCGGTGACCAGCAGCGGCTTCTTCATGCCGGCCGCAGCACAGGCTTCGGGTAATTCATTGATCCGCCCGGCCCCGAATTTGATTGCGGTTGGATAAGACCAGTTTCCAACAAGTGACATGTTTGCTTTCCTTCGTGTCAAAAGGCCTGCCCCGGCGAGGGGGTCATTCCGAGGCAGGCCGGCGTCCTTAGCCCGTGACCTTTTTCAGGTGATAGGATTTGGGACGTGTCAGGTTGTGATAGCCAATGACCGAGAGACCGCCGCCGCGCCCGGTATTCTTGCAGCCGGTCCAGCACAGGCCGGGATCCAGATAATCGGCCCGGTTCATGAAGACGGTGCCCGTCTCAATCTGGTCGCCCACCCGCGCTGCACGGTCCAGATCGCGGGTCCAGAGGCTCGCCGTCAGGCCAAACGCGCTGTCATTCATCAGCCGGGTGGCCTCGTCATCCGAGGACACTTTCATGATGCCCACTACCGGGCCAAAGCTTTCATCCCGCATCACCCGCATGTCATGGGTGACATTGGTCAGGATCTGCGGCGTCAGATATGCGCCGCCATCATCCTCGGGGAAGATGTCGATATGGGCCACCGCACCAGCCTCGACCGCCTCGGCAATCTGCGCCCGCACCTCATCGGCAAAGCGCACATTGGCCATCGGGCCAATGGTGGTCTCAGCGTCCAGCGGATTGCCCAGCTTATAGCCCTTCACGATCTCCACCGCCCTGGCGACGAAGTCGTCATACAGGCTTTCATGCACATAAATCCGCTCGATCCCGCAGCAGCACTGGCCCGCGTTGAACATTGCCCCGTCGATCAGCGTCTCAACCGCCGCCTCCAGATCGGCATCGTCCATCACATAACCCGGATCCTTGCCGCCCAGCTCAGTCCCGACGCCGGTAAAGGTGCCCGCCGCCGCGCGCTCCATCGCCTGGCCGCCGCCGACCGAGCCGGTGAAGTTCACGAAGTCGAACGCATTGCCCGCGATCAGATCGTTGGTCACGTCATGGCTCAGAAAGACATTCTGGAACACGTCTTCCGGCACACCCGCTGCATGGAAGGCCTGCGCCATACGCTCGCCCACCAGCAGGGTCTGCGTGGCGTGTTTCAGGATCACCGTATTACCCGCGATCAGCGCCGGGGCCACCGTGTTGATCGCCGTCATGTAAGGATAATTCCAGGGCGCCACCACAAACACCACCCCATGCGGGATGCGCCTGATATAGCGCTTGAACGTCTCATCTTCGCCCACCGCGATATCAGCCAATGCGCTTTCGGCAATCCCGGCCATATGGCTTGCGCGCTCGTTGAAGCCGCCAAACTCACCGCCATAGCGCACCGGGCGACCCATCATATGCGCCAACTCGGGCACGATTTCCTCATTCATCGCGCCAACAGCAGCCACACCCGCCATCACGAGATCAATGCGTTCCCGCAAGGGCCGCGCCGCCCAAGCCGCCTGTGCGGCCCGCGCCCGGCCCGCAACCTCAAACGCGGCCTCCCGCGACAACACCTCGCGCTCGGCATAGACCGACCCATCAATCGGCGAGACACATTGCAACATCTGCCCCATAGTCACTCCATCTCTAAAGAGAGCAGGATCCCTGCTTCATCTGGCCATAAATATCTCTGGGGCCGCCATTGGTGCGCCATTGGTTCGAGCGCCGATGGCGGCGGGGCTGGCCCCTCGCTTTCACCCTCTCAAGCCCGCTCAAACCCGCGGGCAATTTCCCAATCGGTCACCACGCGCTCAAACTCTTCGATCTCAACCTCGGCCGCGCGCGCATAGTGATCGACAACGTCATCTCCCATCGCAGCCCGCAACATCGCCGAGCCATGCAGCGCATCTCGCGCCGCGCGCAGATTGCCCGGGATCATCCCCGTCTCTCCCTGATAGACGTCGCCCGTGGTCGGCGGCTGCAACTCCAGCCCTTCTTCGATCCCAGCGATCCCCGCCGCCAGCATCCCAGCCATCGCCAGATAGGGGTTCATATCCGAGCCCGGGATACGGCATTCCACCCGCACCGCCTTGGTGCCGTCACCGCACAGGCGGAACCCGGCGGTGCGGTTGTCCACCGACCAGATGATCCGCGTCGGCGCAAAGGTCCCCTTCATGAACCGCTTGTAGCTGTTGATGTAGGGCGCCATGAAACAGGTGTAATCGGCGGCGTATTTCAAAAGACCCGCCATGTAGCTTTTCATCACATCCGACATGCCGAGCGGGTCTTTTTCGTCGAAAAAGATCGGCCGCCCCTCGGACCAGAGCGACTGATGCACGTGGCTGGAACTGCCCACTTTCTCATGATGCCATTTCGGCAGGAAGGTCGCGGCATGCCCATGCTGCCAGGCAATCTCTTTCACCGCGTTCTTGGCGATCGAGTGATACTCGGCCGTCTCCATCGCAGGCGCATATTTGATGTTCAGCTCTTCCTGCCCGGTCTCGGCCTCACCTTTCGTGTTCTCGACCGGTATCCCCGCATCCCACAGATGGTTGCGGATCGGGCGCATCACATGCTCTTCCTTGGTGGTCTGAAGGATGTGATAGTCTTCGTTGTACCCCGAGATCGGCTCAAGGTCGCGAAAGCCTTCCTTGCGGATCTGATCAAAGCTTTTCTCGAACAGGAAAAACTCCAGCTCGGTGGCGCACATCGCGTCATAACCCATCGCCTTCAACCGGTTCACCTGACGCTTCAGGATCGAGCGCGGCGCGTGTGGCACTTCTTCATGCGTGTGATGATCCAGCACATCGCACATCACCATCGCCGTGCCTTCCAGCCACGGTACAGGGCGCAGAGTGCTCAGATCCGGCTTCATCACATAATCGCCATAGCCCCGCTCCCAACTGGTCGACGCATACCCATCCGGCGTCCCCATCTCGAGATCCGTCGCCAGCAGATAATTGCAGCAATGCGTCTCTTCCCAAGCACCCGCAACAAAATGACCCGCATGAAACCGCTTCCCCATCAAACGGCCCTGCATGTCAACCAGACAAACCAATACCGTATCAATCTCGCCAGACGAAACCTCAGCCTTCAAATGCTCAAATGTCAG
>NZ_JBQFRN010000024.1:0-4193 GCF_056537445.1 Ruegeria sp. CF1 | reverse complement strand
CTATCGGCACCCCCACGCGGCAGCTGACCGTGCAGGTCTCCGACGGAACCGAAACCGACACCGCAACCATAGATATCTCCATCACGGATGGCTCGACACCTACCCCCCTGTTTGAGAGTGGCCCACACGGGTTTGATGGTAATGTTTCGAACGCGATGGTTCTGGCTCATGATCCGCAATACCTCGTGTCAGACGGAACGCTGAGTTTCACCTTTATTGCGGATGCTGTGGATGGTCGTCGCTTCCTGTTCTCCAAGGATTCAGGGGGTTTCGACAATGGCGGGCATGTAGGCATCTATATAGAGGACGGTAAAGTCGTTGCCCGCTTCCAGGATCTGACGACTACTTATTCTATTGAGACCGATATTCTGATCACCCCTGGCCAGACGCATCATATAGCCGTGACCTTCGGGACCACAGGGCTGATCGTTTATGTGGATGGGATAGCGCAGGTCAGCGACGCCTATACCGGTGGTTTGTTGGGCAATGAAGAGCCGGTCGTGATCGGTGCCAATCAGTGGGCCAGTGATGATGGCGTGGCTAATAGGTTGCGTGACGGGTTTGATGGCACAATCAGTGAAGCTACGCTTCACGATACCGTGTTTGACGCTGCAACCATCGCCCAGATGAGCAGCGACGCTCTGAATGATGCGCCGGTAGCGGGCGATGACACCCTGCTGGCAACGCGAAATGCCGAGCTGGTGTTGGATGTGGCCGCAGATCTGCTGGCCAATGACAGCGACGCCGATGGCGACTCGCTGACCCTGACCGGCGTGACCCAGCCAGCCAATGGCACCCTGACTGACAATGGCGACGGCACCTATACTTATACGCCGATTACCAATTACGTCGGAGTTGACAGCTTCACCTATACCGTCAGCGATGGTCAGGGCGGTGAAAATACCGGGACCGTTTCAATCACGGTTGCCGACCCGACCAACCTTGTGCCGACTGCCACAAACGACGCCTACAACACAACCGAAGACACAGTTCTCAACGTGGCAGCAGCAGGGGTTTTGGCCAATGACAGCGACCCGGATGGCGATCCGCTGAATGTCACTTTAGTGAGCGGTGTCACAGACGGGACGCTGGTGCTGAACGGCGACGGCTCCTTCAGCTACACGCCGGAGGCGGACTTCGCGGGCGACGATACGTTCACCTACGCGATTTCGGACGGTCGTGGCGGCAGCACCCAGGCGACGGTCACGATTACCGTTGACCCCGTGAACGACGCCCCCGAGGCAAGCGATGCGGCCTTCTCGGTGAGCGATGCGGCTACCGTGGGCAGCCTGGTGGGCACGGTTCCCGCCACCGATGCCGATGGCGACATGCTCAGCTATCAGATCACGGCCGGAAACGACGACGGCACCTTCGCGATTTCGTCCACCGGCGCCATCACTCTGGCAGATTCCGGAAACCTTGATCCTATCGGCACCCCCACGCGGCAGCTGACCGTGCAGGTCTCCGACGGAACCGAAACCGACACCGCAACCATAGATATCTCCATCACGGATGGTGCAAACGACATCATTTCGGACGACTTCGCTGGGGGCACGCTTTCCTCGGACTGGGCGTTTTCGGGCATTGCGGGAAGCGCTTATTTCGGAACCAGCGCCACTGACGGTTTCCTGGTCATTGAATCTCCTCCTGACACACCCGTCAGCGCTTCTGATTTTCTGACAACGCCACGCGTCATGCAGAATACGGCCGATACGGATTTCCAGATCAGTGCCGGCTTTCTGACAGAGCCGAACCAGACCTTCCAGGAACAGGGGCTTCTGGTCGTTCAGGACGCCAATAACTTCATCCGTTTTGATATTGCCTATACCTCGAACGGGGTGCTCCGGCTGATTGTGGGTGTGATAGATGGCGGATCGACCAATTTCGAACTGTTCCAGGGCATTCCTTACGGCAGCGTTACGGATTTCAGGATCACTCGCTCAGGGGACAGCTGGACCTTCGAAACCTCGGACGACCGGGTCAACTGGAACACGGCTCTGGTGATCAACCATGCGATGACGGTTTCACAGGTGGGTGTCTTCGCGGGCAGTGCGCCGAAGAACGGCGTGACACCGGGCTATACCACCCAGGTGGACTATTTTGAAAACAGCGACGCCCCGATCGTGAATGAGGACGGGACGATCGTACCCATCAACAATCATCCCGATGCGATGGATGACGATCTGACCACCGATCAGGACGTGGCGCTGGTAATCGATGTGACCGCGGACCTGCTGGCCAATGACAGCGACGTCGATGGCGACTCGCTGACCCTGACTGGCGTGACCCAGCCAGCCAATGGCACCCTGACTGACAATGGCGACGGCACCTATACCTATACGCCCGACCCGGGCTTCGACGGGAACGACAGCTTTACCTATACCATCAGCGACGGCAACTCGACCGACACCGCAACGGTGGATATCACCGTTAGCGACACAACGCCGAACAACGATCCGCCGGATGCATTGAATGATAGCTATCAACTGGATGCTTCGGGCGATGTGACCGTTCTGGTGGCAGACGGCGTTCTGCGCAATGACACTGACCCGGACGGCGATACGTTGACGGTAACGCCCGAAACCGGGCCTTCAAACGGTAGCGTGACGCTGAACCCCGATGGCAGTTTCACCTATACGGCCGATCCCGGCCATGTGGGCGGCGATAGTTTCACCTATCGGGTCACCGACCCGTCGGGGGCAAGTGATGTGGCGACGGTCATGCTCAACTCCGCAAATACGGCCCCGGTCATCTCGACCGGCAGCAGCCAATTCTCCAAAATCGTGGTCAGCACCGCGATGCCACTCACTCATATTGCGCTGGCGGCGGACTTCGATCATGACGGTGATCTCGACATCGTGGCGACTTCGGAGCAGAACGATTCCGTTGTCTGGTTCAAAAACGACGGGGCGTCTGGATTCACCCCGCACACCATCGATGCGGCACTGGAATCGTCCTATCCCGCCTCACTGGTGGATCTGGATCAGGACGGCAATGTGGATGTGCTGGCCGGCGGTTATCGCGAGGATGCCTATGCCTGGTACCGTAATGACGGGGCGGGGAATTTCGCTAAGACTATCATTCTTAACGAGGATGGAGCGCATTCGATCTTCGCCGCCGATTTCGACGGGGATGGCGATCTGGACTTGGTGACCGCCGGGCAGGATGCTGATACCATCTCGTGGCACGAAAATGATGGCAATCAGACTTTCGTTACCCATGTCATTGATGGCGCATCGATGGCGGCCAAATCTGCGGTGCCGGTCGATCTCGACGGAGATGGCGATCTGGATGTTGTGACGGCTAGTTTCGACGACGATACTGTCGCCTGGTACGAAAATGACGGCAACCAGAATTTCACCAAGTGGGTCGTCGACAATGCCGCTGACGGTGCCTATTTCACCACAACTGCGGATCTCGATGGAGATGGCGATCTGGACATTCTGAATGCCAGCAAGGACGACGACACGATCGCTTGGTATCGTAATGACGGCGGTGTTTTCATCAAAACCCTGATCAACGCCGATGCGGATGCCCCGCGCTATGTCGACGCGGCCGATGTCGACGGCGACGGCGATATTGATGTGCTCTCGGCCAGCGTCGATGACAACACGATCCGGCTCTATCTCAATGACGGATCGGGGAACTTCACCAACGTTATTGCAGACGACAATGCTGTTGGCGCTTATGGGGCGGTTCCCGTTGACATGAATGGAGACGGGCTGCTCGATATTCTTGGAGCCAGCAAGACGGACGGCACGATTTCTGTGCTGTTCCAAGAGAAATCGCTTTCTGTGGGTCTTGAGCCCGGTCAGAGCGTGGCAATCGATTCCACGCTGCTGGCTGCTAGCGATGCAGAACAATCCACCGCACAACTGACCTATACACTGGATACAGTTCCCACTCTGGGTGAACTGCGACTGGATGGTATGACGCTCGGGGCCGGGGGCAGCTTCACACAGGAGGATGTGAACCTCGGCCGTGTTTCTTACTACCAAACGGACTCGGTCGAAGGTAGCGACAGCATTGCTCTATCGTTGAGTGACGGGGTCGCTCCGGCCGTCATGGTGAATTTCAACTTGGCGATTGCGCTGCCTCCCCTCCCGAGCGGTATCATTTCGGATGACTTTTCATCCAATGTTTTGAACCCGGTCTGGACGATCGAGGGCCCGTCGGGCATTTCCCATGCGTTG
>NZ_JBQFRN010000023.1:0-4357 GCF_056537445.1 Ruegeria sp. CF1 | reverse complement strand
CCGTATGCGTTGTCGACGCGGTTGACGGGGGACCAGTATTTGTCGACGCCCATGGAGCCTGGGGGGAAGCAGGCCTGTTCACGGGTGTAGGGACGGTCCCAGTCGCCGACCAGATCGCGCACCGTGTGTGGGGCGTTTTTCAGCGGGTTGTTTTCCGCGTCGATCTTGCCGTCGATGATGTCCTGTGCCTCGGAGCGGATGGACAGCATGGCGTCGCAGAAGCGGTCCAGCTCATCCATGGGTTCCGATTCCGTGGGCTCGACCATCAGGGTGCCGGCCACCGGCCAGGACATGGTGGGCGCGTGGAAGCCGCTGTCCACCAGACGCTTGGCGATGTCATCGACGCTGACATGGGCCGCCTCGTCCAGCGGGCGGGTGTCGAGGATGCATTCATGCGCCACGCGACCCGTTTCCGAGGTGTAGAGGATCGGGTAGGCATCCTTGAGCCGCGCCGCGATGTAGTTGGCGTTCAGGATCGCCACCTTGGTCGCCTGGGTCAGACCCGCGCCGCCCATAAGCAGCACATAGGCCCAGCTAACCGGCAGGATCGAGGGCGACCCAAAGGGCGCCGCCGAGACCGGACCCACGGCAGTGCCGTATTCCGGGTGGCCGGGCAGGTGCTCGGTCAGATGCGCTTTGACGCCGATCGGACCCATGCCGGGGCCGCCGCCGCCATGGGGGATGCAGAAGGTCTTGTGCAGGTTCAGGTGGCTGACGTCACCGCCGATGTCTCCGGGACGCGACAGACCCACCATGGCGTTCATGTTGGCGCCGTCGATATAAACCTGACCGCCGTGATCATGGGTGATCTGGCAGACCTCCTGCACGGTGGTCTCGAACACGCCATGGGTCGAGGGGTAGGTGATCATGCAGGCGGCCAGATGATCGGAGTGCTTTTCGGCCTTGGCGCGGAAGTCATTCAGATCAATGTTGCCATTCTCATCCGCCTGCACCGGCACGACCTGCCAGCCCACCATCTGGGCCGAGGCCGGGTTGGTGCCATGGGCCGAGGTCGGGATCAGGCAGACGTTCCGCTGCCCTTCGCCGCGGGCGAAGTGATAGTTGCGGATGGTCAAGAGGCCTGCGTACTCACCCTGCGCGCCCGAGTTGGGCTGCTGGCTGATCGCGTCATAGCCGGTGATCTGGCACAGCTTGTCGTTCAGATCGTCGATCATCTCGTGATAGCCCTGCGCCTGATCTTCGGGGCAGAACGGGTGCAGGTTGCCGAACTCGGGCCATGTGACCGGGATCATCTCGATCGTGGCGTTCAGCTTCATGGTGCACGAGCCCAGCGGGATCATCGCCCGGTCCAGCGCCAGGTCGCGGTCGGCCAGACGGCGCATGTAGCGCGTGATCTCGGCCTCGGCCCGGTTCTTGTGGAAGATCGGGTGGGTCAGGTACTCGCTTTCGCGCAGCGCGTAATCCGGCAGGCGATAGGCCACGTTCGAGCTGTCATCCTTGCGGTCGATGCCGAAGGCCCCCCAGACCGCCTCGATGGTCTCGGGGCGGGTCTGTTCGTCCAGGCTGATGCCCACTTTCGTGTCGCCGACCTTACGCAGGTTGACGCCCCGGGTCACAGCGGCCTCCATGACCGTTTTCTGCAGATGGCCAACCTCAACCGTGATCGTGTCGAAGAACACTTCCGGCTCCACAGCAAAGCCTGCCTCTTCCAGACCGGCAGCCATACGCGAGGTCTTGCGGTGCACCGATTGCGCGATGGCCTTGATGCCGTCGGGGCCGTGATACACGGCATACATCGAGGCAATCACCGCCAGCAGCGCCTGCGCGGTGCAAACGTTCGAGTTGGCTTTCTCACGCCGGATGTGCTGTTCGCGGGTCTGCAGCGCCAGGCGGTAAGCCTTGTTGCCCCGGCTGTCGATGCTGACACCGATGATCCGGCCCGGCATCGAGCGCTTCAGCTTGTCGGTGGTCGCCATATACGCGGCGTGCGGGCCACCATAGCCCATCGGCACACCAAAGCGCTGGGTCGAGCCGATGGCGATATCCGCGCCCATCTCACCGGGCGACTTCAGCAGCGCCAGCGACAGGATATCGGCGGCGACGATGGCAATCGCCTTGTGTTCATGCAGCGCCGCAATCTCGGCGGTGAAGTCGCGCACATGGCCATGGGTGCCGGGGTACTGGAAGATGGCGCCAAAGACCGCGCCCGCATCCAGCGTGTCCGGATCAGCCACCTGCACCTCGATGCCCAGAGGCTCGGCGCGCGTTTTAATCACCGCGATGGTCTGCGGGTGGCAGTTCTTGTCGACAAAGAAGGCCGCGTTGTTGGCCTTGGACCGACCGCCGCGCTTGGCCATGGCCATCGCTTCGGCGGCAGCTGTGGCTTCGTCCAGCAAGGACGCGTTGGCCACGTCCAGCCCGGTCAGGTCGCTGACCATGGTCTGGAAGTTCAACAGCGCCTCAAGTCGGCCCTGGCTGATCTCGGGCTGATAAGGCGTGTAGGCCGTGTACCAGGCCGGGTTCTCCAGAATGTTGCGCAGGATCGGCGCCGGCGTGGTGGTGCCATAATAGCCCTGACCGATCAGCGAAGTCAGAACCTTGTTCTTGCTCGCCACTTCTTTCATGTGAAAGAGCGCATCGCGCTCGGTCATCGCCGGACCCCAGTCCAGCGGCTCTTTCTGCCGGATCGCGGGCGGGACGGTGGCGTCGATCAGCTCGTCTAGCGTCTTGAAGCCGATCACCTTGAGCATGTCGCGCATCTCGGTCGGGCTGGGCCCGATATGGCGGCGGTTGGCGAAGTCATAGGCTTCGTAATCGGTCAGTTTGAAGGCCATGTGTGCGCTCCTCAAGGATAGGTCAGGCCCGGCGGAGACGGCAGGAGCCTCCGGCGGAAGTATTTGGAAACAGATGAAGGGGCGGGGCCGCGCACGGACCCGCCGCCTGAGTTAACCGATGAAGGCCTTGTAGCCGGCCTCGTCCATCAGGTCTTCGAGCTGCGAGGCGTCCGCGATCTTGATCTTGTAGATCCAGGCCTCGCCTTCGGGGTCTTCGTTCAGCGCGCCGGGATTGTCGGCCAGCGCCTCGTTCACCTCGGTGATCTCGCCGTCGACCGGTGCGTAAAGCTCGGACGCCGCCTTGACGGATTCAATCACGCCGATCTCGCCGCCTTTTTCGAACTCGTCGCCTGCTTCCTGCTGTTCCACGAACACCACGTCACCCAACTGCTCGGCGGCGTGTTTGGTGATGCCCAGCGTGGCGGTGTCGCCGTCAACGCTCAGCCATTCATGCTCTTCGGAATAATAGGTTGCCATGTCTCTCTCTCCTGACTTCAACGCTTGTAATTCTGTTTGACGAAGGGCAGCGCCACGATCTCAGCCGGTTGCGGCTTGCCCCGGATGATCAGGTTCACCTTCTCGCCCGGCTCGCCATGGCCTTTGCTCACATAGCCCATCGCCACCGGTCCACCCACCGTGGGGCCAAACACGCCCGAGGTGATCTGACCGATGCTGTTGCCCTCAAGGCACCGCACTTCCACACCCTGACGCGCAGGCGCACGGCCTTCGGGCTTGATGCCCACCAGCTTGCGCGCGGGACCTTCGGCCAGTTCCTTTTGCACGCGGGCCGCGCCCGGGAAACCGCCCTCTTCCTTGCGGCGCTTTTGCATCGCCCAGCCCAGCGAGGCCTCGACCGGCGAGGTGCTCTGGTCGATGTCATTGCCATAAAGGCACAGACCTGCCTCAAGCCGCAGGCTGTCGCGCGCGCCCAGACCGGCCGGCTCGCAATCCTCATGCGCCAGAAAGGCTTTGGTGATCTCGATCGCCTTGTCCTCGGGGATCGAGATCTCGTAGCCATCCTCGCCGGTATAGCCCAGCCGCGAGATACGGCACTCGACACCTTTGATATCGGCCACCGTGGTTTCCATGAACTTTAGATCACGCGCGGCGGGGCACAGTTCGCCCACAACGTTTTCCGCCGCAGGGCCCTGAACCGCCACCAGCGCGCGGTCGAAAATCTCGATCACTTCAACGCCTTCAAGGTGCTCACGCATATGCGGAATGTCCTGATGCCGCAGCGCCGCGTTCACCACCACAAAGTAATGATCGCCCGCATTCGACACGATCAGGTCATCCATGATCCCGCCTTCTGCGTTCGTAAAGAACCCGTACCGCGCCTTGCCTTCCTTCAGCGTCGCATAGGCCTGCGGGCAAAGCGCTTCCAGCTTCTCACCCACATTCTCGCCCCGCAAAATCACCTGACCCATATGAGACACATCAAACACCGCCGCCTTCTCACGACACTGCTTATGCTCCCCCATAATCCCCAAAGGATACTGAACAGGCATCTCCCATCCCGCAAAATCAACCAACTTACCCCCCAACTCAACATGCAAAGCGTG
>NZ_JBQFRN010000022.1:0-2500 GCF_056537445.1 Ruegeria sp. CF1 | reverse complement strand
TCTCTGCGAAATCTATTTAGGTAGAGCGTCATCCGAATACCCCGGGGGGTAGAGCACTGGATGGGTAATGGGGCCCCACAGGCTTACTGATCCTAACCAAACTCCGAATACCCGGGAGTACTAGATGGCAGACACACTGCGGATGCTAACGTCCGTAGTGGAGAGGGAAACAACCCTGACCTACGACTAAGGCCCCCAATTCATGGCTAAGTGGGAAAGCAGGTGGGACGACCAAAACAACCAGGAGGTTGGCTTAGAAGCAGCCATCCTTTAAAGATAGCGTAACAGCTCACTGGTCTAAATAAGTTGTCCTGCGGCGAAGATGTAACGGGGCTCAAGCCATGAGCCGAAGTCTAGGGATGCGTAAGCATCGGTAGCAGAGCGTAGTGTGACATAGTCTCATTCCTCCTTCATGCCTTCGGGCAGATTGGAGGAGAGAGGCTTTCGATGAAGCCGGGGCGTGAGCCATCCGGTGGAGAGATCACTAGTGAGAATGATGACATGAGTAGCGACAAAGAGTGTGAGAGACACTCTCGCCGAAAGTCCAAGGGTTCCTGCTTAAAGCTAATCTGAGCAGGGTAAGCCGGCCCCTAAGCCGAGGCCGAAAGGCGTAGGCGATGGGAACTAGGTTAATATTCCTAGGCCAGGAGGATGTGACGGATCACAGGTGTAGTTCAATCTTATCGGATTGATTGGGCTGCTGAGTGGTTCCTGGAAATAGCCCTCCATCAGACCGTACCCTAAACCGACACAGGTGGACTGGTAGAGCATACCAAGGCGCTTGAGAGAACGATGTTGAAGGAACTCGGCAAAATACCTCCGTAAGTTCGCGAGAAGGAGGCCCGGTTCCTAGGCAACTAGGGGCTGGGGGCACAAACCAGGGGGTGGCGACTGTTTATTAAAAACACAGGGCTCTGCGAAGTCGCAAGACGACGTATAGGGTCTGACGCCTGCCCGGTGCCTGAAGGTTAAAAGGAGAGGTGAGAGCCTTGAATTGAAGCCCAGGTAAACGGCGGCCGTAACTATAACGGTCCTAAGGTAGCGAAATTCCTTGTCGGGTAAGTTCCGACCTGCACGAATGGCGTAACGACTTCCCCGCTGTCTCCAACATCGACTCAGCGAAATTGAATTGCCTGTCAAGATGCAGGCTTCCCGCGGTTAGACGGAAAGACCCCGTGCACCTTTACTACAGCTTCGCACTGGCATCAGGATTGTGATGTGCAGGATAGGTGGTAGGCTTTGAAGCGGAAACGCAAGTATCCGTGGAGCCTCCCTTGAGATACCACCCTTCGCACTCTTGATGTCTAACCGCGGTCCGTTATCCGGATCCGGGACCCTGCGTGGCGGGTAGTTTGACTGGGGCGGTCGCCTCCTAAAGCGTAACGGAGGCGCGCGAAGGTTGGCTCAGAGCGGTCGGAAATCGCTCGTTGAGTGCAATGGCAGAAGCCAGCCTGACTGCAAGACTGACAAGTCGAGCAGAGTCGAAAGACGGCCATAGTGATCCGGTGGTCCCGAGTGGAAGGGCCATCGCTCAACGGATAAAAGGTACGCCGGGGATAACAGGCTGATACTGCCCAAGAGTCCATATCGACGGCAGTGTTTGGCACCTCGATGTCGGCTCATCTCATCCTGGGGCTGGAGCAGGTCCCAAGGGTACGGCTGTTCGCCGTTTAAAGAGGTACGTGAGCTGGGTTTAGAACGTCGTGAGACAGTTCGGTCCCTATCTGCCGTGGGTGTAGGAGACTTGAGAGGAGTTGCCCCTAGTACGAGAGGACCGGGGTGAACGATCCACTGGTGGACCAGTTGTCGTGCCAACGGCAGTGCTGGGTAGCTATGATCGGACAGGATAACCGCTGAAGGCATCTAAGCGGGAAGCCCCCCTCAAAACAAGGTCTCCCTGAGGGCCGTGGAAGACCACCACGTCAATAGGCCGGAGATGTAAGCGCAGTAATGCGTTCAGTTGACCGGTACTAATCGCCCGATAGGCTTGATTTGATCCAGTAATGGAAAGACAAATCACCAAAAGCATACACTGACCTTGAGTTGGATAACGTCGCAGCGCCAAGCCGCGATGTTGGTTGATACTATAACCGAGTGGCAACGCGCCTTTTGCAAGCAAAAGACGCTGCCTGCCACCTCGTCGCTTTCCTGCAGCGCAGGAAAGTCGACACGGGCTTTTCCTCGGTTTGGTGGTCATAGCGCAAGTGAAACACCCGGTCCCATCCCGAACCCGGAAGTTAAGCACTGCCGCGCCAATGGTACTTGGGCTTAAGCCCCGGGAGAGTAGGTCACCGCCAAACCTAGTAAAAGCCCACAGTCTCTCAAACACGATGAAAAGAACACTACCCGGTCTCAAGTAGCCGAATAGGCGCTAGACCAACACAAGACCTCAAGTAGCGTAAGCGATAGGTCACTTAAAGTGTCGCGGGATGGAGCAGCCCGGTAGCTCGTCAGGCTCATAACCTGAAGGTCGCAGGTTCAAATCCTGCTCCCGCAACCA
>NZ_JBQFRN010000021.1:0-29331 GCF_056537445.1 Ruegeria sp. CF1 | reverse complement strand
CTTTTGTGCGGATCTTAACGAAAACAGGTGGGTCAATTTTATTCGCTCATAACCCACCTAAGTGGGTCAATTTTGCATGCCGATTCACACCTTTGATCGATCAAAGTGGTTCACTCGCACTGTTGCGATAGACCGCCAGAATGAAATTCAGCGGCTGGAGCTTGAGTTTCGCGGCAGAGCCTTTGAAACCAATAACAGCCCGCAGGAAATTGCGATGGGTTGGTTCGAAACTCATCTGGCCGGACATCAATACCAAGGTATGATATAGTTCCATAATGAGCACCGAGACCTTAATCAGCCTTACCCTGTCATTTGCTCTCACCAGCCTATGCATTTGGCTGGTGCGTCACGTCGTAAGACACAGCGGTCGAGACAGAACAGTAGACCCAGAGGCCGTGAAAGAACTGATGCGAGCCATCGACTGGTCACAACTCGATAGAGTCTTGGATCGGCCCCGGTGACAAGCCACCCAACGCTCAATGCTCTTAACGACTGCCTCAGGGATCGCTTGGCGTTGAAGTGATTTTGCGCAAATTTGAAAACAGCCCACGAACAATTAAAATAATATGTTGAAGCGTTGCGCTTATCTGAAAGTCACCTCGATAGCTTCGGATATCGACAACCATCGTTAAGAGCATTGGTGTAGTCCGCCTTGGACTTTGAGCGGCCATCCGTTTAGCGTACTCAGCTGCGCATCAGAACTTCACGGAACATATCGTTCCGGCTTCGGAGACTGAATACTCTCCAAATACTCAGCAATTTCGATAAGTCTGGAAGGGATACGCGTAACCAAACCGTTGCCCGTATCGAATTCGACAGCAGGGCCGTCGTTCAACTCGGTGATTATTGGCATGTCATCGCGAGGTTCTTGTACTTTTAAATAACCGTCCAAGATCGACATGACCTCCAACATGGGCCACACGCCATCCCTGCGGTCGGAAATCTTTGTTAAATCAGCAGGCTGTGTTTTCAAATCAGCTGAGTCAGGTCCTTTTCCAGATGCATCGATTCCGTGACATCTGGCGCAATGCTCAACAAAGAGGTCTTTGCCAAGGTCCGAAAATTCTTGGGCCGCAGATATCGTTGCAACCGAAGAAATGACTATGCTTGCAACGATTCTAAAGTACCTCATAAGCTGGAGGTCCTTTGCTAAACGAGAGTTTACCACAACAAAAATGGACCGACATCTCCCCCCGGTCAACGTCGGTCCTTTACCATATAACATTTGCTATCCTGTGGCCCAAAACCGATTGATGGGGACAGGCAGCAACGAGCTCAGAACAGCTTTACCATTTAACATTCGAAATTTAGCATGTGAGCGCGTTTGACTCTTTGACATAAATCATATGTCACTTCGCAGTCTGCCAGAATTGGACTCGACACGCCAATTCGGCCAAAAGATTTTGAGTGACAGCTTACGCCTAGCAGACCACGGCGCTTCACAATGCTAGGCCTGCAATAGTCAACGGGTCAAAAAAGGTGCAAGTCCAGAACACCGGCAAACGGTCAATTGCTGACCTAGCGCCAAGAACACTAATCTACTGTTGGATGCTTTCTAAGAAAAACAATAACCCTGCTAACTCGCGCGGGGTGGGCGTCAAGACACCCTCGATTTCAACCGGAACCAGATCTTCCGCCATTTCCCCGCCAAACTCAGGCATAACCCGAGAAAGATGGCTGTTTTCTGGGTCGCCATAGATGTAGCTTAGTGCACGTGCTTGAGGGAAAGTTCCTCCGTTCTTCGCGCTCAATGTTGTCAAATCTGTTGGCGCAACGGAAAGACCGCTGCTTGCCGGGCCACCGCCTCTACCATCCGCACCATGACAAGAAGTACAGTTTTCTGAGAAAAAGGCTTCCCCATCAGCGCGAGTGGGCATGACGTCGGCGTCAGGATACAGATCTGTACATGACGCTGTGGCCAGAGCAAAAAATCCAACCGATAATATAACCCACCTTTTATCGTGCATGCTCTACCCCGGTTTTTAATCCAGCCTACGGTCTATTGTAGCACATGGCAATGACGGCAACTGCGGTTAATAATCAGGAAGGGTCAACTTTACAAACTCTTACAAGGACTTGGACATTGCCGCTCACTATGGGCGATTAAAGCTATTTTTAGACCTTCTATGTCTGTGGGCATTTCACTTTTGAGAATCTAAGCAGAGTATTCGACAATCAGGATTGGGAGATCCAAACATGCTGGAAACCTCGTCCCGAATAATTTGGCTCGAAGCGATTGGGGCGATCCTGATAATCCTACTCGGATCCGGGCTGCACTTTGCATTTGTTTTGCTGGGAAGTTGGGCGCCAGTGGCGCTTGTGGCAGCTGTCAACGAGTCAATTTGGGAACACTTAAAGCTGGCTTTTTGGCCAGGATTTTTTTGGGCCTGCCTGATGCCGCTTCCACCCCGACTTACAAGAAGGGACGTATTTAGTGTTAAGGGATTTAGCCTCGCAATTACTGCTATTTTGATTGTGACAGTATTCACGGCATACACAGCGATACTTGAGCGCAACTTTTTGTTGATTGATATTGGAATATTTGTTGCAGCAATTTGCATCGGCCAGATCGTGTCAATTCTGCTGCTTGCTTACGAAGATCAAATACCTGCACTCATCCATGGATTCGGCCTGGTTCTCCTTGGGCTTCAAGTCGTCGCCTATAGTACCTTAACATTTTTCCCTCTCAATCATTGGCTGTTCATTGAAGCACGTTCTGGCACGATAGGCATTCCTGCCCATTAGATGGACAGTCGGACCAATTGGTGGCGCATGCTTGCATCCCCGTGAATTCCAAAGACGATTTTCCTGAGCTTGACGGGCCTTAAACAGGGCGTTTGAGTAGAAGTATGGGCCGTTGGATTTCGGATTCGATTACAAAGATCAATGCAGATGCTCACCGCTCTGCCGATACGCACCTTTTCAAGCTACCCGTTCGGGGGCTGAAGGGCGTAGACATCTATCTCAAGGATGAAAGTACCCATCCGACCGGCAGTCTCAAGCACAGGTTGGCGCGGTCGCTTTTCCTTTATGCGCTGGTAAACGGGAAGATTAGGGAAGGGACACGTGTAATCGAAGCCTCGTCAGGCAGCACTGCCGTTTCAGAAGCTTACTTCGCCCGTATGATCGGAGTGCCTTTTACCGCGGTTCTCCCAAAATCTACCGCCAAGAGTAAAATCGACCTAATCCGGTTCCAAGGTGGCGAAATCCACTTCGTCGATGCGGCGCCGGACATGCACCAGGCCTCGGTTGAACTGGCAACTGAAGTCGGTGGCTACTTCATGGATCAGTTCACGTACGCCGAGCGGGCGACGGATTGGCGAGGCAACAACAACATTGCAGAAAGCCTTTTTCGCCAGATGGAACGAGAGCCACATCCAATTCCATCGGTGATTGTGATGAGCGCGGGCACTGGCGGAACTTCAGCAACGCTGGGGCGGTACATTCGCTACAAAGGCTTTAACAGTGAATTGGTTGTTGTGGACCCAGAAAACTCAGTGTTTTTCGATAGTTTTCGAACCGGAGACAGGACCCTGACCCGCTCCTGTTCAAGTCGTATCGAAGGTATCGGACGTCCCAAAGTAGAGAAGTCATTTTTGGCAGATGTAATCGACCGTATGATCCAAGTGCCAGATGCGGCAAGCATTGCGACAATGCTCTGGCTTGAAGATCGGATCAGGCGGCGGGCGGGCCCATCAACAGGCACAAACCTTTGGGGGGCTTTGCAAATTGCGCAAGAGATGGAGGCGGCCGGACGATCTGGCTCCATCGTCACTATTCTGTGTGACGACGGAAACCGTTATCTCGACACCTACTACGATCCGGAATGGGTGATGGAAAACTTCGGCGAAACCGCCTCTTACGAAGCTACTTTGGCGGGATATCACTGAATTCAAACGAAGAGGACAGCATGAAAAGGGTGAAATTTGTGTTTGCAACGCTTCTGGCATCAATGGTCGCCGTAATGTTTTGCGCCACAACAGTTTTGGCCTCCTCTCAGGAAGCACAACGGATCATCGAAAGCGCGGCTGCTGATTGCAAAGACTTCGAGAATGGAGAGTTTGATCAGGGTGACGCTGTGACCGAGATCGAGCTGCGCTCCCAGTTTGGCACGGTTAAGGCTGAACTCGTAGATGAAAGCCAGTTTTCCTGTTCCTCTGCTGCCTCTATGTACTGCGGAACAGGGGGTTGCATGCTCAATCTTATCGTTGACGGTGAGATCATGTCGTGGCAGGCAACGGGTTGGCGTCTTATTGACTGGGGGCCTGACCGTATACTGCTTATTGGACGAGATGGTGGTTGGTGCGGAGGCGCAGGAGCCGAGGTTTGTTACGAGGCGCTAGTTTGGAGTAATGAAAAGATTTTAACCGTTGGTTCGGCGCCAGAGTAAGCCCGCGCAGCGCTAGCGGCTGTTTTACACGCCTGGCCTGGTGGGCCAGAACTTTTGGATCAAGCTTGATCTGTTCGACGGCGATTTCCTAAAATTTCGACTTATTACCCAAACAAAAGCTTTGCCGCGAGGGCGATGGCAGACATGAAGATGATAAAGCGCCTGTCATAACGGGTCGCGACCCGGAACCGCTCTTTCAGCCGTCCAAACATGTTCTCAATCTTGTGACGGATTCGATAAATCCTGGCATCATATGGTGCGAAATCTTTGCGGTTCTGTTCCGTTTCTCGGGATTCGCAAGACCCGCTTCGGGCCGCAAGCAGCCAGTCATGTGCACCGCAGAAAACGGCAGCACCGAGCCTAGTACTACTGCCTCGGTGATTTTGCGAGCACGGTGGATACGGTGCGCGTCTTTCTACTTCTTGTGATCGCGATTGCGCCCAGCACTAATGCACATGCCAAAGCTTGAGGTAAAGAGATGGCTTCGCCAAAGGCAAGATATCCCACGGCAAACATCGTGGGCAATTCGATGCTTCCGACGACCGCAGTTTGGGAAGCCCCAATAACAGGTGAGCATATCGTGTAGATAAGCTGGGGCACGAAAGCGGTCACCAGACCAATACCAACAATGAAAAGCCAATCGGATTGTTCCCTTGGGAGAAGTTCTCTAACCTCAGCACCGATGATGAGCGGTGCGAGGCCCAGTACGGACCCCAGAGAAACTGACGCGATACGTGCCAATGGCGCAATCCGTGACAACCTGTGTACCAGGACGCAAATTCCGAAGCCAAACCCAAATGGGGCGGCAAGGGATAGCAGCAGCGTTGGTAGATGTTCCGCAGCCACTGACGCGGGCGAGCCAGCAATGACAGCTGCCACCACAATCAGACTAGCGGCCAACATGGCGCGTCGCGTGGGTGCATCTCCAAACACAGCCCAAGCAATTACCAAGGTGAACACCGGATAGGTCATGTAAAGCACACCCACTGTCGATGCGGGCAGCTTCTCCAGCGCCGTTACATATCCGATCCAACCAAGCCCCATTACGGCTCCGGCTGAAAGGCCCCAAGTGATCTCTCGCCATTCTTTTCGGTGCAAGATGAGAACAGGAAGCAGAAGAAGAGCCGCAACAATGTAGCGGTAGAATGCGACCGCATAGGGTGCAACACCCTGTTCGGTCAGGCTGCGGCTGAAATAGGGAACCAGCCCGAAACAGATTGAAGCAAAAAGAACACCAAAAACGGCAAATGCATAAGGGATGGATGGTCGATTTCGCGCAGATGTCGTGGCCATAATCTGGAGCTATCACGCATTTGCATTTTCGTCTTTAGAGATTCTACGTATGACTGCTTTAGTCTGCAAAGCGGTCATTGATGCGCTGCGTAGCGAACGACCGTTTCAAGTAGCTTGCCAATTGGGAAGCCGGTTGGAAGGCAGCATCAATTGCACTGATCATATCTGTAGTCCCCGTATTCCAGCCAGTTTACCGAGCCTTCGCTAAAAATCAGAAACTCGGACCTGTCTTCCCCAAGCAGGGCAACGACAAATCCGGCCGGCGGCTCAGAGTTTCCGAAGTAACTGTAGGCGGTCATGGCTCTGATTGACTCACCGTTGACTGTTACTCGCGCGTCCCACTCTCCCTCCGGGTTGTCCAAAATTACGGGTTCGATCACGCGTGTTATCGCCCCGCCACCACAATATACGATGCCTTCGGGTGCTTCGTATGAGGCCTCTTGGCTAACATCCGAGTTGCACGCAGAACGAAGGGATCGAATTGCCGCGCTGGAACCTTTCAAGTCAAAGATCCCATAGCTGACATCTTGATCAATCATGGACAGATTAACCGATGCATTGGCTGCAAGCTGGTCCAGTACAAAACCATAGTCCTCTTGACTATTGAAACTGACCTCGACGGGATAGTTGTCGACGATCTGCACGGCAGCGTTTTCTGCGCCAACCTGAAATGCCCCAACTTCGGTGGTGCCGTTCTTCAAAAATCGAATGGAAAGCCCCTGCTTCTCCACAATGTCCTGGCTGTCCTCATATCCAGCCGGAGCAAAGCGGATACGGTCACACTGAAGTTCCAGCGTCATGTTTCCGGTTTGAATAAATGCATTGGGATTAGGGCCGGAGTTGACCGACCACTCCGCCGATGCTGAGGTCGCAATTGCCATCATCAAAGCTCCAACGGAAATCGTTTTGAACCTCATTTTTCTCTCCATGGTGTTACGTTTCGCGCAGTCATTCAGCAGAGATTCCGGCCCGTTACCTAGGCAACCAGATCAGGAAACAGGTTCGCCGTATTCGTTTGCGCCTTCTTGGGAAGGTCGCGTCAGCCACCAGATCATCAGGATGGACAGAACCAATTGAAGAATTGAGACAACAACAATACCGGTCGCGCCCAAAACTGCCGCGGGTCCTCGCAATGCATCGGGGTTTTCCGTCCCTTGCTCCAATGCCGAAAAGAACGCCACCCCACCCAGCATAACAAAAAGCGTTGTAATGCTGAGCGCCATCGGCAGCAGCAAGTACCAGCCAGGACGTCCTGTATCATGCAGCCTTCTCCAACCGGCGGCCAGCATAGGTATGAGAACAGCCAGTTGGAAAAAAGAGGACAGAGCCCGAGATCCCTGCCCTGTTTCAGGGTCGGTCCCGAATATGATCGTATCCAGCACAGCCAAAGCAGCACTCACGAGAACCACAAACAAGAAGAACCACCAGTATTCTGAGCGTATAGCCCGACCGGAGAACTGGAAGTATTTCGAGAAACACGTTTTAACTGCTTCCACAAACCCCATTTTCAACCCTTTCTAAGTTTCTGTGCGGCCTCAGAACGCCTCGCCACCTAATAGAACAGACTTGCCCTTCTGGGTTTTCCCACCTTCCTTTTGTGTTTGAACGCCAAAAAACTATCCTATGAAAAGGTAGCGAAGTTTGCGCGCGGAAAAAATGTTGATTTATAAAAAATTAGATTCAAACATGCGAATTCGATGCAACTTTCATTTTACCTCCGTTGTTGTCGTTGCTGCTCGCTTCGCCGAGCCCTTCCGGCCGCTGGAGTGAGTGCTGGCAGCCGGAAGGCACTTTACACGGATCAGTCGTTGGGAGGGTGCGATGCTTAGACTTAATGTACTCGCCCTCTTTCCAGAGTTTGCTCTAGCTTTTGCCAGTGATTTCATTCGGCCATCCCACGTTGTTGGAGGTCTTGGCAGTCAACGTAATAGTGCTCTGCCCGCCAAGCCCCCCGCGGCAAGTTTTGGGAAAGGTCGTCACAGGAACGTTGTCTGTTATGTCGGCTGCCCAAAGGCGAGAGCCTCAAACAAGCGCATTCAAATTCATTAACTTCAACAGACTCAGAGGGAGAAGAAAATGATCAACAAGATGGTGATGATTGCGAGCGCAACTTGTTTCGCACTGCTTGCGGCCTGCGACGACACGGGTACATCCAGTGCGTCCGCCGAACTCACACCCGCTCAGCAGGCGTGTTTGCGAGATGTGGCCAAAACAACGAACAATTCGCAAGTCGTTGTGCTCTCATCCGCGTTTAGCGAAGCTGGAACACAAGTCACTGTCGGTGTTGGTGAGGACCGTGCTCCTTGGAATTGCATTGCTTACACTGATGGCGCGACAGCTGGTATCGAGTTTCTGGGCGACGAAGGCGCACTGTGAGTAGTCTGCCGCGTAGCCGAAATCGGCTGCGCAGCACTGGCTTGCCCCGCGGAAGGCTCGACTTGGTTTGTAGAATAACCACCATAGTATTCGCGATCCTGTACCTGTTGGCGTTGATTGCATTCTTGACGGGCACATTTGGCTGGCTGGGACAGGAACGAGACCCCTTGTCCGGGGTGTTCCTTTTGCCGTTGGGACTGCCTTGGATAATTCTAGTGGATTTGGTCTCAGAGTCAGCCAAACCGTGGTTCGCGGCGATTGTTCCGGTGCTCAACCTGTTAGCGCTGGTCTTGATTTGCAGATGGGTACGCAGTTTGCGCCAGAAGTGAAGGCGGAGCTCTTTCTCACCCAAAAGGAGGAAAACATGGGAAAAGTAATCTTGGGAATTGTGATCGGGCTCGTCCTCGGCGTGGTTGGAGCGATGACCTTGGGTGGCGGGGCCGCAATGGGGGTCGGCGTTGCGACAGGCTTGTCCGCCGGTGTTTGCACCACATTGAAAGGAGCACAAGCCGAGAACCTGATCACCGCCGAGCAAGCGGATCAAATCCTCAATCGCGTAAATTCCGAGATGGCATCTCTGCAAGGAATTGAAACGACAGATGAGATCGTCGGCAGCGCACGGGCATGCGATGAATTTCTGTCAAAGTTACGAGAAGCAAAGTGAGGTTCCGCTTTGTACGGAACAAAACTGTAAGGACAAGCCAACAGGGAACCATCTGATGAAACTCGTTTTACTCAAACTCCTCACACCCATGTTCGCAATCGCGGGCACTGCTGCTTTTGCAATGTCAGAAGCCGATGACGCGTGTATCGACCAATTGCGGCAGGTTGGAGGACCAGACGGTCAATCAGGTACGATTGAAAGCTCAGAATTCTCAGAGGCGGGTACGCTCGTCATGCTACGTGACGCAGGCGGAACGCTTTGGCGCTGCATCGCGTACAAGGATGGAAGCATCGGCGAGATGTCGGTTGTCGAAGCGATGGATGATGGCGGTGGAGCAGTGGCAGGCGCCGCCGGTTCTACCGGTAGCCAACGTGTCAAATTCGATGCTGATTCCACCGGCGCCGAACTAGTTGGTGAACTCGCGCCCGGAGCGTCGCAGCAATATGTTCTCGGTGCAAAGAACGAACAGTTTCTTTACGTCCGAGTTGCGCCGCGAAATGGCTCCTTGGACTATGTTATTCGTAACCCTGATGGATCTGAATTGTTAGGATTGATGTCGGCGGACAAAGAGTATCGAGGACAACTTTGGCAATCCGGTGATCATGTTGTGGAGGTTATCAATCGCAGCAACTCTTCTGTCGACTACAACGTCATTTTCGGAATTGAATAGGTGATCAATCAGAAACCCTGGAACGCAAGTCCAAACAAGCGAGGGAAAAACAGATGAAACCCAAGGTCCTATTGGTGATCGGCACGGCGTGTATTACAGCGCTTGCAGCATGCGACGACAGTGTTGGATCAGTGGATGCAAGTGCACCAACTGTGGGCAGCTCTAGCGATCTTTCGTCATTTGAAGGGGCAAGAGCGGGCCAAGCTGAAATGGGCATCCAAAGTCTCGGATTTGAACTCATCCGCAGCGAAGGGCTGACCTCGTACTGGTTTAACAAAGATACTGGTGCATGTGCTCGGATCACGACATCTGAGGGAAGGTACTCAGATGTAACTATGCTGCCATCAGGTGACTGCTGACACATTTTTCATCAATCAAACATCTGCAAAAGGGAGCTTCAGTTTGCATTTCGACTTGGCACATGCGGCGGTTACCATCGTCGCTCTAATTGTAACAAACCTGGCCTTGAAATCGGCCGGCGTGATAAACGAAGAAAACAAACACCAATTGAACTGGAAAGTATTTCTGGCCTACTTCGTGGTCGTCTTTATCATCAATCTGGTGTGGCCGATTTAAAGCTTCAGGTCGGAAAGTCTATCGCGCACTTGATACGGCTGCTGAGAATGAGCCGCTCCAATAGATTACCAAGTGGGAAGAGTTTGAGCATATAGCGCTTAAGAATAGAAAGGAACTGGCATGCGGTTTTTGACGTCCCTCATATTCATTGGTGTTCTCGCAACCGCTGCGAATTCTGACGTAACCAGCAGAAACGGCGGTCCAAGCAACAGTCAAATGCTATCAAAGGGCGGCGACGGAGGTGTTGATGGCGTCGCTTTCTTTCGCCCAGTCTTAAGCGGAGTATTGTATCGCTCTGGTTTCAAAGGCGGCGACAAGGACCGAACGGGCCTGAGTGAAGGACAACGCGAAACTTTGTGCGGTGAAGGGTTTTCCACCGGGTTTTACGCCGACTTTGGCAAAAACACTGAGTACGGTCGCACCAGTTGTGGAAACGGATCCTTTGACTATCAAAGTGCCAGATCCTCCCGACCCGGTGCTGTCATGGCGTCCATACACGAGGTGATTGAAAACCCTGGAAAGGGCCCTGTCCTTGTACACTGCATGTGGGGCGTTCATTCCTCGGGTGCATTGTCGGCAATGGCGCTCGTTCAGTTTTGCGGTTGGACGGAAGAAAGGGCCAAGGACTATTGGAATGATGCCCGAAACGGGGCGCCTTGTTCAGGCGGGTGCGACAAGTGGATTGACACAAAGTTCTCCAACTTCAGTGTCGACCCAAAGTTGAAAATCTCCACCGAACAACAGGCAGCGATTTGCCCTAAATGATACCGGGAGGACTATCTAAATGAAGTTCAATCTTCTGGGGTCACTTGCTCTCATTGCACCCACTGCCTTGTGGGCGAACGACGATGTTCTGGGTGAAGCCACGACATTTGATAGTCCCAACGGCATTACTGAACGCTGTATTCGGATCGAAAAAGTTCCGACTGGCGAGTACAAGGACAGCGATCTTGAGGAAGAAACTGCCTATTGCGAGATCGATTTCTATGCCTCCGAAATTGCTATTTGCCCGAAAACCTGGAGCACCAGCCCAGGAATGGCCGTCTACGATATTTCGGAAGGACCCTACGCGGGGAACCGTTCTGAATTCGAGAGAAACGCTTGCAAAGAGGGGAAGGCGGCGAAAGATCTAGCCAAGGACAGGGTGGCCAAATTCAAATCCACCATGAACCAAAAGGGCACCAGTGGAACCTTTTCCACCTCGTCGCTGCTTTACTATCATTTCTCCAGATATTTCGACGCGACTGTAAAAGTTCCAGTCGCCGTTTGGCGAAGCATGGACGCCCAGACGCATTTTTCCGAGGTTGCAGAGCCTGGCCTTGCGATTTCTGGTGGCTCTCATGGCGGGCGCATGAACCATGAAGGCTGGCGGATCTTTGCAGCTGCTGACGCCGACCCAAACTCATACCAGCCAACCGATGATCTGTTCACCTCGGATCGAACGCAAATATACGGTGTACTGCTTGATAGTCCTGGGCATCGATACGGTTCGGAAATCAACGGCACCCGCAAGTCTGGATGGGGGAAAGGCCAAAACCGTGATTTCCAGGAAACCCCCGCTTTCCTAGCTTTGCGTTCTTCAAAACCCATGCCAGAGGCAATTGCAGAGGGCGTTAAAGAAGGCCGTAAAGACCGGATGATCAACAAGGATCTCGGTCCCGATGTCAGTGACCAACAAATGACCTTTTGGATGCAAGAGCTTACCGAGATCGTGCTCCTCGACTTCATCTTCAGCCAGCAGGACCGCGTGGGAAACATAGACTTCACACCCTATTGGTATTGGGTCGAAGACGGAGAACTGAAGCATAAGAAAGCCAAGCACCATGAGCCAAACGATGGAGATGTTCCCGCCGAGGCGTTATTGATCCGTCGCAGCAATCTAAACGACAACGATGCTGGTGGGCGGGTAGCGTATGCCAACTTCGCGAAGTCCACTCAAATGCTGGAGAAAATACGACACTTCTCTCCAAGTACGTATCGGCGCTTGGTTTATTTGAATAATGATCTTAAATCTCGAGGTCCCGTCTACGGCTGGCTGTCGCAGAGCCTTGGGTTGTCAGATAGGCAGATTGCACAAGTTGTAAAAAACACCCAGCTGGCAACGTCCATCCTCCAGGACAATTGTTCAAATGGCGATTTGATGTTCGACTTGGATCCTGTCGCATTCTTTTTGAGAAACGGCACCGAGGTAGAGGCTGTGGACTGTTATGAACCGTAGGTGGTCTGCTCTTATTGCGGTGTTCATTTGGACCGCTCTGCTAACCTGCAAAGCGGCGGCATTGGATGTCATCGTCATATCGGATCTGAACGGAAGCTATGGCTCGGTAAAATACGATGCGCGCGTCGACAAGGCGATTAAGCGGATAATCGAAATTAATCCCGATCTGGTGATTTCGACGGGCGATATGGTCGCGGGACAACGAATTCCCAATTTGTCAGACAAACAGGTCAGGGAGATGTGGAAGGCGTTTCACAAGGACGTATCAGATCCTTTAGCGGCTGCCGGAATTCCATTTGCGGTCACGCCTGGAAACCATGATGCCTCCGCCTATCGAGGGTTCGAGCGTGAAAGAAAAATATACGCAGAGGAATGGGCACCAAGAAAGCCAGATGTCGATTTCCTGGTTTCGGATGACTACCCGTTCTTCTACGCATTTGAGATGCAGGGCGTAACGTTTGCATCTTTGGATGCTACGACCTTAGGGCCGCTATCCGGTGATCAGCAGGACCGACTTGTGGAACTGGGTGCAAATGGAAATCCGGTTGTCACTTTCAGTCACCTCCCACTTTGGCCCTTCGCGATCCAGCGCGAACACGAAATCATCGGTGACCCAACACTTGAAAAAATCTATTTGGAAAGCGGTGTCGTTCTGCATCTGTCAGGCCACCATCATGCCTTCTACCCAGGCTGGAAAGACGGTGTGGCTTATGTTTCCCAAGCTTGTTTGGGAGGTGGCCCGCGACGGCTTATTGGTGACAATGTCAAATCACCTCACAGCTTCACTCATGTTACGTTCCAACCAAGTGGAGAGTTTGGGATAGCAGTATATCGAGGGCCTGATTTCGAAAGGTCAGTAAACTTCAAATCGCTCCCGAAAGAGATCAGATCCCCGAATGCGGTGCTGAAACGCTTAGACCTTGTGAAATGACTAGAGGTTGAGTTTCAGCTCAACTTTTTCAGGGACCAGATCGTTTATCATCTCTTCGATCCGAGCTTCCGACAATCCACCCGAGGTAATGAAAAGCAATGAAACGCGAGATTTGCCGGGAACGTGGTGTCTTCTGACCAGCTTCCAGCCAGCGTCTGCGGCCATGGCTTCAATGGCTCCGCTGACTTTCAATGAGTGCTCTTCGTCTGAAGCCTTGAGCGAAATTTCCACGCCCTTGTTTCGCCCACCGAGCCAAATGAAACACCAACATACAACCGCCACCAATGTGGCCATCAAGGGCAAGCCCAGCCCTACCGCCAGCCCAAGCACGGTCACTATAATCATTTCCACCGTGTCGACCGGGTCATCCATATTTGATCGGAACCTCAACAGGGCTCCTATTCCAAAGATCACGAACCCGATCATTGATCCGTGCTGGACTACCAAGAATCCAACCGCCATGCCGACAAGCGCGTATAGGAAGAACAGCCTGGGCATCATGATATCACTGACACTTCTGCGGGCTCTCCGCCTCACAGGGTGATAAACGATCAGTCCAGTCAAAATGACAGTGACGATGACGTCGAGAGTAAAAAAATACAGTTCCTGTTTACCACGAAACTGCGTCCAACGTCGTTCGATAAGTATTTCCGACTCTGAAGTACCGGCCAACATGGTTGCGGGGTCGATTTGTGACAACGCAGCACTTGGCAACAGCACCATCAATAACCCTGCCACAAGGGGGAAAGTCTTGTTCAACTTAACTTCCTTCCTGCTTACTCTAGCAGATTGCGTTCCGCCAAAGGCACATCTTGTCCAATTCAATCGCAACAGGCGGGATCAGGTAAAGAGATTACAGTGCATTCTTCGGACATCGTATCCGGACTGTGATACGAACGCTGATACAGGGATGTGGTCCAAGCGCGAGAGAATCCAATGACAGAAAACAGAGTGTTTTCGTCAAAAGCTGAAATTTCACGGTGTTTCTGCAAACTTAGACGACTCGCTTTTACGGCCAGCTTGGTTGCGGCAGCCTTCTTGCCTTGGACCGATTTTGCCTACGCCGAGAGTGCTGGTTTGACTCTCATCGACTCATTCAAGGTGGCGGATAAATCGGAAGGCTTCTCGGAGCCTTCCGGATTGTCTCTGTCCAACGCGGAAGGCTTCTTATGGTCAGTAAGCGACGCTGAACCTAAACTGCACCTACTTGGAATCGACGGGGCATTAGGAAACTCATTCAAGCTGCCTTCATTGGCGGGATCAGATCTGGAGGGCGTCGCATCACGAAAAGATGGGTCTGTTTTAGTACTTCAGGAAACTGATCGATCAATTCTAGTCGTTCACCCGACTGACCCGATTCAACTAACTACAATCCCTCTCACATCTCTTAAAGGTTACTCGGCCGCCGCTGCATTACTCGTCGGCAACCCTTTGAACAAGGGACCCGAAGGCATCGCCGTTGACCCGGAATCCGGGCGGGTCTTCGTTGGGATTGAGGGACAACCAAGGTTGTTAATGGTGTTATCGCCAGAGCTAGACGAAATTATTGAGATCATTCCTTTAGCCCGCGATGCAGGTTTTATCTCCGAGCGTGTAGATGATGATGAACTGGATTTGAGCGGCCTAGCATGGTCCCCGTCCTCACGTTCTCTTTGGATTGTGAGTGACAAAGGCCGTCAAATCTTCGTCTACGATCCAGAGTCCAAGTCCATAAAGTCTATCAGTTTGACGTTCACAGAAGATGGCAAACAAAAGGAAGTTAAACATCCCGAAGGGATCGCTCTCGATGAGACCAGAGGGCTTCTCTATATCCTGACAGACGACGCCAAGAAATCGCGGCTTTATGTTTTTAATATCCCCAAATTTTGATCGCTAGAGAATGACGCTCACATTGCCACGATAGCTTCCGCAAGTTGTTGCAGCTAACTTACCACTCCTCTTCGTTGCTCCACCCTAATCAGAACCGAACACTTAAGTTTGCACCTAGGCCATGTTCTTGGCCATTGGATCGAACCGAATAGCCGTATCCTGCCGTTAGTCTGGCCTGCTCAGATATTTGATAGCCCAGTCCTAGCCCAAGCACGAAGCCGTTTGCTCCTCGGTTTTGTCCGACTTGTGTAAACGTTCCAAACAAGGGGCTTGTAACTGTGATTTCGTGCTCACTGTCTTTGTTGGCAAAGAAGTCGTATTCGTATCGAGCAAAGGCGATTGGGGTGAGTAGCCCGTTGTCAGTCAAGAAGTCTTGTTGATAGTCAATCCCAATTGATGCGACCAGAGACTCTGCGTTCGCTTTTCCAATCGAGTAGTTGAAATCACCACCGCCAGTCTCTGTGCCTGAACCTTGTTGGATACGCCCGTAGTTCAATCCAAAAACCGTAGAAACCCTTGCACCGCTGTCCAGGTTAAACAACTTCCGTGCCTGGATACCGGCGTGGATCCCCTCTTGGTCCAAATCCGATTTAGCCTCGCCTCCCGTAAAGCCATCAACAGAAGGGTTATTTCGATTGGCGTCAGTTTCACCGAACATGTAACCGATCAGTCCGGAGAACTCCCAAGTCCCGGTTGTTGAACGCCCATAGACGCCCACGTAATAGCTGTCGGTCGAAAAGTCCTGATCGACTTGATCGTGCTCATCCATGGAGGATGTCCCCAAGCCTGCGTACACTCCGACCACACCTCTATCGGTACTTGCGACATCCGCTCCGACCAAAATGGTGCCCAGCGAATAATCGAATGTCCCAAGGCCACTACTTCCTTCAACGTCGCCGCTCACATAGGCCGTGTCGATCCACCAGCGCCGTTCAGAGCAGTCTATTGCGCCGCTCGGGCTCTGGGCCGAGTCGATTTCGCCTGTTGCAATGGGTTGATCCTCATTGCTGAAGCCGACCGCTTGATACTTGCGGCAGTCAGCGTGGCTCAGCACAGTGTTGGTTATCAGGTCAAGTTGCTCCAGCCCAACTGTCAAATTGGAGGAATAGGGTTCTGCGTGCACACGATTAAACCCAGCCAAACCTGAATTGGTAAGCGTGTTAACTGCATTGCCCAAGGTTGTGCCGTTGGTCAGAATGGTTCCAGGTGACTTGATTGCAGTGTTGGCCACCGCACCAGCGAGACTGCTTGCATTGGGTGATCCTACAACTGCTGGATGCTGCGGTAAGCTCGAGACAGGGAGGGTCGAAAACGCAATATCAATTCTACCATCCACAGTTGGTGTATTTGAGATACTCAGACTGGAAAGAGCGGGCAGAGAACCTCCGGCAACAAGAGCTGGGGAGTTTCCATCAAAACTCGAAGCTTGAAAAACCGTGTAGTCGTTGCCAGCAGCATAGTCTTGTGCAGACAGACCAGGTCGAGCGGCTTCGACTTGTATGGTGGCGTTGTTGATACCAGTGACTGCGTCTGTTGACGAAACCAGATCCGCATTTTGTGCCGCTGCGGGGTCGACTTCCGACAAAATCGTCGACCCTGCATCGAAGGAAATTGCACTATTAATATTCAACGTCCCAATCGAGGAGCCTGGTGAAAGAACAGCGCCATTTCTCACGTTGAAATTGAATGCGTTCACGGTGCCGTTGCCGGCCAGAGTACCAAAGTTATCAAAATCGACCGTGGTTAAGCTGCTGGACGCGTCAAGCCGAAGTGTTGAACCAGCACCGATCACCATATTGCTGGTGGCCGTCATTGAACTGTTGGTCAGTGTAAAATCAGACGCTTGAGCAATTCTTGTCTGAATGTTGATCACACCAAACGCGATTTCCGTCGCGTTTGTTACTGTCAAGTTATCGTAAGTTAACGGCGTGTCTGATTGGAAATACACCTCGGTAGGGTCAACGTCTCCACCATTGGCGGGTGCGAATGTCATCGACCTTCCCGAACCAATCGAAGTGCCTATAATATTCACCCGTAGCTTGCCGTTGATTTGCGTCGTCAGGGCCTCCCGTGAAACAAAGTCGCCGCTCCCAGCCGCGACATCGACGTTCAACAAAGTCAGTACCGATGCTCTGTCTGGATTTTGACTCTGCCCCGGGACATACAGCTCAATTTCCCCAGAAGGCGTTATGGTGGAATTACCAATCAGAAGCGCCGTGATGGGCCCGTTTGGAATTGGCAGGCAGGATTTAACAGTAGAGGATATCGTCTGCCCGCTAAGAATGGTCTCTGTTCCAGCAGTGTATTCTTGACGCGGAGCACCAACTTCAACGCAAGATTGCGAACTTTGGGCCTGGGCATCGCCGGACAGTAAGAAATACGCCAAGATTAAGAATGAGATATTCGCCAGAGTGATGCGCTGAGCAATTCGACTTAGTGGGAACGGCCTATTGTTTGTCACCAACTTTCTCCTCTCGCGGTACAAGCGAAGCTACCTCAACTTAGGACTTGAAAAACAAAGTTTATCTTTTTGGATTTTTTGTTGTGGCATTTGAGCAAGCTCACAACACGGGAAGGTCTGCGCAATGCAGACCTGCTCGTGCATTTACTGCGAGGCAAGACAAGCCGGGTTTTACATTCCGACCAAATCCACCTTTGCGTAGAAGCAATCGCAAAAGGTCAAGCCTTGAAACGATTTTCCCGAGCTTGATGGGCGCTGAACAGCGCCATTGAGTATAGGCATGGATCATTGGGTTTCGGAGTCGAAAGCTAAGATCAATGCAGATGCTCACCGCTCCGCCGATACGCACCTTTTCAAGCTAGTAGGCCAAAACTTCTGGACCGAGATTGATCTGATCGAGAGCGCGTCCCTTATTCAGAAACTCGACGAAACCAATTTGAAGTTTGAGTTTCAGAGCTTGCCAATTTTCGACAAGATCTGAAAGCTGGTTGACTGACATCAAGAGAATGAAACAATAAACTGAGAAATGACACGGAGTACGAAGATACTGTTGGCGCTCACCGTATTGACGGTCGGGTTATGCATGTTCCTAGCGGGAGGTGCGGTCGAACGTTACCAATTTGAGGAGGCCTGCCTAGACTTGGGCGGAGGTCGCCATCCTGGAGATTACCCGATTTGCGTTTTGGAACAGACGGACGCGTCTCAGTCACGCCGCGATTGGAACAAAGAAGCTACGAGCACAACGATGCCAATTGCTGCGAGAATGAAAGTCAGCGGCAAAAAGAAGCTTTCTTGCAGAACGCCGTTTGGATCGACACCGCCATAAAACAGGTGCTCTGAAAGCCCACTTAGTGCTGCAAGGAAAAGGATGACGATACCAAAAAGGCGAAGTTTGGTCATGTCAGGTCTCCTAGGGAATGGGCCAATAGTTAGCATCGTTTTTCATACCTGTGAATTGAGGAGCCTAGTTCTTCAATACCTTGATTGCATCGCAATCCAGCCGTAGGCGCGTATAATGCGAATATGACAAGAGATATTGAAGCTAACGCTAAGACAATCGCTGATGCCCTGACCTCTGCCCAGCAGATACCTAAACTGTCTTCAGAGGCAGGACAGCTATCGCTGGATGACGCATATTCGATTGCTAGTCGTGTCCGCGAGATTTTGGGCAAAGAAAGAGTTGGCAGAAAAGTCGGCTTCACGAACCGCACGATTTGGCCTGTTTATGGTGTGGATCAACCCATTTGGGGAGCGGTTCACTCAGATGGGCTGTTTTCAACTGATCAGCCGGTAAACTTGGCAAGGTATTCCGAACCGAGGATTGAACCAGAAATCGTACTAGGCCTTGGCCATGCGCCGACGGCTGAAATGAACAATGAGCAGTTGGCAGGTTGCGTGGACTGGGTAGCTCCAGGATTTGAAATCGTGCAATCGATTTATCCCGACTGGAAATTCTCGGTCGAAGATTCAATCGCAGCACAAGGATTGCACGGCTGCCTTATTCTTGGCGACAAAATCGCGGCGACGCATGATATCTTGACCGGCTTGGCGGAGGTGCCAGTAGCATTGTTCAAGGGCGCCGAGGCCATCGAGTCCGGCAAAGGTGAAAACGCGCTTGGAGGCCCAATTGAAGTCCTGGCTCATCTTGTGTCTCTGCTCTCCGAAGCCGACTTGCTTCAAGGAGGCGAGCTGGTTACAACCGGCACATTGACAGACGCATGGCCAGTGTCTCCGGGTGAAGAATGGTCAGCCGGTTTTGGTGGCGTGATGGACACCGAGCTATCCGTACGATTTACATGAGGCTTTGGTAGAGTGGTGACGCCGACTGCACCAAAGAAAAGCTGCTCTCAATAGCTGACCATGATGGTCTTCCACTGGTTTCATCAATTCTGGGATGCAAGTTACACGATGCTATCCAAATCAGATTACATGATGTTTCTCAGGCACCCTGCCTGGCTATGGATCAAAAAACACGCCGGGCATCTGTTGCCGCCAATTGACCCCTCATTGCAAGCACGCTTTGACGAGGGGCACGCGTTTGAACCTTATGCAGAGGAGCTTTTTGGTGATCTCATAAAACTCGGCTTTTCAGATTTTTCAGAATACCAGGCTCTGCCCGCGCGCACTCTGGATGCTTGGAGAGATGGTGCGAACGCCGTGGCACAGGGACGCTATGAAGATGGAACCATAACTTGCATCTCCGACATCGTGAGTCGCAGTAGCGATGGGTACGTTTTGACAGAGATCAAGAGCGGGACATCTGCAAAGCCCGAACACACTTTTGATCTCGCATTCCAGCGTGTCGTGCTTGAGGCAGCCGGGTTCCCCATTTCGCGCTGCGAAGTGGCACATGTGAACCGTGATTACTTCAGAAATGGCGAAATCAATCCGCAAGAGCTTGTCAGCATCACTGACATCACGGATGCGGTGACTGAGCAGCTCGAAAAAACACGCACTAGGATTGATCAGGCATTGAGCGTCGTTGCCAGTGGTACGATGCCTGATCCATCCCCCGAACGAGCGCGCCTTAAATCCTACGGTGAATGGCTGGACATTCGCGAAAAGCTCGACCCTCCAATCGTGCAAGACAGCATTCACCGCCTTCCGTTCATGAACGCGGAAAAAGCCTCGGAACTCATCGCAAATGGGATCACAAAGATTGACGAGATCACTGATCCATCTGTGTTGGGCAAGTCGACACAACGCTACTTGAGAGCAGTGGCGAACGGTGCACGCACAATCGATCATCAGGAGTTGAGCAGGTTTCTGAGCGAGATTGTGTATCCGGTTCACTATTTTGACTACGAGACATCTCAGAGTTTGCTGCCACCCTGGGATGGAACGCGTCCCTATCAGCAAGTGGCTTTCCAGTATTCCTTGCATGTCCAGCATGAGCCTGGCGGAGAAATTGAGCACAGGGAGTATCTCCACCGAGACGCCAGTAACCCGATGCCAGCCTTGCTGAAAAGGCTTCGTAAGGACATAGGAAACGTTGGCTCTGTAGTGGTTTGGTATGCTCCGTTCGAGAAATCGCGCAATACGGAAATGGCGGAAACTTATCCAGAGCATGCAGAGTTCCTGGAAGGCCTAAACGCCCGCGTTGTAGATCTGATGAAGCCGTTTGCGGATGAAGTGATCAACGATCCCACGTTCAAGGGAAGCGCCTCTATCAAGGCTGTTCTTCCAGCGTTTTTGCCAGAACTTTCATACGATGATCTGGACATCAAAGAGGGGGCGAGCGCGTCTCGCCTTTGGAAGGACGTAACACTGACCGAACCGGATGATCCATCGCGCGAGAAGGTCTATTCTGATCTCGTTGCGTATTGTACGCGCGACACTTGGGCAATGGTCGCCATTCATCGGGAATTGCTGGCGATGTGAGCTGTGGTGCGAACCTCAAAACAACTTGCGGTGCTGCTCCCCAAGGAGACTAGGCGATTTACCGGAGTTACGGCCCCCCCAACACTTAATCTTGCCAATCCAACCGATACAAGACGTGGTGACCGCGTAGACCTTTCAGGAGTCTGGGTTCTATTTCAGAAAAAGAAAAATCAGTTCGTCCTCCGACCATGGCGCGAGTCGCATCTGAAACGAGTATCTCGCCTGCCGCACCAACGGTCGTTATGCGTGACGCTTTGTTGACCACCGTACCGAAAAAGTCTCCACGAGATTGCACGACATCACCAGTGTGAATCCCAATCCGAACACCGAAAGATGGCTCCGCGGATGCCGATGCAATGGCCCCCTGAATCTTGATAGCGGCCGTTAGTGCTTCTTTCGCGGACGGAAAGACTGACAACGTTCCATCTCCAAGGGATTTAACGAACTGGCCATTATGCTTTTCAATGATCGCCGATAAGACTTGGAAGTGGTTTTCGATCAGCACCGACCAACGCTGATCACCCAACGCTTCCGCTAAAGTTGTACTGCCCTCCACATCAGTGAAAAGTACCGAAGCTAAACCTTCGGTTTGGATCAGCTCGGGTCCCTCTTCACGCGCAGCATCGACCAGTTTTTGGATGGCCGGCTGTTCTTTACCCACGAGCTCAATATTTGGCGTTGGCACTGAAGCGTGGCGATTAATGATCTTCCAAGCCGCTCCCTCCAAGACAAAAATTAGGACAGTGCGATAAAAGACGGCTTCATCAAAGCCGACAAACTGAATCTTATGGACGAAGGACGACCATCCCGTTTCTCCGTTTTCAAAGGCTTCCGCCTCAACTTCTTCGAAAACGACCGGTGCCGGAATCTCCGCGAAAAAGCTGCTAACCCCACCGCGAACTGCTCGCCCGCTCCAAAACTCACCTTCGCCAGTTCCAACGAACCTTAGTTCATCTGCTTTCGACAGAAAATTCTGCAACTCATCAGTATTCTTCTTGGTTCTGAGTATTTCATACCAACGCCTCGAAACCGCCAGTAATTCAGGTGAGGAACGTATCATCACAAATGACTCGAGACGCTAAATGGAATGAGGCTTACAAGGTCTTGCAACCGGGATCTCCATTTTTCGAAAGATACAGGTCAATGCTGCCGCTGAGGTTTGGTCAGATCAAGACTTTTGTATTTTTCCAGAACAGAGCGCATCAGACGCAGATCAAAAGACGCGCGTCGGTTCAGAGCGAACTATCGACGGAGTTTCTGAGTTCGCGTCCGGATCATAGGGGATCGAATCGTTTCGCTATCTAAGAGCTACTCGACACTGTGGTTGGAACGCAAAATAAGTGACTTCATTCTTTTTGGCACACGCTAAGCTAGAAGGTTCCCGGAACTACGCGGTGAATTTCGAAGTGCAGCACACTCCGTCTTGACATGGTCATACGAACTGGTTCAGCTTCGTTTCATGACGAACAAACGCATCCACTGCCATCGAATATCGGCCTGAGGTCGATAACCCACGCGAAATCCGTGGGAGGCAGCATTGGTATGCGGGCGAGGCTTATATCCTTGTAATTGCTCCAGATTAGAGTGCACGAGTCGGTTCGATTCCGACGCCTCCTACCATCCTCAGGAGGTGTCCGACATGGCGGACGAAGTTACGAACGCAATTGATTTCGACGACATCAAGCAATCGGTCGAGGAGAGCCTCGGACGCACACCCGAAGGCTGGTCCGGCTTGACCACAAAGCTCTTCACAGAGGTTAAGGAATACTGCGATCTGAAGGGTGCCACCTACCCCTTTGTCCTCCAGATCAAGGAGAAGCTGGGACAGCTCCGCATCTACCACAGGTGTGATGATCGACACATCCAGTCGATGATCACCACCACGATTGCACGAGCAAATCGTACCTGTGAGCGATGCTCAAACGCTGCTGAGACCCAACTTCTGAACGGCTGGTACACGACCCTGTGTTGTTGGTGCGCGCATGATGTCGCGAGCAAGCGCCACCCTGAAAGGAAGAGGTTCTTTGGCGTTCGGAAAAATCCTGTTCGGGATCAAATGACCTGCTCAGTTTGTGGCTATTTCGGTCAGATCGACCGAACGGATGACCGTAATCGGTGCCCCGCGTGCGTGAAGAAGGACTGGTGATGACCGCCGAACAACAAGTGATCTTCAATAAAATTATCGAAGGCGACGATGATGAGGACTACGCCCGGAAGCTCATGAATACGGGCTCGCTGGCCACCGGTCATGTCTCGCCGATTGCCCTTTGCCAGATCTCGAGAGGGGTCTTCCATCTCAACAAGACCAAGTTCTGGAGAATGTGACTGATGGATGATGTCGAAAAGAGCTGGAAGGAATTCCGGGGAAAGGTTCGAGGTGTGATCGAGGACCATGGAGCTCCAGATGATCTCCGCTCATTTGACGCCTGGTACGCCGAAGAGATGCGTTTGGTGATGGCGCCCAACTACCCAGCTCCGCACGTCTCTGACGTCACATGGTCGACCGAGGGTCTGCATGTCGAGTGTGATGACCGCGAAGTGGTCGACCGTATGATGACTGCTATGGCGGAGGTTTCACACGATCTCAAAGAGGCGCGCGCCCGGAGGTCAGTGATGAGCAGTGTTGTCGACTGGAACGATATTCATGGAAGCGTCTTCAAGCAGCTTGGTGAGCATCGTGCCGGGTGGGCGAAGCAGCTTACGCTTGCACTTGAGAAAGTGAAGAGGTTGATCGACGAGCAGCCCGACCTGTTTGGTGATGAACGCCCGTCCATCGTTCAGATCAAACAGAAATGGGGAGGCTTGCGCGTCTATGAGGGCCCGGGCTGCAACCAGGCTACGAGTGAAGAGATCCAGTGGCGTGTCGATCAGATTGAGCATACCTGTGAAGGTTGTTCTAATTCTGCCCAACGCCAGAGCATCCTTGGGTTTGTGACGACGCTTTGTAGCTGGTGCTACAATGATGCTCTGCGCCGGCGATTTGAGGGCGCCGAAGAATCCTGGCCCGACAGCCTGAGGCTGGACATTGTGGAAAACTATCCAGACCTCGTTTCCCCGGATTGCGCATCTCTTGTTCCTGCGGTCGGAAAGGGCTGGCTCGTAGTGATTTCGCAAGCACTCCACAAGCTTTCCTTCAGTCAGGAGTTCAGGGCACTGGACCCCGGAACTATTCAGATCTCGAATATTAAGAAAGGCCAGGATGGCAAGATTTCCATCGGTTTCAGTCGATACCACGATCTCATTCAGGAGTACGCTGACTGGATGAAGTTTCGATGCGGCGTGACGTGTGAAGAGTGTGGCCACGTTGGTGACATCGTTCGGACAGCCGACAGGTCTCAAGTGCTCTGTTCTCACTGTTATTATACTCGGGAGAAGTCTGATGGGTGATGACGACGACGTTGAGCTGGATGAACAAACCTTGCGTTTGCTTAGGCTTCGGGAGGCTGAAATTGCGGCTGGTCGAGCAAAACTAACCAAGCCGATTACCTCGGATGAGATCCGGTCGCGAAAGGTGCCTGATCCGCAGGGTAAACCAGATGAGTGACGAGACTACAGAAGAGGAAATCCCAATTTTCGTGATCTGTGAGACTTTGGTGAACGGCAAACTTCGAGAGATTGAAGGAAAAGAGATCACTGTAAAACCAAACAAGATCTTAGTCTTGACGATCAGTGTCGAGGATGTTGAGCGATGACAGATGATTTTTCAGAAGACGAGATCTTCGGGCGCCCGTTACAGGATGTTCCTCTGGATGACTTGATCGCAGAGTTGCAAGCTCGTCGCAAAGAGGGTCCGGAGGTCTGGCTTGCATTGCGCAAAATGATTTTCGAGCAAATCGCCGATTTTGCACAGCGTCCGGCCGATGCGCCCAAATGGCGGGATGAATGGGTCAAAGAGAACACCTGGGATCTAGTGACTGACGACGATGATGTCGAGATCACTGATGGTAGCGGCAACGTGTTCGACGACCTCGGGATCGAAGACCCAAGGAAGAAGACTTAGTGATGGGGGCGGAGCATATCAGCTTGATCTTATCCGCCGTGATCATTGTCGCGTTGGCGATCTACGTCAGACACATCGTCCAAACTGCCGGAAAAGATCGCGAAGTCGACCCAGAGCGAGTTCGAAGGATCATGCGAGACCTGGACTACAGCTACCTGGACCGAGTGATGAACTGGCGAAGGAAGGGGTAGCGGGATGTTGAAGGTGGTTGTCTATGTCGGCGAAAACGAGGTCGCTCGAGCCATTGCTGAGAACGCTTCAGATCTGGCTGACGTGTCTGATTACGATATCCGCATGAATGAGAGGGCATCTGAACAGCTCGGTGTTGAAGAACGAGGCCTTGGCGGTAGAATCGAAGACCACCCACGAAATCAAACTGTTTGGTCGCTTGTTCGCAAGATCGCAGACCTTTGGCTTGCAGGGACTGGTGCTGGTGAAAAAAGCGCTCAGGCAAAGCTGCTGTCGTTGATCCGTGAGTCCATTCGCGAACCAGACGAGTGGATAGAAAAGGAATCGAACCAGAATGACGATTGGAATGCTGTGATCAAGCAGATGTCTGATGACGAGCCGTATTCCCTAGGCTTCTACGCTGACAAATTTGAGTCGTGGACAGCGGACGAGATTGAAACTCTTCGATGTGATGTGGTTGAATCAGCCACAGAGGAAGAACTAATGGCCGAGGTCGAACGCCGGCGAAGAGCTGGTCTACTGCCCAAGGAGGCCTCGAATGATGGCTTCTCAGATATGGTTGATGATCTCTGGGGCAAGCTCGATACAGACCCAGACCGCTAGTACAGCTTACCTGCCGCCATTAACCAAAATTTGACATAAGAAGTCTATGGCGACTGTCGTTGTAGTAGTGCGTGCTTCTTCTAAGCGCCTCTCCTGCTAGGAACCAAAGCGCCCCGGATAAGCATTTCCCCAGCACTGCTCTGCGGAACTATGTACCACCAGTCTCTACGATGAGCATGGTTGACCGCAACCAGCCCAAACCGGACATTCAACCCAGGACTTTGCAATTCCGGCTTGGCGGGCTTTTTGGTCGAAGAAATTTCTTGCACCAAGGTGCTGAGCCCAAAAAGTTAACAAATCAGACCGTTCCTCTAAGCCGATGTTTTTCCTATGGTTGGTAAGAAGTACCAAGTCGGGAGGTCTTAATGAACAAGCTTATCTCAGTAACGGGTGCCGTCTGCTTTGCTTTCACTGGAGCTTGGGCCGACGAACATACCCCGCCCAACATTCTTGTCATCATGGCAGATGACGTGGGTTGGGCGAGCGTCGGCGTTTACCACGGAGGTGTCAAAAGCATCGAGACGCCGAACTTGGATCGCCTCTCCTCTGAGGGTGCTCGTCTCACAGATTATTATGCCGAGCCAAGTTGTACTGCCGGTCGATCAGCTTTCATGACCGGACAATTGCCAATACGGACTGGTATGCACACGGTTGGACTGCCGGGAGATCCGATAGGTTTAAACCCAGATGACCCAACGCTTCCGATGTTCCTGAAAAAGTTGGGGTATACGACGGGGCAGTTCGGAAAAAACCACCTAGGCGATCTCAATGAGTTCCTACCGACTACAAAAGGTTTCGACGAGTATTGGGGCTGGCTGTATCACTTGAATGCTATGGAATATACGTCTGATCCGGATTGGCCAGACGACCCAGAATTCAACGCGCAATTTGCGCCTCGCAACATCATTCATTCATTTGCAACAGAGGAAGTAGACGAAACAGTCGACCCGCGATTTGGAAAAGTCGGGAAGCAGCGCATTATTGATGACGGGCCTGCGCCTCCTGAGCGCCAAAAGACTTTGGATGACGAAGTGACATCTTACACGAAGGACTTCATTTCTCGTGCAGTAGAGTCGGACACTCCGTTTTTTGTCTGGATGGCTCCAGCCCGTGCACACGTCTGGACCCACCTCAGCCCCGAATACGAAGCTATGTTGGGCAATGGGCGCGGACTTCAGGATGTTGTCATGAAGGAGTTGGACAACAACGTTGGTAACGTTCTCAGCCACCTTGAGGATCTAGGAGTTGCCGATAATACCATAGTGATGTTCACCGCCGACAATGGCCCGGAAACACTGACGTGGCCTGATGGTGGTACGACACCGTTTCATGGGGAAAAGGGTACTACCTGGGAAGGTGGCTTTAGAGTTCCTGCGATTATTCGCTGGCCGGGCAAAATTCCTGAAGGTCAAGTCTTGAACGGCATCTTCAGCGGAATGGACTGGATGCCAACATTTGTAGCAGCGGCTGGAGGTCCGACAGATCTAAGAGAAAAGCTCCTAGAGGGATATGAAGGCTATAAAGTGCATCTCGATGGCTACAACCAACTATCTTACCTGACAGGTGAGGATAAAGAGAGCAATCGCCGCGAGCTGATCTACTATCAGGGTACGGACCTCCAAGCAGTACGCTACAACGATTGGAAAGCGCACTTTGTCGTTCAAAACCATGGCTGGTCAGGCCCGAAGGAAGAGTTGGTCGCCCCCTTGCTTTTCAACCTTCGCCGCGATCCTTATGAGAAAGCTGCGGATGAAAGCGGGATGTACGTCCGCTGGATGGGCGAGAAAATGTGGGCATTCGGTCCAGCCGCCCGTCTAGTGCAGGCACATCTCGCTACCTTCGAGGAGTTCCCTCCGCGCGGGAAGCCGGTCGCCAATCAAGACCATGTTGAGGAACAAACATCAACCGAAGGCGGCATCTCTCAGTAGAAGAAGCGAGGCATTCAATACGCTTTTCTGACAGTGGCGAGGGCATCCGGCTCGGATCATCGGATGCCCCAAAAACCGATTGGTAATTATGCAAAAAAGCAAAACCTCTACCAAAAGGAGGCCTCCATGAGTGCTAGATTAGTCCTTTTGCTTGCTGCCGTTGGTCTCGTGCCAATTGCGTTATCGTATGGTCTGATGCCAGGCAGTTCGATCCCAGTTTTGCTGGGCTTCCCGGTAGAAGGAACGAATCAGACGCATGTCTTCCGAGCGATTATGGGTCTTTATCTGGCAAACGCTTTGTTTTGGTTGGCAGCCGCTTCAAAACCAGAATTACAACGCCCCGCGCTGTGGGTTCTTTTTTTGTTTATGTCAGGACTGGCCGTTGGACGCATACTAAGCATCCTTATCGATGGAGTTCCGAACGGGATACTTCTCTTTTATCTTGCAGCCGAGATAGCTTTTGCAGCTCTGGCGGCGGTTTCTCTTAAAAAAGTACGGTGAAATAGGAAGTAGTAAAATGGTGAGGTTTGGCTTTGTTTTCTCGATGATTGCAACTCTGTCAGTTTCGACATCCGCTTTTGCACAATCTTCATCTGGCCAGACTGCGGTGGACGAAAACTTCTTAGGGATTGAGACTGCCGTTGCCGAAGCGGGAGCTACTCCAATCGCATCGATAGATCATTCGCGTCTGGCCAAAGCCGAAGGCGTAGAAATGCCAGCGTCTCGTGTACTCATTTTCTCTGATCCGGAGATAAACACACCTGTACTGGAAGAGAACGTACGAGCAGGTCTGGACCTTCCGTTTCGCGTTCTTTCATTCGATCAGGATGGTCGCCCGCAGATCGTCTACACAGACTCTCAGTTTATCAAAGTTCGGCATGATCTGAACAACACCCAGGCGTTGAATTCGTTTCAGAGCAAGTTGCTCGAAGTTCTTAAGGACTTAGATGCAGCACCAGCGCCGACCAACGGATTGAATACTAACTATGGCATCATCGAACTGCGATCTCAGCTCAGCGTACCAGAGGCAGTCGAACGTCTCAGGACAGCCGTGATGGGGCAGGACGATACTGTCTGGTTTGGAGAAATCGATTTTGCGACCGAAGCTTCCCAACTAGGGGTGGCGCTACCGGATACGGTTCTCTTGCTGTTCGGCGGACCAGCACCCGGTGGCGTGGCAATGGCGGGCTTTCCAGCAATTGGTTTGGATGCCTTTTGCCAAAAACTACTGGTTTATGCGAATGAAGAGGGCGGCTCCGTGGTCATTTTCAATGACATCGCTGCCTTGGCGGAGTTGCACTACGGTTCTTCAGCCGAACCTCATCACGGATTGAACAAACGGCTGACCGAGACATTTCGCAAGGCAATTGAGTAGCCGCTGTTAGGAAAACGCAAAAAACCTTTGCAGATTTGCCATCTTTTCGTCGTCCGCTTTGGGTTGATTTCAGCGGTTTTCAACACAACAGGCCTACCACGCTTTGGGCCGTTCGTTAGACTTTGCAAAGGCCGCTTTCTGCGCATTGCTGTCATTAGGACATCGCGCAGCATCGGTCAAAATGGGCTCTAATAGATCATTCTCTGCGGTGTACGGATCGGCCGATGGCAGCCCGAAGCAGACATTCACAGTCACGCTTTTCAGTTTACAGTTTCGCACCAAGCCATTGACTGGGAAATTCGCGACGTTCAGGAGGTTGTGAATCGGCATGCAAAATTGACCCACTTAGGTGGGTTATGAGCGAATAAAATTGACCCACCTGTTTTCGTTAAGATCCGCACAAAAGT
>NZ_JBQFRN010000020.1:0-39047 GCF_056537445.1 Ruegeria sp. CF1 | reverse complement strand
GCTTCGGCTTCGGCTTCGGCTTCGGCTTCGGCTTCGGCTTCGGCTTCGGCTTCGGCTTCGGCTTCGGCTTCGGCTTCGGCTTCGGCTTCGGAAGTCAATTCGTCCGCAGCGTTATCCGCGTCAACGGATTTCTCATCCGAGACTGCATCACTTTCGGTCTCGGCGGCTTCTACCACCTCTTCGACGCTGGGGTCTTCGACCGGTTCCTGATCGGGTTTCTTCTTATCAGCCACCGCGTTAATCCCCTTATCGATTCCCAAAACACATGAACAACAGACTAACCCAAGTTAATCTGCACCCGGCGCGCTCTCAACCCGCATCACGTGTTTCACGAGTTTTTTCACGGCTTTCTGCATTTTATCCGGGGTCGGTTCATCCGCGATCTTCAGCCGCTCGAAACTCAGTGTTTTAAGGGGTTCCGCTGTGGCTTCGCTGATCGCGGCCAGCCACAGAGGCGCAGATCCGGCCCAGACATCGGCAAATTGTCGCGCTGTGCGGGGTGAAAATAGCGGGGCGATGATGGGCTGATCACCTTTGGCGGCGTGGGAAGCGTCATCACTCAGCGGCAAAAGCTGTTGCCGATAAATCGGCTGTTCGCGGGTGGTCAGCCCGGATTCAGTCAAACGCGCGGCCACGTTGCCACGGCTGTGTTCTCCGCGCAGATGTAGCAGCGGGCTGTTTGGCTTGAGTTTCAGCAGATTGGCCACCAGCCCTTCGGCCGTCGCACCCAGCATCTGCGCTTCCCACCCTGCTGCCTGCGCTGCCTGCGTGGTCACCGGACCAACGCAATAGGCGGGCAGGCTGCGTTCCACATTCAATAGGGCGGCGGCATTCACGCCATTTGCCGAGGAAAAGATCAGTCCAGCAGAATCATCGGACTCAACCATGACACCCAGCGGTTCGATCTTTAACAAGGGTGAATGGATAACCGCGACATGCGACCGAATGTGGTCCGGCAGTTGCGCAACGAACCTGTCCGAGGCGGCGCGAGGGCGGGTCATCAACAAATACAACGGTCGGCGCCTTCGGCCTTGGGATTGTTTGCATCCGCGCGGGGTGATACCCCGCTTGGCAATCATGATGCAACGGATCAGGCCTATGGTGCAAACACTTACCGTCCTTGGACTGGAAAGCAGCTGCGACGATACCGCAGCCGCCGTTGTGCGGCAGGGCACAGGCAAAGGGGCCGAGATCCTGTCATCCGTGGTGCATGGCCAGACTGAGTTGCACAGCGCCTATGGTGGCGTTGTGCCTGAGATCGCAGCGCGTGCGCATGCGGAAAAGCTGGATATTTGCATCAAACAGGCTCTAACACAGGCCGAAATTGGCTTAGATGATCTGGACGCTATCGCTGTCACCGCAGGTCCCGGCTTAATTGGCGGCGTAATATCCGGCGTGATGTGCGCAAAGGGCCTAAGTGCAGCAACCGGGTTGCCGCTAATCGGGGTGAACCATTTGGCCGGGCACGCGCTGACACCAAGACTGACCGACGAGATTGCCTTTCCCTACCTGATGCTGCTGGTCTCGGGTGGTCACTGCCAATATCTGATCGCTCATGGACCGGAACAGTTTACCCGCCTTGGGGGGACGATCGACGATGCCCCCGGTGAAGCCTTCGACAAGACCGCCCGTCTGCTGGGCTTACCCCAGCCCGGTGGCCCCTCGGTCGAGGCTGAGGCGCGCGCGGGTGATGCCAAACGTTTCCGCTTTCCCCGGCCCCTTCTGGATCGCCCCGGATGTGACCTGTCTTTTTCGGGACTCAAGACCGCGCTGATGCGGATGCGGGATAAGGTCGTAGCCGAAAAAGGGGGGCTGACCCGACAAGATCGCGCTGATCTGTGTGCCGGATTTCAGCAGGCAATCGTCGATACTCTGGCCGAGAAAACCCGCCGCGCGATTGCCCAGTATCTTGAGGCATCACCGTCGGAACCGGTTATTGCCGTTGCCGGTGGGGTTGCTGCAAATACCGCCATTCGCGCTGCATTAGAGACCGTTTCTGCGGAAATGGGCGCCCGATTTATCGCCCCGCCCATGGCCTTATGCACCGACAACGCCGCCATGATTGCCCATGCAGGTATAGAGCGATTTCGCACCGGTGCGCGGGATGGGTTGGACTTGACGGCACGACCCCGCTGGCCCTTGGATCAAACCAGCCCGGCGATGCTGGGCAGCGGCAAGAAAGGAGCCAAGGCATGAGCGTGACCGTCCTTGGATCAGGTGCCTTTGGAACCGCTTTGGCGATATCATTGGCGGGAAATGGCCCCGTTACGCTTTGGTCGCGGAATCCCGAGCAGGCAAGGCAAATGCAGCAATCGCGCGAAAATGTCGATCGCCTGCCGGGCGTCACGCTGCCTGCCAACATCACGGTGACTACCGAGATTGAACAGGCGGTGCGGTCCGACGTATTGCTGCTTGCCGTGCCAATGCAAAAACTGCGTGATGCCCTGAATCTTCACGCAGCACGACTGAGCGGGAAGGTTCTGGTGGCTTGCTGCAAGGGGATCGAACTGTCCACGGGTCTGGGCCCCGTCGCCGTGATCCGTCAATCCGTGCCAGACGCACAACCGGCCCTGCTAACCGGGCCCAGCTTTGCCGACGACATCGCGCGCGGTCTGCCCACGGCGCTAACGCTGGCTTGTGCTGAAGCCGAATTGGGCGAGGCGCTTCAGCAAGAGCTGACAACCGCCAACCTGCGTCTTTATCGAACCGCCGATACCATCGGGGCCGAGTTGGGTGGCGCGCTGAAGAATGTGATGGCTATTGGTTGCGGCGCGGCCATTGGTGCCGGGCTTGGCGACAGCGCCCGCGCTGCGTTGATCACACGCGGATTTTCTGAGATGCAGCGCTTTGCCGCCCAGCGCGGGGCACGGCCCGATACGCTGATGGGGCTATCGGGGCTGGGTGATCTGGTTCTAACCTGCTCATCCGAATTGTCGCGAAACTATCGTTTTGGCCTTTGTTTGGGTCTAAGCAAGCCATTTGACAGCACCACAACCGTCGAAGGTGTCGCCACTGCGCAGGCCATGTCCGAAATCGCAGCGAGCGAAGGGTTAGACATGCCCATCAGCGCAACGGTGGCGAAACTCAGCAGCGGTGCCTACAGTGTCACCGACGCGATTCAGGCCCTGCTGGGTCGCCCACTCAAGGAGGAATAAAATGCTCATCGCCCTGATCGCCCGGGATAAAGCCGGAGCCCTACAGACCCGGCTGGACAACCGCACCGCCCATCTGGCTTACATTGAAGAAACCGGTGTTGTGGCGCAGGCTGGCCCGTTGCTGGACGGCGATGCAATGATCGGATCGCTGGTCATTCTGAACGTCGAGGATCTGGCCGCCGCGCAAGCTTGGGCTGAGAATGACCCCTACGCGCTGGCCGGCCTGTTCGACTCGGTTGAATTGATCCCGTGGAAAAAGGTCATCGGCTGATGGCGTATTGGCTGTTCAAATCCGAACCCTCGACCTGGAGCTGGGATCAGCAGGTCGGCAAGGGGGACGCGGGCGAGGAATGGGATGGGGTGCGCAACTACCAGGCCCGCAATTTCATGCGTCAGATGCAGATTGGTGACCGGGGTTTTTTCTACCACTCGCAAAAGGACAAGGAGATTGTCGGCATTGTCGAAGTCTGTGCCGAGGCCCATCCCGACAGCACAACCGATGATGAGCGTTGGGAATGCGTGGATATCAAAGCCGTCCGGTCTTTCACAATTCCGGTCAAACTGGATCAGATCAAGGCGGATGAGCGTTTGGGTGAAATGGTTCTGGTCAAGAATTCACGCCTTTCAGTGCAGCCGGTCAGCGATACAGAATGGCAGTTGATCTGCGCTTTGGGCGAGACAGAGGCGGATTGAATGAAAAGGGAAGGCCCTGACGACTTCAGAACCTTCCCTACCCCGCGTGCTCCCAAACTCACCACACGCATACGGAAATCTGTTGGTTCTGACCGTCCTGGTCATGACCTGACCTTAGCCGATTTCAGAACCGCGCTTCAAACGCCAAGTATTTAGAGTTTCAATCAAATACAAAACACCCGCCGGTAAGACCGACGGGTGCTGAAATGGTTCTTGGCTGGATCAGCTATAGACCGATTCTTTGCCGAAATGCTTGGTCAGCATGTAATAGACGACAGCGCGGTACTTGTTACGCTCGGACATGCCATAGGTCTCCATGGCCTTGTTGATCCCTTCCATCAGTTCGGGACCATCCGACAGGCCCAGCTTTTTGATGAGGAAGTTGTTCTTGACCGTCTCAAGCTCGCCTTCCTGGCTGGCCGCCACTGTCGACGCATCCGCGTCATAGATCGCCGGACCGCAACCGATGGTGACCTTGGTCAGCAGGTCCATATCGGGGTCCATCCCGCATTTGCCTTTTAGATCTTCAGCGTATTTGGCGATCAATTCGTCGCGTTTGCCCATGTCCCAATCTCCTTAATCCATTGTCACGGAACTTTTTACCGATGCACGAGAGACTAGCCTTGTCGGCGGAATTCCCAAAAGGGAAAAATCACAAGGTTTCCCCCTAGGCTGAACTTCGCGGGACTCGGTGATTTGATTTTTTTAGATTTATTATTTAACATTTTTGTTAATTATGATTCCCGGAGGTCCCCATGCCCGTAACGTTACCGAATGAAACCACCGAATATCGGTCAGCTCGTAATGCACTTCTATCCGCCGAGCGGGACCTGAGAGCAAAGGTTGAAGAGGTCGCGGCCTTGCGCCGTTCTCTTCCAACCGGAGGCAAAACCCCTAACGATTATGCGTTCCGAGATCTGGCAGGCGAGGGTGCGCCTATGTCGTCGCTGTTTGGCGACAAGGATACGCTGATTATCTATTCGCTGATGTACGGACCCGACGCGGAACGCCCCTGCCCTATGTGTTCGGCGTTTCTGGATGGGCTGAACTCTCAGATCCACCATCTCATACAGAACGCCTCGGTTGCCGTAGTGGCGCAGAATACGCCCGAAAAACTCTCGGCGCTCAAGGATGAGATGGGTTGGAATGCGCTGCCGCTCTACTCAGCATTAGGGACGAATTACCAACGTGACTATCTGGCCGAGACCGACGGGGGTGATCAGCTTCCTATTCTAAATGTCTTTCAACAGCTCCCTGATGGCATTCATCACTTCTGGAGTTCCGAGCTGTTCTTTGAACCCAGCGACTGGCATCCCCGGCATGTGGATGCAGCTTGGCCTTTGTGGAATGTGCTGGATTTCACACCACAGGGCCGCGGCGATTTTATCCCACCTCTACGCTGAGGTACTATCGGCAGTAGCCCCAGCCGGGCCCCTGCAGGTGGAAGTGATCGGCATGTAAGCGGTTGTAATCAGGGCCAAGCACCACGCGGAACCAGTCACAGGCTCCGCGCCAGATCTGGCGCAGAAAATCGGCCTCGGGCCCGTCAGCGTCCCAGTCAGCCAGCAGGTTCAAGCTGCGCCCGTCCGAGAGATCCATTCCGACGATGTCGATCGCGTCCGCAGTGGCGTGACTGCTCCAACCATTGTCTTGTCCTTGCGCGGTGCGCATCCGCCGGCAGTTATAGCTACCGATCTGGCGCAATCTGCTGACGGAAGTCCCCAGTAGTTGCTGCGCAGCGGGTTGCACAACATGGTGTTCCCACATGACAAGCCGCAAAGTTGTGGCACACCGGGTCTCGACTGCAGTGACGCGGGCGTTCACCAGACCGGACAACCGGCCGCGTCCCTCGATTCCGCAATTCTGGTCCACCACCAGATCGTCCAGCGGATCAAACCGAGCTCCAGCCTCGGCCAAGGCTGCACGGCATAAAGCGTCATCCGCCAGTGCGCGGTTCAACTGGTAAGGGGTGACCGGGGTGACCGGGGCCGTCACGGTCAGATCACGCAGCGGGTTCCAGTGCGGGGGTACAGGCGTATTGGGAAGGGCAAGCAGCCACCAAACGCCGCCGCCCAACACGGTCAACAGCGTTAAGAGGCCAAAAAGAAAAGACGCCGCCGAAAGCAGGATTCGGCGGCGTCCAGAAGCTTTGGTCATGCGTCTTTCGCACTTAGTAGCGGTAGTGTTCCGGCTTATAGGGGCCTTCGGGTTTCACGCCGATATAGGCCGCCTGATCGCTGTCCATCTGGGTCAGCTTCACGCCGATCCGGTCCAGATGAAGACGGGCAACTTTTTCGTCCAGATGCTTGGGCAGGATGTAAACTTCGTTCTTGTATTCATCGCCTTTGGTGAACAGCTCGATCTGGGCCAGAACTTGGTTGGTGAAAGAGGCCGACATCACGAACGAGGGGTGACCGGTGGCGTTGCCGAGGTTCAGCAGGCGGCCTTCGGACAGCAGGATAATGCGGTTGCCCGAGGGCATCTCGATCATGTCCACCTGTTCTTTGATGTTGGTCCACTTGTGGTTCTTCAGGCTGGCCACCTGAATTTCGTTGTCGAAGTGACCGATGTTACCGACGATGGCCATGTCCTTCATCTCGCGCATGTGCTCGATACGGATCACGTCCTTGTTGCCGGTGGTGGTGATGAAGATATCGGCGTTTGCGACTTCGTCTTCCAGAAGGGTGACTTCGAACCCGTCCATGGCCGCTTGCAGCGCGCAAATCGGGTCGACCTCAGTCACTTTCACGCGGGCGCCTGCGCCACGCAGCGAAGCCGCCGAGCCTTTGCCCACGTCACCATAGCCGCAGACCACGGCAACCTTACCGGCCATCATGGTGTCGGTGGCGCGGCGAATACCGTCAACCAGCGATTCCTTGCAGCCGTATTTGTTGTCGAATTTCGACTTGGTGACCGAGTCGTTCACGTTGATCGCCGGGAACGGCAGGTGGCCGTCTTTCACCAGCTGATACAGGCGGTTTACACCGGTGGTGGTTTCTTCAGAGACGCCTTGGATCTGGTCGCGCATTTTGGTGAACCAGCCCGGAGACGCGGCCATGCGCTTGGCGATCTGCTTCTTGATCACCTCTTCCTCTTCCGAACCCGGAACAGGGATAATGTCCTCTCCTGCCTCGGCACGTGCACCCAGCAGGATGTACAGCGTCGCGTCGCCGCCATCGTCCAGGATCATGTTGGGGCCTTCGTCGAACAGGAAGGATTTGTCCAGATAATCCCAATGCTCTTCCAGCGTCTGGCCCTTGATGGCAAAAACGGGAATACCAGCCTCGGCAATCGCCGCCGCCGCGTGGTCCTGCGTTGAGAAGATGTTGCACGACGCCCAGCGCACATCAGCGCCCAGCGCCACCAGTGTTTCGATCAGAACGGCGGTCTGGATGGTCATATGCAGTGAACCGACGATCCGCGCGCCTTTCAGCGGCTTGCTTTCGCCATATTCGGCGCGCAGGGACATCAGCCCCGGCATTTCCGTTTCAGCGATATTCAGCTCTTTGCGGCCAAACTCGGCCATTGAAATGTCTTTAACGATATAGTCCCCGGCCATCAGGTACTCCACTCCGGCAATTCACAGTCCAAAGTGCCACTAGCATCCCTTGCGGGATGAGGCAATGAAGATGGCCGGAAACAGGAAGTCTGGTGACAAAATATCAGCTTGGCGTACCCTCTGCCTTGATTTTGGGGATCGCTTCAAAAAAATCAGTGCCAACGGCGACAATACAACTCATGCCGTTCGCCTGGGTCACCAAAACGGTATAACTTCCCGTTTCCTTCGAGGTCCAAACCTCCATGACCGTCTGCCCGCCACGTGATTTCTGAAGACCGCCAAAGGTTAATTCCTCGGAGTAATTGTCTTGCAGTTTGGTAATCACGTGCTCGCGCTCTGCGCAGTTCTGGGCAAAGGCAGGTGGCGCGGTTGCGGCCATTCCGAAGGTCAGGGTTATTGCAAACAAACGCTTGAACATAGCAAGCTCCTTTCGATACGAGTTTCGTTTCGAGAGGGCGCAACTGGGAGGAGTCAGCACCCCCCTCAGTCCTTGATGTCGGGATCGTATCGCGCAGGTTCAAAGCACGAATGCTCAAGAAATTGTTGGCAGCATGTGATCCAGACAGATACATCATACCACAAGAACGCGAATTGAACGTGTCCCAGTTCACAAGGCATGGTAAAATGGCAACACAACCCAGAGCGTGGCAAAGAATGCTGTCGGGCCGTCGGCTGGATTTGCTGGACCCGACACCCGTGGATATCGAGATCGAAGATATCGCGCACGGGCTGGCCTTTGTGGCGCGGTGGAACGGTCAGACCAACGGGGATTTTGCCTATTCCGTGGCCGAGCATTCCTTGCTGGTGGAAGAGCTTTTTGGCCGCATCGCACCAAATGCACCGACGAAATGGCGGTTGGCGGCACTGTTACACGATGCCCCCGAATATGTGATTGGTGACATGATCTCTCCGGTGAAATCCGCCGTTGGCCCGGATTATGGTGATTTAGACGAACGGCTGGCTGCTGCGATTCATATACGTTTCGGGTTGCCCGCCGTGGTACCAAAAACAGTGAAACGCCAGATCAAGAAGGCGGACAAGATCAGCGCCTGGATGGAGGCGACGCAGATCGCGGGTTTTTCTGATACCGAAGCATCAAAGTTCTTTGGTCGCCCGGACAAGGCAATATTAGAGGGGTTGCAGATCAAACTGCGTCCCCCGATTGAGGTGCGGCAGGCCTATACCGCGCGGCATAAGGAGCTGTTGGGCAGCATTTAGGTCGCCAATAGATCAGCGGCACAGCCTGTGCTAATTTTCCGCTAAAACAAGACCATAATCGGACGCAGGTTCAGATGAGCGACGCAGACAGCCAGATACCGGTCACGAACGCGCAGATGGAATATGCCAACGCGTGTTTACGTGAAGCGTACAATCTGACAGGCCGAGGGCGGGTGCGCAATCTGATCCGAAAGTCACTGCTGCCACAGTTGATCGCCTATCGGGGCATTCGAATCCACCTGCACCCTTATGACAATTTCAGCGAATTCTCTCTCTGGCAGAAGGGCCGGTCCCCGGAAGAGCTTGAGCTGAATTGGCTGAAAGACAGTTTTGCGGGGAAGACTCTCAAGGTTTTGGATATCGGGGCAAATTTTGGTCTGTATTCACTTTTCTTGTCGTCAATTCTTAGCCCGGACTCCCGGATTCATGCATTTGAGCCTAATCCGACTCTGGCCGAACGCCTCAGCAATAATTGCTCTCTGAACGGATTTGGCAACGTGGAGCTGAACACTTTCGCGATCGCGGGCGAAACTGGTGAGGCGACGCTTATTATTGAAAAGCGGGGCGACACGGCCACCAATCTTGGTCAGGCGCGTTTGGCAAACGACCCAGCGTATCTGGAGCTGTCAAAATACGATACGATTGAGGTGCAGACCCGAACACTGCTTGAGCTTACACATCTGCATGATGCCGATTTTGCCAAGCTTGATGTTGAAGGGCACGAGCCGAACATTCTTATGCCTTTTCTTGAAAGCGCAGAAGATGCAGCGCTTCCCCAATATCTACAGCTGGAAACCGTGAATCTTGGTGATAGCGCCGAACGCCTGTTTGCCTCACTTTCTGATCGTGGCTATGAAAATGCCTTTCAAACTCAACGTAATATCATCTTCAGAAGATAGGCCGTGCAAGGAAGAACCGCGATCATGATCAAACCCACTCAGGCCAAGCCGATATGAAGGTCGGGTTGTTCTCCTGCGCCAAGGATGAAGGGCCGTTTATACTTGAGTGGATCGCGTATCATCTGCTGGTCGGGTTTGATCCTATTCTGATTTACAGCAATGACTCGACAGACGGCACCGCCGAGCTGCTTGATGCGCTGGATGATAACGGGGTTATTTCCCATGTTCTGCAAGGTCTGAAACCCGGGCAAGTACCACAGCATACAGCGGCAGAAACGGCCTATGCGCATCCTTCGCTTAACGATGCCGATTGGCTGATGTGGCTTGATAGCGATGAGTTTCTGTTCTGTGCAAACGATGAAAATCAGGTCGCAGGTCTCGTCGAACGCTGTTCCGGTTTCGCCGAGGGCATCGCCGTGAATTGGTTGATCTTCGGAAATGGGGGCAACGACAAGTGGGAACCGGGGCTGGTCACGCAACGGTTCCTAAAGCGTGCCGATACAGATCATAATTTGCATCGCTACTTCAAAACGCTTTTTCGAAAGTCTGATAAAATACGGGGGTTTGGCCTGCACCGGCCCTACTTGCGACCGGACTTTCGAAACGATGGATCGCAATTTGTAAATGCTGCGGGCCTGCCGATGCACGAACACATGTATCGTTCGGGATTGCGACGAAGACATGCGCTGGGTGCCGCGCCCGAGCATCTGTCTACACACGATTGGGCTGCTGTCATTCACTACCCGGTGAAAACGCGAGACAGTTTCGCGCTCAAGCGGCAGCGCGGGCAAGGCACGAAAGCGACAGATGCACCCAACCGGTCCAGCCGGTTTCGTGAAAGGTATTGGAACAAGTACAACCAGAACAGCGTCGTGGATGATCGAATGCTGGCGATGGGCGGCAAGCTGCAGGCAAAGGTTGATGAGTTGCTGTTATTGCCTGAGGTTGGGTGCGCGCACTCTGCCTGCCTTAAGAATTACGCGCTGAAGCTCCAAACTCAGGCTCAATCCGCGCCCTGAAGGTCGTTTGGAACGGCCCGGGAAAACACACTATTAAGTTTACGGGTCTACCTTGGACTACGCTTCGCTAGAATCCTCTGCAGCGTTCTGCGGTGCATGTTCAACCGGCGCGCGGTTTCCGAGACGTTCCGGTCGCACAGCTCATAGACGCGCTGGATATGTTCCCAGCGGACGCGGTCGGCGCTCATGGGGTTTTCCGGCGGCGGGGGCAGTTCGTCGCCCTTGGCCAACAGAGCGTTGGTGATGTCAGTGGCGTCGGCGGGTTTGGACAGATAGTCGGTTGCACCAATTTTGACCGCCGCAACGGCGGTGGCGATGGCGCCATAACCGGTCAGAACCACAACCCGGCTGTCGGGGCGTTTTTCGCGCAGCACTTCAACCACGTCCAGCCCATTGCCATCTTCAAGTCGCAGATCTACCACGGCATAGGCAGGTGGGCGGGCTGTGGAAATGGCGCGGCCTGCGGCGACGGAACCCGCGGTTTCAACCTCGAATCCGCGTTTTTCCATGGCCTTGGCCAGACGTCTCAGAAACGGCTCGTCATCATCTACCAGCAGCAGCGATTTGTCGGGGCCGATTTCAAGCTGGGAACTGTCTGCCATATGTGGGTCTTTCCGCTATTTCATGCCTCTTGGCTTAAACATGAGTAATAGCAGCGCCATTCCAAAGGTCAAACCGACTGTTGAGGATCAGGCCTGATCAAGAAAGCAGCCAATCTTGTCCGCCATCTGCTCGGCCGTTTCATCGCGTTTGAAAAATTCCAGAAACCCGTCCTCGGGCGTCATCAGATAGGTAAAGGTCGAGTGGTCGACCAAATAATACTCATCGCTTTTGTCTTGGGCCTTGTAATAGGTCTTGTACGCCTTGCTGGCCGCCTTGATCTGCTCGGGCGATCCGGTCAGGCCAATCACGCGTTCATGCAGGTTGAATGCGAAATCGCCCACAACCTCGGGGGTATCGCGATCCGGGTCTATCGAGATGAACAACGGCGTCACCGACTGACCGCGCTCTGCCAGCAAATCGATCGTGTCGACATTGCGCGACATGTCAAAGGGGCAAACATCCGGGCAGAAGGTATAACCGAAGTAGACAAGCGTGGGCTCGGTGATCACATCCTTGTCGGTTACCGTCTCACCATTGGCGTTAAGCAGTTCGAACGGTCCGCCGATCGCCGCGCTCCCGCCCGCAATCTGAGACGAGCGGCACTGCGCGTATTTGTCATCTGAGCCACCCCGCGTCAGCAGCCACATGGCGCCAAGACCAATTGCAAGAACAACAGTTGCGAGAATAGCATAAAGACGAACCATGGCGCGTATCCTGATACGAAAGGGGATGTTGATCGATTCTGCCGGGACACCTATCAACATGTCGGACCGACGCAATAGGACATAATCGACAGATGACGAATTCCAACACCAGTCTTTGGCGTGGGCAGGAGCGCAGTACCTGGATCAGGCTGCGCACGCTGATCCTGCTGCGATGGGTCGCCATTATCGGCCAGTTTACGGCCATCACGGTTGCACAGAAATATTACGACGTTCAGCTTGAGCTGGCATTGTGTTATTTCGTCATCGGCATTTCGGTGATGGGTAACCTCACGGCCATTCTGTTGTTTCCCGAAAACAAGCGCTTGTCGGAATTCGAGAACTTCCTGATGGTGCTGTTCGATCTGCTGCAGCTGTCGATCCTTTTGTATCTGACGGGGGGGCTAAATAACCCGTTTGCGCTGCTGTTGCTGGGTCCGGTGACGATTTCTGCAAATGTAATGAGCACCCGCTCGACCCTGATCATCGGCAGCGTTGCGGTGATCCTGACCACGTTGCTGGCGCAATTCCACCTCCCGCTGAGAACCAATCTGGGGTTGGTGCTGGATATCCCCGATATTTTGCTGTTCGGAAACTGGGCGGCGATTATCATCGCCATCGTTTTCATCGGCGCCTATTCGCACCGCATCAGTTCCGAAGTTCAATCGATGTCCGAAGCGCTCTCGGCCACCCATATGGCGCTGGCGCGCGAGCAAAAGCTGACTGATCTTGGTGGTGTGGTGGCCGCCGCCGCGCATGAGTTGGGTACGCCGCTGGCTACGATCAAGCTGGCCAGTTCAGAACTGATCGAAGAGCTGGACGACCGGCCTGAGCTGATGGAGGACGCAGCCTTGATCCGCGAACAGGCTGACCGCTGCCGCGACATCCTGCGCGATATGGGCCGAGCTGGGAAAGATGACTTGCACCTGCGTCAGGCGCCTCTGTCCACCGTGATCCATGAAGCGGCAGAGCCACATATCAATCGTGGTAAAGTGGTGCATTTCGACGAAGGACCAGTTGCGGATGGCGATGTGCAGCAGCCCTCAATCCTACGCAAGCCCGAGATCATTCACGGGCTGCGCAACCTGATCCAGAACGCAGTGGATTTTGCCCAGTCGACGGTCTGGGTCGAAGCTGAATGGACCTCTGACCGGATCAGCGTTTCGATCATGGATGATGGGCGCGGCTACCCCTCCCACATCATTGGTCGGATTGGTGACCCATTCATGCGCCGCCGCCGCGCCGATCGCAGTAGTCGGCCGGAATACGAAGGCATGGGGCTGGGTCTGTTCATCGCCAAAACCCTGCTGGAACGCAGCGGTGCCGAACTGAGCTTCGCCAATGGCGCGGACCCTTATCAGACCCTGACTGACCAACCGGACCGCAGGGGGGCGATCGTCAATGTCGTTTGGCCGCGCAAGCTGATCGACGCGCAAACCGGGGACACTCCTGTTCCCTCGGGCGCCAACCAACCGTTCCAGATCTGAGTTAAGACCCCGTTAACCATTGTTGTTCATATAGATTCAAACGTTTTACCCGGGGGTTGGAGCAATGGCCGAATGGATCGTTCTGGCCGCAATCAGTGTGGTTTCGGCCAGCTTTGCGATGTTGTGGCTCTTGCCACGCCATCAGGCCAAAACAAGAGATTTCGGGCTGTCAGCGCCCGGAGCGCTGTTCGATGTTGTCTTCCTGTTCGATGGCGACCGGTTGATCAGCCACTCCGATATTGCGCTGGCAGGTTACGAATCCGTCAGCAACTGGGCTGAACTGCGGCGTTTGCTGCAACGTGATTTTCCCGCTTTCCCCGAAACGCCCGAGATTGTCCGGTCCGGGGGCAACATCGCCGTTTCAGCCATCGACTGCACAGTCGAGCGCGAGGTTCTGTGCGAATGGATCGATGGTATCATTCGGGTTCAATTACGTGATCTGACGGGGACCATCCCTGCGCCACGCCGTGACCAGCGCGATCCAATTCGTTTGGCGATGGAGCAGGCGCCCTACCCTGTTTGGCTGATAGATCACCGTGACAAGGTGGGCTGGTGCAATGCGGCCTATGTACGGTTGGTTCGCAAGATTGCGGGACCGGATGCCGATCTGACGGACCCTCTGTTTCCTTCTCACAGGGACGAGGCGCAGCTGAGTCGAAAAACCCGTGTCTCGATTCCGGTAAGGGACAGCGATGCCAAGCTCTGGTTTGACCTGACCCAGGTCGCACACGAACAGGATCAGTTGTGTTACGCGGTCGATATCAACGCGATTGTCGAAGCCGAGACAGCACAGCGCAAGTTCGTGCAGACCATGACCAAAACCTTCGCACAGCTCTCCATTGGCCTAGCGATCTTTGACCGCAACCGGCAACTGGCCCTGTTCAATCCAGCGCTGATTGACCTGACCACCCTGCCACCCGACTTCCTGAGCCTGCGCCCAAGCCTGTCCAGCTTTTTTGACCGGCTTCGCGACCAGCATATGATGCCCGAGCCTAAGAACTATCGCAGTTGGCGGCGCCAGATGAACGACCTTCTGGAGGCGGCACAGGACGGGAACTATCAGGAAACCTGGTCGCTGCCATCAGGATCGGTCTATTCCGTCAGTGGTCGCCCGCATCCCGATGGGGCCGTGGCTTTCCTGTTCGAAGATATCACCGCCGAAATCACACTGACCCGACGGTTCCGCGCTGAAACGGACCTTATGCAATCCATTCTGGACAAGCTGGCTGATGCCATCGCGGTGTTTTCGGATGACGGTTCGCTGGCGATCACAAATTACGCCTATCAGGTGTTGTGGGGCGACAGCGGCGAAGTAGGATTCGAACCAGCAACGGTGCTGGAAATCACACGCCAATGGCAGGAGCACTGCACCGCCACGCCGATCCTTGGCGAGATCCGCGAATTCGTCACCGCGCGAGAGAATCGGGCCGAATGGTCGGCTGAACTGATCCTAAAATCCGGCGGCTCTTTGAACTGCACGGTCAGCCCCATGCAAAACGGGGCAACAATTGTCCGTTTCGCCTCGGACAACCCGGTCAGGAACATCACGGAAATACAAAAAATCAGCGCCTGAACCGGTTGCAGCCGACCCGGCGCAGGTTCATTGTGACGCCATGAACGCACCGCTGACTCTGACCTCGAAATCCCCATTCGACACTGCTGAAGTTGCCACCAAACTGGGTGGCGCATTGCAGTCTGGCGATACTATCCTGCTTGAAGGTACCATCGGCAGCGGCAAAACCCATTTCGCACGCGCATTGATCCAATCTCTTCTGTCCGCACCCGAAGATGTGCCTTCGCCGACCTTTACTCTAGTTCAGGTTTACGAGACGCAGCTTGGTGAAGTCTGGCATTCAGATCTCTATCGTCTTTCTGCCGTGGAAGAGATCGAAGAGCTGGGGCTGGTCGACGCCTTCGACGCCGGCATTTGCCTGATCGAGTGGCCTGAAAAGCTGGGTCCCCTGACGCCAGAGCCGGCCTTACTGATCCGGTTCACCACAGACGCCAACGAACAAGATACGCGACAACTTAAGATGTCGTGGACAGACCCGAAATGGAACGCCAAGCTGGAGGGGATCCAATGACGAACCGGGCCATTCTGGCAGAAGCCTTGATCGCGCAGACACCATGGAACGGCGCACGGCATACGCCTTTGGCGGGTGATGCCTCGAACCGCCGGTACGAGCGTCTGACCGACCCTGCCACCGGCCGGACCGCCGTTTTGATGGATGCTCCGCCCGACAAGGGCGAAGCTGTTGAACCCTTCGTGCGTATGTCGAAGTACCTGCGTTCCATTGGGTTGAGTGCGCCGGAAATCTACGCCGAGGACTGCGAATACGGGTTTCTGTTGCTCGAAGATTTGGGCGACGATCTGTTCGCACGCGTCTTGCGGGACGATCCGACGCTTGAGCGCACGCTGTATGACGCCGCAACCGATGTACTTGTCCATCTTCACGCGGCGCCGACGCTTTCGCTCGACAGTTACGACCCCGCTATGATGACCGAATTGGCGGCGCTATCGTTCACGAAATATGCGCAAGGCATTCTTGGATCGCACGACGACGAGGCCCGCGCCCGGTTCGAGCTGCGCTTTGCGGATATCCTGCACCGGGAAACCGGCGGAACACGGGTTGTTGTGCAACGCGATTACCACGCAGAAAACCTGATCTGGCTGCCCGAGCGCGAAGGTCTGGCGCGCGTCGGTCTGCTGGATTTCCAAAGCGCGATGCTGGGGCATCCCGCCTATGATTTGATGTCACTGCTACAGGATGTGCGTCGGACTGTGCCCGCCGGGATCGAGATGCGGATGATCGACCGCTATATCACCGCAACCGGCGTCGATGGGCATGATTTCCGCACCGCATATGCTGTTCTGGGCGCACAGCGTAACCTGCGCATTCTGGGCGGTTTTGCCCGGTTGGCGACCGATTATGGAAAGCCACACTACGTCGACCTGATCCCGGCTGCGTGGGCACATTTGATGCGCGATCTCGAACATCCCGCGTTGGTGCCGGTGGCAGACCTGTTGCGCAGCGCCCTGCCCGCCCCAAACCCCGAGAACCTGGCAAAGCTGAGGGCGCAATGACCGGCACCCCCCAAGCTGCAATGCTGTTTGCCGCGGGCTTTGGTACTCGCATGGGTGTCCTGACCAAAGACCGGCCCAAACCGCTGATCGAGGTGGCCGGGCGGCCCCTGATTGATCACGCACTGGATCTGGTCGATGCGCTAAGGCCGTTGCGGGTTGTTGCCAACCTGCACTACCACGCTGATCAGTTGGCTGATCATCTGGCGGGCTGCGACGTTATGATATCGCGGGAAGAACCGCGCATTTTGGATACTGGTGGTGGGCTGCGCGCAGCGCTACCTCTGCTTGGATCCGATCCCGTATACACCTTGAACAGCGACGCGATCTGGGCTGGGCCCAACCCACTGAATTTACTGAAGGATCATTGGAATCCGGATAAAATGGATGCGCTGCTGATGTGCGTTCCAGTTGGGCAAACCCTTGGCCACACAGGCCCTGGTGACTTCACTCAGGACAGCACAGGGCGGATCGTCCGCGGTGCCGGTCTTGTTTACGGCGGGGTACAAATTCTGAAAACCGAAGGGCTACATGACATCGCTGAGGACGTGTTTTCATTGAACGTATTGTGGGATCGAATGCTGCAGCAAAAGCGCCTGTTCGCACTGTCTTACCCCGGTCGCTGGTGCGATGTGGGGCGTCCCGAGGGTATTGATCTGGCCGAGGGGCTGATTGCCGATGTTTGAGCCCAGCGCCCTGCCCCGGGTATTCGCCATTCCTCCGGGCGCGGATTTCCCCAAGGTGCTGGTTGACGGTCTGCATGAGCGATTTGAGGGGCAGCCGCCCGATGCGCTGGCCCGGGTACAACTGGTAATCAACACCCGCCGGATGGCGCGCCGGGTGCGCGATCTGTTTGATCAAGGTCCCGCTTGCCTGTTGCCACGCCTCTCTTTGGTCACAGATCTTGGCGAAAGCGCCGATCTGGCGCAGATCCCACCCGCAATCCCGCCTCTGCGTCGCAGGCTGGAGCTGACGCAGCTGATCGCAAAACTACTGGACCAGCAACCCGATCTGGCGGCCCGGTCCTCGCTGTTCGATCTGTCTGACAGTCTGGCCGGGCTGATCGACGAGATGCAGGGGGAAGGTGTCTCGCCCGATGCGATCAGGCAACTGGATGTCAGCGACATGTCCGGCCATTGGGCACGGGCGCAGGCCTTTATCGGCATCGCCGATCAGTTCATGGAATCCGGTTCGGACGCGCTGGATGCGCAGGCCCGACAGCGGCGCGTAGTCGAGAACCTGATCGCGCGCTGGGAGGCGTCGCCGCCCGAACATCCTGTCATTCTGGCAGGCTCTACCGGGTCTCGCGGGACCACCCTGATGCTGATGCAGGCGGTTGCGCGTCTGCCTCAGGGGGCGCTGGTGCTGCCTGGCTATGATTTCGACCAGCCTGAACATGTTTGGAGCAATCTGGATAACCCGCTGACATCTGAGGATCATCCTCAATACCGGTTCCGCAAGCTGATGCTTGGGCTAGGGCTTGGCCCGGATCAAATCCGGCCATGGACCACGGATCAGGCCCCTTCACCTGCCCGTAACAAGCTGATTTCGCTTGCATTGCGCCCTGCCCCGGTCACCGACGCATGGATGACTGAAGGCCCGCTCCTGCCCGACCTGAACGGTGCGACCAAGGATGTGACGCTGATCGAGGCGCCCTCGCCCCGGGCCGAGGCCTTGGCCATTGCGCTACGCCTACGGCAAGCGGCCGAGACCGGCCAGACCGCCGCGCTAATCACCCCCGACCGGATGCTAACCCGGCAGGTCAGCGCCGCACTGGACCGGTGGAATATCCTGCCCGATGACAGCGCGGGCCTGCCACTGCAGCTGTCTCCGCCCGGGCGGTTCCTACGCCATGTCGCCGGGCTGTTCGCGCGCCGCCTGGATGGCGAGGCTCTGCTGACGCTGCTCAAACACCCACTGTGCCATGACGGGGGCGACCGGGGCAGCCACCTGCTGCATACCCGCGATCTTGAGCTTGACCTGCGTCGCTATGGCCCGCCCTTTCCCGACAGCGCCAGCCTGACCGCTTTCGCCATTCGTACTGAAGCGCCCGAGGACTGGGTCCGCTGGGTTACCGAGACTTTTTGCGATCAATACGACCCCGCCGAAAAGCCACTGTCGGACTGGGTCGCCCGGCTTCGCACGCTGGCCGAGATGATCTCGGCAGGTGCAACCGGTGAATCCGGCACATTGTGGGACAAGAACGCGGGCCAGAAGGCGCATGCGGTGATCTCCACTTTGGAGGCCGAAGCACAGCATGGCGGTGCGATGACCGCCCATGACTTTGCCGACCTTCTGGGCGCGTTGTTGGCAGGTGAAGAAGTCCGCGACCGTGATGCACCTCACCCGCATCTGATGATCTGGGGCACCCTGGAAGCGCGCGTTCAGGGTGCGGATCTGCTAATTCTGGGTGGCTTGAACGAAGGCAGCTGGCCCGAGGCTGCGGCACCCGACCCCTGGCTGAACCGTCAGATGCGCAATGAGGCCGGTCTTTTACTGCCCGAACGCAGGATCGGTCTGTCCGCGCATGACTTCCAGCAGGCGGCAGGTGCGGCAGAGGTGGTTTTGACCCGCGCTACCCGCTCGGATGATGCGGAAACTGTACCATCCCGTTGGCTGAACCGCATGACCAACCTGTTGCTAGGCCTGCCTGAACAGGGTGGAACTAGCGCGTTAGAAGCAATGCATGCGCGGGGCCAACGGTGGTTGGATTGGGCAGAGATGCTGGAACATGCACCCCGAATCGCACCCGTGCACCGCCCGTCGCCACGACCACCCGTCGCGGCGCGGCCACGGCGGCTATCGGTGACCGAAATCAAACGCCTGATCCGCGATCCGTACGCCATATATGCCCGGCATATCCTGCGATTGAGACAACTGGACCCGCTGGTTCAGGCGCCAGATGCCCTGCTACGCGGTATCGTCATCCACGAGGTGATGGAACAATTCGTGCGCGACAGCGTTCTGGATCCGGCTTTATTGACCCGAGAAAATTTCCTGAAACGCGCCAAAGCTTTGCTGGACGACCACGTTGCCTGGCCAACTGCCCGAAAGCTGTGGCTGGCGCGGCTAGAGCGGATTACCGATAGCTTTCTGTCCGCCGAGATTCAGCGCCGCGCCGATGGCGGGCCTGTGGCTTTTGAGGTTGGGATGCGCCTGACGTTGACGCCGCTGGACTTCACCATTGCCGGACGTGCCGACCGAATCGATCGAAGCGGGCAGGGGGCCTTGCGTATCATCGACTACAAGACGGGCACTCCGCCGACGGAAAGTCAGCAAGCCAAATTCGACAAACAACTGCTGATCGAAGCTGCAATGGCCGAGCAGGGCGGTATCGAAGGATTCGATCCGCTTCCCGTTGCACAGGCGATCTTCATTGGCATGGGCGGCACCTATAAAGAAGTGCCCGCACCGCTGCAGAAAGAGCCGACCGACAAGGTGCTGGCCGAACTGAAAGAGCTCATTTCAGCCTATTTAGAGCCTGATCAGGGGTTCTCTTCACGCAGGATGCTGCACAAGGACACAGATATAGGGGACTATGATCACCTCGCCCGGTTCGGCGAGTGGGATCGTTCGACGGAAACCGAACCGGAGGACCTGACATGACCCCCCGCAATGATGCCACCGAACGGCAGGTTCAGGCCGCGCGCCCGGACGCCTCAACCTGGCTGGCGGCCAATGCGGGCTCGGGCAAGACCCGGGTGCTGACTGACCGGGTGGCACGGCTGTTGCTGGATGGCGTACAGCCGCAGCATATCCTGTGCCTGACCTATACCAAGGCCGCGGCCAGCGAGATGCAGAACCGGTTGTTCAAACGTCTTGGCAAATGGGCAATGTTGGGCGACGGCGACCTTCAGGCTGAGTTGGTCGAACTTGGCGTACCAGGCCTGATCGATCCCGACCGGTTGGCGCAAGCACGGACCCTGTTTGCCCGCGCTATTGAGACGCCTGGTGGACTGAAAATCCAAACGATCCACTCCTTCTGTGCTTCGCTGCTGCGACGGTTCCCGCTTGAGGCAGGGGTCAGCCCTCAATTCTCCGAAATGGAAGACCGGGCTGCGGCGTTGCTGCGCGAAGAGATCATTGAAAGTTTTGCCGACGGCCCTCAGGCCGAATTGATCGAAGACGTTGCCCGCTTTGTCACCGATACCGGTTTTGACAAACTGACTGCCGCTGTTGCGCAGAAACGAAATCAGTTTGAACATGTGCTGCAATGGCCGGACATTCTGCAACGGTTTGATCTGCCCGAAGGTTTTGATGAACAGGTCCTGCTGCGTAACGTGTTTCTGGGCGGTGAGGTCGAACTGATCCAGTCCATTTTACCCGCGCTTTCGGAAAGCGGAGGGAACAATGCCAAGGCCGCCGACAAGCTTGTCGGCTTTACCGACGCCCGGCTGAGCAAACTGACGATACTTGAAAACGTCCTATTGACGGGTAAGGGCGCGAAAGAGCCCTTTGCCGCAAAACTCAACAGCTTTCCAACCAAGGCGCTGCGTGAAGGGGTGCTGGCAGATCGGATGCCCCAGCTCGAGGCCCTGATGCTGCGGGTTGAAGCCGCGCGGGAACAACGACTGGCGCTGGTTGCGGCCCAGAAAACCCATGTATTACATCGCTTTGCCGCGGCCTTCCTTCCGGAATACGAGCGGCGCAAGCAGGTTAGGGGTTGGCTGGATTTTGATGACCTGATCCTGCGCGCACGTCAGGTGCTGAACGACCCGGCGGTCGCAGAATGGGTGCTGTACCGGCTCGACGGTGGCATCGATCACATTCTGGTGGACGAAGCGCAGGACACCAGCCCGGATCAATGGGACGTGATCGAAAAATTGGCTCAGGAATTTACCAGCGGGGAAGGGGCCCGATCCGGAGTTGAACGCACGATCTTTGTGGTCGGCGACAAGAAACAGTCGATCTATTCCTTCCAGGGCGCCGACCCGCAAGCCTTTGACCAGATGCAGGCCGAATTTGGGCGGAAACTTCGAGAATCAGGCTCTAAACTGTGGGATTCAACGCTGGAATATTCGTTCCGCTCGTCCAGCGCGATCCTTGGGCTGGTCGATATACTGTTCGAAAACCATGTAGGGGCCGGGTTCCACAAGGATGCCTTACACCGGGCATTCAAGGCCGATCTTCCTGGGCGCGTCGACCTATGGCCGGTGATCGAGAAAGTTGAAGACGAGGATGACAGCGATTGGACCGATCCCGTTGATCGACCCGGCGCACGGCATCACACCGTCATTCTGGCAGAACAGGTTGCCCGGTCAATCAAGGATATGATCAGGAATGGCGCTACCATTTCCGATGATGGCGATGCGTCGGGGACATTTGTCCGGCGCAAAGTGCAACCCCGCGACTTTCTGATCCTTGTCCAACGCCGCTCGGACCTGTTTGCCGAGATCATTCGCGCCTGCAAAAGCGAGGGTCTGCCCATCGCGGGGGCAGATCGCCTGAAGGTGGGCGCGGAACTGGCGGTCAAGGATCTGGCTGCTTTGCTGAGCTTTCTGGCCACACCCGAAGACAGCCTATCCCTGGCGACAGTCCTGAAATCCCCACTGTTTGGCTGGACGGAACAACAGTTGTTCGATCTGGCTCATCGCAGGGAGGAAACTTATCTATGGGCAGCGTTGCGCAATCGTGCCGAGGAGTTCCCGGTAACGCTTGCGATTCTGAACGACCTACGCGGTCAAACCGACTTTCTGCGTCCTTATGATCTGATCGAACGTATCCTGACGCGCCATGACGGGCGACGCAAACTGCTGGGCCGGCTTGGGGCCGAGGCTGAGGATGGTATCAACGCGTTACTGTCGCAGGCGCTGGCCTATGAACGGACAGATATCCCAAGCCTCACCGGTTTTCTGGTCTGGATGCAAACCGACGATCTGGAGATCAAGCGCCAGATGAGCGGTGTCGGCAATATGATCAGGGTGATGACCGTTCATGGCTCAAAAGGATTGGAATCACCGATCGTAATCCTGCCGGACACTGGTAAACGACAGCCACCACGAGATGCCGAGATCATGATGGCGGGCGATACTCCGTTGTGGAAAGTGCCTTCTGATGCCTCACCTGCATTGATCGCAGCTGCGCGCCAAGAAGCCAGAACGCGCGAGGAGAATGAGCGGCTGAGGCTTCTATATGTGGCTCTAACACGGGCAGAAAAGTGGCTAATAGTGGCGGCCGCCGGGGATGTAGGCAAGGATGGCAACAGTTGGTATCAGATGGTTGAGGCCGCGATGGCGCGGGCAGGGGCTACTCATGTTCCCGGCACCCAGACCCTTCGACTGGCGCATGGAGATTGGGAGGCTTTGCCTGCCGTTGAACAGGGCAGCATCCCGCACAACGAACAGCATTTGCCTGTATTTTTTGACCACCCCGCGCCAAATCTACCCGCGCCAGCCGAAACGCTCAGCCCCTCTGATCTAGGGGGTGCGAAGGCCTTGCCCGGAGATGCGGGGCAGGATGAAGAGGCGGCGAAACGACGCGGATCGCAGCTGCACCTGTTGCTCGAACATCTTCCTGCTGCCGCACAGGATCAATGGCCGCAGCTTTGCGCACGGCTTCTGGCCGATATGCAAGATGTTGAGCGGCAAGATCTGCTGACTGAGGCCACATCGGTGCTGACGGCCGAATATCTGAAACCGGTCTTTGGCTCGGATGCGCTGACCGAGGTTTCGGTCTCTGCCGATCTGAACGGCACACGAATGCATGGGGTCATCGACCGGCTGATTATCACGGATAAAGAGGTGCATGTAATTGATTTCAAATCCAATGCGACTGTTCCGACCGGGCCAGAATCCTGCCCCGAAGGGCTGTTGCGCCAGATGGCGGCCTACGCCCATGCCCTGTCGCAAATCTATCCCAATCACAGTATCCGCACCGCTATCTTGTGGACGCGAACCGCGCACCTGATGTGGTTGCCACACGATATGGTGACGGACGCCCTGACACCGAACCCTATATCTTGACCTTGCCCGGTGCCGCACCTAGGTTCTGAGCCCAAGCATTCCCAGTCAGGAGACAGACATGTCGACCGTAGCCGTTACCGACGACACCTTTGACGCCGAAGTCAAGAATTCCGATATCCCCGTCGTGGTGGATTTCTGGGCCGAGTGGTGCGGCCCCTGTAAGCAGATCGGCCCCGCCCTGGAAGAGCTGGCCAGCGAATATGGTGGCAAGGTGAAGATTGCCAAGGTCGATGTCGACAGCAACCCAAACTCAGCCGCGGCCATGGGCGTGCGCGGCATTCCGGCGCTGTTCATTTTCAAAGACGGTCAGGTGGTTTCGAACCGCGCTGGCGCGGCCCCGAAGGCGGCCCTGCAAAGCTGGATCGACGAGTCGATCTGACCTTCGCTAGTGTGTGAACGAAAAAAAGGCGCCCCGCATTGGGCGCCTTTTTTGTGAAAGCCACTGCGTGACAAGAGTTTAGACTCACTTGATGGTCCACCTCACCGATACTCCCGCGCCGTCTTTGTGGGTAAATGTAACGGTGTCGTCTGCGATTGAAACCACCTGACAGTCGCGGGGCATCACTTCACCGACGATCACGATTCTCCGACAGTAATACCTGTCTTTCCACTCCCACGTGCCGCTGATACTGCCACCTTTCGGGCCTTTGCCCTCAACCGTGCCGTCCTTGTGAATAGTCACCCAGGTTTCGCCCTGAACCAGCTTCTTATCAACGATCAGGTTCATAAATTTCGCTTTGTTTTCTATGACTTCAGCGGATACGCCTGGCGCCAGAAGTCCAAACAACAACAATGATGACATGAGCCGAAAATACGTCATGGAATCAAACCTTTCATAGATCGTGTGCTTAAACAGACAGAATTCTAGTCGATAGCGGCGGTACACACCAAACATTCGGGTTTCGTGGTTTGGCCGGATGCAGTTCACTGTACTGGTTCTTTCAATTCGCAAGAACTCGTGCAGATTGTCGGGTCATCAGGAATAAGGAGGCGACATGCCCAAAACTCGGGTATTGGTGGAATTCGGTATGGGTACGTCGCTTCGGCGCGAAGACTATACCGAAGCAGCGCTGCGCGCGCTCAAGGATGCGCTCTGGCATAACTCGATCAATATGGCGGAATTGTTCGGATTCCCGAAAGAGGCCATGATCATCGACGCGGAAATCGGAGTACAGCAACCGGACCGGGTGGATTCGCAGGCGTTGAAGGCCATTTTCCCCTACGGCCAGCCCAACATCACGGTCACACATGGTGGCTTGGATATCGACAAACCCCATTCTGAAGGTCGCACGGTGATCGCCAACGCCGCGATCGTTGTCTCATTTGATATGGAGCCCGCCCGATGACGGAAAAACGCATCATTCTGGAGATGGGGACCGGCAACGACCTGTATGGTCAGGACTATACCAAGGCCGCGCGCCGCGCTGTTCAGGACGCGCTGCACCACTCGTCCATCACGCTGTTTTCCAAACTGGGCATCAGTCATGAGGAGATGCGCGTTGAGGTCACGATTGGCGTTCAACAGCCTGAGAAGGTTGATTGTGATCTTGTCGCCTCGGATCTGCCGCGGGGCCGCGCCTCGGTTCGGGCGGTCAAAGGGGGACTGGATGTCGAGGATGCCGAGGCGGGTACCCGGCATGTCGTAGCCACTGCTGCAGTTGAGGCTTATCTGCCTGATCTCGCAGGTAAATTCGTCGAAAGCTGAAAAAGAAAAAGCCGCTCAATCGAGCGGCTCATCTTATAAGTGTTCAAATCCTGGATCAGAACTTGGAGATATCAGCGCGGGTCAGCCCGACGTCTTCCAGCTGCTCGTCGCTCAGTTGCGACAGTTCGTTGCGTGTCTGATATGATTTGTACCATTCGACAACGTTTTCGAATGCATGAGAGAATGCGTCCACTGCGTGCAGGATGGTGACTGCTCCGCGCGGCGCATGGGTTTTTGCGATTGCGTTTGCCATGTGCTTAGTCCTTTTAACAGAAACAGCCGACCCGTTGTCGGTTGTAAGCCTCATGTAACTCCGGCGGCTGAGTCTCACAAATGCTGACTCAACAGCCCCGGTTTGCGTTTACTGCATATCTTTTGGGCAGTTTTAGAACCGGTTGCGCAGAACCCGTGCCCGGCCCATATATGGCAGCACGGATAACGGAGGCATTCATGGCAGACAGCGATTTTCCCGGATGGCACGGCACCACTATTATTGGCGTCAAGAAGGGCGGGCAGGTTGTCATCGCCGGGGACGGGCAGGTCAGCCTGGGCCAAACCGTGATCAAGGGCACTGCGCGAAAGGTGCGTCGCCTGACACCGGGCGGGTTCGAAGTGGTCGCCGGATTCGCCGGATCTACGGCGGATGCGTTCACGCTGCTGGAACGTCTGGAAGCCAAGCTTGAGGCGACGCCCGGCCAACTGGCGCGTGCTTCGGTCGAGCTGGCCAAGGACTGGCGCACCGACAAGTATCTGCAGAAGCTCGAGGCGATGCTGATTGTGACCGACGGCGAGGATCTGCTCGTGATCACTGGGGCAGGGGACGTGCTTGAGCCGGAACACAACGTCGCTGCAATCGGGTCGGGCGGCAACTTTGCCCTGGCGGCGGCCCGTGCGATGATGGATAGCGACAAACCAGCCGAGGATGTAGCGCGTGAAGCTATGGCAATTGCTGCGGATATCTGCGTGTATACCAACGGCAATCTGACGGTTGAGACGATCGGGTCATGAGTGCGGTTCTGGCAGCGATATTTGGTGGGCTGATTGGCGGTATTGTTGGGCCGATTGTGCTTGAGGAATATCGGAACCGGAAGCACGCCAAGACATGGAAAGAGCCTCGCAAGAAGCTGCTTGAGTCCATGTTGAGAGATACGAAGTACAAGTTCAAAACTCTGGAACGACTCAGCAGAACAATTGGCTGCACCGAAGATCAGACACGCTCACTATTGATCGAGCTGGAAGCCAGAGGCGCTGTTTCAAAGAAGACCAAAAAGGAAATTTGGGCACTGATCGAGCGCGCGCCATTACAGGAAAGCCAGCGCAAACTTGACGAAGAAGAAATTGAGGAAGAGCAGGAGTAGGTGACCCTTTCCGCTCTATCGGCTGCTCTTTACGCCAATAGCGCTTTGATCTCTTTCCCCTTCCACCTCAAATGCATCCCGATCAGGCCCATCAGGGCAGTGACAATGACGATATAATACGGCACGCGGATGTCGATGCTCATCAATCCGCCTCCGATCAGGGACATGATACCGCCTGCTAGGCAGAACACGGCTGTGGTCACGCCCATGACCCAGCCCTGATCCGTTTCGGCAACGCTGGATGAGAACAGGCCTAGCAGCGTCGGGTAAGAAACGCCGAAGAAGAAGTAGAAGAAAAAGACCGGAATATAGCTCAGTACCCCGCTGGGGCTGAATGCGAAGGCAAAGCCACAGATCACCATGGTGACCAACGAGGTGTAGATGATCTGGTGCTTGCTGAACCTCTCTTGCGCTGGTTTCACAAGGAAGGTGCTGGAAAAGGCCAGCGCAACGCCAATGACCACCATCGCCATGCTGCCCCCTATTACGCCATAACCCCACGCGCTGGTCAGGAAGTTGTCGACGAATACATAGAAAGTAACGTTGGCGACCATGAACAGGGCATAAACTGGCATGATTTTCAAAACCAACGGGTGTTCGCGCACAGCTAGGAGGCTGTCGGTTATGTCGCGGGGGCGGAAGACGAAGGGTTCGCGCTCGGTTCTGGTATCCTTGAAGAACGCGGTCACAAGAAAGATTGCAATCAGGACCAGCACAAACGCCCCGTAGAAAGGCGTTTTCAATGTCGCCGCGCTGCCCAATAAGGCTGCATCGGACAGAACCGCGCCTATGATCGGTCCTCCGACCAAGCCAAAGCTGACACCGGTCACAATATAACCCATGTTGCGGTCGCGGTCGGCAGCGTCGGTGCTGCCATCGATCATTGCCGCCTGCGCAATGGGCTGATTGCCGGCGGTAAATCCGGTGATCGACCGGCCGATGATCAGCAATAGCAGGCTGTTAAGATAAAGCGCGGCGATCGTCAGGGCGTAACCGACCAACGCCCCGGTCAAACAGACCAGAAGAGCATTCTTGCGCCCGATAGAGTCAGAAACTTTCGAGACATAGACCACCCCCAGAAACCAAGACAGGAAGAAGCAGCCGATCACCAGACCATAATAAAAGTGCCTTGTGCCCATGGCCGTGCTTTCCGGCAAGAAGCCGGACTTCGTTTCCATGATCAGGGAGTTGATGATGGGAAACACCAGCCCTTGTCCGATCAGGTCAACAAAGACCACAAACAGCAGGGTGATCTTGGCAATCTTGGTCATGAAAACGCCCCCAGTTCCAATATCTTGGGGCGAGTGTAACAGACAGTTGCCCTGTCACCTAACGGCGTGTCAGAGGCCGGAAAGCCCGACCCCTGAAGGGTGTGATTACTTCAACGAAGCAACTCCCAGCGGGACGCCGGCAACCTCGCACCAAATGTAAACTTCGTTGTAGCCCGAGACATCCATGGTTGGCGGCACGGCATAGGATTGCTTGCCGGTCAGGTGCAGCAGCGCGCCCAGTTTGCTGTCTGGGGCGTATGTGCCGTCCTTACCAAATGCGACACGCGGGTCGGGGCCGTTGTCCAGCGAAAAGTCGTCGCCCAGTTCAACGATGTAACGCTCGCCATCTTTGACCAGTTTTACCGAACCGGTAGTGACGTGGTTCGAGCGGCCTTCAAATGTGCCTTTCTTTTTTGCGCCACCGGCCAGGGCAGCGGTGGTGCCGACCAGAGACAGGGCCGCGCCGGTAGCTGCAGCTTTCACAAAAAGCGAACGACGAGTCATCATGATGAGGTATCTCCCTAATGTCATACGGACGCAGAGTCCGTCGCGAAAGGTTATGCCGCAGACGCTGTGCATCTGGCGATTCACATCACCACGAAATTCCGTGTGCTGCCCGTGAGTTGCCGTGATCTTCTCGTGATCGGCTTGTGTTTTCGCGCCGTATGATTAGGTTCCGCTGCGAAACATACGGATAGAACACATATGACCGACCTGACCCCGCGCGAGATTGTCTCGGAACTGGACCGCTTTATTATCGGGCAGAAAGACGCGAAACACGCCGTAGCCGTGGCGCTACGCAACCGCTGGCGGCGCAAGCAGTTGCCAGATGACATCCGCGATGAGGTCTATCCAAAAAACATTCTGATGATCGGACCCACCGGCGTTGGCAAGACCGAGATCAGCCGCCGTCTGGCCAAACTGGCCCGCGCACCCTTCATCAAGGTTGAAGCCACCAAATTCACCGAGGTCGGCTATGTCGGTCGGGACGTTGAACAGATCGTGCGCGATCTGGCTGACGCCGCAATCCTGCAAACCCGCGAGTATATGCGCGAGGATGTCAAAGCCCGCGCCCATCAGGCCGCCGAGGATCGCGTGATCGAGGCGATTGCTGGAACCGACGCCCGCGAAGCGACGCGCGAGATGTTCCGTAAGAAGCTGAAAGCGGGTGAGCTGGACGATACCGAAATCGAGTTGGAACTGTCAGATACCACGAACCCGATGCCGATGTTCGATATTCCGGGCCAGCCGGGTGGTCAGATGGGGATGATGAATCTGGGTGATATCTTCGGCAAAGCCTTCGGTGGACGGACCGTCAAGAAACGCATGACTGTGGCTGAAAGCTATGAGGCGTTAATTGGGGAAGAGGCCGACAAGTTGCTGGATGATGAAACCGTCAACCGGGTGGCTTTGGAAGCGGTCGAACAGAACGGCATCGTGTTTCTGGATGAGATCGACAAAGTCTGCGCCCGATCCGATGCGCGCGGAGGCGATGTCAGCCGGGAAGGGGTTCAGCGCGACTTGCTGCCTCTGATCGAGGGCACCACTGTCAGCACCAAACATGGCCCTGTGAAAACCGACCATATCCTTTTCATCGCATCCGGTGCGTTTCACATCGCCAGGCCCTCGGACCTGCTGCCAGAACTTCAGGGCCGTTTGCCGATACGCGTGGAGCTGCGCGCCCTGACAGAAGAGGATTTCGTACGTATCCTGACCGAGACCGACAACGCTCTGACCCTGCAGTATACTGCCCTGATGGGCACTGAAGAGGTCACGGTCAGTTTCACCGAAGACGGGATCGCAGCCTTGGCCCGGATTGCGGCGGATGTGAACCAAAGCATCGAGAATATCGGTGCGCGGCGGCTTTACACGGTGATGGAGCGCGTGTTCGAAGAGCTTTCGTTCACCGCACCGGATCAGGCGGGGGCTGAGATCACCGTCGATGCAGGTTTCGTGAATGACAATCTTGGCGAGCTGACAAAATCCACAGACCTCAGCCGTTACGTTTTGTAACAGGTGCCAGCCGGATTTTGCCAATGAGTCGTGCCCTCAGGCTGGACGCGGGGCGGGAATACGGTAGCGTAGCCCAGTAACTTCACAGGGGCAGAGCGTGCTGCGCTATTTCATCATCATTGTGACGCTGTCTGTGCTGACCGCCTGTGCGGATCGGTCTATCACAGAGATCACACCCGAAGCCCTTAGGGTCGGCACCCCCGCCACGGTCTTTGCCGCCACTACCCGGGCGCGCGAGCCGGATGGCAGCTACGGAGCTAACCGTGCCGAGGCACTGCGTTACCTTGAGATGACCGTCTCGATTCCGCCGTCGCACACGCCGGGTGAACTCGAGTTCTCATACGCGAACCCGAATCCGAACAAACAGTTTGTCGTGGCCGATGTTACCGAGTTCTCGGGTCCGCAGGATCTGAAGTCCCGTCTGCGTGGCGTGGATGACGTGGTCATCTTTGTTCACGGGTATAACGCCACGCAGACCGAGACCGCATTTCGGGCCGCTCAGCTGAGCCATGATATCGGTATCCCCGGAACCATTCTGATTTATTCCTGGCCCAGTAAGGCGCGCGGCACCGGTTACGCCTATGATCTGGACAGTATGCTGTTTGCCCGAGACGGGCTGGAACAGACCATTAGATTGCTCAAATCAATGGGCGTAAAGCGGGTCGTCCTGATAGCGCATTCGATGGGCAGCGCCCTATCGATGGAGATGATGCGGCAAGCCGAACTGCGCGAGCCGGGGTGGGCAAGCCGCAATCTTGAGGGGGTCATCCTGATCTCACCTGATCTGGATGTGGATTTGTTCCGATCCCAGATGAACAGCATCAAGAGCCCGCCCGACCCGTTTGTGGTGATGGTGTCCCAGAAGGACAAGATTCTGAACCTGTCGGCTCGGCTGCGCGGCACCGCGGACAGTCAGAGGTTGGGTAATATCAGTTCGGTCGACGCGTTGGCCGAATATCCGATCAGCGTGATCGACACGACTGCATTCAACAGCGATGCGGGATCATCTCATTTCGTGGCGGCGACGTCTCCGGCGCTGCTGGCCATTCTCAGTTCGGTCCGCCGGGTCAGCAACACCTTTGGCCCCGACCGGCCTGGCATCGATGTCCTTGTCCCGCCCAGCGAGCGCAGCGCAGATGGCGCGACCGAGATTGTGCTGACCGAGACCGGACAGGCGCAGGTCAGCGCGCCCTGATCAGGCACGCATTCGATGATCGGGGTCCAGCGATGGGATCGCATCCAGCAACCGCTTGGTATAGTCTTGCTTGGGTGCGGCAAACAGTTCGCGCGTTGGGGCGCTTTCGACGATCTTGCCGTGATACATCACGACCACAAAATCGCAGGTATGGGCCACAACCGACAGATCGTGGCTGATGAACATGAAGGTCAGGCCCATATCTCGCTGAAGGGATTTCAGCAGGTTCAGGATATCCGCCTGAATCGACACGTCCAGCGCCGCCACGCATTCATCGGCAACTACAAAACGCGGGTTGCAGGCCAGAGCCCGCGCGATAGAAATCCGCTGACGCTGACCACCCGAAAACGCGTGCGGATAGCGTCGCAGATGTTCAAGGTTCAACCGGCATTTGCCCGCAATCTCGCGAACCCGCGCATCGGTTTCCTCACGCGATGCGGTCAGGCCCATCACATCCAGCGGTTCGGCTATGATATCACGCACGGTCATCCGAGGACTAAGCGCCGCGTAAGGGTCCTGAAAAATCAACTGAGCCCGACGGCGATAGGACTTGAGATCGGTTGCTGACATTTTGGTCAGATCGAACCGCTCTTCACCATCGTCATAGCTTGCGCCACCGCTGGTGATTGGAACCGCATTCAGCAATGCGCGGCCGAGTGTTGTCTTGCCCGAGCCGGACTCGCCGACCACCCCAACAAAAGCCCCTCGCGGGATTTCGATCGAGACATTGTCGACCGCCTTCAGCGTGCGTTTGTTAAAAAAACCGCCACCAAGGGGAAATTCGACTGACAGGTTTTCGGTTTTGATCAGAGCATTTGTCATGGCTGGCCTGGCACGTCTTCGGGGAAAATGGCTGCGAAATGGCCGGGGCTGACCTCGGTCAAGGGTGGGCGTTCCGTTTCATATCGCGATCCGGGTTTGAGTTCCGGGTTGCGTGGATGGAACACGCAGCCTGATGGCCGCTCCAGAGGTGAGGGGATATCGCCAGGGATCGGGGTTAGCGGTGCGTCCAGATCATCGAGTTTGGGTAACGCGTTCAGCAGGCCACGCGTATAGGCATGTGCCGGATGGCGGATCACCTCACGCACAGGTCCGCTTTCCATGATCCGACCCAGATACATCACCGCAACCCGGTCGGCGGTTTGGGCGACGACGCTTAGGTCATGGGTGATGAAGACGATGCCCATGCCGAACTCGGCCACCAGATCCTTCATCAGATCCAAAACCTGAGCCTGAATGGTCACGTCCAGCGCCGTTGTCGGCTCATCCGCGATCAGCAGTTTGGGCTTGGTCGAAAGCGCCATGGCGATCATCGCCCGCTGACGCATCCCGCCCGACAATTCGAAAGCGTATTGGTTGAACCGGGCCGCTGGTTCAAGGATACCCACCCGGTCCAGCATTTCGATCGATAGTTCTTTGGCCTGCTTTTTGCTGAGATCCGTGTGGATCAGCAACTGTTCAACCATCTGCTTGCCGATGGTGATCGCGGGGGCAAAGCTGGCCATCGGCTCTTGAAAGATCATACTGATCGCCCCGCCGCGCACAATCTCCATGTCCTTGGGCCGCTTCAGCGCCATGATATCAACCGGGCCGCTGTCGAGATGCAGATCGATCCGGCTTTCCGGTGCATAGATCGCGTTGGGTGGATTCAGTTTCATCAGTGATTTTGCTGTCACTGATTTCCCTGATCCACTTTCGCCGACCAGCCCGAGCACCTCGCCTGGGGCGAGTGAAAACGAAACATCCTCAACCGCCGTGATCAACCCTTCATCGGTTTTGAACTGAACGGACAGGTTTTCGACATCGATCAAGCTCATTTGCGGGTCTCCGAATAAGGATCAGCCGCATCGCGCAGGCCATCGCCAACGAACACGAAAGACATCACGAGAACGACAAAGAAGATGACCGGGATGAAATACCATTGGTAATTCAGCAGAACATCCGCCTTGGTCACATTCTGCAACATCACGCCAAGTGAGTTGACCGGATCTTTCAGCCCCAGCCCGATAAAGCTGAGCGCGGTTTCGCTGAGGACCATATAGGGGAACGAGATCACCAGATCGACGATGATGTAACTGGTGAAGCTGGGCAGCAGATGACGCCGGATGATGTGGCCCGGCGATGCACCGCAAAGCTTTGCCGCAAGCACATATTCCTGATTGCGTTCGGTCAACAGATGGGTGCGAACTCGCCGTGCTAAAGTAGGCCAGCCGACCAATCCCAATATGGCTGTGATGACAAAGAATCTTGTTTCGGCCGACCATTCCGGCGGGATAAAGGCCGCAATCGCCATGAACAGAGGTATGGCCGGAACCGTACGGATCGCATCGGTGATCATTTGGATCACACTGTCGACCATTCCACCGTAATATCCTGCCACCCCTCCGATCGCGAGCGCCAGCACGAACGAAATCATCACCCCAAGCGTTCCGACCTGTAGCGACGTCCAAACCGCATGCAGTGTACGGCTGAAGATATCCTTGCCGGCACTGTCGGTTCCGAACAGGTGAACATAGCCCTGATCGACACCAAACAGATGGATGTTACCGGGAATGACTCCAAACAGCTTATATTTGTCGCCCCGAACGAAGAACTGGATATATCGGCGTTCATCCTCGTTCACTTTCTCGACCCAGCGGAAATTGGTCGCCAACGAGCGTTCGCGAGTTACCCCGTGCAGGAACGGGCGGATCGAGCAGCCATTCTTGTCGCAGAATCTTGGAATCTGCGGGGCTCCGTTCAGATAGTCTTTGTCACGCCCTGCGGCGGTCGGATCGTAAGGCGACAGGAACGGAGCAAAGATGCCCGACAGGATCAGGACGACCAGAACTGTGGCCGCAATCATCGCCGCGCGCTGTTTCTTGAATCGGGCCCAGATCAACTGACGCTGCGAGGCGGTGAAATAGGCTTCTTTTGCCTTTTGGTTGTCGATTGTCGCAGTCATCTGGTCACCTGAGGATACTTTTGCGCACGCGCGGATCAATCACCGCAAGCAGAATGTCGGTGAAGAAATTCAACGTTACGATTGATGCCGTCAGCAGAAAGATGATGGCCCCCGCAAGTTGCTGATCATTGGACCGCGCCAACGCTTCAAGCAAAAGCGCACCGGCTTCAGTCAATGTCAGGATCAGCGCCACAATGGGCAGTTCGTTGAAGATCCGGTTCAGGTCAAAGCCAAGGCTGTTGACGATCGGCCCCAGCGCATGACGGGCCGGATAGCGCCATAACAGTCGGCGGCCATAAATGCCCCGCGCGGCAGCAGCGGTGACATACAGCTTCCCGATCTCATCCGACATCAACGCGCGCACGGTCTGCAGCGCAAAGGCTGTGGCCGACCAGCCCAGAATGAAGATCGGCAGCCAGGCGTGTTTCAGCAAATCGAGGAACTTGCCCCAAGACCAAGGCGCTTCTTTATACTCCGGCGAGAACAGCCCGGTCAGTGTCTCGCCGAAATAAACGGTTGAAACCAGCATCACCATCAGGGCCAGCAGGAAGTTCGGCATCGCCAGACCCAGATAGCTGACGATCCGCAGCGAGTTGTTCAATACTGCACTGCGCGAGGCGGCAGAAATGATGCCCACAGGGATTGCAATGGCATAAGCCAGCGTCAAAGCGCCAAGGCAGATCCACAGCGACAGCCAGAACTTGTCGCCCAGCAGCTGTGCAATATTCACCCGCAGGATGCAGCTTTCGCCGAAATCGCCACGAAATGCCCCTGACAACCAAGTGGCCCATCGGGTCAGGAACGGTTGATCCAACCCCAGTCGGGCGCGTTCTGCTGCAACGTCAGCAACGGTGATCGCGGACCCTTGGGTGTTTTTATACGCCAAATAGCGCTCGGCACAGTCACCGGGCACCAGTTCCATCAGTGAAAAAACAATCAGCGATACGATGACCAAAGTGACCAACGCCATAACCGCCCGGGTGGCGGCAAATCTGCAGAATTGCAACATATCTGTCCCCGCGGGATGCGCGAAGGCGGGCGCGGGCGCCCACCTTCTTATCTTCTCAACCTTATTCGCTCAGCCACCACTGGGCGGGGCGGTAAGGATAGGTCCGATAGAACTCGTAAGACTGCGTTTTGAACTCGGTAAAGTTCTGCAGGTTGTTCGAGTGATAGATCGGGGCAGGAGCATTCACGGTACCCAGGAACAGCAGCTCGCCGGTCATGATCTCGACCATCTTCTGCGCGGCGGATACTGACGCATCAGAGCCGGGTGCACTGGACTGATAGGTGTCCAATGCAGTCTTCAGATCCGCGACCCAAGCCGGTGGTTCAACTCCGTTTTCACCGTTTGAGCTGATATATTCAGCCCAGAGCATACCTGTACGTACGTCGAAATAGCCATCAAACGGAGGCACCCAGATCTCGCTGTCCCCGAGGATCGACCCGGCTGGCTGGCTCTTCAGCCATAGGCCCATATCCAGCGAGTTGGCCGTTTGTGCGGCGCGGAATTCGTCGGATGTCACCTCTTTGATCGCGGTGTTGACGCCAACGTCTTTCCAGTTCTGAGCAATCAGTTCCACCAATTGCGCCGAAGCTGGCTGGGTCGAGAACTGCCAATCCAGAACAAACGGATCACCATTCGGCAAGTCGCGGAAGCCATCACCGTCCTTGTCGACAAGACCGACTTCGTCCAGCAGCGCATTGGCGCGCTCTGCGTCGAATTCGATCTCATGGTTCGACCATTTTTCGTCGATGAAATCGGGACGTGGCGAGAAGCCGATGTACTGTGTCGGTGTTCCCAGACCAAAAGCCACAACCTCGTTCAGCTGGTTGCGATCCATAGCAACAGACATCGCAGTTCTGAACCGGATATCGTTAAAGATCGCGCGCTTGGCCTCGTCTTCTGCGGTCACGTTGAAGGTCAGAACCGGATAACCGATCGAAGGCTTCACCTCGACCGTGTAGTTACCGTTCTCCTGACCTTCGAGCAGCACCGGAGCGGATGTCAGGTTAACACCCTGCGATTTGTAATCGACCTCGCCATTCAGCAGCTTAAGGGTGCGAACTTCTTCGTCCGGAACGTAAGTTTCATCCATTTCCGAAATGTAGGGAAGCTGGTTACCCTGCGTATCGACCTGGAAGAAATAGGGGTTGGCCACGTAGTGACGACCCTCGGTGCTCTCCTTCACAAGGATATGGCTCTCCAGCGTCGGCATGGTGTCGGTGGGAAGACCCGCCAGTTTGTCACCGGCTGTCAGCATCGGAGATGGCGTATCCATCCAGTCCGAGTTGCCATAATAGGCCTTGATCAGCTCGTACCCGTTTTCATAACCAAGCGCCTGCGCGTTGGCGTCGGCGTTGTCATCCAACGCCGGGTGGAACTTTTCAAAGAAATGCTTGGGCTGGTAGGGCTGCACATAGGTGAACGAGAATGTCTCGGTCAGGCCAGGCTTGGGCGCGGCAAGGGTAAAGCGGACAGTGGTGTCGTCCAGCGCTTCGACCTTCATGGGCTCACCGCCCGCCAGCGCATAATCCTTCGCTTCGGCGATGACATTGGTGTCCATCATCAGGTTATCGTACCAGAAGACGATATCCGCCGCCGTAAATGGCGCGCCATCCGACCACTTGTGGCCTTCACGCAGATTCACGGTCAGCACGGTGAAGTCATCGTTCCATTCCCAGGATTTCGCCACGTTGGGCACCAGGGTCTGCAGGTCGTCGGAATAGCGGAACAGGTTGACGTGACGCACCGAAAGGAAGTCCGAGGTGCCGCTTTCTGTGGCGTTGGAGAGCGCGTCCAGAACACCGCCATACTGACCTATCGAGTCATAGGGTACGATGACCAACGGGTCAGCCGGCAGACGATCTGCCACGGCCGCAAGATCGCCATTGCCACGGATCATGCCGTTCAGATCCCCAATAGCCGGGTTTTCGGCAAAGCTGAGCGTACAGTTTGCAGCTGATTGAAACTCGGACAGATCAAACTGCTGAGGATAAGCACCGGTTGCGACGCCCTGCATATCCGCGACGGTTGCAGCAGGACAATTGGCCCAGGCCGCGCCCCCGATTGTGGCAAAGGCCACACCAGACATAAGAAGCTTTTTCATGTTTTCTCCCTAGGTTTTGTTTATTTCGTTTTGCGTTTCCGAGAGCCCGATTTGCCCGCTTTGCTTTCGGAGGTTTCTTTGTTCTTTTTTTGCTTCCGGGGCTCTGTTTCATCTGGCCCGGATTTGACATCGTATTGCGATGCAATGTGCGCTTGGACCCCAGCTTGCTTGAGAACGGGTGCAAACGCATCAGGTGGCGCGATATCGGTCACCAGATCCGTCACCTTGTCGAACGGGCAAGACACGTTGGCTGCCTTTGCACCGAATTTGGTGTGGTCCGCTGCAACGATCATGCGATGCGTGTTCCCTTGCAGCGCACGGGTCAGATCCGCCTCCAGCGGGTTCGAGGCCAATACGCCTCCAACCAGCGACAGTGCATCCGCGCCGCAGATCACCGCGTCATAGCTGTACTGACACGCGAGTTCTTCAGCCGCACGGCCAAAACTGCCTCGCTCGGACCGGATTACTTCGCCCCCTGCCAGAACGGCGCGCGTGCCATTGTGATCGGCCAGGGATGCGACAACTGACAAAGAGTTGCTAACGACGGTCAAACCCCGCAGCTCACGTAGTTGCTCGGCCACATGAGTCATGGTCGAGCCAACGGTGATGAACAACACCATCTCGTCCTCAAGCAACCCGCAGACCCGCTTGGCGATGTTGGTTTTCTCGTCGGCATTATACTCCAGCGCGCCCGAAAACATCGGTGTATCCTGTGCTCGAGACAGAAATGTGCCGCCATGCACACGCTCAACCTTGTTCGCGCGCGCCAGCGCCTTGACCAAACGACGCACCGTTTCCTCAGAGACGTCCATGATCTGGGCGATCTGAGTGTTGCGCGCTGACCCCCCCAGCCGCGCAAGGACATCCAGCAGCTCTCGGCCACGATGTGGGATGGTTACGCTATCATCATCCATTTTCAGACTCGGTCACATTTTCGCGCAAAAATCCACAATAAATGTAAATCTTTTGCGACAATTTTGGTTTTTTTGCCTTTTCCGGTCAACATGGCACAACAAACCTGCAGTTTCATGCGGCGTGACAGGTGGATTTCAGATCTCTCGCAAGAATCATTCAACTCATCCCAGCATGTGTTCATGACGACAATGCGATCAGCGTCACGCCAGCAGCCATCATCACGGCCGCCAGAAGGCGTCGCATGGGATTGCCTTCACTCAAGAACAGAAATCCGATTAGGGCCGCGAAGATCACTGAGGTTTCGCGTAAGGCTGACACGACGCCAAGCGGAGCGAAATTCTTGGCATAAAGCACTAGGCCGTAAGCCGTCATCGACACCATTCCCCCTGCAATCCCGATCACCCAGATGCGCAGAGGCAAATCAAGCACACGCGCGCCTCGCCGTAGCGCGACAAAGCCCACAACAAAGATATGCAGAACCGAGTGCCAGGCCCAATAGCTCAGGATGTTGCCTGACACCCGCACGCCCAGGCCATCCACAAGCGAGTAGATGGAAATAAAGCAGCCCGTTCCCAATGCGAAAACAAGCGATGCCCTACCGACCCCTTGCCTCAAAACCGACCAGCTGGACAGTTGAATGCCGGTGGCAATCACCGCGATCCCAATCCAGGCCTGCGTCGGCAGATGTTCGCCCGCGAATATCACGGCCCAAAGAGCGACCAGCGCAGGAACCACACCGCGCGCGATCGGGTACACCACACTGAGATCACCATGCCGGTAGGCCTGATTCAGCATGTAGAAATATCCGAAATGAACAACGGTCGAACCTGCCAGATATGGCAGGCTCTCGATATTCGGCAGCGGCAGAACCGCCACCATCAGCGCCCCCGGGATAACGTGTCCCAGCGCAACCAGACCCAGCGTGACTGTTCGGTCAGCGGCCGTTTTTACAACCGTGTTCCAGATCGCATGCAGCAACGCGGCCGCAAGGATTATGAGAACGATTTCAGCGCTCACTGTCAGATCGCCGTATTAAACAGCTCAGTGATGTTTTGTTGGTTGAGTTGGATCGGATTCCCTCCGCATGAGGGGTCGATGATTGCGCCCTGGACCAGTTCGGGGATGGCGGCTTTGGTGACGCCGAGGTCGGAGAGTTTG
>NZ_JBQFRN010000019.1:0-43893 GCF_056537445.1 Ruegeria sp. CF1 | reverse complement strand
GTCACTTAAAGTGTCGCGGGATGGAGCAGCCCGGTAGCTCGTCAGGCTCATAACCTGAAGGTCGCAGGTTCAAATCCTGCTCCCGCAACCAGCGTCGCAGAACCGCCCGTAGCACCAACGCTGCGGGCGTTCTGCTTTGTACCGAGCGCCAAAAGACCCGCCAACTCTCCAACAAGTTCTATGGTAAGCCGTCCGTCATTGGGTGAAAGCCGAATCTCCGATAGCAACCCACGAATGATTGACGTCGCTTCAGTCTTCGTAGCCGGGCTGTTCAACGCATCGCTCAAGTCGGCCACCTTTTCTTTGTAAAGATCAGCGAGACCGGGATGCAAAAGAACGGGTTGCTTCCGAAACGAAGCGGACAGTTCTGCTTCCAACTCTTTCTTGCGAACTTCGAGATTATCCATCTTCGCCTTCAAACTGGGATGGAACATACCTTCTGCAATAGCATCAACGATCTTTTCGATTTGCTTGGTGGTCTTGGCCAGTTCTTGTTCGGTATTAGTTTTGCTTTTTGAAATCTCGGCAGTCAGACGATTGAACTCCGTTTGGTACGCTGACACAAACTCAGAGATCAGGTCCGGATGCAGCAGTTGGTCCTTGAGACCCGTGAGCACACGGGTTTCCAAATCTTCCCGCTTTATAGTCAGCCGGTTGTTGCAAGTGCCTTTGTTGCGAGAGTTGGCGCAGCCAAAATGGGACTTGCCAACAATGGTGTATCCCCCGCCACATGCGCCACACTTCAAGAGACCTGAAAACAGATGTTTGGCGCGGTGCGCGCGTTCTGGGCGGTTGACGCCATTGCTGATGACAGCACTGCGGGTAGCTGTCTGACGGTCTTTGACTTGGGACCACAGGTTGTCTGAGATAATGCGAAGATCAGGTACTTCTTCAATGACCCATTCTTCGGGAGGGTTCGGTCGCGCTTGTCGCTTGCCGGTGTCGGGGTCTTTCACAAAGCGTTGGCGGTTCCAGACGAGACGACCAATGTAGAGTTCGTTATTGAGAATGCCGGTGCCCCGCCGCCAGTTCCCGTAGATTGTGGACGCGCCCCAGCCTGCACTCCGAGGGCCAGAAACACCCTCGTTGTTCAACGCTCCTGCTATGGCGCGAGGACTGCGTCCATTCGCGTACTCCGCAAATACGCGGCGAACAATGGTAGCTTCCTCTTCATTGATGGCTCGCTCGCCAGTGGACATCTGTCCGTCTGGGTTGAAATTACGTACGACATCGTAGCCGTAGGTGATCCCACCGGCTGATTTGCCTTTGCGCACACGCCCCTCAAGTCCGCGATGGGTCTTCTGAGCCAGGTCTTTCAAGAACAGGCTGCTCATGGTGCCTTTGAGACCGATATGGAGTTCGGAAATCTCTCCTTCAGCCACAGTAACAATCGGGATGCCCTGAAACCGCATCTGCTTGAAGAAGGCGGCGATATGTTCCTGATCCCGGCTAATGCGGTCGAGACCTTCAGCCACAACGACGTCGAACACATTGGACCGCGCGTCTTCCAGCAATCGCTGGTAGCCGGGGCGGAGATGCGACGCTCCGCTCAGCCCCCGGTCGGAATAGGTCTTCGCCTCCTGCCAGTCATTGCCATTGATCAAGCGTAGACACAGCCGATGTTGGTCCTCAATGGAGGCGTCACTTTGAAGATCGGTGGAGTAGCGGGCGTAGATTGCGGCGCGCATGGATCGGGCCTTTCGGACTTAGAAACTGGTTGGCCCATCCCATTATAGGCATGGATTGGGCGGTGTCTTCCACTTTCGATTGCAACCCGTTGCAATGAAAAATGCCTTGATCATAGGTATTTGACCGAACCTAAGATCGACGGGTGGGCGCGAAAGCCTACCGTTTGCGACCCAAGGACTTCATCTTTGCCTGCAAGAGAGATTGGTAGTCGTCACAGGCAGACAGTCCGGTGGCACGGTTGTAGTGCTTCTGGGACATGTCCAACGTGGCATGCCCGAGGATGTCCCGGATGATGTTGACATATTCCGGGTCCGTCTCGGCGATGCTGGTCGCTGCAATGTGCCGAAACTTGTGTGTGCGCAATTCTATCCCAAGCAGACGTTTGACGACCTTGGGCAACTCACGCGACAGGCCATCGGGCGTGATCGGGTCGCCATACTGATTGATCCAGAGCGCATTGGATGACTTAGGTCCGAGAAGGACCGGACGATGAATATCCAGATAGGATACCATCGGTTGCACCAGAACTTTGGGCAGAGGAAACCACCGCGCTTTTTTGTCCTTAGTGTTTTCCGCCGAAAGATGAACTTCGAACCCTTCGGAGGTTTTGCGCAGATGCTGATCCGATGTCAGCGCCAGCAACGTGCGGCGACGCACAGGACGCGAGATCAGAAAGGCGATCATCAAACCTGCGCGAAAGTGAATTGCTCGCTTCAGATCACTAAGGGACGGATCATCGTCCACATCTTCAAGCCGCTGCAAACTTTTGTTCAGAACGTCACCTGCAATTACCGGAACCGGCTTCGGCAGGCTTTTGCGGTCCGCCAGATGTACCAGGCGATTGGACAGTTTGTTCAACCAGTCCCAATCTCCCGACGGGTCCATGGACTTTGCAAGAACATAGAGATCGCAGATCATGTTCTTGAGAGTCATTGCGTTCACACGCGCCTTTGCTTCTTCCAGAAATCCACGCACGGCATCTTTGGCAATGCGATCCGTCGGGGATTGATCAAAATGGGCAGGCTGATGACGTGTGACCCACGACAGCCAGTATCCATAGCTTTGGCGTCGTTTGATGCGGCTGCCTTCGGACCAGCTCGCACAGGGGCCTGTACCGTCAAAGATGTCACCTTCCGCGAACAGTGCCTCCCAGGCGGTTTTGTCCGCCTGGGGCCAGTCTTGATAAAGAAGAACAAGCGGAATGGGATTAGTCATTGGACGTCCCCCGGATCTTCGAAAGTACCACCTCGTCATAGTGATCATGCGCCCACTGGTTACTAAGCGAGGCATAAAAATCCATCGTCGTCTGAAGCCGTTTATGTTTGAGCAGGCGGCGGACGGTCTCGAAGTCACCGGGGCGTTCTTCGAGATAGAGCTTGGCCGCGATGTGCCGGAACAGATGCGGGTTAACCTTCAGGCCGGTCTCTCGTAAGACACGCTGGGTGAGTTCACCACCAAAGTTGCTGGGCGCACGAGGCTTTCCATCGCTGCTGCGTGGGAACAGGGCACGCCCACCCGCCTGCGACACCTGCGGACGGAATTGCATGATATAGCGGTGCAGAAGTTTGGAACTGCGAGTGTTCAGTTTGACCTCAATAGGCTCCCCATTCTTAACCTCGATCCCTTCGATACGGATGGAATAATAGGTGTGCGTCCCCGAGCGGGCAGGGATCAAATGTTTGTCCAAGTCAAGGTCCGCGAGGTTTTTGACACGCATGGGACAACTCAAGAGGATGGTCAGTGCCGCAGCGTGCATCGCCACCAATGCGCTGTCGCGCCGGGTCGGATTGTCATCCGCCCGTGCCATCAGCGTATCTGGAAGGCTCAACAACAAGGCCACGTTCTCCCAATCGTTGAACTGGGCGAGGCGTTCCGCGTTTTTGGGGCTCATACCGCGCGGGTTTACGGCGATCCGCTTGTGAATGTCTTTGAGCGCCTTAAGGACGTCTTCGGGTACGTTCAGGTGATGCCGTGCAATGGCGATACACGTTGCTGCAACATTGCTCAGCCCGGACGGCGGACCATCGGTCCCACGCCGGTCGATGATGGTTAGGAATGCCGTTTTGAGATTAGGCACCGTGACCAGTTCCGACAGGCTAACGAAGTGTTCCGGGCTCTGTCCGGCAGATACCAGCGCGTCGAGCATCTGCCGCAGATGGGCTTCGGTGTTGCGCAGGCTGGTCTGACGCAGCGGTTTGTCGGGCCCGTCATCGCTGAACAGATCACGTTGCGCCAAGCGGTCGATATAGGCTTTGATCTCTGCTTGCAGGCTTTCCGGGTAGTCCGTCAGCGGGCGGGCCACATAGCGGTCCGACGACAAGCGGTCCAGCCGGGGAAGATCGAGACCGTGTTTGTCAATCACGTGATTCCATGTATCGATCATGGACTGAATGTACTTGGCCGGTTCATTCTTCAGCAGCACTGTGTCGAGGGCCGTCAGAAACGCCTGAACCACTTCGCCACCAATGTCCTTGGGCGAGATCGACCGGGCACTGCAATAGCGTGCAAACCGCATCAAGCCCCAAACCTGATGGGTGGATTGCACAGTCGTCAAAAACGCGCCCCACTCGGGGGTCGGTTTAGATTTGGCTTCAAAATCCTGCAACACCCCGACCGCACGCAGGGCACTGGCCAGATCGCTTTTGGTGGTGCTGAGGGTGTTGGGCTTCACCCCGCAGGCGGCGGGATGCAACGATGCCAGCAGTTTGCGCAGTTGCGGGATATCTGTCGGGATGTCTGATGGAGGGCGGTTCATGTAAGTACTGATGCGCGAGATCGCGGACAGCTTGGAACGTTGACGTTTCTTGTCGGGGTCTGGATTGGACTTCAGAACGTCCAGAACCTCGGCCAGCGTTGCTGGTAGCTGGATCTCTCGGTGATGTGTCATGATAAACCTCTTCGGTTTTGAAATTGGGGACAAAAGGGGACATTTGAGGACAGGCAGACCCATGGCGGCCCTCTTGCGGACATTCGGGAAACCAAAGGCGTGAATTTAAACCCGAAATCCATGACCCCGTTTTCCCGACCACCGGAAAAGCCGATGAGTATGAGGGATTTAGAGAACATGGGCCGCAGCCTGATTGCCGCATTGCTTGGCAAGGGCGTACAGATCAATGCGGGCAACGCGCCAATCGCGACCCAATCGGGTGGCAGGCAGGTCACCAGATTTGATCCAACGGCGAACGGTCTTGGTGCTGACGCGGAACAGCGCCGCGACATCGCGCACGCTGAGATAGGCGGCATCCTCTGTGACCGGCAGATCAACCATGATCCACCTCTCGATCTTCGTCGTTGCAACGGGTTGCAAAATCCGACCGAGCCGCTTCGCGCGCCAGAAGGCGTACGAGCGCAATCAGAGGTTCGGGGATATCAAGAATGGGCGGTTTACCCGAGGGAGCAGAAGACGAACACGTCATCGATACGTTCCTTTTAAAGGAACCGCTCGAAGCAATGGTCGCGATGTTTTGGTTCAGGAGTGCATTCCAGACGACAAAACACTGACCTCAAACGAGATCAGGATCATTGCCATCGAGTGCGTCGAGGACGAAGTGCCGTCCTGTCCAATCCCAATATTGGCGGCCCAGCCATCACGGCTGGTAAGTTGAAAGTCCTTGAAGCGTAAGGGCAGTTGCTTGCCTGTCAAGGACGCACGGTGTGGTTACCTCACGGTTACCAATACTGAGATCAGGTCCGACTTCTACATGTGTAACACAATGAAATTGTTAAATTTTATCGGTTTTGACTTTGGATGGTTATCCGGACGTGATAGTCTCAAGCGCAAGGGTGCCGGGTGAGTGCCCGGATACCTCCTCTCTCTGACAAGCGACGAGGCCACTCCAGTCGGCAGACGCCGATATGTGTCATCCCGGCACCCGAACTCTTCAGTACAACTGACAACAAGTTCAGTCCCAGCCCCGCTTGACGGCTCCAGACAGCATCACGGTGATCTTCTCCCCTATCGTTTGATCGGGATTGCGTTTGAACATGAACACCTTGCTGAACCCGCGCCGTGTACCTTGGCCCCGACTGTGCTGGATACGATAGCCTTGGCTAACGCGTTCGCGGACCTCTTTTACCAATTCGTGGTCATTGATCTTCAAATCCCGGATCGCGTCTTCTTTCAACCGACGTTCACCTAGCCGACCATCCAAGCTGGTGGGGCGACGGAAATACTCCGAAACCTGAAGCAGTATTTGGTTCGCGCGTGGCCGCAAATGAGAAGGCAGGAGACCAACGCAGTGCAGGTACGCAGCCCGGTCCCGAATGTCATCGCGCAACTTTTGGCAATTGCCCAAATCGCTGACGAACCTCCCGTAGAGTTGAGGCTTGTCCACCGGTGGTGTCCGTTTCCGGGGAACAAAATCGAAGGGCGGTTTTGGGGCGCGCGGGTCAAATGTCATATCAGCCTCCGTTCGAGCGACATCGCAAAATAATTGCGAATAATCATGGGTGTAGTACACATCATGCACTTTGAATGTTTCGACATTACACGGGGTAAAGTCGCTGTCCACAGAAAAATGAGACTTATAAGTCGTGGTCGTATAGGACTCATTAGTCGATCCATCGAACCCGATGGATGTACGCAAACGCATAGGCTGGAACTTGAGAAGAATGCGGAAGGAAAAACGCATTACTCAAGAGGACTTTGCAACAGACAGCGGGTTTGATCGTGGGTACATCAGTGGTGTTGAAAGAGGTGTACGAAATCCTTCGGCGCTAGTTTTGGAACGACTCGCGCAAGCCCTTAATGTGGACGTGGCAGAGTTCTTCGATCTTCGAAAGGCGGAAGACTTCAAGCAATCGGTTTAGGCCCAATTGAGCCAAACCAATGTCTATTAGCGTCTGAAACGGGTCCCCATGGCCTCCTCGCAAAGCAATTTTATTCGGAGACTCTGGTTGCGCCACAAACCAGTAGATCTTTACTTCTCGGCGCTGTAGTGTCATGTCAATTTCGGAGGTGCAGCGCATGCGGGCAATAGACTTGTATAGTGGTATAGGCGGATGGTCTTGCGGTCTGCAGTTGTGTGGCATCCAAATTGTAAAGTCCTACGAACTTGACAAGTTTGCCATCAAAACTAATCGGCTGAATTCAAGACATGACTGCGTTCAGTGTGATATTCTGCAGTTGCAGTTGGGCGATCTACCAGAAAACATTGATTTAGTTGTCGGCAGCCCTCCGTGTACTCAATTTTCGTTTTCAAATCGTGGTGGGCAAGGAGATCTTCAGAAGGGTCTCGAGCATATCAGGAAATTCTTGGAAGTAGTCGACTACCTCAAACCGCGTTGGTGGGTGATGGAGAATGTGCCTCGAACCATCAAAATCGTGAAAGAATGTTTTGAGGAGGGCGGTGCATTTCATGATTACGCTCACTTGCAGCCTAAGTTCTTTGTGGCAAAAGCCGAACTTTTTGGCACACCTCAACGCCGTAGGCGAGCATTAATAGGAAATCTCGACTTCGCTTCCTTGGTGAATCTAGAGCGCCAAACGGTCACCACACTCGGTGACGTAATCGATGCGATTTCGGGAGGCCAAAAAACCATTCAGGATCCCGTCTATGGCATCAAGATTTGCCGATCAGATGTTTCCGATTTAAGGCTCGAAGAGTGTTTGGACGCCGAAGAAGAACGGATCAATCGGTCCCTTAAAACGTCGCACCATATTTACAACAAAATGAGCTTTCCGGACGACGAGACAGTACCTTCCCGTACTTTGACAGCGACTTGTACTCGCGTTTCTCGAGAAAGTATTATCGTACGTGATCGAAGCGACAGTAAGCGCTTTCGTCGACTATCAGTTAGAGAGCGAGCATGTTTGCAGGGCTTCCCAATAACCTATGAGTTTTGTGCGAACTCCTATGCTGGAAAAATAAAGCAAATCGGAAATGCTATTCCGCCAACTTTGAGTTTTTCCATTGGTTGTCTGGTAACTGACACGAATACAGACTTAGAAGGTCTGAGCCAAGACAGCAATTTCTTGGACTCAATTGCCAGCGAACAGCGCCCGAGTGAGTATGAATTTGATCGTAAGCGCATTTACCCACCCCATCGACATTATCGCTTTGCAATAGATGAATTTAATTTTGGCAGTGGGGTGCGCTTCGAGTTAACAAACAGAGGCACAGACACTCCGGGCGAACTATGGAAGTGCAATTTCTGGTTCGGTACCGCTAAGCGAATTCTTGAGCTTCCGCTTGATCAGAATCTGGTTTCCCATCTGGATGAAGCACTAGGTGAAGTCGACCGTTCCCCTGTATTGGCGTTAGAGAGAGATTTGAAGAACCTTGATGGAGCGTCCCTACAGCGCGTTTGGGCGCATCGCGGCCCCGCAGAGCTACATCCGTTTCAACTCTCTGACAACTTAATGAAGATTGGGATGCGAATGCAGCACGCGATAGAAAACTCAAGCGTGCGTAAACTGGACCTGCTTGAAGGAATCTTACAAGGATTCGGACCCGATCCAGATTACTCCATCAACACAGCGGGAAAGCTCGCAAAAAATGCGAGCAAACTGCTTGGTGCATTTTTTATTTTTGGTAAGTTTAACGTTTTGACCGTGCCATCTTCAAAACACCAAAACGAAAACCAAAGAATGAAAACGCTTTTGAGACCCTAATCGTCTTCTTGGAACATTTTCTTGAACAAACCAAAACTCTCTTCAGGAATCTGCTTCATAATTCGGACTAGCTTTGCATCGCCTGTATTCTTCACTCGCTCTCTGACTTTGCCAGCCATTTGTTCTCCTTCAATTACGTCTTCTTCATCGATGTCTAGGCCACGAACAATAGCGCCAGTCCGCAACGCGTCATCCAATGTCAGGACAAACGAAGTCTCAAAGGTCTCACCGCAATGCTGACATTCGCGGGCACTTAGGCGATTTAGTCCACCACAACTTGCACAGGGTTTGAATTTTGCGATCGCTTGAGGAAACTCATGGCCACAAACTTCACAAAACTTGTCCCCCAAAGCGCATTCTGTGGTGCAAGACGGGCATTTTTTCGTTTTGACCTTTCCCGTATCGACACGTTTGCCGGGCGACATTTCCTCTTCTATTCGCCGGGCATATTCTTCAAAAACGTTGAAAGAAGGCATAACGACATAGGCACGAGTATCATCGTCCGCTCCATTGCTACGAACCACTCGACCGATTGCTTGCCTAAATGACAGTTCCGTCATTGCCTTTGGTAGGTAGATCAATACCCTCAATCGGGTGATGTCGACTCCCTCTGCAATCATGCCGACCGACACGATCCAACGCTTATCAGTGTGACGGAATGCCTCGATCTTGTTTTCGGCATTGGGAACTTGAGAATGAACTAGGATCGGAGTCTCCCCCTCAACAAGTTCGATTAGCTTCATCATGTATTCCGCCATCGGGATGGACGGAGCAATGACCAAGCCACCGGCGTTAGGCATCCTATAGCGCAGGTCCGACAACTTTGAACTCGCCCAATCGAGCATAGTGCCTTGGTAACCATCCGCACGAGGTGTGACGTCGTCTTCATCATACTGCGGGGCGCACGCAAGGCGATAGAAGTCCAGAGCCCTTTGAAGGCCCGGAATACGTTTCATAGTCGGGGTCAGTTCTGCTGGCGTTTGGCTCGTAACGCTAACTTGCTCTCCATCTTCAAGGTCAACGGTGAAGATGCCTTCGTGCCGATGGAAGGTCGCAGGACGGCAATACTCCAAATCCACCGCTTCGCCATATGATAGCGTGTAAGAACCTTCTTCTGGATGATCTATTGCTCCCTGATCGTCATATGCCATCCAGACAGAACCTTTAGCATCAGAGCGGATAGGTGTGCCTGTTAGGACCAATACAAAACGAGCAGCAGCGAACGCTGAGTCTGCACTATCGCCCCAGGCTGCCGATACCGCTGCGTGATGGTGTTCGTCACAAATGACCAACACTCTGGAATTTTGACACACGGTTTGGAAGGCGTCTTGCAGACCTTGAATGGCCCCCCATGTCGCGCAAACATCCATCTCGATGTCGGAATCTGCGCCAGTGACTTTGGCCATGAACCGACCGGTGATCTGGCGAAAATCCTTGCCCCATTGATTTACGACTTCAACCCTCGGGGCGATCACTATTACTCGGTCGATTTCACCGAGTTCGAACAGTTTCTGAGCAATTGCGCAAGCGGCCTTGGTCTTGCCGGCTCCTGGTGCAGCATTTATCAAGAAATGCTTGTCTTCTCTCGTTTCGAGAAGCCACTTTAAGCACTTCTGCAACGCCTGCTCTTGCCAATCCCGTAGTCGAAGCAACTTATTCCCTTTCTTCAAATTACACTTGGGGCAAAGCGCTTGCCCATTAATTACAGTGGTTTTTCCCCCTTTAGAGTAGGGGATTACGTGATCCGCATGGAAGTCATTGCCTAACCTGACGCCACAATTTCTGCATCTCCCTCCAGCCAGAAGTTTCAGTATGAACCGTTGTCTTGCACTGAAGTGACGTCTCACTTGCTAACCCGGTACTCCGTTAGCTTTATTTCTCTAATGGGGAGATTTTTGGGGGGCTTGAAAACAGCGAATTCGTTTACCCTAACCATAGCGGTTGCATATGGTATCGGTTTTGAGTCCACGACCCAGCCTTGTTTTCTCATCTCGTAGACGAGTTCTGGCAGGTTCGAAACGCCAAATAGAATCAGTGCTTCTAGCCTAGTCAGCGGCTTGCCTTCAAGAAGGTGATCTTTAGCGGCTTGGTTTAAGCCCGAACTAGTTGATGCGGCCATTGCTCCCCCAAGTATTTCTTTACAGCACGTTCGACGCTCAACCTTTTCTCTTTGGTTTCGTTGGCAAATGCGTCGGCGAACTCCATTTCAAAAAACAAAACAGCCCATCCTCCATCTTTCATCGCTTTGTCGACGGGCATGCTTTCAATTGTCGGTCTAAACCTAGGGGTTCCGAACCGACCGTCTTTTTCCTCAGGTTCTTGATTGTAGGTTCTGAAGATGACATGCGCCAGGCGTATCAAATCTGCGGCCGGAACATCCGGACCAGCAGCCCTACGCAGTTCTTTAAAAATCACGCGGATTTTGTCGCTCTTACGAGCAGGAACGGACATCTACAACCTTCAAATCAAATCACTAAACCCATTCCTCTAACGTGTGCGCTACAACTGGAAATTGCAACAACCTCTTGTAAAAGTTTCGCAATAATCTCCATCCCGATTGATACGAAAACCTCTGATCAAGGCTGCCGCACTCGGCTTTTGCTACAACTGTCCTTCTCAGAAAGTACCGGCCATCTAGTACAAAGGCAAAGTTCTCGTCGACCTGATTGATGAAGGAGATAAATCGAGCCGGTCAGCGGGTTTTGAGGCAGAGAATGTCAAACTCACGCCTAAACCAAACACCTCAATTTCGTTCGGCAACGGTGGTTGCGTACTCCCGCAACCATTACAGTCGAACGCAGTGTCAGACGAGCCGCCTCAGGGCGGCTTTGTTCGTTCTGAGATGCTCCCAACGCAAGCAAACCTGCCAACTCTCCAACAAGTTCAATCGCATACTTTCCATCATCTGGGATCAACCTGATCTCCGATAGACAGCTGCGAATGATGGATGTCGTTTTCGCTTGAGATGACGGATCGCGCAAACGAGATCAGGATCATTGCCATCGAGTGTGTCAAGGACGATGAGTCGTCCTATTTCCTCCCAATGATTGCGGCCCAGCCATCACGGCTGGTGGGTTGATAGTACTCTTAACCTGTGAGCCGTTGCTTGCCTGTCAAGGGCAGCACGGCGTGGTTACCTCACGGTTACCACTACTGAGATCAGGCCCGACTTCTACACGTTTAACTCAATGAAGTTATTTAAATTTTGTCTGTTTTGACTTTGGGTGGTTATCCGGACGTGATAGTCTCAAGCGCAAGGGTGCCGGGTGAGTGCCTGGATACCTCCTCTCTCTGACAAGCGACGAGGCCACTCCGGTCGGTTAACGCCGATACGTGTCAACCCGGCCCCGATCTCTTCTGCGCAACTGACAACAGGTTCAGTCCCAGCCCCGCTTGACCGCACCGGACAGCATTACGGTGATCTTCTCTCTTATCGTTTGATCGGGATTGCGTTTGAACATGAAGATCTTGCTGAATCCGCACCGTGTTCAAAGACCGCGACTGTGCTGGATACGGTAGCCATGGCTCACGCGTTCGCGGACTTCTTTTACCATGTCGTGGTCGTTGATCTTCAAATCCCGGATCGCGTCTTCTTTCAACCGACGTCTAACCCGTTCGGCAACTGCGCCTTCAAGTAGTAGTTGTGCTTCCGGCACAAACAGCGCACATCCTTTGACATTTGGCGCGAGTTCTTGTTGGCTTCATTAATCCGGGATTGGCTTCGCGTTAACCGGCCTGCCAGAACCGTAGAGAATTGAAGGGCCCGTTGCCGATGCTTACATTAAAGTCATGGCTCGAATCTCTGAAGTTGGAAAAATACCTCGACGTGATGGAAGCCAATTCCATTGATTTAGACGTCATCGGAGAGCTTTCTGAGCAGGATTTCGCAAGCCTTGGCATCGCGCTTGGCGATAGCAAACGACTTCTCAAAGCGATGAGGGCGCTGCCGGAGGAGAGGGAAGACCCCGACGTTGCCGGTTTTCAGGAATCCGCCTCCGCCTTCGAAATCGCGACAGAACGGCCGCGAAGGTCCATCGGCGAGTTGCGTCAGATGACGATCATGTTCGTTGATTTGGTCAACTCGACAGGGCTCGTGCAGGAACTGGGGATCGAGCAGTATCGAGACTCGCTCAAGGCCTTTCAGAACCTCTGTGCCGAAGCGATCAAAGAGAATTTCGGCTATGTCGCTCAATTCGTCGGTGACGGGGTGGTTGCCTACTTCGGTCACCCGGTAGCCAACGAAGATGATGCAGAGCGCGCAGTGCTCACGGCACTTGCAATCATCGAAAAAGTGAGCGTGATCCCTGTTCCCCCGCTAGAAAAACTGTCCGTGCGCATTGGCATAGCGACCGGCGATGTTCTGCTCGAAGACATTATGCACGGCACACAACAGGTCGACAGTTTCGTGCTGGGGGATATCCCCAACCTCGCCGCCCGCCTTCAGGCGCTGGCCGATCCTGGGCAAATTGCCATATCTGGGCGGACGCGGCGGCTTTTGGGGTACAACTTCCGCTGCACTTCGATCGGCAAACACCAACTGAAAGGATTTTCGCGCCCTGTAAGTGTTTGGCTGGTCAAAGAATCTCGAAAGACAGAGCTACGCTTCGAGAAGCGGATGCACGGCGCGCTAACCCCCCTGATTGGACGTGAAGGCGAATTCAACTTGCTGCGCAGACGCTGGAACGCCGCCTGCCGTGGCGAAGGACAGGCAATATTTCTCTCTGGCGAGGCGGGGCTCGGAAAGTCGCGTCTAGCAGAGGAAATACAGCAAACGCTCGTTCTCCCCATGGGCCAGAGGCTCAGCTTCCAGTGCTCACCCTACCATGAAAACAGCTCGTTCTTTCCAATAAAGTCACATATCATCAATGCTGTCGGCCTTAAGGAAAACGACACTCTCAAAGAGCGTGAATCCAAACTGAAAACGTTTCTGGAAGAGCGCGGCAACGCCTCCGACGAAGTGACCTCACTGTTTTCCAACCTGCTTTCTTTCGGTGCGCCGGAGCAACGCCCGCCTGTGGCGCCCGAAGAGATTAAAACGCGCACTTTTGAGATCCTGCAAAACTACGTCGAACGCGCCTCGCTCAAAAAACCTGTCTTTATCCTCTTCGAAGACCTGCAATGGATCGATCCCTCTTCCGAAGAGTTGCTCAACAACCTGCTGGAGCGAATCGGCAATCTGCGGGTCATGGTACTGGGCACCTACCGCCCTGAATACACACCAAGGTGGTCGAACCTGCCCAAGGTCACCACATTGTCGTTGCCCAGTTTGGGCACGCGCGAAACAGCACAGCTACTCGAAGCACTGATGAGCGACGGAATGGCACTGAACGGGCTTATGGAAACCATCATCACCCGCTCGGAAGGCGTACCGCTCTTTGTTGAGGAAATGGTGAGTATGCTGGCCCGCTCCGCGGGTTCAATCCGGCCGGACGGCCATTTGAAACAAGAAACACTATTCCCGTCGAACTTGAAGGACCTGCTCCGGGTCCGGCTCGACCATCTGAGCGTCGCACCGGACACGATTTCAATTTGTGCCGCTCTGGGGCAGGGCTTTACGAGTGATCTCGTCGCCGCCGTTGCTGGGCGACCGGTCGATGAAATCCTGTCAGAGCTTCAAAACCTCGCACGCGCACAGACCATGGTGGAGAAATTTGAAGGAGGCGAAAGCAGTTTTTCTTTCCGCCATGCCCTGATCAGCGATGTCGCCTACGAGGCGATCTTACCACAACAGGCAAGGAGTCTTCACCTCCGCATTGCCGAAACCATGGTAGCGCGTTTTGCGAACCTTTGCGCACGTCAGCCCGAAATTCTGGCGCTACACTACAAAAAGGCGGAACAATTCGACGCTGCGCGGGATCGGTGGCACGAAGCTGCCAAGCTGAGCCTGCGCAACTATGCCAGCAACGAAGCAATTGCCCAGATGAGCGCCGCGATCGAGGCGCACGACAGGCTTGAGCACCACGAAACGTCCGACCAGATCGAGATCAAATTGCGCCAGTCTCTCGCCGTCGCCCTTGAAATGCGCAGCTGGGGCTCGCCCGACATCACAAGAAATCTGGAAAAGCTGATCGCGCTTAACGAGAAAAGTGGCGATCACGAAGTGGCTTTTACCAACCTCCACCAGCTCATAGGTGAACACTTGATCGGTGGCCGCCCCGATGCCGCCTGGCCGTATTGCGAACAAATGACTGACATGCTGGCCGATGACCCCAATGCCGCTTTGCACACTTTAAGCGAACACAATAGCGGCTTGGCTTCGCTGCTTAGGGGCGAATTCGACCAGGCGATTTCTCATCTGGACCGTGCAATTGAACATCGCGCCCAGTGCGACTTGAGCGAAATCAACCGATTCTATCCAGCGGATACGGAAATTGTCGATATGGTGATGCGCTGCTGGGCACGTACTCTGCAGGACCCTGAAGATGACAAGGTGCGCTCGGAACTGGAGCAGGCGATAGCCAAAACCCGCGCCGAACGCAGCGAATTCTCTCGCTGTTACGCGTTGAGCATTATCGCGTCCATTTACTGTACCTACGGTGAGCCCGCACCCTGTCTAGAATTTGCCAAGGAAGCGTACGAAACCAGCAAAAGAAAGAAATTCAAGTATTGGGAACACTGGTCCGCCGTACTTGTGGGATGGGCCGAGACCAGATGTGGCGAAGCAACGGGTGTCAAGACCCTACGGGACGGGCTTGAAAAATATGTGGAGACAGGATCGGGTCAGATCGTTGCCTTCTCGCACAGCCTGCTTGCGGATGCCTTGCTCCATCAGGGCGATCCGGAAGAAGCCACCGTGGAAATGTCCAAAGCCCGTGAGATTCTTGCGGTCTCCTCCATCAGGTTCCATGAACGGTTGACCGATACAATCGAAAAGAAGATTAAGGCCCATCCCGCCGTTTGACCACGCTGCACCCTGCACCCCGAAATCCCGTTCACAGTCCACATTTTCCCGCAAACCGGGGGAATTCTTAGATTTTTTAAACCGAACGTGCTACGGTTCCGGCATTACTCGAATTTTGTTGTCGGAGTAAATTATGAAAAGACCCAGTATAAGTATGTTGCTGTTAACTTGCATTGTCGCTCTTTTTGCCGGTTGTTCCTATGTAGTGGAAGACGAGAAGGGATCATCATTCAACACGATCAACCTGCCCGACCAGAAGGTGGTAGCGGGCGTAGTATCTCGCAGCAAGGATCAGGGAGCCCGGCCCAAGGAAGTGAAAGAGTTCACGGATGCGGAATTCACAGCGCTTTTGGAAGAGCTCAGCCAGCCTCCTTGCGAACCGCACGAGATTTGTCCAGCCCTAAACGAAGCGTCGCTTGTTCGTGATTACGGCGGGTTTTCCGGGGTCGCAACCGAACCGGTTGTCAGGGTTGCGAACAACAAAAACCTGTTCGGCACAAGGACACTATCGGTCAAGGGGCAGATATTGGACAAATGTCTGCATGATCCCACGTTAAGCGGGTATTATTATTCGGTCGGCGCAGATGGGCCGCCTTCGAAGCCAAGCGGTAACCTTCGTCTCTGTGTCTTGATGCGAACTGCAGTCTCGCGCACTGGAAGGCTAACGCCAGCAGTTCGTTACCAGTACTTCCACGTCGAGGCCAAGAACGCCAGATGGGAAGTAAAAAAACCTGAGGACAAGGAAAAAGGCGTATTTCATGAAGCTTTTGATGCGACAGAACTGAAGGTCAGCGCCGATATGGCGAAGCCGTTTGAATACAAGCTTTATGCCGCGAAAAAGGACATCAAAATCGTTACCTACTGGGAAGCGAACTGGGAGTTTGGCAAGGGCCGCGCGAAATGGGAGGACAAGGATCCAAGTAAGTTTGCGCCTGGCAATCAGAGACGTATTTCACTGATCTTCGCGAAAAACGAAACCGCCTGTATCGACATGATGTTCAAGAAAGAAACAGGCGTACCAATGACGCTAAAACCCGATGCCGCGGCTGGTGTCCACTATTGCCTCGGTCGTTGTTCAAAACCGCCCATCGTGAACACGCGCTGACAGAGCGGTGAGTTTGGCGACCCTGTCGCGCGTTGCGTGTTTCAGCCGGCGCCGTTTTTTCTACTTCGCGAACGTTGCATTTGCCCATTTAGGCGAGCCGGCATGAACTTCCATGTCGAAGGCTCCACCAGCGATGTCCCGTAGAAAGCTGGATATAACTACGCACGTGAAGGGTCCTGTGCGGGGCTTTTCTCGCTTGGTCGTCCTTCATCTGGCTTTGAAATGCACGCAACGCAGAGGCGTCTGTGAACCCATGCCGGACTTCAAGAAACTGGGAGCCGGTGTAGCAGATCCGCAGGCGATCATTCTGATCGAAGGAAAGAACGCGAGTAGGAAGGTCCAGACCTGCTCGCATGTTCTCTTTCAGAATGGGCGTGTGACCCACACCTGCTCGAAAACGCACACGGCCTGCATATGAGGACCGATATCACACCGGGTTGGACATCTGATTATCGTGGTTTCGATTTGGTAAAGGTAGACAATCTGCCTTAGCCGCGCGTGTTGATAGCTGATCGCGGCTATGATGCTGACAAAACACGTAGACAGATGAATAATCGAGATGTGATGACCCAGATACCGATGCTGAAAATCATATAGATGCGCGTTGGTGTCGACCGTTCACTCCACCGGCCGCGAAATCGGGTCTCGCGCTGCTTTTACAGGCTCAAAAACGCTCGACGTGTTGCGACCCGCTACCACAAGACCGCAGAGAGCTTCCTCGGATTCATAGACATTGAGTCCAACCGACTTTGGCGTCGCCATTTGTCAACATGAACTAGTCGCCAGTTCTCTTGATTTACGGCGTAAGTCGCGATCACTACCGCAGGTCACAAAGCCCAAAGCGCCATTCGCTGCGCTCACATAAGCGCATCTCGTTTTTATCGATGCCTCAATTTTGGCGTGCGAGAAGAATTGACCTATCGCGTCGCATCCAAACCCGGTGGAACGCCCTTGCAATAGCCGCCCGCACAAAACACACCTGCGTTTGGCAGCGACGCCGGCACGGAAATGTCAAAACCATTAACCTTATCCACGAACCAAATGTCGATACAGGCATTCCCTACAATCAGGTATGCAGGGTTGTTGGGCGGCAGCGCCGTGCCGTCAATTTGCATAAGTACAAGCTGAATTCCCGTTCCTCTTGCAATAAATCGCTGCTGATACGAACCACCATTGGGCGGCGGGTTTGAAAAGCCGCCTGATTCTTCGACTTTCAGGCTTTGGCCATTCACATTGAATACCCACCGCACATTGATTGGGATGCCCTCTATGTCGTTCGTAAGTAGATTACGACATAGGACAAACTTGGTGGTTCTTATGTCGAATTGGCCACGACCAAGGCCCTCGTTCGCGTCTTGATCAAAAGCGTACTGGACGGCAGTCATGGAACTGCGACCCAAAATAGCCGTTTTGTAGATTTCCCATTTGTTATTTGGATTGCCCAGATCTGGTGGGGCAGGCGGAAGCGCCTTACACTTTTCTGCGCCGATGTCAGAAACTGTTAGCATTTCTATCGCTGCCGCGGCTTGCACTCCACCACCGTTCAGTTCTTCATCTTCAAAATACCCGAGTGAGTCACCAAGTGCTTCCAACCCAGGGTTATCACTTTGTCTCAGAGCATTGATAAAAGCATCTTCGTTCAATGATCTATAACCATCCTCCTCCGAAGCATTTATCGCAAGTGCGGACTCGGAGCTTAGGCCCAACTCGCTTATTTGGTCGGAAAGCTCTTTTAGGTCAAAAAACTTCTTTATGTGGTTACCTTCAGAATCTTTTTCCTCGGACAGATAGCTGTAGAAAACACTTGGCACCGTCACGATTTCGTTGTCCTGACCGCGAACATCCGTCGCAATGGACAATGAAACCAATAAACACATCGGAGTTCCGTAACGAGCCTTGCTAAAAAAGGCTGCGCAAAGACTACTGATCATAAAACCCTCCCGGAAAAACTTAACGACAAAAAAGCAAAGACTTAAAAACAACAGCTATCAGCTGAGTGCGCTTGAACGGCAAAACGTTCACGCAATGAGCAAACCGCTATAGCGGTGTAAGGTTAGCACAATTCAGCATTCGCTGCACTGGATTTGTAGCAGTGCGACGTACAGTTGCCGCTTGGGCACTTTGTTTTCGCCGGAAGCTTCATTCTTAGCAACTAAACCAAGTAAACTGCCAAACACAGCATCAGATGTAAAAATTATGGTGATTTATTCGGCAATAACGCGAAGCTCAGCCTCGTCTCGTGCCGCTAGGCCGAGAACTATGATTTTGGGCTAGACCATGCGTGGTGTGTTGAGCTTTCCAAATTGCTTGGTCTCGTGTGCCAAACAAATGCGCAGAGCTAGGCCCATAGTGTGCTTCGTCAAGTGATAGAAGCGGTCACATCACCGACAAGAGCACGATCGCTTTGAAAGCATTTAAAAGCGTCCAGCCTCTTTGCTCTAAGAATTGATTGGGTTCAGCGGCATCATAGCCGCCACGCAAGATGCGCGCAAAATGCAGCGTCCGCTGCGGTTTCATTCGCCCCCGTGCCGTTATCGTATCTGACCTGAAAACCCCGAACAATTTCGCGTTTCAAATCGTTCCATCCTTTCGGTCTGGAGTTGGGAAGGCTGGCAATGGTGACCCTCCCGGGCCGCTCCTCTTGCAGGCTTTAATTCAGTACAGTCGCTCAGAATCTTCTCGAAGAGACTCCGGACTTTTTTGTATGCCTCTAACTTGACGTTTCCAGACACTTTTTTAACTGCCGGTAAAGCTCTACCGCTTCTACGAATAGGTTGTTAACTTCCGTGTCATTGTTTTGTGCTCGCACTTGGAATGCTGAAATGCAAAAAAGCAACCGCCAGCAAAACGGTTCAACGCACGTGTTGCGACGATCCGTTGTAATCACCGCCTATACCTGGCATTTCAGTTGCGTTCGGCATCGGTGGTTGCGCCCTCCCGCAAGCAATTGGGTCGAACAAAGCACCGAACAGACCGCCGCAGGGCGGCTTTGTTCGTTTTGAATCTCAACCAACGCAAATACACCGACAGTTCCTCGACAAGTTTAATCGCATACTTCCGTTCTAACGGGATCAACTTGATCTCCGATAGACAGCTGCGAATGATGGATGTCGTCTCGGCTTCTGTGCATTGAGCATTCAACGCTTCTTTTCAAAGTTAACTTGATGATTGTCGATGACTGAAGGCGGCTTTTGCGACGAAAGTTGTTAAGTGTCATTCATTAAACGCTATAGGTCGCAACCAGACAATCTGGTGCGATGTCTGCATCAGATACAAACGTTTACCGGAACTCCAATCTCAGAATGGCAACATTTCAAACTGCCTATTCGAAGCGGTCTAAGTACGTTTTCGATTTGTCAAATTTTGTGTTGAAGGAACCCTTATCAAAGGTCTGAGACGGCATCGGCGCAGATGGTAAGCCGGCAAAGACTACGTTTCACACGACCAAGTTACTCGCAGCGAGTCAATGCGTTACGGAAAAATCAAGAAAACGTAGTTGAAGTAACATAATGCTTGCTGCGAATCGATGAGAGGCTTATTAACCGACCTATCGGTCACTTAATGATGTGAATTCAAATTCGGAGTAATCGACCTATGGACGCCTTTATCTGCGACGCCCAGCGCACCCCGATCGGACGATATGGTGGTGGACTAAGCCAGGTGCGCACAGATGATCTTGCCGCCCTGCCAATCGCTTCGCTTGTCGCGCGTAACCCACAGGTGGATTGGTCCAGTCTGGACGACGTGATTTATGGCGATGCGAACCAAGCCGGTGAAAGCAACCGCAATGTGGCGCGGATGGCGGCATTGCTGGCAGGGCTGCCGGTGGATGTACCGGGAACGACAATCAATCGGCTCTGCGCGTCTGGCATGGATGCGGTGGGCATGGCTGCGCGCGCCATCAAGGCTGGGGATTATGACATGGCGATCGCGGGTGGGGTCGAAAGCATGTCGCGTGCGCCATTTGTGATGCCCAAGGCAACATCCGCCTTTGCTCGTGCCAATGCCGTTTACGACACCACGATCGGCTGGCGCTTTGTGAACCCGAAAATGGAAAAGGAATTTGGTATCGACTCGATGCCCGAAACAGCGGATAACGTAGCGGAAGCTTATGGTATCAGTCGCTCCGATCAGGACGCGTTTGCCGAACGCAGCCAGGCCCGCTGGGCCGCGGCGCACCAGACCGGGGTGTTTCAGGAGGAGATCACCCCGGTCACAATCCCACAGCGCAAAGGTGACCCGGTGGTGGTCGACACGGACGAGCATCCGCGACCGGGGACTACAGCAGAGAAACTGTCTGGCCTAAAGGGCATCAACGGGGTGGACAAGACTGTGACCGCTGGAAACGCCTCGGGTGTTAACGACGGCGCGGCGGCGATCCTGATGGCAAATGAAACTGCTGCGGCAAAGAACGACCTGACCCCGATTGCCCGTGTGGTTGGCATGTCCGTTGCCGGGGTGGAACCGCGCGTGATGGGCATCGGCCCGGTTCCAGCCAGCCGAAAGGTGCTTGCACGGGCTGGGCTCAGCATCGATCAGATGGATGTGATAGAGTTGAACGAGGCGTTTGCCTCGCAGGGCCTTGCCACGCTGCGCGAACTCGGGGTGCCCGATGATGCGCCGCATGTGAACCCAAATGGCGGGGCAATCGCCATTGGCCACCCGCTTGGAATGAGCGGTGCGCGGCTAGTGATGACTGCTGCCTATCAACTGCGCCGCACCGGAGGCCGCTACGCGCTCTGCACCATGTGTGTCGGGGTAGGGCAGGGTGCCGCACTTATTCTTGAACGTGTGTAAGGGAGGAGACCTCACATGTACGCTCAGATGATTAAAACAGCCGGATCCGGCGTGAAATCCCGCGAGGAGATGACCGAGCAGGAGCGCGCGTTTCAGGACAAGATCGACGCCGATATCAAGATCGAGCCCAAGGATTGGATGCCCGACGACTATCGCGCGACACTGATCCGTCAAATTGGCCAGCACGCACATTCTGAAATCGTAGGCCAGCTGCCCGAAGGAAACTGGATCACCCGAGCGCCAACGCTGGAGCGCAAGGCGATCCTGCTGGCCAAGGTGCAGGATGAGGCCGGGCATGGGCTGTATCTCTATTGCGCGGCAGAAACGCTGGGTGTCAGCCGGGATGAGATCACCGAGATGCTGCTGGACGGGCGCATGAAATACTCGTCGATCTTCAACTACCCGACCCTGAACTGGGCCGATATCGGCGCGGTCGGATGGTTGGTCGATGGTGCCGCGATCATGAACCAGGTTCCGCTGCAGCGGACGTCCTTCGGACCATACTCGCGCGCAATGATCCGCATCTGCAAAGAAGAGAGCTTTCACCAGCGCCAGGGCTATGATGCGATCCGCAAGATGGCAGAGGGTACGCCAGAACAGCGTAAGATGGCGCAGGATGCAATAAATCGACTGTGGTACCCGTCGCTGATGATGTTCGGGCCGTCGGACAAGGAAAGCGTGCATTCGGCGCAATCCATGGCGTGGAAGATCAAGATCAACACCAATGACGAGCTGCGCCAGAAATTCGTGGATCAGACCGTGCCTCAGGCCGAATATCTGGGTCTGAGTATCCCTGACCCGGACCTGAAATGGAACGAAGAACGGGGCCATTATGATTACACCGACCCGGACTGGTCCGAGTTTTTCGATGTGATCAAGGGCAACGGCCCCTGCAATGTCGACCGGCTGGCCGCGCGTAACAAGGCGTGGGACGACGGTAAATGGGTTCGCGACGGGCTGCTGGCTCATGCCCGCAAGAAACGCGCTGCAAATCTGGCTGCAGAATAAGACTGCCCTGAGGAGGATACCAAATGAACAATGAATGGCCCCTGTGGGAAATCTTCATCCGCGGACAACATGGCATGAGTCACCGCCATGTTGGATCGTTACACGCCCCGGACGCGGAAATGGCGATCAAGAACGCGCGCGATGTCTACACGCGCCGCAACGAAGGCGTTTCGATCTGGGTGGTTGAGGCCAACAACATCTCGGCCTCATCGCCCAGCGACAAAGGTCCGCTGTACGAGCCCAGCGAAAGCAAAGTGTACCGCCATCCAACCTTCTTCGATATTCCCGAAGAAGTGGGGGCGATGTAATGAGTGTTCCGGTTTCCAATGACGCTTTGCTGCAGTTTCTGCTTCGGATGGGGGACAATACCCTGATCCTCGGCCATCGCGTCAGCGAATGGTGCGGTCATGCGCCTGTGCTGGAGGAAGACATCGCGCTGGCCAATACCGCGCTGGACCTGATCGGTCAGACTCAGATGTGGCTGGGTCTTGCGGGAGAGATCGACGGCGGCAAATCCGCCGATGATCTGGCCTTTCTGCGCGACGCCTGGGATTTCCGCAATGTGCTGCTGGTCGAAGTGCCGAACGGCGACTTCGGCCGCACGCTGATGCGTCAGTTCCTGTTTGATGCTTGGCATTCGATCATGCTGGGGCATCTGATGAAATCCTCTGACGAACGTGTCGCGGCGATCGCCGCCAAGGCCAGCAAAGAAGTTAGCTATCACCTCGAACGTTCGGGCGATACGGTTGTGGGCCTCGGCGACGGGACCGAGGAAAGTCATGCCCGCATGCAAGAGGCGCTGGACTATCTCTGGCCATATGTCGGCGAGATGTTTGCCAGTGACGATGTTGATGCAGAAATGGTTGCGGCGAGGATTGCCCCGAACCCGGCAGATCTGCGCGCAGAATATGACGCTCTGATCGAGCGTGTGCTGTCCGAGGCGACACTAACCATTCCCGAAAGCCGCTTTGCCCATAAGGGCGGGCGCGACGGTCGCATGCATACCGAGCATCTAGGACATCTTCTGACACAGATGCAGTGGCTGCAGCGCGCATATCCCGGCGCGAAGTGGTAAGGATCAATGCGGGCTTCAACGGATCAGGTGTGGGAATGGCTGGACGCTGTACCAGACCCTGAGATTCCGGTGATCTCGGTCGTCGATCTGGGCATTGTACGCGATGTGCGATGGGATGATGACACTCTGACGGTTACCGTCACGCCGACCTATTCAGGCTGCCCGGCGACCTCGGTCATCAGCATGGATATCGAAACTGCACTGCGTGATCATGGAATCGACGATCTGCGGATCGAGACAAGTATCGCACCGGCTTGGACCACCGATTGGCTCAGCGACAAGGGCCGTGCTCGGCTCGAGGATTACGGCATCGCCCCGCCGCAGCCTGCAGGTGGACCTGAACGCTGCCCACATTGCGGTAGCAAGGCGGTTGAAAAGGTCAGCCAGTTTGGCTCGACCCCTTGCAAGGCCCATTGGCGCTGCACCGACTGCCTGGAACCTTTTGACTATTTCAAGTGCATCTGAGGGAGGATCACCGGATGGCACGCTTTCATGATCTGGAAGTTACCGATGTTCACAAAACCATCCGCGATGCGGTGGTCGTGACGTTGAAACCTGTAAACGGTTCAGCCGATGAATTCGACTTTACCCAAGGCCAGTACCTGACCTTCCGCCGCGATTTCGACGGGGAAGAACTGCGCCGGTCCTATTCGATCTGCGCGGGCAAGGATGAGGGCATTCTGCAGGTGGGGATCAAGCGCGTGGATGGCGGCGCATTCTCGACCTGGGCCAACTCCGATCTAAAGGTGGGCGATACGGTGCAGGCGATGCCGCCGATGGGCAGCTTTTACACCGCAATCGATCCCTCCGCCGAAAAGCATTATCTGGGCTTTGCGGGTGGGTCGGGCATCACGCCGGTTCTCTCGATCCTGAAGACGACGCTTGCCCGAGAACCACATTCGCGGTTCACATTGGTATATGCCAACAAGGGCGTGAACACGATCATGTTCCGAGAAGAGCTTGAGGACCTCAAGAACCTCTATATGGGGCGTCTGAACGTGATCCATATTCTGGAAACAGACGCGCAGGAAATCGAGCTTTTTACCGGTCTGGTCACGCAAGACAAATGTGCCGAACTTTTTGAACACTGGATCGATATTCAGAACGTCGACACGGCTTTTATCTGCGGCCCCGAGCCGATGATGCTGGGCATTGCCTCAGCCCTGCGGGCGCATGGGCTGAACGACGGGCAGATCAAGTTTGAACTCTTCGCCAGCGCTCAACCCGGTCGGGTCAAGCGCAAAGTGAGCGGGGCGGACACGGCGTCTCAGGACAACCAGACCAAAACATCAATCACCATGGACGGGGCAACGCAAACGATCACCATGTCGAAGGATCAATCGATTCTCGATGCCGCGTTGGAGAATGCGATGGACGCGCCTTACGCCTGTAAGGCCGGGGTCTGTTCAACCTGCCGCTGCCGAGTGCTTGAAGGCGAGGTCGAGATGGTCGCCAATCACGCATTGGAAGACTACGAAGTCGAGAAAGGATACGTCCTGAGCTGTCAGGCCTATCCGATGACCGACACCGTTGTCGTGGACTACGATCAGTAGACGGAGGGAATGATGGCTGAAGACATGACAATCGAGAGCTATTTGGCAGCGGGTGGTGTCCTGAGTAATCCAACCAACGTGCCTCCGCGCTATCGTGCAGAGCTCATGAAACTGATGGCGACCTTCGTGGACAGCGAACTGGCCGGCGCAGCGGGCTTTGCCGACATCATAAATCTGGGCCCGGGCATCAAGGAACGCATCGCGGCGGCCAAGATTGTGCTGGAAAAGACCGACAACGCAGATCGTGTCCTGAAAATCATGGGCGAGTTCGGAGCCAACACTGACCGCTATGCAAATCACCATCCCTGGACCACACGTCTGGATCGTGATGCGGATATCGGGGCTACGCGGTCCGAACACGACATGCGCCTTGCTGTATTCAACTATCCGATCGAAGGATGGGAAGATGCCGTGGTTATGAACCTGCTGATGAGCCAGGCGGTTGACGTCCAACTCGCCCAGTTTTCGCAGATATCCTATCAGCCTCTGGCCGAGGCCTTCCGCGAGATTTCCCCGATCGAGGCGCGCCATGGGGAGCTTGCGCTTGAGGGTGCGGGCAAGCTGATCGAACAGGGAAAGGCTGCAGAAATGCAAGCGTCGGTCGACTATTGGTGGCCCCGGGTCGCGGCAAGTTTTGGGGCGGGCACAGCCGAGAAAACCGAAACGCTCCGCAAGCTGGGGCTGCGGCAATTAACCGGGATTGAGATGAAAGATCAGTGGACAGTAAAAGCGACCGAACAGGTCGAAAAGCTGGGACTTGAAGTACCCTAGCTTTCAAGGTTGGCGTTTGCGGCTCAGCAACCCATACTTCACGGCCAAACCGCGAAGCGTGCGACGCTTTCGCCGATCTTTCTTCAATGACTGCCGGGCTTTAGCACCACATTTCCGATTGAACTCAAAAACGTCAATCACCCGCTCGGCGCAGCCACAGGCTTCGCCCAGACCTACTTTGGCGAAATAGAATTTATCGAAACGATCAGGGCGTTGCATGGGTAACATCCGCCCTTATTGAACCTCATCCTGACCGCAGAGCCAAATCAACTCTGTGCCAACAAGGGTTCAAAGGCCATCAACACCTGATAATGTCAGATTGCTTACCAACGCGGCGTAATCGCTGCGCGCGTTGGCATCCGCCCCGGCATTCCACATGTAGAACCAGTTCAACATTCCGAAAACGGACATGGTCGTGGCCCGAAGCTTGGCCGCATCATCCTTGAAAGTTGCAGGCGAGATGCTGGCGATGATGTCACTGACGAACACCACCAGATCCCGCTGATAGCCACGCAGCAGATTCTGCTGCTCTTCGGGCAATGCGGACATGCCGCTGGTTTGCACGCGATGCTCATCATCCACGCCTTGATAGGCCAGTAGGATTTCCCGCACCACCCGTTTCAAGCGATCCGCGGGTTCCATCCCGTCAAGGTCCAAGCCGCAAACCTGGTCACGCAATTGCAGCAGGTAACTGTCGAGAATATCAAACAGAATGGCGTCCTTGCTGTCGTAGTAGTGATAGATATTGGCCTTGGATATCCCGCACTCCCGCGCCAGCTGAGACATTGACGCCCGATCAAATCCTTCCTGCGCGAAGACGCGGGCGGCGCATTTCAGGATGCGTGTTCGTTTATGGTCGTGGTCTTTTGCTATCGTGCGCGCCAAATCCTGACCCTCCGTCTGTCGCTTAGCTGTCCCGATTGTCAATCACGCGCCGGGCCTTGCCCTGTGAGCGTTCAACCTCGCCCGGCTCGCCTATATCGATCTCGGTCGAGATGCCAACCACCTCTTTAATCCGGCGAGATAGCATCCGAGCAGCGGCGGTTTTGCTCAGCTCATCGGCTGCATCCGGCGTTGCTTCGACATGCACGCGCATCGCGTCCATCCGGCCAGCTTTATAAAGTTCGATCTGGTAGTAGGGCGCCAGACCGCCGGTTGCCAGAACCTGCTCCTCGATCTGACTGGGGAAGACGTTGACACCCCGCAGAATGATCATGTCATCCGAGCGGCCCGTGATCTTTTCCATCCGACGCATCGACCGCGCCGTGCCGGGCAAAAGCCGCGTCAGGTCACGGGTGCGATAGCGGATCATCGGAAGACCTTCTTTGGTCAGCGTGGTAAAGACCAGTTCACCAATCTCACCATCAGGCATGACCTCGCCGGTCTGCGGGTCGATGATTTCGGGGTAGAAGTGGTCTTCCCAGATCACGGGCCCGTCTTTGGTTTCGACGCACTCATTGGCGACGCCCGGTCCCATGATCTCGGACAGACCGTAGATATCGACGGCATGCATATCGAATGCTTGTTCAACCTCGGAGCGCATCGAATCCGTCCAAGGTTCAGCGCCAAAGACGCCGACAGCCAAGGAACTTTCGCGCGGATCGAGTCCAATCTTGTGATACTGCTCAAGAATGTTCAGCATATAGGATGGTGTTACCATAATCCCGTCAGGTTTGAAGTCAGTGATCAGGTCGACCTGCTTGCCGGTCTGCCCACCGCTCATCGGGACGACCGTGGCCCCCAGACGTTCGATTCCATAATGCGCGCCCAGGCCGCCGGTGAACAGGCCATAGCCATAGGCGTTGTGCACCATGTCGCCCCGGCGCAAACCGCTGGCACGCAACGACCGCGCCACCAGATCCGCCCAATTATCGATATCGCCTTGCGTATACCCCACGACGGTTGGCTTGCCCGTGGTTCCCGACGAGGCATGAACACGAATGATCTGCTCACGCGGGACTGCAAACAGACTAAAGGGATAGTTTTCCCTCAGATCGTTTTTGTAGGTAAACGGAAACCGTGCCAGATCACTGAGGGACTGAAGGTCGTCAGGATGCACACCGGCCTCATCAAACCGCTGCCGGTACATAGGCACGTTGTCATAAGCATGGCGCAGCGACCATTTCAGCCGATCCAACTGTAGGTTGCGGATTTCATCAATCGAGGCGATCTCGATCGGATCAAGATCCGCCTTGTTCGGAGTAAGATCCTTCATGCCATCCCCCTCATCTCAGGTCTCGTCAAACACCGGGCCTTTGACCGCGCGGGAAAAGCCCCGAAATTCTGCGATCTTTTGTCCGGCTTGGTTGGTTATGGATACGTCATAGATGCCGCTGCGCCCTGTCAGGCTCAGTTCCGTTGCGCGGGCCGTCAGCAGATCACCGGATCGCGCGGGCGCGACGTAGCTGATCACATTGTGCTGGGCGACTGTGGACTGGTTGCGACTATTGCAGGCAAAGGCAAAGGCGCTGTCGGCCAACATGAATGTCACGCCGCCATGGCAGATCCCGTGCCCGTTGCAGTGATGGTCAGCCACCTGCAACGCCAGCGTCGCAGCGCCTTCATCCATCTCCACCAGTTCCATGCCTGCCCATTTCGAGGCATTGTCCCGCCCCCACATGGCAGCAGCGGCTTTCTGGGCGCGTTCCTTCGGCGTCATCTCATTCTCCCCGAAATACTGGCGCACGCTTTTCCAGAAACGCAGTAACGCCCTCGGCATAGTCGACGCTTTCGCCGCAGGTTTTCATTGCGTCCGCCTCAATCTCGAGATGATCGGTCAGGGTATTCGTGGCAGCCGCCTGTATCGTCTGTTTCGTCAGGCCAAGTCCCAGCGTTGGACCATTGGCGAACTGTTCCGTTAGCGCGCGCGCCTCGGTCATTAGTTCAGCGTCTGGAATTGCTTTCCAGATCAGCCCCCAATCCGCAGCCTGCTTTGCTGGCAGGGGTTGCCCAGTCAGGGCCAGCCCTTTGGCTCGGGCTTCACCCAGCAAACGTGGCAGATGCCAACTGCCGCCGGTATCAGGGATCAGGCCCACTTTGGAAAATGATTGGATAAACTTGGCGGAGTCAGCGGCAAGTACCACATCACAAGCCAAGGCGAGATTCGCACCCGCCCCGGCGGCAACGCCATTGACGGCGCAGACAACAGGTAATTCCAAGGACCTGATCAGGCGGACCAAAGGCGCGTAGAAGGTGCGAACCGTATAGCCCAAATCCGGCGGACCCTCCATCGTGGCAGGGTTTCGATCGCCCAAATCCTGCCCTGCGCAGAACCCGCGCCCCGCGCCGGTTAACAGCACCGCTCGTGCACCACCGTCACGCGCGGCCTCAAGTGCAGCGCGCAGGGCATAGTGCATCTCATCCGTGAAACTGTTCAGGCGATCAGGGCGATTGAGTGTAATTTCAACCCATTGACCCATATTCTGCGAAATAATCGTGTCGGACATGCCCGGTTCGCTTTTCATAAGTTACAACAAACTTCTTGCATAAACCGAACGGTTGGTCAATAAATTCTATAGCCGTTTGTGACTCGGCGATCGGAAATGCCATTTGGCCAGCGGGCGGAACAGCATTTCTCGTCGTTGATAGTTACAAAACGTACCATTAACACATTCACGACTTGCGATTTTGAGGAGGAGACCCGGTCATGAAATTCACCAAGCTCACCACATTGTTGGCGTCTGCAACCTTGGCGGTGTCCGGCACCATTGCTTTTGCGGCTGACTACACCCTGACAATTTCCAGCTGGGCCCCACCCACCCACGGCATCAACGCAAAGATGTGGCCCAAATTCGTCGAAATGGTAGAGGAGGCCACTGACGGGCAGGTCACCGCAGAGCTTAAGCTGGGTATCGCTCCACCGCCTGCGCAGATGGACCTGATTATGGATGGCGCGGCCGATGCCTCGATTATCTTTCATGGCTATCAACCGGGACGCTTCGTCACCACCAAGCTGATCGAACTGCCTGGTTACGAAGGCTCGGCCGAGGACGCTTCGGTTGCCTACTGGCGCGCCTACGACAAGTACTTGAAAGCTGCTGACGAGCATCGTGGTGTCAAAGTCATCGCCTTGCACACGCATGGACCCGCGCAGCTGCATTCCAGCGCGCCAGTAACCACTCTGGATGAGGTTTCGGGCCTGAAAGTACGTATCCCGGGTGGCGTTGGCGGAGACGTTGGTGCGGCGCTTGGTGCGACCGGCATTCAGGTGCCTGCTCCGAAAGTCTATGAAACACTGGCGTCGAAAGCGGCGGACGGTGTCGTCATGCCGCTGGAATCGCGCAAGGGTTTCAAGCTGACAGAGGTTGCGCAGAATGTGTATGAGATGCCCGGTGGTCTTTATCGCGGTTCGTTTGCCTTCATCATGAACGAAGACACCTTCGCAGATCTGCCACCCGAGCTGCAGACGGCGCTGGAAGAAAACGTGTTCGGCGAACCGCTGAGCCGTGAGATCGGCAAAATCTGGGATGAGATCGACGCCACTGGACGTGAGGCAACCGAGGCGGCAGAAGGCAATGCCATCAACGCTGCCACAGATGCGGATATGGAGAAGTTCTCGGCGATCGCCGAAGACATCCGCGGCAAGGTCATCGCCGAGGTTGACGCAACAGGTGTCGACGCTCAGGCCGCATATGACATGATCAAATCGGAAATGTCCTCGAACTGATCCGACTGCAGGGCGGCTCTTGCGCCGCCCTGACTTACCCTGCGCGAGTTTCCCATGACCCCTATTATTCAGCTTGTGCGCCGTGCCAGCGCCCTTCCCGTGATCGTGGCCTGCATTGCACTGTTTATCCTGATGGTAATGACCTTTTGCGACGTGATCCTGCGTTCGGTCTTCAATGCGCCCATTGAGGCCGCCACCGAGCTGACGCGCATTCTGATGGCAATTCTGGTGTTTTCTGTCCTCCCGATCGTCTCCACCACCAATGGCCATATCGCGGTCGATCTGACAGACGGGTTCTTCCACCGTCTGCATCTGTCGCGTGCGCGGGACGTTGTGATCTATGTGGTCAGCGGCATCATGCTGTTCTGGCCGGTCCAGCGCGTTTGGGTCCTGGCCGAGCGAGCGCGGGATTATGGGGATGTAACCGAATATCTTTCAATCCCCACCTACCTGATCGGCTGGTTCATTACCCTGTCTGTTGCCATCACTGCACTGGTGATGATCGCCACTGGGCTGCTAAAGGCCTTCGCCCCAAATACACTGTCGGAGCCTATGTAATGACCGCAGCGCTAATCGGATTTGCGATTGTATTGATCTTGGTGCTGGTGCGCCTTCCTATCGTTTTTGCCATGGGTCTGGTCGGCACATTGGGCTTTGCCTATGAGCGTGGCGGCTCGATCTTTGATGAGCGCGGGATGAAGGCTGCCATGTCCATGGTGGGCCGACAGATCACCGACACTGCGCAGGACTATGGTCTGTCGGTTGTACCGCTGTTCATCCTGATGGGCCTGTTCGTGAACAAGGGCGGCATGGCGCGCGAGCTTTACGCGGTGTCCAACGCCTTTCTTGGCCACATGCGCGGTGGTATTGCCATGGCAACGGTTGCGGCCTGTGGCGGATTTTCGGCTATCTGCGGATCGTCGCTGGCAACCGCCGCCACGATGTCAAAGGTCGCGATGCCGCAGATGCGGCGTTACGGCTATTCCGATGAACTCTCGACCGCCTCGATTGCCGCCGGTGGTACGCTTGGCATTCTGATCCCTCCATCGGTCATTCTGGTCATCTACGGGTTGCTGACCGAGACCTCGATCGGGAAACTGTTCATGGCGGGCATCATCCCTGGCATCCTCGGCATTCTGTTCTACCTCTTCGCCGTGCGCTGGACCGTCTGGCGCAACCCCGAGGCCGGCCCAGCCGGAGAGCGTGCCACATGGTCCGAACGCATCCGTGCGCTGGGTTCGGTTTGGGCGGTGCTGTTGTTGTTCTTCCTAGTGATTGGCGGGCTTTATGGAGCCTTCGATTTTGAGCCCCTAAACCTGACATTCTCACCCACCGAGGCCGCAGGTATGGGGGCCGCTGGGGCCTTTCTGATTGCACTCTTTCGTGGGGGCCTCACGGTTGGCTCGACATTCGAGGTGCTGAAAGAGACCTGCTTTACCGCGTCTGCCCTGTTTGCGGTGTTGATTGGTGCGCAGATATTCTCAAATTTCATCAATCTGGCCGGTTTGCCCGAAGCCCTGATCGCGATGGTGACCGCCTATGATGTGGCTCCGTTTGTCGTGATCCTGATGATCCTTGGTATCTACATCATTCTGGGTTGCGTCTTCGAATCCCTCTCGATGCTGTTGCTGACGGTTCCGATCTTCTTCCCGTTGGTCACGTCTCTGGGCTATGACCCAATCTGGTTTGGCATCGTCGTCGTGGTTGTCACCGAAATCTCGCTGATCACGCCACCCGTTGGCCTGAACGTCTTCATCCTGAAAGGCGTGGTGGGTGACGTCTCGACCGGCACCATATTTCGTGGCGTCACTCCGTTCTGGATCGCCGATATCTTCCGCCTCGCGCTGATCGTGCTGGTGCCCATCGTGGTGCTGTATCTGCCGCAGCAAATGGGCGCTTTGGGACACTAGTCCCACCGCATCAAACAGGAGAACACCATGTCCCTGCATCAGATTTCCAGCTTCGCCGCTGGTACTTGGGTCGCGCCTGGAGAAGGCGCACGCACCATCGCATCCGCCATCACCGGCGCACCGTTTGCCAGCGCTGGCAATGCCGCGCTCGACGTGCAGGCGATGCTTGACTATGCGCGCAATACCGGTGGCCCCGCGCTGCGCAAGTTAACGTTCCACGACCGTGCTCGGATGCTCAAGGCGCTGGCGCAAGAGCTTTCGGCGCATAAACAAGCCCTTTACGGCTTGAGTTTCGAAACCGGAGCTACGCAGAAGGACCACCTGATCGATATCGATGGTGGCATCGGCACGATGTTTGTCTTTGCCTCAAAAGGCCGGCGCGAGATGCCGGATGCGCAGGTTTATCTGGACGGCGAAATCGAGCAGTTGTCACGCAATGGCACCTTTTTGGGGCAGCATATCTGCACGCCCCTGCAAGGGGTCGCGGTTCATATCAACGCCTTCAACTTCCCGGTCTGGGGGATGCTGGAAAAGCTGGCCCCGACGCTGCTGGCTGGCGTGCCTGCAATCGTCAAGCCGGCTACCAACAGTTGCTACGTCACCGAACTGGCAGTGCGGATCATGCTGGATAGCGGCATCCTGCCTGCCGGTGCGCTACAGCTGGTCTCGGGCGGGTTGGGCGACATGCTCGATCACTTGGATTGTCAGGATGTGGTCAGCTTCACAGGCTCGGCGAACACCGCGTTGAAGCTGCGGCAGACGCCTGCGATCTTGCAGAACTCGGTCCGGTTTGTGGCCGAGCAGGACAGCTTGAACGCTTCCATCCTCGGGCCCGATGCCACGCCCGGCACGCCCGAATTTGACCTGTTCGTCAAGGAAGTCTCGCGCGAGATGACCACAAAGGCGGGCCAGAAATGCACTGCGATCCGACGCATCATCGCGCCCCAGCTGCAGGTCGACGCCATAATTGCCGCGCTGTCTGACCGATTGGCAAATATCACCATCGGCGACCCCCGTTCCGACACCACTCACATGGGCGCGCTGGTGTCGAACGGGCAGAAAGCCGACGTTCTGGAAAAGGCAGCTCTGATCGGGCAAGAGGCTGAACGGGTTTATGGCAACCCCGACGCGTTCGACCTGCACGGCCCTGAAACCGGCGCATTCGTTCCCCCGATGCTGTTTTACTGTGCTGACCCCGACAAAGCGCAGCGCGTGCACGATACCGAGGCCTTCGGCCCAGTTTCGACCCTCATGGGCTACCGCGATCTGGATCATGCGGTGGCACTTGCCAATCGCGGGCAGGGGTCTCTGGTCACGTCGCTGATCACTCACGACACAAAGGTCGCGCACAACGTAGTGATGGGGGCCGCAGCCTATAACGGGCGGATTTACATCAACGACCGCGACTCGATGGCTGAATCGACCGGCCACGGATCTCCGCTGCCCCATATGGTGCATGGTGGGCCGGGCCGTGCGGGCGGCGGTGAGGAAATGGGCGGCGTGCGCGGTGTGAAACACTATATGCAGCGCACGGCCATTCAGGGCTCCCCGCGCATGCTCAGTGGTATCAGCACCAAATGGGTGCCCGGAGCGCCCGAAATCCAAGGTCCGGCCCATCCGTTCACCCGTAAATTTGGTGAGTTGCAGGTCGGAGAGACGCTGCACACAGCCCCGCGCACTGTCACGCTGGAGGATATCGAACACTTCGCCAATTTCACCGGCGATACCTTTTATGCGCATATGGACGAGGACGCGGCGGCGCGAAATCCGTTCTTCCCCGGTCGGGTAGCGCATGGCTATCTGTTGCTCAGTTTTGCGGCGGGCCTATTTGTTGAACCGAACGAGGGGCCGGTGCTGGCCAATACCGGACTGGATGGGCTGCGGTTCATGAAGCCCGTTGTTGCTGGCGACAGCATCAAGGTGCGCCTGACGGTAAAGCAGAAAACCCCACGCAATGACGATTATGGCGAGGTTCGCTGGCACGTGTCCCTGACCAATCAAGATGACGAACCGGTCGCAGAATACGAGCTTCTGACCATGAACGCCCGCTGACCCGCTGTACTACCTGTTTTTCTTATTGGGCCTAATGGGTTAAACTGGGTCCATGACCGAAAAGACCTCGTGGTTCGAAACGGCTGTGGCCGAACTGGCGGACCCGCAAGACCAGCGGGTCTGGTCGATTATCGTCTCGCTGTTTGGTGACATGGCACAAGAGCCCGGCGCGCAAATCTCGGGCGGTGTTCTGACCCGGATAATTGAGCCGATGGGCATCAAACCCGAAGCGATCCGCGTCGCTCTGCACCGGCTGCGCAAGGACGGCTGGATTGAAAGTGACCGGATTGGACGCGTTTCGCGCCATGTCCTCTCGGAATTCGGCCGGACGCAATCCGCCGCCGTCACGCCGCGCATATATGCGCGCGGTCCTTCGCCCATTGAAAATTGGCATCTTCTGATCGCCGAGGATGGATCGGGCACACAAGTGCTTGAAGACGTGATGCTCAGCGACGACTATATCCCTATTGGGCGCAACGTAGCGATGGGTGCGGGGCCTGTGTCCGATCAGTCAGACGGTTTGCTGGCCTTGGACATCTCTCCGCACGCAGCTCCCAAATGGGTGCAGGATCGGTTGTGTCCACCCGAATTGCGCGCCTCTTGCAAGGCTCTTCTGGGCGCGGTCGAACGCGCCGCGAAGTCCCGTCCCGAAGGCTGGGCGCCAACCCCCTTGCAGAGCGCAACACTGCGCACCCTGCTGGTGCATCGGTGGCGGCGCGTCGTGCTACGCCAGCCGGACTTACCTTTGGCTTTTTATCCTGTTGATTGGGCTGGCCCTGCTTGTCGCGATAGCGTGTTCGGGCTGCTTGATTTGCTGCCACGACCGTCAGCTGATGTGTTGAGCGGAAGTGGTTGAACGCTGAGCGGTCTGTTCAACCATATTATCAGTGCGGCGCACATACCGGGTGCTGGGAGCTTTTCTGACCAAGTCATACCAATTTACAAACCAATAATTAGGTTGCGGTTATCTGCCTGCCAATTCAGCCGTTCAGAAAACGCATGGTGCAATCGGGCCCCGGGCAATACCATCGCCTGAGCAAACCTACCGGAGATCCGTGATGTCGATTTTGCTAACGATTGTCTTGTTGCTGATGTCCCTTTTGCTGGGGATGCACATCTGGACTCGTCGCCTAACGCGGCAGGGCACCGAAATGGTGCCGCAACTGGGGCGGATCGTGCCCGTTCACGGTGGCAGCATTCACTATGTCGAAAAAGGCGACCCTTCCAACCCGACAATTGTCATGATCCATGGCCTATCAGGCCAATTGCAGCATTTTACGTATGCATTGGTGGATGATCTTGCTCGGGATTATCACGTTCTCGCGGTTGACCGTCCGGGCTGTGGCTATTCCACGCGCGATGCTGCCCAGTTGGCGGAATTGCCCGAACAAGCCCGCATGATCCACGAGTTTCTGGAAATAAAGAACGTCGATCAAGCCACACTGGTCGGTCATTCTCTAGGTGGCGCCGTGTCTCTTGCGATGGCACTGGATTATCCCGACAACACGGCGGCGTTGGCGCTTCTGGCCCCCTTGACGCAACAAATGCCGGAACCGCCCGCCGTTTTCAAACCACTTGAAATCCGTACCGAGTGGCTGCGCAACCTTATTGGCAATACAATCGCCGTCCCGATGGCCCGAAAAACCGCACCCCTCGTGCTGAAAGACGTCTTCGCACCCGAGCCCGCGCCCTCAGACTTCCTGAACCGTGCTGGGGGTGCCCTTGGTCTTCGCCCCTCGGCCTTTATCACCGCCTCACAGGATGTTGTTGGGGTAGAGGCCAGCATGGGTGCCCTGACTTCACGCTATAACGATCTGCGCGTGCCCGGAGGCATCCTGTTCGGCACAGAGGACCCGATCCTGTCCGCCGAGCTACACGGTGCTACAATGACGAAATTCGGCCTGACCTTTGAGGTCCTGGAACACCGGGGTCACATGATACTCATCACAGAACCCGAAATCTGCGCGCGTTTCATCCGCCAGATCGCCGAGAATTCCCGCACCCGGCTGGCAGAGCAGGATGCGCATTGAACAACGCAATAAAGAATCTCGGCAGGCACGCTTTTCCCTCTTGACCCTCCCCGGCCCCTCGCTTAAATCGCCTCACACTCGTGGCGGAGTAGCTCAGTTGGTTAGAGCAGCGGAATCATAATCCGCGTGTCGGGGGTTCAAGTCCCTCCTCCGCTACCAAATCACCAACATAAAACATTGAAAAAATGTAAAAAATATTATTCTTGAGTTTCTACCATCACCCTTACCACTATTTGTCCGATATTCAGCAGCATTTGATCAGTGGAGCTCGAGATTCTCATCTGGCTAGTAAGATTCGAAAACCGCTATAGGACTTCCCCAGAGAGTGGCGGTCGCTAGCTGTCCAGCTTGAACTATATGCCCCTATCCGATTAGAGGTTTTCTGGATACGACCGATGGAATTCAGCTACGCTGAAAAGTCACAAATAACTATGTCCGACTAATCCGCTTTGTCCAAAACCCATCTTCCGTTTGGCTTCAAAATTGCATTGGTGTTTTGCAGAGCACTTGATAGCTGTTGACGATCGCAACTCCTTTTCATTTTCTCGGATACCCTTATCCTCAAAAGGTCGAAACTGCACCCGCCTTCGGCCTCCTCTACAGCCTCCTCCAATGTCTCTTTCAATGCCGCCGGAAGTGATGTTCTTCTATCGTCGTTCCAATGCGAAAGATAGACATTCCGCCCACTGCTTACTCGAAGCTCCGAGGAAAGTGAGAGCAAGCTAAACAAAGCCTCCGGATCCATCGTGGGGAGCCCGGGTAGGTATTTATCAATTTCAGATATGTGTATTCCATGATTCAAGGAATTAAGAGTATTGCAGGCATAACTAGCTAACCGCGGTTGGTCGTTTCTCTGTGCCTGTGCCATCCTATACCCGACAGCTTCTATAACGCGCAGATGGTAGTGAACCCGGTCACTAGCCACATCTAACTTGAGAATTCGGTGCTTTGAGGCTGCAATGACCCCATTCAGGTCGCCGAACTCAGCCAGCAGACGTTTTGCCAATGGCTTAATGTCGATCCTCGGAATTGCTTTGAAAAGTAGCAGCTCTGAAAGCTCATATTCCGGCATTGGATCGTGACCGCCTTTGAGAAAGCGTTGCCGCAGTCGCTCGCGATGCCCCCAATTGTGAGGCCGGTTAGCCCCGTCGTCGTCTTTAATCAGGCCACCACCAGCAGCATTCTTTCGTGAAAGTCGGTCTCGATACACGTATGACGGCGGGTGTGCAGGTTCGGTTATGGCGTTAGGTGGTGGGCTGCGTGCGTACAACTCATCCAATCCCTTCAATTCTTCCTCTGAAAATCCGTTGTGATCGTCATACTTGACCAGCTTGCCGAACCTTTTTCTATCTCAGCCTATTACCTCTTTTAAATTGTCCAGTATTGCCGACTTTTTCATGGTTACCGCTTGATGCACCAGCCCATGGCCCATGCCCACAAGTTGGTTAACGAGTGGTAAAAGCTTATTATTTGTTGCGAACACGTGGTTGAATTCATCATGTTCGTTCGAACTGATGCAGCCAGACTTAGGTGAAGATAAACTCGTCCGTCAAAAGGAGTGTCTTTGTGTAGTGCCGACCGCGAGGCTCAAGTGCTGAAGGGCGCGTAGGAGTGTTAGCGGCTCGGTCAGCAAATCCGATGTGGAGTTTGCGGCGCTTAGGTCTACTGAGCAAGAAAAACACTGCGGCACGCGTGCCGACAAGGTCACTAGGTATCGCGACCAGTTCAGTTCTTGTCCGAGAATGCTGAGCCATTCTCTACTCCAATTGTCTGAGCATGCAGGACAATAACTCAATCGGTATTCGGTCGCAGCAAAATTTCCTGTTGCTAAAAGAAACGGCAAATTGGTGCTCAATGAGTGCATCTCAAAAACCTCCTTTGAGTCTTATTTGTTCCCTTCTTGTTCTTTCTTTTTTGGGTATTATGACACCTCAATGGCATCGATATAGGGGCAGAACATGGAAGCGCACACGAAACAATTCAGAAGTCAGAACAGAGGGCGAATGTACGTTTAGCAATATGGAAAAAGCACACTTTAGAAAGCAAAGGCCCCGCCTAAGCGGGGCCGTTACAGATAGGTCGAGAACAACACAGCAAGCCGCTCTTTGTTGCGTTGAGACGTAAACGGCGTCCTCTGCATGGCTTCGTGAATTTGCGCCACAAAGCTTAGGTCCAATCTGCCGATGATACCGCCTCGATTGAGTGCATCGTCGATTTCGAGCTCGTCGATTTCGCTCAAGGTAAGGCGGGGTCCGCTCATGGCCGAGAGTCGTGCAGCGTGGGTTTCATTCGACGAAAGAAGCGTTTAGCCTCCTCTATATGAAAAAAATTGTCCAACTGGCTTTGGTCTCATTCGCTGTGGCCACGGGCACCGGTGCAAAATCCGGGTGTCTGAGAACGAACCCAGTTTATGTGGCGTTTCTATCTTTGCATTGAAAGTGGTGGGTTTCCATTGCTTCACGTCTTCCTGGAACCAGTGCGGTACAAGCCGCCAGTGGGCCGTAGAGCTAATAAGTCGGTCGTCATGGATGGAACGCTATATCCAACATTTAAGTTGGCTTGAGTTTCAGCTCATGGACAGGTCTTGGGCGTTTGGATCGCGCTCAGTTGGGATAGGAACGCCGTTCACGTTCCAGTTCTGCAGGGCATAGAGTTCCGCCCATGTCATTTCAGGTCTGCCGAAGCGTCCACACATTCGGATAGCATAGCGGAGCGGAGAAACACTTAGTAAACATTTTTGTTAATTCAAGCCAAGAAACTAGTTTGGCGAGTCCTCACGCTATTCCACCAAGCTTTGCGTGGAAATCAAACAGAATGGCGACCCCGGGAGGATTGGGCCACCATTCTCACTCAGCAGGATAGCCGTTTCTGGGGGGGCAAGACCCCTGCCTCTTCTGCAACCTGAATCTCGTTTTGATCCAGTGTACCATCGCCATTGGCGTCCATGGCAGAAAAAGTCTCTGCATCAACGTTCGGGGCAACAGCCTGCACCTCTTCGATGGTCAGTACACCATCTCCGTTAGCGTCTGCAGATTGTGCGGTGACCAAAGTGGGTAATGCAAAGGCGACTGCTGCAAGAACTGCGACTTGTTTGGTTTTCATTGTATTCGCTCCTAAGCAAGAATTGAGCATTTCTGTCCTGACACGGACTAGAAATATGCTTGTGCACGCAGCGTCGACCGTCATACGTGAATCGTAAGTGTATGCGCCAATCTCCGCGTGTTTTCTTGAGTCGCTCGCACAAAGATCTGCGGGGCAAAAAATCCCCTAATATGGCTAGGTAATTAATGCCCGAGCTGAACCGTGTAACATGGCAATGCTCCGCTCAAAGCCTCTGACATGTTTGGTTTCGCGAGTGGTGGTCTTCAATAATGCTGAAAACCATCAGGAATGTTGAGATCGAATATCATTTAGTGGACAAAGCGGCCTTTGACTGCTGCTGTGCCAAAAGCCGCATCCATGATACGTTTACTGTTTTCCTCCTATTAGAACGCGCGACTTAGTTTCTCCAGCATGTTGTCAGCTATTTGATCAAACAAACTTAGTTTCTAGGGCGCGGGGCAATGGAAAGATGTCGTGAAAAATGAACTGGAAAATGTCCTTCCAAAGTTCAGATATTGAACGACGTACTTTTGAGTTAATTGCCCAGGTTCCTTGCAAAAAGAACATGATTGGTTGCTCAGACCCGATTGCCTGCGTCAAGCACTATTTGTGACGTCTGACCGCGCGTTCAACGGCTTGGATTGATTGACGAATATCCTCGGATGTTGTGCGGTGATTGACCAAGGCTGCACGTAGACACGCCTTGCCTTTGATGACGGTTGTTGAGAATACGGCATCACCAGAAAGCTGAAGCTCGGCTGCGATTTTGTTCACGTCTCCATAGGCAATGTAGAAACAGCAAATATTAGAAGTGACGGGAAACGAAAGGTCCAAAACATCAGATGCCTCGACCAGCTCAGCCATCAATGCAGTCTGCTTGCAGTTGTTCGTAATGGACGCAGAGAAGGCCTGTGTTCCGATCGATTTAATCGCGGCCCAGACCTTAAGGGCGCGAAATCCGCGCGAAAGCTCCAGCCCATAGTCGCAGAACCACAGATCGCCTCCTCCAAGCCCTTCATTTTGTTGTTCAAGGTAGCTAGGGCGTGACGTAAACGTGTCGAAATGCAGGGAGCGATCGTAGATCATGCAGGCTCCGCAGTCATAAGGAACGGACATCCATTTGTGAAAATCACATGAGATCGAATTTGCCCGTTCCATCCCGTCAACAAGCTGTGCCCAAGGATGATCCGCGAGTCGTGTCCAAAATCCAAAGGCGGCATCCACATGAAGCCAGATATTTTGGTCTACACAAAAATCCGCAATCTCGTTTAAACTATCAAACGAACCTGTGTTGACCGAACCCGCTGTGCCAATCACGGCCAAAGGAACGCGATCAATGGACTTGTCTTTTGCAACAGCGCGTTTCAATGATGCAATATCCATCCTCATGTCATCGTCTGTGTCGACAACATGAATTGCATCTGTCCCGTAGCCCATCGATTCAAGCGCCTTACCGATACACGAGTGCGTACCGCGGCGCACGTAGACAGCTACGCTTGGCAGCGCTCGAATACCGGTCTTTCTAACGTCATGACCAAATTGCTTGTTTCGCGCCGCCGTCAGCGCTAAGATCGTCGCTTGCGACGTACCAGTCGTTAGAATGGCAGATGCACTCTCGGGCAATCCAGAAACGCCAAGCAGCCAATCCAGCGTGACCCGCTCGACTTCGATGGCCCCGTGATCGCGGCCGCCGCAGTTGCTGTTCATCGTGGCTGCAACCAATTCTGCCCCAACGGAAACCGGCAGTCCGGCCCCATGCACCCAACCGAAGAACCGTGGATGCGTGTTGCCGGTCGCGTAGGGCATGATGTCATCAGCCAACTGAGCGAACGTTTGCTTAATACCAACACCAACGGCCTCTCGCGTCAGGGACAAGCGACCGGCAAACCCGTCAGGCTTAGGTTGCCAAGGCAAGTCCCTCGCGCATTTCATTCGAGCTATGCATTGATCCATTAACTTGTGCAAATGATGGCTAAAATCATCCCAGTCTTTCGGATCCAAATGGTTGCCTTCAGAAGTCATAGCAAAGCCTTTTTTGATGGGCGATTGTCGATAGCATTAGAACATCGCAGATCTGCGATACAAGCCGCGTTAGGTTTGCGGTCTTCAGATGGGGCGGGTCAATTGAGACCTGCCGCCGATCTTACTGAGATTATCCGCTTTGCTATGAGGCGCAGAGCTAACGAAAGCCGACTTTGGTTCAGTCTGTAGGAACAGTAACTCTGGGCTCAAACCAGCCATCTGACATATTAGGTTGGAAATTAACGCGGTTCTAACGGTTTGATGCCTGCCTCGCGGACAAGCCATCGTTTCGCTACGCCTGCTCAAAGGCCCACTTCATTAAAATGCGCCAGCGCTAGAAAGTCGTTTCTGCCAGTGAGTGAAGGCAACGGGTATGTCTATACTACAAAGAGAAGGAACCCCAGTTCTTGAGCAGGAAGCCTTCATTTACCGACTCACGCACTACCAGTGGTTTGGATTATCTAGTGGACCAACGCATCGAGAAGTGCCTTTGAGTGGGGTGAATTGATCTGCTGTCAGGGATTGACCAAGCCATCCCTCCGGATACTGGAGTGGCAAAGGCGGCTGAGCATCGGCTTCTGTAATGTGAGCGAAGCCCACCTTCGAATAGAAGTTGTTTTCCCCGTAGGTCAAAGCAACATCAACCCCACTGTCTCTTAGAGCTTGAAGCGCGTGACCAATCAGGCGTTGTCCAAGCCCTTTACCCTGCCGATCGGTTGAGACCGCGACTGGCGCCAGAATGAATACCGTTCGATCATCTTCCGGATATGTCATCCGTGTGAAGATGATGCTGGCCAAGACGTCCCCGTTCTCAACCGCAGAGAACACGAGCATGTCGTTAGTGGTCAGCGAAGACAGCATTTCGGTGACCAACGCCTTTATCAGTCCGCCAGCTTTGGGTCCTTCCGATGCGGAGAATGTGTCCAAAAACATCGAGATAATGTCATCAGTTATTTCATTGTATTCAGTTGTGATTTCCATGGTCTTTCACTGCGGATCAGTTTATCTTTGGTTGAACCCCAGTCCAGTCCGACAATGGAACGAATGTCGGGTATGCGGGACAAAGCTGCCTTTTGCTGGTGCAGCGTCATTTGCCTTATTGAAGCGAGATTGCCAATGACAGTCTTCACAGCGCCGGAGTATCACTGCGCAAGCCTGCATCAATAAATCGTGAATAGAGTCACTGCGATCTAAGGCTGGCGCAGACATCATCGCGTGCCGCTCCCAGATATTGCTCGTGTTGTTGCGTCCCTAAAACGCCATCGCTCAGGTTGCATGCTGCCTTGGTGCTCAGAACATCCCAAATACGCACTATTCCGTCTTCACCGGAACTTGCAAACTGCTGCCCATCTGGATGATTTGCTAGACGCCAGATGGCTCCTGCATGTGCATTTGGAATGCGGCCAATCAATTTTCCAAAGCTCAGGTCCCAGACATGTTGCCCACCGCTTCTGTCGGATGCTACTAGGCTGGCGCCATCGTGCAAAAAAAGGAGGTCCGTGGCTCCGCGGGCATGGCCTGTGAAGTTCTGCAGTCGCATTCCATCTTCCAGACGCCAGACTGACACTGTTTCGTCGCTGTCCGCAGCGGCCAGCAGTGATCCATCGGGGTTGAAGGCCACTGACCAAACGAGATTATCCGATACCTTCAAAGTCAGGGGCATTGCAGTCTGGTCAGTTGGCCAAACGAGCACTTCACCCATGCTTGTGGAAACCGCTATTCTAGATGAATCAGCGTGCATGGTTGCTCTGGTAACACTACCGTAGTCGAGCGCAAAGCGACGCAGTGTTTCAGCGGTTGAAACATCAATCAGATGCGCACCACCTTCCGCACCAGCTAGAAGGCTACTTCCATTTGATGTGAAAGATAGCGACCAGATTGCTTCGCCGAGCGCAGGAAATCTAATTTGAGCGCCCAAAAAGTCAGGCGACGAAATTACGATCTGCCCTTTGCGGTCCGCGGTCGCCAACTGCCTGTAGACCCCTTATTTTCTTATCTCAGACACAATTCAAACACGCTGCACCGATACAAGCAGGTGAGGCGCGTCGTGATGGGATTAGCGATTTCAATGAGGGGGTACGAGTTTGACGCGTCGTAACTCCAGCCTGTGGGGCTACCCTCTAGGAAATTGAATCTTTGGTGCGATAGCTTAAGATCGTCAAGAAGTGCGAGAAATCACATGCTCTCAATTAACCCGCGTGGGCCATTATAGACAGAACTTGGTGGAAAAATGCTGACGCGTTTGTTGTTGATTCTGGCGATTCTTTTGCCCGCGCCACTCGCTGCAAATCCTATAGCAGCGGACGAACTAAACACGTTTCGCAAAAGCCAAGGGCTTCAAGGGTTAGTCTATAGTCGGAAGTTGGAGAAAGCCGCCAAGTCTCATGCTGAGGACATGGTGAAGAAGGGGTTCTTTTCGCATACCGGCTCCAATGGGTCTGACGTGGACCAAAGGGTGCGCAAGGCAGGCTACGAATGGTGTTTTGTGGCTGAGAACATCGCCAAGGGTGTGAATCGGCATGCAAAATTGACCCACTTAGGTGGGTTATGAGCGAATAAAATTGACCCACCTGTTTTCGTTAAGATCCGCACAAAAGTG
>NZ_JBQFRN010000018.1:0-50826 GCF_056537445.1 Ruegeria sp. CF1 | reverse complement strand
GAACATATACTTATACACCTGATAGCGGCTTCAATGGAATCGATAGCTTCACATACACCATCTCGGATGGGGAGTTTGAGGATACGGCAACGGCGACCATCACCGTAAGTGACGGCACTCCTTCCCCGAGCGGTATCATTTCGGATGACTTTTCATCCAATGTTTTGAACCCGGTCTGGACGATCGAGGGCCCGTCGGGCATTTCCCATGCGTTGGGAACGGATGCCGCGGATGCGTTTCTGGATCTGGTCACGCCGGATGGCAACTATGATGTCTATAACAATAACAACGGCGCGCGTGCGATGCAGGCCACAGCGGATGCGGATTTCCAGATCGAAACCAGGTTCCTAACCACGCCGACCGAGGCATACCAACTTCAGGGTCTACTGGTCGAACAGGATGCGGACAACTGGATCCGTTTCGACACCTACTCGGACGGTGGCAACCTTTACGCCTTTGCGGCCACTACGGTGAACGGCAATTCCAGCAATGCCTTCAGAACCGCCATTCCCGGAGGGACGGCGCCTTATCTGCGGGTCGAGCGGATCGGTGATGATTGGGTGATGGAATATTCGCTGGACGGTATCTCCTGGGTAACGGCGGGCAGCTTCAGCCATGCTCTGACCGTCTCGCAGACAGGGGTCTTTGCTGGCAATACTGGTCAGGCCTCAGGCTATACCGCCCGGGTGGACTATTTCGAAAGTAGCGCTGATCCGATCACGGACGAGGATGGCACCTATACTCCGGTCAACATTGCGCCTGATGCGGTGGATGACGGGTTGACCACTGATCAGGACGTGGCGCTGGTGGTGGATGTGGCCGCAGACCTTCTGGCCAACGACAGCGATCCGAATGGGGATCCGATCAGCCTGACAGATGTGACCCAGCCAGCCAATGGCACCCTAACCGATAACGGCAACGGAACATATACTTATACACCTGATAGCGGCTTCAATGGAATCGATAGCTTCACATACACCATCTCGGATGGGGAGTTTGAGGATACGGCAACAACTACAATTTCTGTCGGTAACCCAATCAATGTCTGGTATGGCCTCACCCAAAGTTTTGGTATTCCGGGGGAAGGGCAGGAATGGATCAACATCCTCGGCAATGTCGGTGGAGATCCGATCTCGCTGACTTATTCCCTTAATAGCGGACCAGAACAAACGCTTTTGATGGGGGCTGACACTCGCCGACTGCAGAATGAAGGTGATTTCAACGTTGAACTCGCCTATTCCGACTTGGACGGATCAAGCACAGATGATGTTGTCACGATAACTGCCATGCTCAGCGACGGTACAACGGCCAGCCGAGACGTTGTGATCGAATATGAATCCGGCAACGACTGGAACCCGAATTACAACATTGACTGGGACACAGTGACGGATGCCCAAGATGTGCTTCAGATCGTTGACGGGACTTGGTCTTGGGATGCCAACGGGATCCGTCCGGTTGACCTTGGTTATGACCGGCTTTTGGTTTTGGGAGATCAAAATTGGGACAATTATGAACTCAACATTACCATAACCATGCACGATCTGAATAACGATGATCCGGTTGGGGTGGCCGAAGCGTTTGGCATTGGTATGCTATGGGGTGGGCATACTCAACGTCAAAACGACACTCAACTCAATACAGGCTATGAACCAGGTGCGTCGTTCACATATACGGAGCATTTTAGGAACACAAGCTATCATAGTTTTTTTGAACTGGTAAGTGCCAAGAATTTCGACCTAACCGAGGGCCTGACCTACAACTTCAAGGTGAGTGTCGAACAGGTGGGGATTTATGATCGGCAGTACAGCCTGAAGGTCTGGGAAGACGGTACCACTGAGCCGATAGACTGGACTGTACAAGGAATTGAAACCTTCAGTCTAGATGAAGCGCCTGCAACTGGTTCGATTTATCTTTTGGCTCATTTTTATGATGTCACCTTCGGCGATCTGACGGTCACTGAGATCACCGGCAACGATATTATCCAGGGCGACGACAGCGCTGAGGTTCAGGTCGCCGTCGATACCGGGAGCGCCACGCCGGGTCAGGGCGAGATAGATGTGTTTGTCGGCGCTGGCGGCGCGGATGTATTTGTCTTCGGGGATGCGAACGGCACCTATTACGACGACGGGATCGGGGCTGATGCGGGCGAGGGTGATTATGGCTTTGTCTACGATTTCATCTCGGGCACCGATCAGGTGCAGCTGGCGGGTGTTGCCGCGGATTACGTGCTCAGCACCGATGCGCCGGGCCTGTCACCGGGCACCGCGATCTGGCGGGTGGGCGAGAATGGCGATGCTGACGAGCTTGTCGGCCTTCTGAACAGTGTCTACGGGCTGGATCTCAACAGCGATGATTTCATCTTCACGGATACGCTTCTGGTCTGAGAAAGGTGAAAAATCACCATATTTCCGCTAATTGGAATACGGTATCGAGTAAAATATTGTCAGTTTCCGGAGGAACGCTTCATTCCATAAAATTGGCCTATTTCTTTGCCAGAGTCTCTTTGGCAAGCTTACGATTACATTTGTGTTAACGGAGAATTTCCATGAAAGTTGCAATTCTCGCCGGGGGCAAGGGAACGCGTCTGGCAGAGGAGACCTCGGTCAGGCCCAAGCCAATGGTCGAGATCGGAGGTATGCCCATCCTGTGGCATATCATGATGACCTATTCCCATTACGGGTATAACGATTTTGCCGTCGCCCTTGGCTATATGGGCAATTACATCAAGCGTTACTTTGCGGAATACGGGACGCTGGCGGGCAATATCACGGTCAATATGGGACATCCTGAACCGGTGGTGCGCCACGATCAGGATCACGCGCCCTGGACCGTCGATCTGATAGAAACCGGTGGTGAGACCCTGACCGGAGGGCGGGTCAAGCGACTGCAGCCTTATATGGGCGACGGGACTTTCATGCTGACCTGGGGCGATGGCGTATCGGATGTGGACTTGCACAAGCTGCTTGCCTTTCACCGCAGCCACGGCAAGCTGGCGACGATCACTGCGGTGCGTCCGCCCGCGCGCTACGGTCATATGCGCTTTGAGGGCAACCAGGTTGTTGCGTTCGAGGAAAAGCCGCAGACAGCCGAGGGTCGGATCAATGGTGCTTTTTTCATCCTCGAGCCGCAGGTCTTTGACTATATTGAAGGCGACATGGTCATGTTCGAACATGCGCCGCTGGAGAATCTCGCCAAGGATGGTCAGCTGATGGCATATCCTCATGACGGATTCTGGGCGGCGATGGACACCCTGCGCGACAAGCACAATCTGCAAAAGCTGTGGGATTCCGGTGAACGCCCCTGGGCGGTTTGGGAGAAATAATATGCGTGTATTGGTAACTGGTCACCGTGGGTATATCGGTGTGGTGCTGACCCCCATGCTGGAGGCAGCCGGACATGAAGTTGCGGGTATCGACAGCGACCTGTATGAGCGCTGCACTTTCGCTCCGGGCGGAGAGATGCCGCAAGTGCCGACGATCTTGAAAGATATCCGCGATATTGAGGCAGCAGATTTGCTGGGATTTGACGCCGTCCTGCATCTGGCCGCACTGTCGAACGATCCGCTAGGCGATTTTCGACCCGAAACCACTTATGAGATCAATTTTGAGGGCACGATGAGCGTGGCCCGCGCCGCCAAGGCGGCCGGGGTGTCGCGGTTTGTGTTCTCGTCCTCCTGCTCGAACTATGGCGCGTCGGGCGCGGATTTCATCGACGAGAACGGTGCCTTCAACCCGGTCACACCTTATGGCGAAAGCAAGGTCAAATCCGAACTGGCGCTGGCCGAGATGGCGGATGATACCTTCTGCCCGACCTTCTTGCGTTCGGCCACGGCCTATGGGGTCAGCCCGCGCATCCGGTTTGATCTGGTGCTGAACAACCTCGTCGCCTGGGCGGTGACCACGGGCAATATCCATATGAAATCCGATGGCACGCCCTGGCGGCCGATCACCCATATCGAAGATATCAGCCGCGCGTTTCTGGCGACGCTGGACACGCCGGTCGAAAAGATCCGCAACGAGGCGTTCAATGTCGGCGTGACCGAGCACAATTATCAGATCCGCGAATTGGCCGAGATCGTGGCCGATGTGGTTCCGGGTTGCGAGGTGACCTTTGCCGATGATGCTGGCCCCGACAAACGGTCCTATCGGGTGAACTGCGACAAGATCCAACGGGTGATGCCGCATTTCAAACCGCAATGGGATGCCCGCAAGGGCGCGCAATCGCTGTATGAATCCTATCTGGCGCAGGACCTGACGCTGGAAGAATTCGAAGGCCCCCGCTATCAGCGGATCGGCCATATCAAAAAGCTGATCGCCGATGATGTCATTGATGTGGCCCTGAAGCACACCAAAAACGGAGTGTCTTCGCGCACCCCTGAAAACGTGCAGGAAGCCGACCCTTCGGATTTCGTGGCCGACAGCGCCAAAGTCTGCTGCATATCCTGCGGTCATAAGGGGTTGTCACCCATTCTCGACCTCGGTCTGATGCCCCGTTCGGACGGTCTGCTGGAAGAAAGTGGGCTGACGCATAAAGAGTCACTGGTCCCACTGCGTTTGGGCTATTGCCCCGATTGTACTCTGGTTCAGCTGCTGGAAACCCGCCCGCCGGAAGAAATGTTCGGTGACGACTATGTCTATTTCTCGTCCTACTCCGAAGATCTGCTGAAGCATTCCCGCGAAAACGCGCTGGAACTGATCGAGAAACGCAAGCTCGGACCGGATAATCTGGTGGTCGAGATCGCGTCGAACGACGGCTATATGCTGCAGAACTTCAAAGGCGAAGGCATCAACGTTCTGGGCATCGATCCGGCCTCGCAACCCGCCACGGCAGCGCGCGAAAAGGGTATCGACACGGTGATCGACTTCTTCGGTACCCGCGTGGCCGGCGAATTGCGCGCACAAGGCAAACGGGCCGATATCATCATCGCCAACAACGTGGTGGCGCATGTGGCCGACCAGAATGATCTGGTGGCAGGCATGGCTGAACTGCTGGCCGATGACGGGCAGGTTGTGGTCGAGTTTCCCTATGTCCGCGACATGATCGATTTCATCGAGTTCGACACGATCTATCACGAGCATCTGTGCTATTTCTCGGTGGGTTCGGCCAAAACACTGTTTGAACGGCACGGGCTATATCTGAACGATATGCGGCGGGTGCCAATCCATGGCGGATCACTGCGGCTGTTCTTTGGCAAGACACCGGTGCCCACGCAGGCTGTTGCGGATATCCTGGCCGAAGAGCATGAGCTGGGTCTGGATCGGTTCGATTACTACAAGAGCTTCGGTGCCCGCGTCCGGGCCTTCCGCGATCAGGCGCGCAAGCTGGTCGGCAATCTGAAAGCCGATGGCAAGCGCATCGCAGCCTATGGCGCGGCGGCCAAGGGCACGATCATGCTGAACTTCCTACAGCTCAACGACCGGACCATTGAATACGCGGTGGATAAGAACATCCACAAGCAGGGCAAATACATGCCCGGCGTGCGTATCCGCATCGATGAGCCCGAAAGATTGATGGATGATAATCCGGATTATGTAATAATTCTGCCCTGGAACTTCCGCGACGAGATCATTCGCCAGCAGCAGGCCTTCCTGCAGGCCGGCGGCAAGTTCGTTGTACCGATCCCGGAACTGGAAATCGTCGAATCCTGACGGCGGAGGGCATATTTATGACTGAACTGACCTCTTGCCCGGCCTGTGCTGGGCAGACCCTGTCAGAGATTTACCGGCTGGACGCCATCCCGGTGCAAAGCTGCATTCTGCTGGACACCGAGGATGAGGCGCGCAATTTCCCGCGCCATCCGCTGGTTCTGAAATTCTGTGACGATTGCGGCTTTGTCTTCAATTCCGTTTTCGATCTGTCCAAGGTCGATTACGCCTCGACCACCGAGGAAAGTCAGCATTTTTCCGGCACTTTCAACCGTTTTGCCCGTGATCTGGCGGCCGAGGTGGCCTCGCTTTACGATCTGAAAGGCAAGCGCACGCTTGAGATCGGCTGCGGCAAGGGTGAATTTCTACAGGAACTGGCGGATCAGACCGGCACGATCGGTCTGGGTGTTGATCCCGGTTTCATCCCCGAACGCCTGCCCGGCGCGGATGGGCACGAGATCACCTTTCAGCGCGAATATTTCGACCCTGCCACCATCGCCGAGGCCCCTGATTTCGTCGCCTGCCGCCACACGCTGGAACATATCCCCGAGGTTGGCCGCTTCATGGACGAGATCGCGCAGGTGATCGGCGAACGCTCGGATGTGGGTGTCTTCTTCGAGACCCCGGATGTGTACAGGGTGCTTGCGGAAGGCGCGTTCTGGGACATCTATTTCGAACATTGCTCGTATTTCACCCAAGGCAGCCATGCACGGCTGTTCCGGCGGGCCGGTTTCGATGTGACCAAGCTGTATCTGGCTTATGACGATCAATATATCATCCAGTATGCGGAACCGGCAGCAAGCCGTCCGGTGTTGGCGCAAGAGGATGATCTGGACGCGGTGCGCGCCCTGGCTGCGGCCTTCCCGCAGAAAGTGGCCGAGATCCGCGCCCACTGGACCGATTTCGTGCGATCGCGCCATGGTGCGGGCAAGCGGGTGGCCATCTGGGGCGGTGGCTCGAAGGGTGTGTCCTTCCTGACCACCAATGATCTGGGGGCTGAGGTGGCGCAGGTCATCGACATCAACCCGTTCAAGCAGGGCAAATACCTGCCGGGCACCGGGCATCTGGTGTCCAGCCCTGAAAGCCTGAAAGACGCCCCGCCCGACACGGTGATTGTGATGAACCCGATCTACCTGCCTGAAATTGGCGCGCAACTGGCCGATATGGGCCTGAACCCGGAGCTTGTGGCGGTATGACCATAACCTTTCCCCTCTGCACCGCCGAGAACGCGCAAGACATCTTTCGGCTGGATCAGGTGCCGGTCATCTGCAACCAGCTCTGGCCTGATGCCGATGCCGCCCGCGCCGCCCCTGCCGGAACGGTGGATCTGAAGCTCTGCCCAGAAACCGGGTTCATCTGGAACGGTGCTTTTGATCCCGCGCGCATGGTCTATGCGCCGGGCTATGAGAACGCGCTGCATTTCTCGCCCAAATTCCAGGCCTTTGCCGAAGAGCTGGCCGCCGGTCTGGTGGACCGTCACGGCCTGAAAGGCAAACATGTGGTCGAGATCGGCTGCGGCGACGGGCATATGCTGGACCTGATGGCCAAATACGGCGTGGCCACCGCCACCGGGTTCGACCCCTCGATGGACGGTCAGCAGACCCCCTTTACCGCCCGCGACAATGTCGAGATTGTGGGTGAATATTTCTGCTCGGATCAGCTGGACCGACCCTTTGATGCCATCCTCTGCCGTCATGTGCTGGAACATGTGGATGCGCCGGTGCCGCTGATGACCGATATCCGCCGCGCCATCGGGGATCGCGATGTACCGATCTATTTCGAGGTGCCAAATGCCGGATGGATGCTGGATGCGGTGTCCATGTGGGACGTGATCTATGAACATGTGGGCTATTGGAGCGCCCCTGCCATCACCACCCTGTTCCGCCGCACCGGGTTCGAGCCGATCTCGGTCAGCGCCGGGTATGGTGAGCAATTCCTGATGGTCGAGGCTCGGCCTGCCGCGCCCCAGCCGGATTATCTGGATCCCGGGGCCGCCGATATCGCCTGCGCCGCCCATGCCTTTGGCCAGGCCGCCACTGCGGAACTGGATCTCTGGCGCGACCGGCTGTCAGGTTTTGAGGGCAATGTGGTCATCTGGGGCGCGGGCTCCAAGGGGATCACATTCGCCAACGCCTTGGGTGATGCGGCCCGCCCGCTGGTGGCGCTGGTCGATCTGAATACGCGCAAACACGGGCTGGTGGCCCCCGGGGTCGCCCTGCCGGTGATCGCCCCCGAGGCCCTGCCCGGTGTCAGCCCCGATCTGGTCCTGATCTCAAACGCGCTTTACGAGGCCGAGATCACCGAACAGGTGCGCAACATGGGCCTGAACCCGGATTTCGCCGTCATCGCGGGATAGGACATGGCGGTCGAGCACAAGAATATCGCCATTTCCAAAAAACTGGTCGCGATCAATTCGCTCAGCACCGTAATTGCCCGTCTGGTGAATTTCCTGGTGCTGATGTGGGTGTATCAATATCTTCTAAAACGCCTGCCCGCAGAAGAATTCGCTGTGTTACCAGTCGTCACGTCTCTGTTGGTATTCGCACCTCTATTCTTCTCTTTCTTTACGGGTGGAATTAGCCGTTACATTCTGGATTCATACGCAAAAGGGGACTTTTCTGAAGTTAGACGTATCGTATCATCGCTGCTGCCTACTTTGCTGGCCGCGGCAGGTGTTTTCGTCCCAACCGGCCTTCTATTGGCTGCTAATATTGAACATGTCTTCAACATCGCTCCCCGAATGGTTGAAGATGCACGCATCATGATAAGCTTATTGGTGACTAGCTTTACCCTGCAGATGATCATGATTCCCTTCACGACAGCTTACGAGGTTAAGCAACGCTATTTCGAGCTGAAATCACTCGAGATTCTACGGGATTTCCTACGTGCCGGGTTGGTGGTCTACTTCCTTCTGGTATTCGACACATCTGTGCTTTGGGTCGTGGTATCAACTTTCATTTCTGAGATGACGTTCATGACTGTTGTTCTTCTACGCTCACTATTTCTAGTAAAGGAATTACGTTTCGAAAGGAGGCTCTTCGATTTTACCAAAGCGCGGGAACTGATCTCATTTGGTATGTGGACAACTCTGGGCAGGCTGGGAGCCATCATGTATACTAATGCCGCGACTTTGCTGCTCAATCTTTACGGAACGCCAATTGGTGTGGCTAATTACTATATTGGAGCCACCATATTTAGGCAGATGCACAGCACCATCAGCCTTGCTGCACAGCCTTTACAACCGGCCATCACCGCTATGAATGCGCTGGAAGATCGTCAGAGGTTAGCTTCTACAGTGCTTCGTGGAGGGCGGTATGCGCTTTGGGCTTCCATGGCTTTAGCCACTCCTTTAATCATATATGCAGACATTTTTATTAATATCTATCTCGGGCCCGAATATTCTGATGCAGCACTCATCATCGTGCTCTTCATGATAATCTTTCCGTTTTCACATGCGACGGTGCTGCTGCCTATCACCGCAACGGCAACGGCCCACGTAAGAGAATTCAACCTGCCTGCTTTCCTCTTCCAACTGGCTGGATTGATTTTGATGTTGATTTTCCTCAAATGGTTTGGGTTTGGCGCTGTAGGAATCACAGCGGCCCTCACGATAATCACTATCGGTGCACAACTAAGCTATTTTTGGGGGCTCTGCCTCAGGCTAATTGACGTTTCTCTTCGGAGATTCGCTAATGATGTTTTATTGAGTGGCCTTCTGCCCGCCTGTGGTGGTGCCCTGGTCTGGGGCGGATTACGGTTGTTGAAGACCCCTGATGGATGGATGGACTTGATACTCTTCAGTGTAATTGGCGAGATCGCATACCTAACAATTCTTGTATTCTGGGCGCTTAATACAAACGAGCGTCAATCACTATTTAAGATTTTGAAGGGCTCATGATCATGCCACAGTCTGATGATAAAATCTGGACATAATTCGTTCCGCATCAAGGGTGGCAGGGAGACAAGAGAATGAGTAAAGTGTTTATCGGATTGCCAGTCTACAATGGTGCAAATTTTCTCGAAGCTGCACTGCAAAGCCTTGCAAATCAGACCTATAGAGATTTCCAAGTTCTTATCGCGGATAATGCTTCAACAGATGAAACCGAAGATATTTGCCACCACTTTGTCGCAAAAGACTCCCGTTTTATCTACCACTGTCATCCTGAAAACCTCGGTGCCGCTCCGAATTTCAATTTTTGTGTAGAACAGGCCTCCGGGACTTACTTCAAATGGATGGCGCACGATGATCTCTGCGAGCCGGAATATCTGGAAAAGTGCATTAACGTTTTGGAAAGGGATGACGCTGTGGTTCTGGCCCAGGCGCGCGCCAAGTGCGTCAACGACGAAGGCACAGTTACGGGGCACTATGCGAAAGAATGGGATTTCAATGATTCGGACCCGATCAAGCGTTTTGCGCGGGCCATGGCCTTGGATCATGCCTGCGTGACTGTTTTTGGCCTCATTCGGTTGGAGATTCTCAAAAAGACCCCTGCCATTTCGCCTTTTGTCGGCTCAGACCGTTCGTTGTTAGCTGAGCTTGCTTTGCATGGTTCGCTTGAATACGTCCCGGAAGAGTTGTTCCTATGGAGAGACCATAAAAGTCGCTCCGTAAAAATCGCAAACCGACGCCAAAGACTCGCTTGGTTCAACCCAAAGGCCAAGACCGTTTTCTCGTCGCTCTATTCACAGCAGATCTGGGCAAACCAAAAGGCTGTTATGCGTGCAACTCTGCCTATGAAGGACAAAATCAGAGCCACAGCCAATACTGTAAAATGGGTTACGAAAAACCATAAAATGCTACTGTCGGATTTGCGGACGTTGGGAGGCGCGATTATCCGATACCGTAGCCCATGAATGGCACAGCCAAAATAAGATGACTATTGAGAAGTGAACAAAGCTTGAACCTCCCCCGCTAAAGCAGTTTTTTGTGTTTCTTAGCGCAACTTCGGCAAACTCGGACAGCGATGCCAGTCCGCCATGCTACGAAAAGACTGAAAACTCTACACCTGAATGGCGCAATGTCGGGTGTTAGAGCACTCAATAGTCGAGAAGTGGAGTATCATACTTATGATTGGTGTTGTTGTCCTGACTTTCTACTCTGAGGATGTGATGGAGGCTTGCTTAGAAAGCTTTCGCACATTGGACTACCCCTCAGCACTTCGGGCTACCGCCCGTCAGTCCCGATATCTTTCGCCTCTATGGACCAAAGTCCGATCATGCACTAAAAATCGAATTAGACCACTCAGGTGGGGCTGATCAATGCGCCATAATTCAAATCAGAGGGCCAAGAATCTGCGTATCGGACTTACCACGATTGGCGATTCACGTAATGTTAAGTTTTGGTCTGGAACTCCAAAAAATATGTCGGAAGCACTCCAGAACCAAGGATTCGACATAACACATATTGGCCCATTGAGCGCATGGTTTCTCAAACCCTATCAGGTGATTGCTAGGTTGCGAAAAACACTTGATCTACCGCGCAGCCCCGCAGTCTTTGAAGATCGCATTATCCAGCAATATGCTAAAGATAGCGCGAGGAAAGTAAAGGCGGAGCTTCCGGATCTAGTTTTTGCGCCTGCAGGATCAATTTTCGCCTGGAATACACCTAAAGAGATTCCTTTGATTTATTCGTCTGATACCACCTTCAGATTGGCTGAAGACTACCATCCTAATTTTCGCAAGTTGTCTCCCCGTGCAAAATCTTCCATGGATTTGGCGGAACGAAATACCATTGCGCGGGCGGACCTTATTTTGTACCCAACGCGATGGGCCGCTAAATCAGCAATTGAAGACTACGGAGCAGATCCTCAGAAGGTTCACGTTATACCCTGGGGCGCTAATATACGTACCCCACCGAAACGAGAAATAGCACTGCAGCCAAGAAAGCCTGGCCCTGTGCGACTACTTTTCGTTGGTGTAAGCTGGACCGAAAAGGGAGCCGAAATCGCAATTGACGCGTTGAATCACCTCAGATCATCCGGCGTTGAGAGTGAGTTGGTTATTTGTGGGTGTACACCACCCGCTGCAATCAATATCGAAGGGTTGACCATTATTCCTTACCTTAACAAAAACGATACTGCGCAACTCAATCAGCTAACAAAACTATATGAAGAGGCAGACTTCTTTATCCTACCAACACGCGCCGACTGCTACGGAATCGTATTTTGTGAGGCCGCGTCTTATGGATTACCAAGCATTGCACCCGCCACTGGAGGTGTTCCCGGCGCAATCATGAATGGCGAAACCGGGATTTTAGTTCCACCAAAAGCCGGGGGAGCAGCATATGCGGAGGCCATCGCCCGTCTGATAAAGGAGCCCAACCACCTAGAAAGGTTGAGGCAGACAAGCCGTAATGCTTTTGAGACACACCTGAATTGGCAGGCTTGGGGCACACAGGCAGCCGAATTAATACGCGCGCTATGATTATTCTTAATTATCACGAACTGAGAAAACAGGAGGGCGGTGACGACTGGACCCTGACCGAGGCGCGGTTTCAATCGGACCTTGCTCTCTTCAAGGATAAGTTAATAACGCCAGATCAATTCCTGACCCGCTGCAAGGAACCATCATATAACATAGATAATTCCGTGCTTCTGACTTTCGATGACGCCTCATTGTCCGATTATACACAGATCTATAATCGCCATATGATGAACGAAGAAATACCTGGGTTTATTTCATTCATTCCCGTTGATTATGTAGGCTCTCCCAATCGAATGAGTTGGGAAATGATTGCGGAACTCGCGCAAAATGGCGTAACTATTGGATCGCATGGAATGGCGCATGTTGATCTAACCACCATCTCGGATGAGGAACTTGATCACGAGCTTTCCAACTCACGGATCGAACTTGAGGATCGCTTGGGGCTCCCGGTTACGCTTTTTGCTTTTCCGTTTGGTCGTTTTTCCTCTCGAGTCTGGAAAGCAGCGTTAGCTGCGGGCTACACCCATCTTTTTTCTATCCAGCTTGGGTATCATCAGGGCTTTGAATCCTTTCTGTACTCACGCCTATGCGTCAGCAAGTATATGGATGAGCACTATATACGCCATTATCTTGACGATCCTAATTCTGCACGTGGTTTAGCTTGGAAAGTTAGCTCGCAACTCCGTCTTTATCGGACTCTTATGCGCTGGCGATTCCGATAGTGAAGCCAACTGTATGCAGAGTTTTTATGTCAGCCCAGTAGAATCTGTGAGCTACTCCCCAATGTTTGGACAGGATTCCGCGAAGCTTAAGCTACTCTTTGCTCCTTCAAAAGGTTGAGCAAACTCTACATCACAACGAGGGAAGTTTCGGGGGGGCAGGTCACTGGCCGCAGTTACGATGCCGACTGGTTTCGGGAGGCTCTGAAAGACAAATGGATACTGCCCTGCGTCCCAGGCAAGAAGTCTCGCGTCAAGCCGGTGTGATACGACAAGCTCAGGTACAAACGACGCAACCGTATCGAGATCATGTTCGATCGGCTGAAGGATTGGCACCGAGTAGCAACCCGCTACGATAGATGCCCGAAAGTGTTACCCTCAGCCATCGCTCTCGCAGCCGCCGTCATCTTCTGGCTCTGAAACTCAATGAGTCTGGAGCCTAGAATGCCCGCCCGTGATAATCAAAGCTGCGCGATTGGCGTAATCGCGGCAAACCTTATGCTGACGGAAACGATCAAAATCACCTGTCTTCTGCAACACGGCGATTTCGTGTTTCATGGGGCCAACATTGTCCAGAATTTTCTCGATGCCCTTGGCAATACTCGTAACCGATGTGGGGTTGCAGCGTACCCCGACATTCTGTTCATCAAAAAATCCATCGACACCCCGGTCCATTGAATAGAGGATCGGAACACCCGAAAACAGCGCCTCGATATAGACCATGCCAAACGTCTCCCGCAGGGTTGGCAGGACAAATCCCGAATATCTGTTCAGTTCCTGCGCCATTTGATCATGAGGAATCGCACCCCGAAGAGTCACCAGATCGCAGAGACCATATTTATTAATTTCACGCTGAAGTGCGTTAGTGTGATCCGGGCTGCCACCGCCAAGAATATCAAGCCCTACCTCGTATGCCGTCCCCCGTAATTGCCGCAGCGCCATAAGGAGTCTTGGCACCCCTTTCATTTTCCACCCCGCCAAGTGAAAAGCTGTTGCCAACCGTCTCGGGGTTTCGCAAGGAGGGAGATAGTGTTTAGCTTTTGTGACTACTGGAAGTAAGCTACTTTTTTTTGAGTTCAGCCAAAGCTTTTTGGAAACGTATCGATCCGCCCACGGGGTGGCAGGGAACAACCAAGCAGCTTGTTTTGCGATGTTATGCCAACTTTTTCGCATCATAGGCTTAGCTCGAATATACTTTTGGTCAGTATTTCCCCAAATTGTGCACACATAAGGGCAACCCAAAACCTGCGAAATCTGGTGTGCGACTATTCCTTCAATGGTCAACTTATGGGCATGTACCATATCAACGCGCCTGCGGCTTTCTTGGATATCCTGAAGAATCTGATCTGCCAACGTGTGGAGGAAAGTCTTAAGGAAAACACCATATGGGGGCGCTTTATAGGAAAGTGTCGTAACATCATTATCGTGACCAAGAAACTTCACCCCGCCTAAGCCGTTAATGCGATTGATCGAAATAATACTGTGCTCGAACTCTGGCACACCTTCGATCAAATTTTGTACGGCGACAGTTTTTCGATTCGAATAAATGTCTGGAAAGTCAGCTGTGATATGAAGAATGCGGTTCATATACTAATTTGCTAACCTCGTCAGGAAACCGACGCATAAGCTACTGTTTGCAACCATCTTCGACTTGTCGCTACTTACAGGTGTTGGCGTAAAATTTGTGAACAGCTAACTTGCGGCATCATAGACTTCCTATCAATGTAGAGGGTTAACCGTAAAGAGAGTCAACTATCGGCGCGGCCTAAAGAAACAAACCGCGACGAAGATGTGTATCGGATATGTTTTCAAGCATAGGTTTCCGGGTATGGAATCGTCCTGACCCAATTGAGCTGGCCTCCATTTCGATCGGACGCTTCGGCTTGACCAAAGAGGTTTAATAATAGCCTTTAGCATATGCTTATGTCTGAGATTGAGTGGTTTGACTCATGTAACAAAGGTGACGAAGATTGGGCCTGTAGTCGCGAGCGCTATAAACTTAGATCAAGGGTTATTGTTGATCGCTTCCCGAGTTGGCAGTTTATTAGAAATTACGCTAAGTTAATATGATAGTCTTTCCCTGCAACCCAAGTATATCGGATCGCTCGGGATTGGCTCACATGGAGAATTTATGTGGCCACAACTAATTGGCAGGAGCAGATAAGGGCTCCCCACAAGCGGGCAACGACTTTTTCGTCACTCCTAATCATTTTCTTGCTGACTATCTTACTGCCCATTTCTCTCGAGGTGGTTGGGCTGCGGTTATCACCTAACAGACTATTTCTGCTGATCTTTTCAGTTCCATTTGCCCTAAAGGTATTACAAGGTCGGGCCGGACGTTTTACACTAGTAGATACTTTGTTCCTTCTGGCGGGGTTCTGGATCATGCTGTCGCTTGTCGTGGTGCACGGAACCGGGCGCATCCCCTTCGCTGGGATTACCGTAGTTGAACTTGTTGGAGGATATTTTGCCGGACGCGCTCTAATCCGCGATGCACAAGACTATAAGGCCATGATCAAGTTTATGCTGATTGCCATGATCTGCCTTCTTCCTTTTGCGTTGGTGGAATCCATAACTGGGAGACTGATACTCCCCGAACTATTTAGTATCATATTTGATGCCCCCTCTAGAGCGAACAGTGCTTACGGCAGACTAGGTCTGGAGCGGGTGTATTCGGTTTTTCACCATCCAATTCTGTTTGGTCTATTTTGCTCCATTGCGCTGGCAAATGTCCTCTATCTGTTTTCTGGACGGTCAGTCCTAGCGATGATGGCCGCTCTACTAGCGATTGGCATGTCATTTATGTCACTTTCTTCCGCCCCTCTGATAGCATGTGGTGTACAGATCGGATTGCTGATCTGGAACCGTATGATGCATGGGCGGTGGCTTCTTTTGTTGACATTGACAGTCACTGCGTATGTTGCGGTTGACCTAGCATCCAACCGAACCCCTATCATAATCATCATCGAAACGTTGACCTTCAACCCCGGCACCGGTTGGACACGCATTGCAACCAACAGATATGGGTGGGATTCTGTCTGGAACTACCCGATATTCGGTCTTGGCTTCAACGACTGGGTTCGGCCAGATTGGCTTACACCTTCGGTTGACAATTTCTGGTTGGTCATGGCTATGCGATATGGCTTCGTAGGGTTCAGCCTGATCGCCTTAGCATGCCTCTTGCATTTATTGGCTCTGGCTCGGACCTCCATATCTCGCGAAGACGTAAACCGCTGCCGAACAGCTTATGGAATTGTTCTGGTCAGCACTTGTTTTACGCTGATTACCGTTCACATCTGGGATACGATGTCCGCATTCGTGATGTTTTTCATCGGAGCCGGGGCCTGGATCTACACCTCTGACTGTACCAATGATGAAACCGAAGTTACTCCTGCAACCAGGACAGAGCCTCGCTACACGCGGTTCGAACAAGGCGAACCCCAGATAACTGAACAAGACAGCCAGAAGAGGACGCGACGGTGAAGTTTGAAAACCCACTCGTATCGGTGGTAGTGCCCTGCTTCAATCGAGAAGCAACGGTGCGTGAGTCTATTGAAAGCGTCTTAACACAAGATTATCATCCGATTGAGTTGATCGCTGTCGATGACAGTTCAACCGATAACACGGTTGCTATTCTAGACAGTATTCAAGATCCCAGATTACGTGTTCTGCATAACTCCGGCAAACGAGGCCCTAGTCAAGCACGCAACTTAGGCGTCCGCGCCACTACAGCGCCTTGGATCGCATTTCAGGACAGCGACGACATTTGGCTCCCCGGAAAATTGAAACGCCAGATGGCCTGTCTGGAGGGTAGCGATTTTGTCGCCGCTTATTGCGGAATGCTCGTAAAAGAAGATACTCGCCCAAATACTCCAGTAAAAAAGCGCTGTCCGGACCCTACCATCCACCCGCTTGATGGTAACATTCTACCCAGCCTCGTGCGCACAAATTACATATCTACCCAAATGCTGGTCGTACGGCGCGATATCTTGGAACATATTGGAGGCTTTGATGAGGCGCTCCCTGCGCTGGTTGATTGGGAGCTTATGTTGCGTATCGCAGCCGTTGGACCAATCGCATTTGTTGATGACAATCTTGTCGTGCAGCGGCTGACGGGCAACTCCGTTACCCATTTCTCGCAAAAGCGCTTGTTGGCGCAAGAATATATTTTGAAAAAACATACAGATCTTTTGGCGTGTTACCCAGGCGTACTGCCCCACCATTACCACCGCATTGCCGGAGGATATCGGGCATCCGGCCAATACTCAAAAGCAGTTCGCTATGGCTGGGCATCGTGGCGAGGACAGCCGCAAAACCTGCGTTATCTACTGTATGCAGTGTATCTGCAAATAAGAGCTCTCGTATCTCAGTAAAGAAGGCCCTACTATTCAAAAAAGTCGCCCACAGCTAGCCTTATGCCGTTGTTGACCTGCAAGCAGACTTTGGCGCATGAATTAAGTTATATCTCAACCCGGCAGCTTGGCTTGATGATCTTTTTCTGAATGGTTGCTATTGATCGCCGCTCCTTCTCCCAGCTAAAACGTAAGTGGTGTTTTGCCCCCGCCTGCCTTGTAGTGTTGTGATCCGCGAGTCCGTTTCCAGGAGTAGTTCTGGAATGGAGACGGCTTTGGTGGGACATATAAAGCACCATATGGAGGTCCTTGTCGGCCCTTCCGGCAAGCGGCGCTGGAGCAATGCCTATCCTCAAGGGCTTCTCAGGTACTCTGCAAGTGGACGGCTATGCAGGCTACAATCGGCTGCTCAAGCCGCCTGCACAGACTACAAATCTTGATCATCCCGCGCCAGCGGGGTGGTCTCATCGTGCCGGGAAAATCAATAACACTCATGAGAGCGTACTATCCTGCCCCCAATTACGCTGCTGTTGGGAAGGATTTAACCGCTCCTCGCTTATCACGGATGATGAATATTGCCAAGGCAGCCCAATCCGAGAAAAATCCGCTGCCAACACTCTTAATCGGGTCGAATATTGCTCAAGCCTGCATGCTCTGGGTTTTGCGGGGATACCCATACTAGATCAGGTTACTGTTTTGGCGGATTTTCGCCAAAGTGACACGGGAACGGCGACAAACCCAAGAAAAGCTAGCCATGATATTGAAAAATATAAAACATTCAGATCATGCAAGTCGCTGTATATGTCGATTGGTTCTAATATTACATCTACTTGCTAACTGATCTGAAAATTATCATGCGGGAAAGATGCCGATGCTTTCTCTGGGACTTGATGGGGCCAGATCGCCACAGTAGTAAATTTAGCAAAGTCGTAAAAACAACACAGAAAAAACACACTCACCAAACAGAAAAAACACACTCACCAAACAGTCTGCCTAACAAGTAATGTGCGAGTAGCAACACTTAGATGCTGTCTTTTGGCGGTTAAAGATTTTGTGTCCCGTTAGAAGGATGGCGAACTGGGCCTTGGTTACTGAGTTCCCTTCAAAACTGAAACCACTCATCGCGGTAAGTTAAAGTTGCCGCGCCAGAATGAGGTCTAATCATAATGGCAACCATCAACGTCTCAAACAGTTCCCAGCTGCAATCTGCGCTAGCACAAGCCAACGGGGGGGATACGATCCTGCTGGCCAATGGCAACTATGGAACCCTCAACCTCTCCGCGGATTTCTCTTCCAAGGTCACGATTAAGGCGGCCAATTCTTTAGGTGCAACCTTCAACGACATCGATATTTCAGGCGGATCGAACATCCACTTGGACGGACTGGTCATCAACGGGCAACCTCGCATTGAGCATAATGCGCATCACATAACCATCACAAACAGCGCGCTCAAATCCGGCGTATATTTCCGGGATGTTGACAACCTCGTTGTGCATAACAATGACATCGGTGGCGGTCATAACACGATCACGATGGCCAACGTCACCAACTTTGAGATAACTGAAAATTACATACACGATGCACAATCAGACATCATGCAGATCAAAGGGGCGACCCATTTTGGCCTGATAGAGAACAACACGCTACGTGATACGCATTCCGTTTACCCGGATCACCCGGACATGATCCAGATGTTCGGCACATCTGATGGAAACCCCACAGATCTTATATTCCGTGGAAATTACCTTTATGATGATCCGTCGACAGGTCACCATCCGGCACAAGGCTTTTTCTTCGCGGATGCGAAAGGCGACGGCTATCAGAACCTTCTCATAGAACAAAACCTGATTAATGTCGGATCGCCACACGGCATAACTCTCGACAGCCCGTCCTCGAATGTTATCGTTCAGGATAACACAATCATGCCTTGGCCCAGCGGTGGCGGAGGAACCATAATACTGGCAAATAATGCGAGTGGAGCTATTGTCAGAAACAATATTGTAAAGATTATTTCCGACGATTCTACCGGCTCCAAACCGAGCATCTACGACAACTATGTCTTTGGTCGCGACGCCGATCTGAACAAACTGTTCAGCGGAGATGGCGGCCAGTGGCAGGATTTCATACCGGTCGAAGGCAGCCCGATAGACCTTTCCACGGGCCTCGGTGCCGTTGGCAGGCTTATGGAACTGCGAGATGGCACATCGTACAATAACGGTAGCTCCGCACAGACGCCGGCACCCGACCCCGATACCGGGACTGGCAATGATACAGGCGGAAACACCGGAACAGATACCGGCACCGACTCTGATCAGAGCCAGCTTGACACTAATCAGTTGGAGAACACCGCCTTTAGCGTATTGGGCACGCATGATATCAAAAGCTCTGGGGATGTGATTGAGGTTGCTCATAACGACGGATTGGAGCTGCAAACCGGAACCATTGCGCTCAGCTTCAATGCTGACACCGTGTCCGGTAAGATGGGCCTGATCAGCAAGGATGCCAGCTATTACAGCGGTGGTGGCAACCACTTGGCCGCCTACATCGAGAATGGAACGCTAATTGTCCGTTTCCAAGACGGGTCCTCGGACGAGATTGCCCGTATCAGCGGGGTTAAAGCCAATACTGACTATGACCTCCAGATCAGTTTCGGCGACAACAATGTCGCGATCTGGTTGGACGGACAACAGGTTCACTCTGCCAGTTTTGCAATGACTTGGGAAAACAATGTTGAGGCCCTGCAGATCGGCGCGCTTGGCTGGGGCAGCAACTCTAGTAAGGCCGGTTTTTCCAATGAGTTCGATGGCACCATCTCTGATATCGTCATCATCGAAGGAAAAATGTCCCCATCACAGATGCAGGACATGATCTATGGCACACCGTCCGCTCCAGGTGACGACACACCGTCCACACCAAGTAACACGGCGCCGGACGCGAAGGACGACAATCTTGTTGCCGATCAGGACATGGACCTTGTGGTGAAAGTGACCACTGATCTGCTAGCCAATGACATCGATGCCAATGGCGACGCAATCACCCTAACCAGCGTGAATCAACCCGCCAGCGGTACCTTGACCGACAATGGAGACGGCACCTATACTTATACCCCCAATGCGGGTTTCAGCGGCACCGATAGCTTCACCTACACGATTTCGGACGGTATCGATACCGATACCGCAACTGCACGTATCGTGGTGAACGAAGCGCCCCCTGCCCCTCCTGCAGAGAACTCCGACGCCAATCTCGTCTATCAGCGCAGCACGACCGAGTTTTATGGTAGAAAAAAACACATCATCAACCTTGATCACGATCAAGACCTTGAGTTGACCGAAGGCACGGTTTCGTTCACCTTCAACGCCGATGATCTAAAGGGGCAGCAGGGGCTGATTTCCAAAGACGCCAAATACTATGATGGCGGCGGGCACCATATGTCAATCCTATTACGCGGCGACGACCTGCAGGCCCGTTTTCAAGACGAAGACAGCGACATGGTTCTTGTTTTTAAAGATATCAAGGCGCACGAGGATTATGACGTTCAGGTCTGGTTTGGTGACGGCATGGTCGGCTTGGCCGTTGACGGCGAACTTGTGGATGTTCAGGAATTCGACTTCGAGCTAAGTACGAACAAACAAAACCTGCAGATTGGCGGCCTCGGCTGGAGCAGCACCGATGGCGGTTCTGAAACCAGACACGCATTTGACGGGACTATGTCGGAGATCATGATCTTCGATGAGGCCATGCCGCTAGGATACGTTGATCTCTTAGTTTGACATCAGCTTTGAACATTTGAACCGCCGAAAACTTTCCTCGGCGGTTCATCATATTTACATTCCAATATAAGAAACGATCGATGCGGCCAGTTTCTTTAGTTGTATCCGCAGATACACTTCCGGATCACGCCTAGATAGAAATCGGTGGCCGGGCCAGCCAAACTCCATAGTATTACACACCCTAAAGCCACCCGCCCAAAACTTAAATCGGGGGATTCCGTTTGAGCTGAAGGTGTTAACATCCCGGTAGGGAAGATGGATCATGTCAGCACCGTTACCAGATGTGCTTCGAACATTCCAGCGATACATTGAAGAAGGCTGGGCGGGCCGGGGGTGGTTTGTGGCACACACTCTCACCGGCCACAGGGGCGTGTTGGGCGCTTGCGATCCGTCGCACAGGTCGAGCCAGCCCACGCCGCAGGGCCATCCCCTAGACAAAGGCAAACTTGACCCGCACCACCGCGCCTTTTTCACCGAATTGATCTTGCAGTATGGGGATATCACGATGCAGGAACTGGCTGCTACCTTGTTGGACACCACGGGCATTCAAGTGCATCCGAACGCCATTGGGGAGTTCCTGCGCAGATCGGGTTCACATACAAAAAAGTCACCGGTCGCTGCCGAACGGCACAGCGCAAAGATTGGTTCGTATATCGCGCTCCAGCGGTCTCCACCAATCGTGAACGCGTTGTCTTTGTTAATGCGACGTCGGGGAAAATAAACTTGGCCCGCCTTCATAGTCGTTCCCCGCACAGGGAACGGCTAGTAATGGATGCACCCTTCGAGTCGTGGGGGACGCAAACGTTCATCGCAGGCCTGATCGCAGATGCCATGATTGCGTCCTGGATGATCAAGGGTGCAATGAACGGTCCGGCCCTCACCACTTACGTCGAACAAGTACGGGTTTCGGAACTCTCACCGGAGACGGTTGTCATGCTCGATGACCTCGCCAGCCACAAGAACACGCAGGCCGCCAAAGTTATGCAAAAGCAGGGGGCTGGTTCTTGTTTTGCCGCCCTACGGCCCCGGCCCGAACCCCATTAAATGGCGTTGCCCAGGCTCAAAGCCCATCTGCGCCGGTGTGGTGCGCACCTTCACCGACGTGTTTAGCACACAATTGCTAAAATCTGCGATCTCTACTCACCGCAAGAGTACTGGAATTACTTTAAGGCGGCTGGATATGTCGCAAGTTAAATGTCGAGTGCTTTAGGCTCCAAAACCTCAAACACTTCATGACAATGTAAGACAACTTTGTGGTGGCAGACAGATTTTACCATTTTTCGCAGTGTGTCATGAAACATAGCCTTACCTCTTCGGAAACAAACTCAGTACTGAGTGGGGCAAAGAGCGCACAACTGGAGCTTTTTCCAGGTTTCGCCCATTCAGAACTATAAATAGCTCTGAAAACCACGTACAGGAAAACGTACGGCCTGATACGACAAACAAGCAATGGGATCGGGGGCCCAACAGAAAGACGGAAATATTGAGGCACTTGTGAGACGGCATCTGATCTATCACACCCTTTTGACTGGCGCATGGTCTCTTTGCTATCTGTCACCCGCCCTAGCTCAAGAATCTGGTACTGAACTGACCTTCGGGTTCAGCCAGAGTATCGAGACTGACGACAATCTGGACCTTGACCCCGTCAGCCAGGGCAGAACCACATTTGCCGCTACAGGACTTTCTTTTGGACTGGTCCACGAAACTCCACTTGACCGGATCGGAATGGTGGCCTCTACCGTGCTGCGCGCAGCCGATGGGCCCGGTGCAGACTCGGGGCTGGACGACCAGCGACTGGATTTGGACTATGGCCGTGTGGGTGCGCAATCCGCATTCAACTTCAATGTCGGCTACCTTCAGTCTAACGTACAGTTCCTACGCCCGCTCGAGGACTTCGAAAACAGCGATGGCCAGATCGAACTGCCTCCGGATCTGGATGATCTGAACGGTACCGGCAATCGCGAGCGCTACAGAGCAGGTCTGGCGTTGGAACTGGGTCAGGAAGCGCCCATTGGGGCCGCTCTGGCCGCTGATTATCTGGATTTGCGTTATACCGACACCACAGATCCCGGATTGACCGACAATGACCGCACCAATCTGGACGCCGACTTGTTTTTGCGCTTTTCACCATTGGTGGAAGGCGTGTTGGGTGCTGATTATCGGCTCTTCAATCAAGACGATGCCGAACAAACCCGTCGTAAGACCAAGATTGGTTATTTTGGCCTAAACGTGGAACTGTCATCGATCTGGCGCCTTGAATCGCAGCTTGGTTATACGACCATCGACACAAGGGAGTTCGGTGTTGTTACCCGCACTGATGGCCCGTCGGGACTGCTGCGGTTCGAACGGGACATGCCGAACGGCACGTTTGAGGCCGGGTACGAACAAATCGTCACCGAAGATGGCGACATTCGCAACCTGACGGTAGGGCGCAGCCTCGAATTACCCACCGGCGAGTTCGCGTTTACCGCCGGCGTCGCGGATTCAGAACTGGACAGCGCCGATTTCATCGGATCACTCGATTGGGTGCAACAACTTCCCAGAGGTGAGTTCAACGCACGGTTTGCGCGATCTCTGGATTTTGACGAAGACAAGGGTAACATCCTGAGAACCGCTCTGTTTCTGGGGTATACCCATAACATCAACGCGGTGTCCAACATCAACCTCAACGCGGCCTATACGGTCAGCGACGAACTCACCCGAACAATCGACCGGGCTAATTTTACGGCTTCTTATCAGCACTCGCTGACCAAAGACTGGACCCTGAGTACCGGTTACAGGTATCGCATGCGTGAAGAATTGACAGACCCGCGCGCGCAATCTCATGCCGTATTTTTCACCATTGGTCGGGACTTTATCGTACGACCCTGAGCCGATGATTTTGAGCCGGGTCATCCCGGAAGCAATCCTTGGATCACACGCACATTTTCGTCAGATGCAGAAACGACAGCAACGTCCTCACCGCTCAATCCAGCACAAATACCCGGTAACCCCGGTTTGAGTGGCCAATACCCCCCCGTTTTCGTTATGATCAGATACAAGGGCTCCGCGAAAGCCATTGTTTAACGAGTATCAGGTGACGCACGTGGATTTTTCAACATCCGTACCACAGGTCAGTCGAGTCAAATCCTATAACCCGGCCGGACTGTTCTGGTTCGCAGTGCTGGTTCTGGGGTCGATCCCGATTTTCTGGATCGGTATCGTTTCGCTGGGTCAGGCCTGGGCAACTGCTGAATACAGCCACGGCCCACTGATCCCGGTTATCTCTCTCTATCTGTTCCTGCGGGAGATGCGCAATTACCCGCCGCCGCCGGGCGAGGTCAGGGACCGCTGGCCCGGTATCCTGGTGATTGCGTTCGGGCTGTTTGTGGCAATCCTGGGCAATCTTGCCAGCGTCCCCGACATTGTCACCTATGCCATGATCATCTGGATAGGCGGTGTGGTGCTGACCGTGTTTGGTTGGAATATCGGACGGCGACACCAACTGCCGGTACTGCATCTGGTCTTCATGCTGCCGCTGCCGAATTTCATCTACTGGAAACTCACGATCTTTCTGCAGAGCATCTCCTCGGTTATCGGCGTCTGGTTCGTGCAGCAGGCCGGTGTCTCGGTCTATCTGGATGGCAATATCATCGATCTGGGTGTCTACAAACTGCAGGTGGCCGAGGCCTGTTCCGGCCTGCGCTACCTGTTCCCGATCCTCAGCTTCTCCTATCTATTCGCGCTGCTCTATCGCGGGCCGATCTGGCACAAGGTGGTGCTGTTGATCTCGGCCGCGCCGCTGACGGTGCTGATGAATTCGATCCGCATCGGGGTGATAGGTGTTCTGGTCAATCACCACGGCATCGAAATGGCCGAGGGATTTTTGCACTTCTTCGAAGGCTGGGTGATTTTCCTCACCTGTATCGCCATCCTGTTTGCCATGGCCGTCGCGCTGCAACGCCTGACCCCAAACCCAAAACCACTGGCCGAAGCGGTCGATCTGGACACCAGCGGCCTGCTGACAGTGGCTGAACGTATCCTCGCCATCCGGCCCTCACGCGCGCTGGCTGCGGGCGCCTTGCTGACACTGGCAATGTCGGTGGCTTGGGTTCTGCAGCCCAGCCCGGACAAAGTGCCGATCGACCGCAGCCCCTTTGCGCTTTACCCGCGCCAGCTTGGTGAATGGTCAGGCTCGGCGGCCCTGCTCGATCCAGATGTCGAGCGGGTGCTGGGCGCGACCGACTACCTCAATACCACCTATGCCGCACCCGGTCAGAGCGGCCATATCAACATGTTCGTTGCCTTCTACGACAAGCAAACCGAAGGCGATGGCATCCATTCGCCCGAGGTGTGCCTGCCGGTCGGCGGCTGGGAGATCTTCAGCCTGGAACCCCGCCGGATCGATCCGGGCGTGCCGGCCTATGGCGCGTTCGAGGTAAACCGAGCCGTCATCCAGAAGGGTCTGCAAAAGCAGCTGGTCTATTACTGGTTTGAACAGCGCGGCAAGCGACAGACCAACGATTTCGCCGCCAAGATCGGGGTTGTGGTCGATGGCCTGACAATGGGGCGCACCGACGGCGCGCTGGTGCGCTATGTAACCCCGATCCGCGAGGACGAAACCGAGGCCGATGCGGAAGCCAGATTGCTGGGGTTTGTCGGGCAAAGCCTTTCGAAACTTCCAAGTTTCGTGCCAATGTAGGGGCCACCGCCCCTACCCCGTAGTTTCTCTGGGGGCTCAGCGCCCGGCAAAAATCCGGTCATAGGCCGCCAGTAGCCTGGGCACTGAATGGGTCCAGCTCAGGCTGCCCATGACGCGCGCGCGCCCACGCTGCCCCATTGCCCGGCCTTCATCGGGATGATGTATCAGCCAGTTGATCTTCTCGGCGAAATCGACCGGATCGTTGGCCTCAGCATAAAGCGAAGCATCCTCGGCCGAGGCTTTCCCCTCTTTCAGGTCGAACTGCACAACCGGTTTTTCCAGAGTCATATATTCCATGACTTTGTTCATCGTCGAGATGTCGTTCATCGCGTTTTTAGGATCCGGGCTGACGCCGATATCCGCGCTGTTGAGCGCCTTGAGTAGATCCTCGTCATAAAGCGCGCCGGTGAAGGTAAAATACGCTTCCAACCCGCGATCGCGCACATCCTTCTCGACCTCAGGCAGATGAGGACCAAAGCCCACGATGACAAAATGTACATCGGTCTGGCCAAGGTCGCGTATCAGATGATCCGCCGCAGCCACCAGCAGATCCATACCTTCCTGCTGGCCAATGACACCGACATAGCCCAACACAGTCCCCGCACCCTTGCGCATGGCCAGATCCGCTGGCCGGATCTCGAATTTTTCGATCTTGGGGGCCGAACGGACAACAAACACGTCATCGGGCGCCATTTTTCCCCTATGAATGGCAATCTGGCGAAAGCTTTCATTCGTGGCGATGGACACCTGCGCGGTCGCAAAGGTCATGCGTTCCCAGATCAGCATGATGCGATACAGCAGGCCCCGCTTGCCAAACTTCGCCTCGAACAGCTCGGGGCAAACATCATGGTGGTCAAAAAGATAGCGCACACCGGCCATCCGGTACCGCAGCGCCAGCAGAAAGATCAGATCGGGCGGGTTGCAGCCGTGGATCACATCAAAGCCGTGCTCGCGCCGCACCTTGCGGGCCAGACGGAACATATGCCACAACGCCCCACCCCATTCGCGCGCATAGGCCACCGCACCGGAATGGGCCTCAGGAGGCTCGGGGTAGCGATAGATATGCACTCCGTTGATTTCCTCGTAATGCTTGTCCCACCCCTTGCCGGTCGGACAGATCACGCTGACCTGATAACCTGCCGCCGTCAGCGATGTGGCCTCAAGCCAGACGCGCCGGTCCAGCGGCACCGGAAGGTTTTCAACAACAATCAGAACCCGGCGGGGGCTGTCAAAGGTGGTATGGGCCGGATCGGGGTTATGTTCTGTTGTAGACATCTTCGTAGCGCACAATGTCGTCTTCCCCCAGATAAGACCCGGTCTGCACCTCGATCAGATACATCGGCAGTTTGCCCGGGTTCTCCATCCGGTGAACTGCGCCTAGCGGAATATAAACGGATTCATTCTCGGACAGCAGCTTGACCTCTTCGTCCACGGTAACCCGGGCGGTTCCAGCCACGACTACCCAGTGTTCTGCACGGTGCACATGGCTCTGTAAACTCAGGATGCCCCCCGGCTTGACCATAATCCGCTTGACCTGAAACCTCTCACCCAGACACAGGGTTTCATACCAACCCCACGGTCGGTGGAACCGGGGATAGTCGTCGGCCTGCGCCACATTTTCAGCTCTGAGCTTGGCCACCACGCTGTCGACGTTCTGCACCTCATCGAGATCGGCGACAAGGATCGCATCCCGCGTGGCCACGGCGGCTATGTTCCTCAAACCCAGACCAACTAGGCGAACATGGTCCTCTTCGCTGCGCAATACTGTGTTCTCGCAATTGACTGCTGTCACGGACCCCATGCTGACAACATCCTGTTCGTCAGAGGGCAGAACCTGGTGCAGTGAATTCCACAGATTCAAATCGGACCAGCGCGTTTCCAGCGAAACCCCAATGGTATTATCCGCTTTCCCCATAACCGCGGAGATGATCGAGGTGGCCCGGATGTTCTCATAAGCCTCTCCGTCCAGACGGTAAAAACCCAGATCGTCATAGCCCTCGCTCAACGCTTGGCGGCAGGGTTCGATCAGGTCCGGCGCATGGGTCTCGAACGCTGAAATGATATCGCGCACCCGGAAAAGGTACATGTCGGCATTCCACAGGCAATCGCCCTGCGCCAGCATTTGCGCGGCCCTGTCCGCATCGGTTTTTTCGACAATACCCGCCAGTTTGACTGTCCTCCCCCCTTCGTCAGCACCAGCCAGTTGCAGATAATCAAATCCGGCTTCGGGACGTGTCGGCGTGGCGCCAAAGATCACCAACGACCCAGCGCGGGCGGCTTCGGCCCCGATCCGAACCGCTTGCCGGAACGCCTCCGCATCTGGGATCAGGTGATCCGATGGCGCGACCAGCATCAGTGCGTCCGGCATGTCCTTGGCATTCAGGGCTGCAGTCAGGACCGCAGGTCCAGTGTTGCGCGCGCAGGGTTCAAGTATGAACTGCCCGTCAATTAGCCCCATTTGCGCCGCCTGTTCTTCGATCAAAAAGCGGGACGTGTCATCAGTCACTAGGACAGGCGTTGCAAAATCAGGACCCGACAACCGCCGGAGCGTATTCTTAAACAGGTTTTGCCCCTTTGTTATTTCAACGAACTGCTTTGGGTAGGCCGAACGCGAACTAGGCCAAAGTCCCGGCTCCGTTCCTCCGCACAAGATCACAGGAATAATCACACTTCTGCCTCCAACATCCGTTCGCCCATATCATTCTCCAAAATACCCGGAACCCCGGGCAACCTACAAAAATCCTTTTACAATCCCGCCACAGGATGCATACGCCTTGGTCACCCGGCCCGTTGGCAAGCTGCGTGTGTCCACCGCCAGAATATCCAGCAGCACCAACGCTTTGTAATCCACAGCGTCATGATCAGTTGAAATAGGATAATGGACAAAGCTCTGGGATATTCTGCCATCTCACCATCCGACACCGGGCAGTACACTGTCTGAAATCACTCCAAAAATCCTATTACTCAATATACACCCGAACATTCTATCCATACCCGTACCCGTACCCGTATGCGCCCTCAGTATAGAGGCATTTATTCAAGACAATGCCCATCACGCTGGTTAGTTCCGCTAACTGACGCTCGGCCACGTCGATCTGATCGACCGTAGTACGCTCGGCTGCTGCAAGAAGCAGGGCGCAGTCGGCGTTTTTGAGGAAGCCAAAATTGTCATCAGCCGCTGCCAGCGGTGGCATGTCGAAGATCATGATGTCCGGTTTGAAATCAGCCTCAATCGCATCCAAAATTTCGCCGGCCTTGCCACTTTGCAGAATCTCTGCGGGGTTCTGGACCGGGCTGCTGTTCAGCCCCAATGCCACGTTATCCCCCAACCGGCGGCCATGATCGGCGAACGCAACGCCCCCGATCAGAACATCCCCCATTGTACGCGCACAATCCTGTTCGAGAATGCGCGCCAGACCGACCCGGCGCAGATCGAGATCCAGAACCATCGTGCGCAGATCACGCTGCCGACCAAAGCTGAAAGCCAGATTGGCCGCTGTTGTGCTTTTGCCGCAGCCGCTGTGTGGCGACACCAGCGCCACCCGTTTCCAGCCATTTGCGCGGGACTGTTGCAGGATGCGCGTACGCAACATATCGAACGGACCCGCCTCAGTACCACCCGCGCTGGCGACCAGTCGGTTGGCACCAATCAGTCGCTGCGATACCTCGACCGGTACAAGCCCTTGCCAACGGGCCTGAAGCGCCTCATCTGCGGGTTTCTCCGGTGTCTTTTCGGACACCGAAACCGGTTGTGGCAGGCCGCGTTTTTGACGCTGTGACCGGGCCTTTTCTATCGCTGCCTGCAGTTTTTCCATCGCGCGCTAACCTCTCCGTCCCTGTTCTCTCGCCTCATCGATCACCAGCGTATCCCGATCTTGTCTATGGCCCGCTCAGCAACCAGATCCAGAGGCTGGTAATAGACATGCACAGCATAAACAGCCGCTGGAACGGCAATCACAATCGCCAGCAGCCGTACCAGTTTCCAGCTCCGCCGCCGCCAGATTTCACCCGGCGTCGCAATATATGGAATGGTGGCCAGCGGCGTTACACCAAGGCGCGAGACCAGGTCTGCCGGCCGACGAACCGAGCGGTTCAGAAACTCAAGCAACACGACCAGGGCAATTCCACACAAAATGCCAAAAAAACTGCCGCCGCCTGCAATCAGCGCCCGGTTTGGTCTGGATGGTTTGCTGGGTGCCACCGGTGGTTCAATCACGGATACGCGCTGACCCTGCGCCGTCACCTCGATCCGCTCACCAGTGCTGGCCCGGGACAGACGATCTACCGCCAGATTGTACTGTTGCTGGATATTGTCGCGGTCCAGAACCAGCTCCTCGGCCCGTATCGCATTTGCGGGCGTGCGATTGATCTTATCAGTGACTTCGGCCAGCTGAGCTTCCGTGGTGTTTTTCTGTGCCTCAAGCACACCGGACCGCGTCGCGATCTCGGCCAGTTGAATATCCAAGAGCGAATTCCCTGTTGCCTCTTCCTCTGGCTGAGGGTCAGGCTGGGCCCGGACAGCTTCCTCAGCCTGGGCAATCCGGGACCTCAGAACTTTCACACGCGGGTTTTCTTCGGAATAGATCGCCAGCGCCTCGTTAAGCTGGCGACGCAGAACCTCCAGTTGCTGACGCTCGGGTGTCAGCGCCACCTCGCCAACGCCGCCAACCTGCCCCGTGGTCTCAAAAAGACGGATCAGGTTTTGCCGCTGATCTTCAAGACCCGCAATCTCGCGTGTCACCATCGCCAGCCGCTCCTGCAAAAAGGTCTGCTGACTCAGCCGGTAATCCAGACTTTCCGGCAGTGCATCAGAGTTTTCGGTTTTGAAGGACAGAATACGTGCATTGCGTTCGGCCAGTTCTTCACTCAGCCGATTCACCTCATTTTCAAAGAACTCCAACGTCTGAGTCGCGCGCCCGGTGCGGGATTCAACGTCTTCCTTTTGAATCAAGGTTAGATACTCATTGAGCACACCCGCTGCGATGGCCCCGGTACGCGCCTCAAAGCTGATCTCCATCAGGGGGACAGCTGCCCGACGACTACTGGGTTTTACCGAGGTGCGGGACCGCATCGCCTGTACGACCCGGTCGGCCGTCATCTCGGATTGATTTGCAAAGACCCGCTGATCGCTGGCGATCTCCAGTAGGTTCGCTCGAGTCAGCAGACGCTGCTCCAGAATCTGCAACTGCTCCTGCGCCGGGGTACGCACCGTCGACTCGGCCAGTTGATCCGGAATACGCGCCGATTCCACGATCAGCTTCATGCTGGACACATAGGCCGGCGGCAATGCCATCGCGACGATGACCGAGGCCGCGCTGATCACCGAGGCCACGATCAGAAAATAGGGCAAACGCCGCGAAAAAATCGACCAGTAGTAACGAAAATCCACGTTCAGTCTTCCCGTTTTCCGTTAATTCGTATCCGGAGATTGCTCATCCCGCTTTTTCCTCCGATGACACTTGTTGATGCGTTTCAAGCTTCAGCACCTGGCGGGTATCTTCGGGTTCTTTATTTGGTTGCGACATGGCGCCAAAAAAAACATCGTCTTTCAGCACATTATTTACAGTCTGTGAGGTAACCAAATGCACTTCCTCACTCCAAGCATAAAGCATTGAGAACTCGCAGATCTGATTCACTAATCGCGGCACACCCGCTGTCGCTTCGTAAATCAAATTACAAGCCTCGGCCGAGAATTCTTCGCCCGTCCCACCTGCAATCTGCAGACGATGCGCGATATACGCGGCGACCGTCTCGGGATCCATGCGAGGCAGGTGAAAGCTGGCCGCCACCCGCTGCGCCATCTGACGCATCTTCGGATGCAGCACAACATCACGCAATTCCGGCTGACCAACCAGGATCAACTGGATCAATTCATCCTTGTTAGAGTTGATATTGGTCAGCATTCGTATCTCTTCCAGACCTTCGCGTGACAGGTTCTGCGCCTCGTCAAAGATCAGTACAACTCTGCGGCCTTCGGCATATTCAGCAACCAGAAAATCCTGCAGAACCTGAAACAATTGCACATAGGGCGCCCGCGGCGTTGCCGGCACATCCAGCGCGTTAAGCACCCATTGCAGCAACTCCCCGCGCCCGCCCTGGGCGTTCGAAACCAGCCCGACCGTGACATCCTCATCCATCTGGCTGATCAGCTTTTGCAGCAAGGTTGTCTTGCCCGACCCAATTTCGCCAGTGATCAGCGTAATCGGAGCACGCGAGATAATGCCAAATTCAAGGATGGAATACGCGCGTTTATGGTGCGCAGACCAATACAGAAAGCTCGGGTCCGGCAACAATGTAAAGGGCCGCTCCCTGAGACTGAAATGTTCGATATAAAGATCACCCGTCGTCATGATGACCGAGAAACTTTAAAAACCATCTACAACAAACCCTTGCGATGTGATCAGGGCAAGTCTGACCAGAACCGCATTCACTCCACACTGACATGGCCCAGCAGAGCTATTAATACAACCACTGACCTCTCATTTGTGACGATCAGAGCGCTTATGTTTCCAGTCTGACATCAATTTCAGGCAATTTTATGGAGAAGCCCAAACTCGCTACCGGTTTAATGAAGCTTCCGCCTGCGGATTCCGATATCACACTCAACTTATATCAGATCACACAGCCATTCCGGAGCGACCTATATCACACTCATTTTATGGAACCAAAATCCATGAAAGTGTCCGAATAGCGCGCGCCCTTTGGCCTTGTGATCACGCTTCTGAGGTCAGCTTCTCTTGTGCGCGCCGGATCCATGACTTTCTCAGTGCACACATCCACATCGACGGCAGGATAATCAGGAAAACACTAGCCAGGCCAGTCAAGCAATAGACTGCAAACACGGTCACAAAGCCATAGCCTGCGATCAACGCTATTGCGGCGCTGATGCTACTTGCCAGAACGGCCAACAAAAGAATTCCCATCGGAACACTCCAGGCTACGGAGATGGTGCACCACCCTCATAAGTAGAGTAAATGTGCCGAATGTCTACTTATGTGGCAAGGTCTTATTCCGAACACAGTGCCCATGCCGGGTAATGTTCATCGTAAAAAAAGGGCCGCTCTATGGCAGCCCTTTGAAAAATCGCAAAAGATTTTTGAAATCAGGTGGTCGCACGCCGACGGCGCAATAGGCCGAAACCAGCCAACGCACCCACCAGCATCAAGCCAGCGGCTGGCAGAGGCACCGGTGCAACCGTTACAAGATTCTGATATCGCGGATTGGCCGTGCTTTCCAGAAAGCTTAGACGCCACTTTTGCGGGCCGTTATAATTCTGCGCAGCAAGCAGATAGTCGTTGGCCTGATTGATCACGCCGTTAACTCCGCCCCATTTGCCGGCCGCATTGAAGCCGTCCCCATCTGCACCAGTGACGGTCCAGTCATCATCGTAAACGGCATTCCACAAAGCCACCTGAAACGCAGCCGATGTTTTCCTGCTGTCGGTTGCGACGGATTCGCTGTAGTTGGCATCAAAAATCGACTGAATTCTCTGAAGCGCGCCATTGGCTATCAGATCAACGCTGTTGGAAAATGGCGTGTCCGTAACCTTAAACTCATAACCCTGCCCACGGCCGATCCAGGCCGCAAGGTCCAGACAGAATGCAACAAAGTCACCCAGCACGTTGTTGCCCGGTGTCACATCCGTCATGCTATACGCCCCGGCATCAACGTGGGCGGTGTGGGACCAAACATCAGGCACATCTACTTGAACCTCTTTGTACCCCCCCGCAGCAGGGCCGTTGAGATCCACAGTTATAGCCGACGCCGGAACAGCGCTGGCAATGGTTACGGCAGTCGCAGCCGCAGCTATTTTTTGGAAGAAGACCTTCATTACCCTCACCCGGTTCACTCGTTAAACGAAACTAAAAGGCAGTCAGATACACGCTGCCCAACTCCATGTGCGCCACTTTATTAATTTTGTTCTGATTTAGCAATAATCTTGTCGGTCTCGCCACATTTCATCACAATATGTGGTACAAAAGCAATGATTTGACCTCATTGTTTCCACTTCGAGCAGGGCCTTATCCATCAGGTAAACATACGTTTACTGCAAAAATTTACTGCAGCAACCCGGCCAGATAGGCCCCGTACCCGTTCTTGGCAAAACGTTCGGCCTGTGCGGCCAGTTCGCCCCGGCTGATCCAGCCTTGTTGAAAGGCGACCTCTTCGGGACAGCCAGTCTGCAACCCCTGCCGTTCTTCCAGGGTGCGCACGAAATTGCCCGCATCCAATAACGAGGCATGGGTACCAGTATCCAGCCAGGCATACCCTCGCCCCATGGTTTCCACCTGCAGCGCACCCTCTTCCAGGTAAGATTGCAGCAGTTCGGTGATCTCCAACTCGCCGCGCGGGGACGGCGTGACGGCGCGGGCGCGCTCGGAAGCCGTAGCATCCAGAAAGTAAAGCCCCGTCACCGCGTATTTCGAGGGCGGCACCGGGGGTTTTTCGATGATCTCCCGCGCCCGGCCCACATCGTCGAAGGCAACAACGCCATAACGCTCGGGATCCGCTACGTGATAGCCGAACACGGTCCCCCCCGCCGGTTTGGCATCCGCCGCAGCCATCAACTTGGGCAAGCCATGGCCAAAAAAGATGTTATCACCCAGGATCATCGCCGATGGCGCGCCTGCCAGAAACGCCTCGGCCAGAATATAGGCCTGTGCCAACCCGTCAGGGCTGGGCTGCACCTGATAGCTGAGCGTCACACCCCATTGCAACCCGTCCCCCAGCGTGCGCTGAAACTGTTGCTGATCCTGCGGCGTGGTGATGATGCAGATCTCGCGGATACCGGCCAGCATCAACACGCTGAGCGGGTAATAAATCATCGGCTTGTCATAGATCGGCAGCAATTGCTTCGACAGACCCATGGTGATCGGATAAAGCCGCGTCCCGCTGCCGCCCGCCAGGATGATCCCTTTGCGCTGTGTCATCAGATCTCTCCCAAATCCTTCAGAATATCTTTCAAACCCTGCCGCCAGTCGGGGCGGGAAATGCTGAAAACAGTCTCTAATGTTGTGCAATCCAGCCGTGAATTCAGCGGTCGTCTGGCCGGGGTCGGATAATCCGAACTGGGAATATCCGCGACGTCACAGGTGATGCCCGACTGCGCAAAGATTTCACGCGCGAACCCGGCCCAGCTGACATCTGGAGCGCCTGCGAAATGGTAGGCTCCGGTTTTGCCCGGATCAGCGGCAAGCTGCCCGGCAATCTCCATACAGGCCGCCGCAATGGCGCGCGCCGGGGTTGGCCCGCCGATCTGATCGGCAACGATGGTCAGCCGGTCACGTTCCTTGCCCAGCCTAAGCATAGTCTTGACGAAATTCGCACCATGCGCCGAGACCACCCAAGAGGTCCGCAGGATCGCATAACACCCCCCTGCCCTACTTACTGCCTGTTCCCCCCTAAGCTTCGAACGCCCATACGCCCCCAGCGGACCGGTGGCATTTTCCGGTGCCCAGGGCGTGTCGCCGCCGCCATCGAACACGTAATCGGTTGAGATCTGAACCAGAGGCACATCCAAGGCAGCGCAGGCTTGCGCCATCGCGCCCGGCGCATTGCCGTTGATGACCGTAGCCAGAGCCTCTTCTTCTTCGGCCTGATCCACAGCCGTATAGGCGGCAGCATTGATCACCGCCCTTGGGTTTCGCGAGCGGATGGCTTGGTCGCATGCTTCGGGGTCCGACAGGTCAGCCCCGGCCCGGTCCAGACAGACAACATCCCCATATGCCACCAGTTCCCGTGCCACCTGACCGGTCTTACCGAAGACAAGGATCACGCCTTTACCCCCAGCCGTTCACCCACGCCCTGCCGATCCTGCAAGGCCCGCCACCAGCTTTCATTGTCCAGATACCACTGCACCGTCTTTTCCAACCCTTCCTCCAACGTAACCGAGGGCCGCCAGCCCAGTTCATCACGGATACGGGTCGGATCGATGGCATAACGCAAATCGTGACCCGGGCGATCGGCAACAAAGCTAATTTGTTCGGAATAGGGTCTGTTTCGCGGGCGTTTTTTGTCGAGAATACTACAGATCATACGCACCAGATCGATGTTGCGGGCTTCGTTCTCGCCGCCGATATTGTAGGACTGCCCCACCCTGCCCTTCTGAAGTACGGTCAGCAGCGCGTCGGCGTGGTCCTCGACATAAAGCCAGTCGCGCACATTCTCACCTTTGCCGTAGACCGGGATCGGTTTGCCCGCCAAGGCGTTCAGGATCACCACCGGGATAAGTTTCTCGGGGAAATGAAACGGCCCGTAATTGTTCGAGCAATTGGACAGCACCACCGGCAGCCCGTAGGTCTCGTGCCAGGCGCGGACCAGATGGTCGCTGGCCGCTTTCGAGGCCGAATAGGGCGAGCGCGGATCGTAAGGCGTTTCTTCGGTGAACGCACCGCTTTCGCCAAGCGAGCCGAACACCTCGTCGGTCGAGATGTGGTGAAAGCGGAAGCCCTCGGGCCGGTTCTGCGCCTGCCAATACGCCCGCACAGCCTCAAGCAATGTATAGGTGCCGGTGATATTGGTCTCGATAAAGGTTCCGGGCCCGTCGATCGAACGGTCCACATGGGACTCCGCTGCCAAATGCATCACAGCGTCCGGGCTATGGCCGGCAAAGACCTGATCAATCGCCGCACGGTCACGAATATCAGCCTCTACAAAGGCATAATTGGGCGAATTGCCCACGCTCGCCACATTGTCGAGACAGGCGGCATAGGTCAGTGCGTCCAGATTGATCACCTGATGCCCTGCGGCAATGGCCTGCCGAACCACAGCCGATCCGATGAACCCGGCCCCGCCGGTCACAAGGATTTTCACGCGGCACCCTCCCAAACAAAAGGGCTGTCGAAATCGGACAGGGCCGGAGCGGCGGCGTCTTTTTCGGACAGAACCGGATCGCCGATCAGCTCCCAGTCAATACCACAACTGTCCCAACGCACCGCGCCATCGCACTCCGGTGCGTAGTAATCTGTGCATTTGTAACAGATTTCGGTGTCGGGTTCGCGGGTGACGAAGCCGTGCAGGAACCCCTTGGGCACCAGAATCTGACGCCCGTTTTCAGCCGACAACTCGACTCCGATCCAATGCCCGAAAGTGGGTGAGCCTGTGCGGATATCGACGACGACATCAAACAGCCACCCCCGCCCGCAGCGCACCAGCTTATCCTGCGCATGAGGCGGTGCCTGAAAGTGCAATCCGCGCAGAGTGCCCACCTGCCCCGACAGGGAATGGTTGTCCTGTACAAATTCCAGATCGATTCCAAAATCTGCCAGCCTGCGTCGATTCCAGCTTTCGCTGAAAAACCCCCGTGCATCCCCAAACCGCATCGGCGTCAGGATTAAAACACCCTGCAAAGCGGTTTCTTCAATCTTCATTAAAACAAGATCCCTCTTCAAATACTCATTGGGTCTTAGCAACGAAGAACAAAAAAGTCATCAGGTACAGATACTCAACACCACATGCGGACTGGCCATCCAGGCAGGGCGCATCAAAGCGATGGTCTTTCAACCCACAGTACAATTGGGCAGCATGATGGCTGGAATGTGAAGCAAATATGCACAATCGGCCTGAAATAGGATCATAGATGATGGCCCTTGAACTGCCGCAGCACATTGCTTAAACTTTGCTTGAGATGAAAATCATTTAGATATAATTACTTAAGAAATTCATGGCTTCCGTCACTCAATTTTTATGCAAATACAAACTAAAAACTGTTAAGACTTCTGCAGGGGGACATTACTAAGAACCATCGCCCGTTTGTGTTGCGCGCCAGTTTGTCGGCGTGAAGTTAAGAGTGACAACGAGGTCCGAGCAGACTGTTGTAAGTGTTTTGGGGTTATTTTGTTTATGACGACTCATGTAAAAGAATTCTCGGCTGCCGAAACAGCATCGGTTGGTCAATTCCGTCACCATAGTATCGCAGCACAGCCTTCAAGGCTCTATCGTGATCGCTTCAAGCGTTTTTTTGACATCGCTCTGGTTCTCCTGATGGCGCCTATTGCGGCGCCACTGATTGCCATCTTCGTTCTGATTACTGCGGCGACCGGTGCGTCTCCGGTTTTTCGTCAACGACGGATCGGCAAGGATGGCGACATCTTTGAAATGCTGAAAATCCGCACCATGGTGCCCAACGCCCAGGAACGACTGGAGGCTCATCTGGCCGCCAACCCCAAAGCCCGGGCCGAATGGAACAGCACACAGAAACTGAAAGACGATCCGCGTATTACGCCGGTCGGTAAATTACTGCGCAAATCGTCCCTCGACGAGCTACCGCAACTGTGGAACGTTCTGCGTGGCGACATGTCCATTGTCGGACCCCGTCCCATGATGGAAAGTCAGAAAGCGCTGTATCCCGGTCAGGCCTATTACGCATTGCGCCCCGGCATTACAGGCCCCTGGCAGGTTTCGGACCGAAACGCGACAACGTTTGCTGCACGCGCGCAGTTCGACACAAACTATTATGAAAACTTGACGCTGAAGACCGACCTGTCGATTCTTGTAAAGACCGTGGGCGTTGTTCTACGCTGCACCGGATACTGATACGAACTGACACGCAGGCTTCCTGCATTTTGGGACCGGAAGACCAATAATATGCTGAGGACCAGCTTATTAAGGCTTGCCCTGATCATCGGGGTTGGCCTCCTCGCTGCCTGCGACACGGCGGAAGAGCGAGCCGAAAAACACTTTCAGACCGCGCTGGAACATCTTGAAAACGGCGATATCGAACGGGCGACCATCGAGTTTCGCAATGTTTTCAAGCTGAACGGCACCCATAAAGAAGCGCGCCTGACTTATGCCCGGATGCAGCGCGAACGCGGTGCGACACCCGAGGCCTATGGTCAATATCTGCGGCTGGTCGAGCAATATCCGGACAATCTGGAAGGGCGTCAGGCGCTGGCGGACATGGCGCTGGAAAATGGCGACTGGGACGAGGTTGAACGCCATGGCCGTGCTGCCGCTGAAATAGCACCGGACGACCCGCAGGCCCGCTCCATGCTGGTGCTGCTGGATTATTGGGCAGCAACCCAGAATCAGAACAGCACGGCGCAGGTTGCTGCTTTTGAATCCGCGCAGTCATTGCTGGCTGGAAACCCGGAATTGATCAGTGCGCATCAAGTCGTCATCGACAAGCTGATTCAAGGCCGGGATTGGCCCGGGGCGGTAGATGCGCTCGACGCGGCGCTTCAGGCCGCTCCGGATTTCAAAGCCCTATACACGATGCGGCTGGCAGTTCTTGCCGAAATGGACGACACGGACGGAATCGAAGCCCAGATGCTGGAAATGACAGAGCGGTTCCCCGATGATCCCAACATCGATTCACTGCTATTGAACTGGTATCTGACGAATGAGCTTCTCGCCGAAGCCGAAGCCTATCTGCGCTCGGAAATCGAACTGGATGCGGACAGCCCCGACAGTCGCATCCGGCTGATCCGGTTCCTCAACAATTATCGCAGTCCGGAGGCCGCCCTTGCCGAACTGGACGCCGCCGTGGCGACCTCTGGCCCGCATGACACCGCTTACCGCGCGCTACGGGCGGTGTTCACTTATGAAAGCGAGAATCCCGAAGCGGCCATCGCCGAATTGCAGGACGTACTGGCCGACGCCGAGCCATCGGCAGAAACGGACAATATCAAGACCACACTCGCCCGGATGCTGAACACAACCGGTAACACCGATCAGGCAAAAGCGTTGGTCGAAGAAGTCCTGACCTCGGATTCGCGCCATGTGGGGGCGACCAAGTTACAGGCAGGTTGGCTGATCGGAGATGACCGCCCCGGCGAGGCCATCACGCTGCTGCGCACCGCTTTGGGGGAAAGCCCTCGCGACGCAGGGCTGATGACACTTCTAGCCAGCGCGCATGAGCGAGACGGCAACCGGGCCCTCATGGCCGAGATGCTGTCGCTGGCAGTTGAAGCTTCCGGCGCCGCTCCGGCGGAGTCACTACGCTATGCCGCTTTCCTGGCCAGCAACGATCAAGGCCTGAACGCCGAATCCGTTTTGATCAATGCGCTGCGGGTGCAACCGGACAATATCGAACTGCTGGCAACCCTTGGAACGCTATACATCGACTTGCAGGATTGGGGCCGAGCACAGGAGGTTATTGATCGGCTGGACGATTTCGGCGACGCAACCGCCAGCCTCTCGCATAATCTCACCGCCCGGTTGCTGGCTGGTCAGGGCAACGAGGAAGCGCTGTTATCCTTTCTGGAATCGCTGTCACAGCACGAGCAATCCGGGCAGGCGGCCGAGATCGGCCTGATCCGGTCTTATATCGGACGAGGCGAGATCGACACGGCTCTGACCCGGGCCGAAAGCGCCCTGCAAAAGACCCCTGACGATCCGGCTTTGCGTTTCGTCAGAGGATCGGTTCTGGCCATGGACAACCGCCTGGACGAAGCTGAAACTACCTTCCGGGCGATATTGCAGGACCAGCCTGAAACCGAACAGGTTTGGCTGGCGCTTTATCGTCTCAAAGCCATTCAGGGCGAGGCAGAAGCCGCCAACCAGATTCTGAACGATGCCCTCGCCGCCCTGCCCAACAACGTCAACCTGCAATGGGTCAAAGCCGGGGTACTGGAACGCGAGGGTGATATCGAGGACGCCATCGATATCTACGAGGTGCTCTATGCCCAAAACAGCGGCGTGCCGCTGTTCGCCAACAATCTGGCCAGCCTTCTGAGCTCACATCGGGAGGACGCTGAAAGCCTGGATCGTGCTTACACGATCGCCCGCCGTTTGCGCGGAACAGACGTTCCCGCCTTTCAGGACACTTATGGCTGGATTGCTTATCGCCGCGGTGATTTCGACGACGCGCTTGTGCATCTGGAACCCGCCGCGCAGGAGCTGCCGGAGGATCCGATGGTGCAATATCATCTGGCCGCGACCTATGCCTCACTGAACCGCACCGGCGAGGCCCTGCAGGTGCTTGAAAAGGTCATCGAACTGGATCCCCCTGCCCCGCTGTTGGAGACGGTAAAATCCGAGATCGCGCGTTTGACGGACGAACCGGAAACAGTTCCCGCACCTGAGACAGATAATTGAATTCCAAGGGGCATTCCGGTCACAACCCGCAGGCTAAGACCTTTCCGGGTCTTACGGACGGCATGGATACGCGCTAATCTGCCCATTCAACATCAGCCTTTGTGAGGACCAGCCATGTTCAGGGTTCTGTTCGGATTTTTCGTCATGATGCTCATTGCAGTCGCAGCGCAGGCGCAAAGCAATTACAGGATCAAATCGGGCGACACGCTCAGCATCGAAGTGCTTGAGGATAACAGCCTCAACCGCAGTACGCTGGTATTGCCGGACGGATCGATCAGCTTTCCGCTTGCCGGCAGCATCTCGGCCGGTGGGCGTACCGTCGATCAGGTCAGAACGGATCTGACAAATGCGTTGGCCTCCAATTTTGCCGCCCCTCCGACCGTGTTTGTCTCGGTTGGTGCAGTCGCCGTACCGGCAGCGGCAGCTGTTCCGGCGACCCAGGAGATCTACGTTACCGGCGAGATTGCCAGCCCCGGCAAGCTGGACGCAACCCCGGGCATCACCATCCTACACGCCATTGCCCAGGCTGGCGGGCTGACCCGTTTCGCTGCGGACAAACGTATTCAGCTGCGCCGGGGCGACCAGATATTTCTATACAATTATCGCACGAATGGCGGCGGCATCCCCGGCAGCACAGTGTTGGCACCGGGTGATGTAATCGTGGTCCCTCAGCGCAAGCTGTTTGAATAAAACCACCGCCGAAAAGACCTGTCAGCCTGAAAACCCACGCCGCCATTCATGGCGGCGTTTCCATATTTCCGACCACACCAGCGCGTTGTCGCCTCCAGGGCGCAGTACCGAAAAGGCCAGCCGCCGGGTCAGAGGCCAAACCCCAAACAATGCCCGGGCCAGCGGCCTCTGCCAACCGGGGATATGGCGGCTGATCAGCTCGGTTTTTGCCCTCAGCAATCGTACCATCTTGTCGCTGCGTACCTTTTCTGATGCCCCGCCATAATGCACGATCACTGCATCGGGGGTCATACGTGGGGACGCGCCAAGGTTTTTGGCGGCGCGCAGGCACAGATCCGCCTCTTCCCCATACATGAAAAAGGTCAAATCAAACCCGCCCAATGCCTGCCAGTCCTCGCGCCGGATCAACAAAAAACAGCCTGTAACGATATCCACCTGACGCTCGGTGCTGCGGTCCCAGCCGCCATACGCCTCGGAATTGAAAACCGAACTGTTCGGGAAAACGCCGGTCAGTCCAAACGTGCGGCAGCAGATGTTCCACAGGCTCATCCTGCGCCAGCAGGACGTGGGGTTGAGGCTACGGTCACCATAAAGCGTGCGCCCGCCCCAAATCCGGGCCCGGGGATGCGATTCGGCAAAGGCTAAAAGCCTGTCTATGGCACCATCCAGAACAACGGTGTCAGGGTTGAGTAACAAGACATATTCACCCTGCGCCCGCTCGGCAGCTATATTGTTGGCCTTGGCAAAACCATGATTTTCGCTCTCGGCCAGCAGGGTGATGCCGGGAAATTCCTCTGCGATTGCCTCGGCGGATCCGTCGGTTGAGGTGTTGTCCACCACAATCAGCTCATAGGGAAGACGCGTCTCCGCTTGCACGGAACGCAGACATTCCAGCGTCATGTCACGGGTGTTGTAGCTGACAACGATAATGGAAACTTTAGCGGCAGGGGCTGACACGGAACTCTTCCACAAATTAAAATTCAAATCGGATCAAATGCTTTCAACGTTATCGCCAGTCCGCTGATTCAAGGCAAGCACCGGTACCCTGATGTTTCGCGCGCGAAACACTTCAGGTCTGGGTGGCCAGCCAGGCCTTCAGACGTTCGTGCAGATCATCGGTCATCCCGGTCAGCGTCAAGGATGAGCCATCGGCCGAACGGGTCAGGGTCACTGGTCCAATCACTTCCCCGGTGCGCATCGATGCCTCAGAAGCCTTATTTAGATCCTGTTTTTTGCTTTTTTTCCCCTGGATCCTGCGGGTCAGCAACGCTGCTTCAACCTCGGCCGTATCCGGCTTCACCTTGTCCAGTTCCCGGGCGATGCGCGCGCCCAGAGTGGGATCTTCCCGGAGGGCTTTTGACAAGCTCAACCCCAACCGCTCCGAGATTGCGGCGGCAAATCGCAGCGACGCATCCAATGCGTGATAGATGACAATGAAGGATCCGATCTTGGATCGTTTCGCCCGGCTGACCGAGGCGAACAGACCGCGCAGCGCAGAGGCCTCATCCGGATAGACCCCCTGTTCGGCCGCGCGCGCAGCGATCCGGGCGCGTTCGTAATAGGACAGCCCGACGCGAATCTCGTTTTCCTCGACCATCGCCAGATAGGCGTCCGAGGCGCTCTCGGGGCGGCGGAGCAACGCCTGCACGGTGGCAAAGCGCTCTTCGTCGGTTTCCGCATACAGCGCCTTCAGCGCGGTCAGACGGCGCCAGCCGGAAATCAGACCGAACCGGCCCTCGGCCAGCTTGACCACTTCGATCGGGGTTTGCTGGCCACGGGCCCGCAGGCTTTCGACAAGGGCCGACATCTCATCCCCATCCACCACAATGCGGTCGCGAACAAGATGGGTTTCCTCGATGGCGGCCAGCGGTACATGCTGTACCAACCGCCCCTCGGCCCTAGCGGTGCGGATCTCGGTGCTCAGATCGTCCACTGCGGCCTGCAGCGCCGTATCGCCCGCCACCTGTGCAATCGGGGGGACAGACTGAACGGGCGGGAACATGGATTTCGTCTCAAGCGCCATATCCGAGGCAGGGGCACCGGCAGGCAGGGAATCTGTGCGGGTGGCAGGGTTCAGCCGTTTGCGTTTTGCCATTTTAAATCCTCCTCATCCGCCTGTCATAGACTCGGTTGCGTGCCACCCGGTTACCTGCGCGTACGGTGCAACAGGCAGTTGGTACCGCCTGCAGCTGCGTTTCGCGCGCGAAACATCCGCCCGGACAGGGCAGGGGGCTCATGAAACCGGCTCGGGTTGCTGCGCGGCCTGCAGGGCCAGCTCTTCGCGACGCCAGACACCCAGAACCAGCCGCTTGAAGGCGGCATAGGTTTCGTCGAATGTCTCGCGCCCACGGGCATAGGTTTCGCGGTTGAAATCGCGGTAATCGGCCTCGTAGATACCGTTCACCTGTTCCCCGGCCTGACCGATCAGCGCGGTGAATTCCTGCCGGTGGGGTGATAATGCCCCGCCCAGATACGATTGCATCAGCCCCGCCAGCTCTGCCTGCTGGGTGCCGTCGTAGCGGGTGATGACGGTACGCACTGCATCCCATTCAAAAGCCATCTCGTCGCGCCCCAGCGCCCGGGCCGCCATGTTCTCGCCCTCTTCAATCGACTGGAAGGTGGAATGCAACATGTCGAAGAACCGCCCCGTGGAATCAAACTCCAGAAACGAGGCCCCCATCGGGACCAGCAGGACGTCTGCAGCCGCCAGACCGTTGATGGTCAGATACCCAAGCGCGGGCGGGGTATCGATGAAGATCAGGTCATACGCGCGGAGGATACCATCCGCCTCCAGCGTCTCGGTCAGCGCATCCCACAGCTTCCAGCCGCGGGCCTGCATGCGCCAGACCGGAATCTGAAACTCGGCCCAGTAGAGGTTCAGTTGCGCCCCGATCAGGTCGATATTGGGCCAGTGGGTTTTCTGGATCAGATGATCCGCACGGGTATCCAGCGCCTCCATCAGCGTGTCGTCGATGGGGTGGGGCGGTTCGCCCCGATCCAACCGTCCCTGATTTTCCCGGCGCAGATATCCGGCATAGTGCCGGGCCAGCAACGGAAATACCGTCTGCCATTCGTCCCTGACCGCGCCGCCAAAGATCGACGTCATTGACCCCTGGCTGTCCAGATCGATCACCAGCACCTTGTAGCCATCCAGCGCCGCTGACATGGCCAGATGCGCACAGGTCGAGGTTTTGCCCACACCGCCCTTGAAGTTGGCCACAGAGACCATTTTGGCCGGCAATCCTTCGGGACGATAGGGGCGGTACTCTTTGGCTTTCGATCCTTCCGAGGCGAAATGCGCCCTGAGCCGCAGCACCTCATCCAGCGTAAACCACTTGGCCCCGCCTTCTGATTCCGAGCGGCCTTGTGGCAGGTCCGGGTTGGCCTTGAGCACCCGTCGGAAATGCGGGGCTGCAACCGGGATCAGATAGCGGGTGATTTCCCAGGTCGAAAACAGACGCAACTGCCGGGTCCCACCATCCTCCAGACCGCGGTTGGCCAGATCTTCCCGGCCCCGAGTGCAGGCGCTGGCAATGGCAGCAAAACTGGCTGTAGTGGATGGCTCTCCAAGCTCGGCAAGAGCGGCGTCAGGATTGATGTTGAAATAGGGAGGTAACCCGTCTTTCGGAGATATAGCCATGTTCTGTCTGCTCGATATGCTGTGTTTTCACCAGTGTACCATAAAATACGGCACGTGAAAGAACTATGAGCATCACCTTGTATTTTTCTAAGCAAATCAAAGAATTCAGGATTTCACAAACCATCGAGTGAAAGGCTGTGCCAATTTTTTTTTAGTTAGAATATGGTTATATAGTAGTTACACGATTCACAGTCGTCATCTAACGCGTTGAAACAAAACAGTTCTGAGCACCATTTTCAATCAGTAGTGAATCTGATCCCACGATCAGGCGACTCTGATCCCACGTTGACCCGATTCTGATCCCACGATCGGGCGCTTTACCCAGTCTGTGGATAACTTTAGGGTAGGCGTCAATAAAACCACGATAAAAGATTCGGGCAGGTCAGGGGCAGAAACATGGGCTGGAGTGCTTCAGTTCTGATTTATTTTTTATGAGCGGAGACGTGACCGCGGGGGCAAGGGGGCTGCTGCCAGACCGGCATCCGACGGCGGATTTCTTTGTCTGCGATATCTTCGATGCGCTACCCAAGACCGACATGGGATCGATGGAGCATCCGATGTTTTCGCTCTCGACCCGGCCGGACCGGCGCATCCTGAGCTATGAGCATAATGATGTGGAAATCACCGTCACGCCGTCGGTGCGGGGGCTGGCGACCATCCATGACAAGGATATCCTGATCTTCTGTATCAGTCAGCTGATGGCGGCGATCAATGCCGGGCGCGCGGTCAGCCGGGTGCTGCATCTGAAGGCACATGATCTGCTGGTGGCGACCAATCGCGAAACCTCGGGCGATGGGTACAAGCGGCTGCGCGAGGCGTTCGAGAGACTGGCCGGCACTCGCATCACCACCAACATGGTGACAGGCGGGGTGGAGACGACGACTGGCTTTGGTCTGATCGAAAGCTGGGAGATCGTGCGTCATACAAGGGCAGGGCGGATGGTCAGCGTTTCGGTCAAACTGTCGGACTGGCTGTTTAGGGCGGTGCTGGCGAAATCGGTGCTGACGCTGAGCCGCGATTACTTTCGTCTACGCAAACCGCTGGAGCGGCGGATCTATGAATTGGCCCGCAAGCATTGCGGGCGCCAGCGCGATTGGCGGGTGTCGGTTGAGACGCTGCTGAAGAAATCCGGTTCGGCCTCGCCGCGCCGGGTGTTCCGCAAGATGTTGCGCGACATGATCGCCACCAATCACCTGCCCGATTATGTGCTGAGCGAAGAGCCGGGCGACATCATCCGCGTCTCCCGACGCGATGTGGTGGTCGAAGCAGGGGGAGGGCTGCAGCTGAAACCCGAAACCCTCGAGGCGGCCCGGGCGCTGGCGCCGGGCTGGGATATCTACGCGCTGGAGGCGGAATGGCAGAGTTTCTGGGCCAGCTACGGACGAAAGCCGCTGCGCAGCCCGGACAAGGCGTTCCTGGGATGGGTCAGAAAGCGGGCGATTTAAGTCTGATCTGGCGTTCCGCGACCCTGCCCAAGCTTTGGTTGGGTCGGGACCGCAGATTCGCAGCTGATACTTTATCGGGAAACAATAATTGGGGCATACTCGAAACTGTTCACTAACTATCAAAAAAGTAGAGGCATAATATCTTAATGAAACCTTAATATTGTGAATAACCCCCTGTGCAATAGGGCTTTTTATGGCACCTCGCGAATTCTTGTTCGCACTTCGGCGTGAATTCTGCTAGAGTTAATGAAAATTATACAAAGTAAAAAGTTCGTAGGGGTTACGATGAAAAAGGTTCTGGCACTTGCATCCCTGATTGTGATGATGGCCTTTGGGGCAAATGCTACCACAGTGCATGTGAATCTCATGGGAGGTGGGGATCTTAATATTTCCGGAGCCACAGGTTCATTTGATGTGGACGGTGTTTCTGGAACGGTTACTGCAGGTTCGCTTGGCCATAACCCCAGAATTTCTCAGTTCCGTAATGGTATTGGAGTTCGCACAAGCTGGGATGACACGGGCACCCTGGATGGCTTGTTTGATGAATGGTTGACATTCGCATTCAAAAAGGCGGTACGCTTGGTTTCAGTGACCTTCTCGCATGTTGATACCTCGGACGACTGGGACATTTATGTGGGGCATACAAAGGTCGCGAATGAGAGCACGCAGAACCCGTTCAAATTTGGCAATGTGATCGCGTCGTCCTTCAAGGTTCTGGCAGATGGTCACAAGTGTGGTTGGTTTTACTGCAAATCGGACGACAATTTTGTCATCAAGAGCTTTACCGTTGCTCCTGTTCCCGCACCGGTACCGCTGCCCGCGACCGGCCTTCTGCTGATCGGTGGACTGGCGGGCCTCGGCTTCATGCGCCGCCGCAAGCAGCAGGCGGTTTAATTGCCGTTTCAAAAGTTAGTGATGAGAAGCGGTAGCAGTTCTGTGACTGCTTTTTTATGTGTAAGCGATATCTGAACTGTGTCCCTATTAGTGTTTAAGGTAGAAGGATTGGCCCATCTCTTCCACCCAAGGCATTTTCTGAGTGTAGCGTCGAGGCGATCTCAGAAACAGGTCAGCATGCCGAGCTAAAGCATGTCCGGCGTCAGAATTTTCCAGATAGTTAGAGCCGTTTCTTAACAGTGGCTCTGGCTCGATTTCAATTAATCGCGCGATCCGGCACCCGCGCTGACCCCACCCCTGTTGTTATTCTAAGAAATAAGCAATTGGTATCTAGCGCTTGGTTTCAGGTACTTGTCGCCGGGCAGATGCCCGTTGCCAATTTCCATGTAGCGAGTGGTTTTTTTACCGCCTGGCTTTTGCCATTTTCCGTCTGGTGTCGCGCTGCCCGGCTTTTGATTGTGAACCAACTTGGGGTTGGGGAGCGCAAAAGGTGGTATCGCCCGATAAGTCTACATGCTACGCTTACTTTGCGGGATAATATAGATTGTAATACCGACAATCTATTGGACTTGCAGTCGACCACACCTTCTCCAACTTAAACATACACACTGCCTGCAGGGAGCGATGCGAGAGTGCATTCGTGAGATCATCCGCCAGAGCTGCACCGAGATGGGTATGCATATCGTTAAGGGTGTGCCGGCGCGAGGTCACGTTCACATGTTCATATCTTTGCCGCCGCAGATTGCGCTATCGAACGTCATGCAGCGGATCAAAGGCCGCTAGTCGCGGCGGGTGCAGATGGAGTTCCCGGAACTGCGTAAACGATACTGGTGCAGACGATTTTAGGAGCGCGAATACTTCTTGACAACGTCAGGCAACGTGGCCGACGACATCATACTTCAGTATCTAGAATTACTTTAAGGCTGCCGAATATGTCGCAAGTTAAATGTCGGATACTTTAGGCGAGCATGTAAGTAAAAGATAGAGATGACCGTATTTATCGGTTATGTAATCACGCGCATGAAATTGGTAACACAGAGACCTTATCCTGTCAGTCAAGTGAGTGCTACCAGAACTGCGATTCCTGTTGGATCTCAAGGTGTGTTGTCAAGGCAGGTGCTATCACTTTCTTGTTGTGACCTGAGAGTGCACGAATGTCCCGTCTCGACGCGATCAGACAGATTGGCGTTGTGGAGCAGACCTATTACTGCTGGCGACAAAATATACGGCGGAATGGGCGTAGACCAGTTGAAAGAGCTGAAGCAGCTTACAGAAAGTAACAGGAACGGATCCTACACCTAAACGGCCCGGATCAGGGGGCTGAGTCAGGAAGCACAAAGTGACGACAGAGAGGGTCGTCAAAGAAATCCGCAGGAAGGCGAGACGCCAACATTCCGTGGAAGAGAAACTCCGCACTGTTTTGGACGGGGTTTGTGTTTCATGGCGCGGGAGCTGGATGCGCTTGTCCGGGTCTATGGCAGACCGACCAGCATTGTCAGCGACAACGGGACCGAGTTCACCAGCCGGGCAATCCTGAAGTGGGCCAACGACAACGGCGTCGACTGGCACTACATCGATCCGGGCAAGCCGCAGCAGAACGCCTTCATCGAAAGCTTCAACGGCAGCCTGCGCGATGAGCTCCTGAACGAGGAGATGTTCGACAGACTGGAGGATGCCCGGCGCAAGCTGGCGCTCTGGCGATACGACTACAACAACGTCAGGCCGCACTCATCGCTCGGCAACCAAACACCCGCAGAAGCGCGCCGGACGCTTGAGCAGTTTGAGGGCTCTGCGCCCGGCGCGCTTGCCCAATCAGACGACGGAGAATATGAAAACCAAACCCGCAGACTCTCGTTATGAATGAGGGAGCCTCGGGGGGCAGGTCACTTCAAATGAGGGGTGGGCTGGCCGCTGGTCACGGTGAAGAGAAGTCGATGATGATCGGCGCAACTTATCTGAACGCCCACCGCACAGTGACCAGTATGGGCGTGAACGCTTGGCCGGTCGGACGAAAGGAGGTTTGAGCACGAAGTTGTACGCCATCTGCGACAGTCAGGGGTGGCCGCTCAGCTTATTTATTACCGCCGGGTAGGTCAGAGTGATTACATCGGCGCATGGGTGCTGCCCAGCAGCTTGCCAAAGGTCGACTGCTACTCGGAGATCTTGGCTATGACGTCGGCTGGTTCTGATAACCTGATGCTGATTGTTCCTTCCGATCACGCGACCGGGGAGGCATGCTGTTCAAACAAGCGCGGAGTAACTTGGCAGTGGTGTTGGTGACATTCGCTGTCATACTCGCCTCTCAGGCAGAACAATACAGCTATCTGAAACTGGTGTGCGAGCCGAGGTGAGGTGGATAGTCTCAGGGGCTGAGATTCGGGTTTTGCCCGATACTCCCTACGCAGCGACGGCATTGTTGAGCGCTAGGATGTATTTGTTTCGTGTTGCCTGTATCGTTTCCGTATTCGAAACCCGCGAACTGGAATTGACCAAGTAATGTCGATACGCTCTGAAACAAGGGACAGTAGAGTTAGGCACGATTTAGCCAGGTTCCTAAATCTATGGAAAATAACCCGTAGGCTCATTTGACCGGACAATTGTGGGGAAGACCGACAATTCTATTGCCCTTCGACTTGGGGCGGGTTGCTCCGGTCTCTATGGCTGGAATGGCCAGCAACCGCTATCGAGTGCGAAAATACATTACTGCGTAGCGAAGAGGATAGCATCAACCTAGCCAGGTTCGGATTGAAAACATTGACGAAATCACCACGCGCGATGCGATCTTCGTGATCGACATGAACCGCGCCGGAGATGTCGGTCAGTTTGTCGTCACATCTAAAGCCAGACAAGATTCACTAGTCATTAAATATCCAGAATTTCATCGGCCCTGGGGTTGGTATGAAATCCAATTCAAGCGTATCATGGTCAGGCTTAGTAGCATCCTGACTCGGCAAAGCTGCTATAATAGTGCCGAGTACTGGGTCACGATGCACCGAATGGAAGATCCCGGCAAGCCGACTATGTATCTGATTGAAGTGCATACCGGAGAAAATCTGGGCGAAGACGATATTGTGCTCTACGAAGAAGTTTACAACGGAATCAGTTTCCACGCAGTCAGTATCACACCCTTCAGCCCCACGAGCTTTGGTCTACCAGAAAATGCGGCGGCCACAGTCGGTGGCGTGGTGCGGTCTAGAGCCGAAATCGTCGGTATTGGTTGGCAATCAGAGTTGCGTGATCCCGTCAGCAGAACTGGGGTAACTGATAAATAAGGCTGCAGGCAGGCGTTGACTATGCTACTATTTATGCGGCGATAGAGGGACTGGTTTATAAGTGTCTCTTCGTTGTGTGGTAAATGAGTTCTCAGGTTACTGAGAAAAATGAGTTTGTAGACAAATTTGCGTCAAGAGTGCTGAGTTCAAGTTGGAGTAATTAAGTTGCCTACCCCCCTGTTTGAGAGTGGCCCACACGGGTTTGATGGTAATGTTTCGAACGCGATGGTTCTGGCTCATGATCCGCAATACCTCGTGT
>NZ_JBQFRN010000017.1:0-51340 GCF_056537445.1 Ruegeria sp. CF1 | reverse complement strand
TTTTGTGCGGATCTTAACGAAAACAGGTGGGTCAATTTTATTCGCTCATAACCCACCTAAGTGGGTCAATTTTGCATGCCGATTCACAGCTCAAGGACTTGAGAAACAGCACTGGTAAACTCAGAACTAAACTCCCACGTTCCAGCCCTGCCGCCTTTGCCTGATTTGAAAATTCGCGTGTTTGGCCGTTTGATTTCTACCAAAACGGTATAGTCAGTGAAGTTGAGCAGAAAATCGACAACGGGTTTGTTCTGGTTGTCTGTTCCACCTCCTCCAACCGTCATTTCACGATCAAATTGACGCATGATCCGATAATCAAGGCCGTAGCCAAATACCCATTGATGCTTATCGAAAAAGTCTTGCCAGTGGGCTTCGGACCAATTCCCGGAAGCGATCTGTGCTTCAAATTCCTCAACACCCTGACGCCTTCCCAATAGGATATTGATCTCCTCACTTGTGAGGTCGGCCTGCAAAGCGCGAACAACTGATTTTCTCTGGTCATTACTTAATGACTTGATGCGTTCGACTAACCCACGATCAGAAGCGTCAATTATCGCTTTCGGACCTGATTGGGTGGAAATGTCCTCAATTTGGAAGTTGTCTTCGTTGGAAAGATCAATGAACTCAATTTGCTTCAAGAACGACAGCAGGCGGGTGAATTCATCTTGTCGGAAAGTAAACTCGTTCTTCTCGGAAGCTTGGATCCAATCACCCGCGCGCGTTTGAAAGCTCTGCAATGTGATACGACGCACTTGCTTTTCGTCTTGGGTTACTAGTGCCGTTACCTGCGTTTTTCGCTTCTCGCCGGTTAGACGTAAACATGCCGCCCCCTCAACTTCACCAAGTTGTAACCTATCAGAGCCCTCCATCACCATTCGCACCTGTCGTAGTTTTTCAGGTGAGCGGTCGCTATAAGAGAAGACCTTTGAAATGTATGTCTTCGATTCTTTTCTTAGTTCGAAAAATTTTTGTTCATCATTACTCATGCCGGGAGTTTGCGTTGGTAACCACCACGGCACAAGATTCTATCCTGCGCCGATGCAAACAAAGTGCATTCAATAATAAATGTTGCGGGATTTGTTGCGGGATAGTTTGAATCCCCCCTAAATTTTCGATTCCGAGTGCGAAAAAGTTGTTTATTTTCAATAATTTAGGGGAAACCAGTGGCGGACCGAGGAGGATTCGAACCCCCGACCCCTTGATTCGTAGTCAAGTACTCTATCCAGCTGAGCTATCGGTCCGCGTTGGTGAGGCGGTATGTAGACCCGAGGCCAAGGGCGCGCAAGTCGATTCTTCAAAAAAACTTCAAAAAGTCATATCGCCGCGTGGAAGCCTTATTTCAAAGGTGGTTCCATCAGGCCCTGTGTCTTTCAGAAACAGGTCTCCGCCGTGACCCCGCACCAATTCTTGCGAAATCGCGAGCCCAAGTCCCGAGCCGCCTTTGCGAACACCACCCTGAAATGGTGTAAACAGATTCTCTCGGGCCTTAGGAGGCAGGCCTGGACCCGTATCGCTGATTTCGATGCACCAGTCGGCTTCAAGCTCAGATGCAGACACTGTTACGCGCCCCGCCTTACCAGAGACCAAAAGCGCCTGACGGGCATTGCGCACAAGATTCATGACAACCCTGAAAATCTGTTCCGGGTCGGCACGGATAACAAGATCTTCGGGTACGTCGTTCACGATCTCAACGCAGGCATCGGCAATGGCGAGTTGTTCGCTGGCGACAACATCTGCGGTAACGTCCCGCAAGCGCACCATGGTCAGGGTTGGGGCTGGTTCTTCGGCGCGTCCGAACGCCAAGGTGCTTTCGCACAAGGAAACCGCCCGCGTGATCGAATTGACAAGTTTGGGTGCCATTCGCGCCACCAGGGGGTCATTGCTGGCCTCAATTCGATCGGTAAACAGCTGAGCAGAGGTCAGAATGTTGCGCAGATCGTGGCTGACCTTAGCCACCGCCCCGCCCAACTGGGCCAGACGTTCACGTTGTTTCAGGGCCTGGGTCAGATCGGTTTGAAGCATCTGCAGGGCCTCTTCGGCCTCGCGCAGTTCGGTCACCTTGGAATTGGGGGAGATGATGCCGCGCGCATCCTCAGGTGCGCTGGCATAGCGCTGCATGTAGCCAACAACGCTTTTGATCGGACGCACCAGTACCACGCGCACAGCCAGAAACAGGAACGAGGCCGTTATGATTGAGATCACAAAGGACAGCCCAAGGATGCGGAGCCCATAATCCGTCATGGCCATGCGCAAGGGCTCACTGTCCATTGTCACCTCGATCAACAGTCCTGCGTCTTTGACCGGCGCGCCGATCACACGAATGACCTCGTTTTCGGGGGTAAACAGCCTCGAGACAGCATCACGGATCAGCACCCAAGCGCTGGCATTACGCAAATCAAAGGTCTTGGTGATCTGGGTCGGGATCGGTGAAGACAGCATGAGCTGACGCACCTCGTCGCGGCGCAATACGACGTTATAGACCCCCGCATTTGACAGCAATTCCGCTTCAAGCTCATCAGCCAGCATATCGTCGGCCAACAAAGCAAGCGAGGCGATCTGGGCGCGTTCCAGCCGGTTCAGCAGAAAATCTTCACGGAAACGCGCGATCGAGGGCACAAAGATCAGTACTTCGGCCAACATGACGAAGACCGTCGTCAGGATCAGAAATCGGCCCGACAGCGAGTTCAATTTACGCTCCTCCTTGGGTCAGGGGATCCAGCGTTGGACGAACCTGACCACTCGTTTAACCATTTGATTCTCAAACAGCCTTGGAGAGAAATAGGCTCCTGCCACACGTTTGTTAAGCTCTCCGACCGTTGGGTAAGGCGAAACCATCGCTGCGATCTGACCCATCTTGAGATTATTGGCCAGCGCCAGCGACCACAAGTTGATCAATTCTCCGGCCTGATATCCGACGATTGTCGCGCCCACAGGTCGGCCCTTTGCGACCATCACCTTGATGAACCCCTTGGTCTTGCGCTCGGAAACTGCGCGGTCATTGTGGTGATAGTCGAACCGGGCAACCTCCACCGCGTCGCCATGCTGTTCACGGGCTTGTGCCTCGGTCAGGCCGACCTGTGCCAGTTCGGGATCTGTATAGGTGGCCCATGGGATATGAGCGGTCTTCGCTTTCGACGGAAGCCCAAATAAGGCAGAGCGGATGATGATCCCCGCATGATATCCGGCGACATGGGTAAATTGCAGCCCACCTGCAACATCACCAATGGCATAGACCTTGCGATTGCTCGTGCGTAAAGAATCGTCCACCTTGATGCCTGCCCGCGTGCTGTCGATCCCGGCAGCGCCGAGGTTCAGACGGTCGATATTGGCCTTGCGTCCGACGGCCAGCAACAGATGAGAGCACGCGTAGACCTCATCATTCTCAGTGACCACCTCAATGGTGCCTGCATTTTCTCGGATCTGGGACACCATGGCGTTTTCATGGATTTCGACACCTTCAGTCCGAAGGCTGTCCAGCACGACGGCTGCAGCTTCAGGGTCGTCTTTGCCCAGCGCACTAAGGCCCTCGATCACGGTAACTTTGCAGCCCAGCCGGATATGCGCCTGCGCCATTTCCATGCCGATGGGACCTCCGCCGATGATCAGCAGGTGCTCGGGCTTATCGCGCAGGTCGAATATGGTCTCGTTGGTGTAATACGGCACTTGATCCAGCCCGGGCAGCGGCGGCACCAAGGGCGATGAACCTGTGGCCACCACGACGCGACGGGCGGTGATCAGATGATCTCCGGCCTGTACCTGCGTGGGTGAGATGAAACGACCGTACTCCCGGATTACCTTGACGCCAAAGCCCTCAAAGCGCTCCTGACTGTCCATGGGTTCGATTTGAGCGATGACGTTTTGCACGTGTTCTTTGGCGGCTGCATAATCCACCCGTGGCGTCACATCCGCGACACCAAAAGCCGACGCGTGGGCCTGAGCATATGCAGCCTTGCCGCTGGCGATCAGAGCTTTGGATGGGACACAGCCGAAGTTCAGGCAATCCCCACCCATCTTGTGGCCTTCCAGCAGGATGACATCCGCACCCATCTGGCTGGCCCCGGCGCCTACAGACAACCCGCCTGACCCGGCCCCGATCACCAGGATATCGGTTTTCAACTCTTGCATGGATCAGGAACCCTTTCGACCACGGAGGGATTTGATGACAATCGGCAGCGCTGCCAGCGCGCACAAGCCAATAATTGGCCCGATCACGAAGGGTTCCCATAACAGCGAGACATCCGGGGTTTCGCCGCGATCAAAGACACCACCCAGCCCAACACCGATCCAGGTATAGACAATCCCACCAGGGATGATGCCCAGCGCCGTCGTAATCAGGAAGTTTCGGAACTTTACCCCAACCAATGCGGGCACCAGATTGGCAACGAAGAAGGGCACCACAGGTACAAGACGCAGCAGGAACAAAACCGAGATTTCATTCTCACGCAGCCCGTCCTTCAGTTTCTTGACCGTCCCTTCCGAGGCTTCAAGCTGGGCGGTCAGAGATTCACCCAAACCCCAGCGTGCGGCCAGAAAGATCGTCGAAGCGCCTATGGTTGCGGCAAAAACATTAAAAGCCGTTCCTGCAAGCAACCCGAACAGGAACCCACCGGTCATCGAAGCGACCGCAGCACCAGGCAGCGAGAAGGCAACAATAATGATGTAAATCCCTACGAAAGCCGCAGCCATCGCCCAGTAGTTTGAATCGCGCCAGGCCAGCAGGGCCTCGCGATTGTCGCGCAGGGTTTCAAAGGTCAGATAGTCGCCCAGCGCAAAGAACCCCACGGCGGCAACGGCGAGAATCACCGCCAATGGGATATGACGCGCCAGCCCGTTGCGCGGGATCTTGGTGGTTTCGTTCATCTGGGTAGCAGGTTCTTGTTCATTCATCTTGCCCACAACATGCGCCGCCCGCGCGCGCTGCAACAGAGGCCTCACGGGGCCTTGATGTTTATGGCACTTAATGTGAGGGATACGCGCTCTGAACCCGGTTTTTGAAATCTTTTGCCCGGACAGATTACAGATTTGTTGCAAAACGCACCAAAACCCCCACCTAGGGGTTTGACTTACCCCCCGCTACCCAGTAGAGGACGGGCTTCGAACACTAGGGCCAGGCGAATCCGCGCCGCACCCACCGCTATAGATTGGAGACGGAGCGATGAAACGCACCTATCAGCCTTCGAACCTGGTTCGCAAACGCCGCCACGGTTTCCGCGCGCGCATGGCCACCAAAGCCGGCCGCAAAATCCTGAACGCACGTCGCGCACGCGGCCGCAAGTCGCTGAGCGCATAAACCGCTCGACCTTTCAGGTTATGAACATGACGCCGCCGGAGGCCCCTGAGGATGGTAATAACCAGCCGCGGGTGATGCCCCCGGCGGCGTCCGTTTGCGCATCTGAATCATTGACCGTACTGCAGAATCGCTCGGACTTTCTGAAAGCCGCGCGGGCCAAACGGCAAGGCACTGCATCGATGATGGTGCAGGCGCGTAAACGTGGCGCTGATGAGGCTGCGGGCATTCGCATCGGGTTCACCTGCTCAAAGAAGGTCGGCAATGCCGTCGCCCGCAACCGCGCCAAACGCCGCCTGCGTGAAGCCGCGCGAGCCGTATTAACTATTCATGGGCATGCGGGCTGGGACTACGTGTTGATCGGCCGCGCCGAGGTTACCGCTGCACGGCCCTTTGATGCGCTGAAAGACGATTTGCGCTATGCGCTGCGCAAAATTCATGGGGGTGGCAAGTGAACATATTTGCCCATCTCCTCGCCCTGCCCGTCCGGGCCTACCGGTTGATCTTCAGCCCCTGGGTCGGATTCAACTGCCGCTATCAGCCGACTTGTTCGGCCTATGCGCTGGAAGCGCTTGAAAAACACGGCGCCATCAAGGGCGCATGGCTGGCGGCGCGCCGGATCGGGCGCTGTCATCCGTGGGGTGGCGACGGTTATGACCCTGTGCCCGAAGACGAACGACCCTGACCCTTGCCCGGCTCACCCAACTGCGATAGGCCCCGCCCATGTTTGATGAAGCCGACGATATCCATCCGCTTTTTGCCGGTGCGCCTTCAACCACCGAGTTCAAGAAGCTGCGCAAGCGCATCGTGCGCCAGACGCGCGAGGCCATTGAGCAGTACGGCATGGTGGACCGCACCGCCGAAGGTAAAACACCCCGCTGGTTGGTCTGCCTATCGGGCGGTAAGGACAGCTATACCCTTCTGGCGGTGCTCTACGAACTGAAATGGCGCGGTCTGCTGCCCGTGGATCTTCTGGCCTGCAATCTGGATCAGGGGCAACCGGGGTTCCCGGCAACAGTCCTGCCAGAATTCCTAGACCGTATGGGGGTGCCACATCGGATTGAGTATCAGGACACCTATTCCGTTGTGATGGACAAAGTTCCGCAGGGCCGCACCTATTGTGCGCTGTGTTCACGCCTGCGTCGTGGCAACCTCTATCGTATCGCGCGCGAGGAAGGCTGTTCCGCAGTTGTGCTTGGCCATCACCGCGATGACATCCTTGAAACCTTTTTCATGAACCTGTTCCATGGCGGTCGCCTTGCAACCATGCCACCAAAACTGGTGAATGAAGAAGGTGATCTGTTCGTCTATCGCCCGCTGGCCCATGTGGCCGAGGCGGATTGCGAGAAATTCGCCAAAGCGATGAACTATCCAATCATACCCTGCGATCTGTGCGGCAGTCAGGACGGGCTGCAGCGCCAACAGGTCAAGCAGATCCTCGATCAGTGGGAAAAGAACAGCCCCGGCCGGCGGCAAGTGATGTTTCGGGCATTGACCAATGCGCGGCCTTCGCATCTTCTGGACCCAAAACTGTTTGATTTCGCAAATCTTTCGATCGATCCGATTCAAAAAGACGAAAATTCAGACGATATTCCCCAGTTACGTTAACGCCTGACTCAGATTGATTTCCTACGGTTGGCTTGCGCGATCCTAGCCCAAGCTGAAGGCCCTAAAACCTATGCGGAAATTCCTCTTTGTCGACTGTTGTTCCGAAACGCTGCGGATATTTCTCACCGGACCGCAGGTTCTGGCATTTATTCCCGCGGCGTGTTTAGCCGCCTTCTGGTTGGGCGGTGAACGTGCACTTGTTACCACGGCTTTGGGTTTGCCCCTTGCTTTTGCCGTCATCGGAAATTGGGGAAGCCGTTCTTATACAGCCCGCAGTTCAGGTATGCGCCCCAGCGGCCTGGTTCCCTATGACGTTTTTCAATCAGAGTTGGAGGCGTTGAGTGAATCGGTCAGCAAATCAGGTGAGAATGCCGCCTGTATTGCAATTGCTTTGGACGGCTATGCCGACCTTCAGGATCTGCACGGTCAGGCTGCCGCCACTCATGTAAAGCAGCAATTCAGTGATCGTATCCTGTCGATCATCCGAAATCAGGACATCTTTTCGCAGATCGATCAGAACCGGTTTCTCATTGGCCTGCATCCCTCCCCACATCTTGATCTGGAAGCTTGCATTCAAATGTCCGGCCGCATCCAAAGCGCAGTCGAAGAGCCGCTTTTGTTGAATGGCACAGGAGTTTACCAATCCTGCTCGATCGGGTTTTGCCTGCATTCAGACCTGCGACAGGCCGAGGCTGATGAGTGGATTGGCGCCGCCACCGCTGCACTGTCCGAGGCGCAAAGAAGCGGTCCCTCGACCATACGCGCCTATTCAACCGCGACCCGTCGGCGATCCCTGGTCCGAGCCAATTTGAGAAAAGAGTTCGAGGCGGCATTGGACAATGGAGAGATTCGGCCCTGGTTTCAGCCTCAGGTTTCAACGGATAATGGGAACATCACAGGGTTCGAGGCTTTGGCAAGGTGGGAGCATCCAATAAAAGGTGTTCTCAGCCCGCAGGTATTCCTGCCCTTCGCCGAGCAAGCCGAACTGATGGAGCGGCTAGGCCAAATCATGCGTCACCATGCTTTTAAAGCGATGCAAGCTTGGGATCTTGCAGCATGCGTTGTGCCCCGGATCGGTATCAATTTCTCATCCGATGAGTTGCGCAATCCCGGCTTGATCGACCGCCTGAAATGGGAGTTGGATCAGTTTGATTTGACACCGGATCGGCTGGCGGTTGAGATTCTGGAAACCGTGTTCTCTCGCAAGCCGGATGACGTGATCACCCGGAATGTAACCGGCATGGCTGCGCTTGGATGTTGTATCGACCTGGATGACTTTGGCACCGGACATGCTTCAATCGCCTCTATCAAGCGGTTTGACGTCTCGCGGATTAAAATTGATCGGACGTTTGTCACCAAATCCGATCAGGATCCCAGCCAGCAGCAACTGGTCAGCGCCATTCTGACCATGGCTGAACGTCTGAACCTCGAGACGCTCGCCGAAGGCGTGGAAACGCCCGGCGAGCACGCGCTGATGGCGCAATTGGGCAGTAACCACGTTCAGGGGTTCGGAATTGCAGAGCCAATGCCATTTGAGCAGACCCTGGATTGGATCGCGGCGCATCGTGCCAAGATCAGGGGTGCATCCAAGATCGGTCGCAAAATGGGATGAAATCTGCAATTACGGTGCGCCAAATCCAGCGCCGGAGCGATTTGATGGGCGATTCCGCTTGACCTTTGGGGCTGCACTCTGTTGAACCCACCGGGTGTGTTTCACTGCTCAAGGTGGCTGTCCCCGATGGACGATCAGAACAAAAATCTCATCCTTGCAACCGCGCTCAGCTTTCTGGTGATCCTTGTCTGGTTCGTGCTGTTCCCACCGCCGGAATCAACCACGACGCAGGACGCTGCAGAAATTGCTGCTCTGGAAGGCGACGAGGTGCAAACACCCAGCGCGACCAGCACCGTGGGTGAAGCCACAGCGACCGCCGAGGAAACGCTGCCAGAGGAACAAGCCCCTCGCGTCAACATCGACACCCCCCGTCTGAAAGGCAGCCTGTCCCTGTCCGGCGGGCGGATCGATGAGCTGTTTCTGAAAGATTATAAAGTCTCGATCGAAGAAGGCGCGCCTATTGTTGAGCTGCTGTCTCCGGTTGGTTCGGAATCGGCTTATTATGCCCTTTACGGCTGGGCACCGGGTACAGGAGTTGCAGGTGCGGATGTCCCGGGCCCCAACACGCTCTGGACATTGGAAGAGGGTGAGACGCTTGGCGTAGACAACCCCATCACGCTGGCCTGGGACAATGGCAATGGCCTGACTTTCCGCCGCACCATCGCGGTCGACCAGGACTACATGTTCACAGTTACCCAATCGGTTGAAAACGCGACCCAATCCGAGGTGGGCATGGCCCCCTATGGCATTCTTGCACGCCACGGTATTGGTGAAGATGGCGACCTTCCGGGCCTGAAAAACTTCTTCATCCTGCATGAGGGTGTGATCGGCATGGCGGACGGCACGCTGTCAGAAGTTGACTATGGTGATGTCCGCGATTTTGACATCGACCCGAACGAACGGGCGCAGGCCGAGGTCTATCAGGTCAAGGAAGATGGCTGGATCGGCTTCACGGATCACTACTGGATGACCACGCTGATCCCAGAGCCGGGCTCGACCTTCAAAGCAGCCGCAAAATATGACTCGCGCCGCAAAATCTATCAAACCGAAACGGTGCTGCCGACGCTGACCATAGCGCCGGGTGAGACTGCTAAAGTGACCACACGCCTGTTCGCTGGTGCCAAGGAATGGGAAGCCATTCGGGAATACCAGGCCGAAGGTGTGCAGAAGTTCATCGACAGCATCGACTGGGGCTGGTTCTTCTTCCTGACCAAGCCGATCTTCTGGCTGCTGCACAACATCAACCTGCTGATCGGCAACATGGGCTGGTCCATCATCGGCCTGACCCTGATCATCAAGGCGATCCTGTTCCCGCTGGCGTTCAAATCCTACGTTTCGATGGCCAAGATGAAGGAATTGCAGCCCCAGATGGAGGCCTTGAAAGAGGCCGCAGGGGATGACCGCCAGAAGATGCAGCAAGGCATGATGGAGCTGTACAAGAAGGAAAAGGTTAACCCGGCCGCAGGCTGTTTGCCGATCCTGATGCAGATCCCCATCTTCTTCTCGCTGTACAAGGTGATTTTTGTCACCATCGAACTGCGTCAAGCCCCATGGTTTGGCCCGTTCCAGGACCTCAGCGCTCCGGATCCGACCTCAATCTTCAACTTCTTTGGTTGGCTGCCTTGGGCGGCACCGCAGCCTGAAAGCTTCATGGCGCTGATCTTTATCGGTATCCTGCCACTGCTGCTGGGTATCTCGATGTGGCTGCAGCAGAAACTGAACCCGGCACCGACCGATGCAACACAGGCGATGATCTTTGCCTGGATGCCATGGGTTTTCATGTTCATGCTGGGCGGATTTGCCAGCGGTTTGGTGGTCTACTGGATCGCGAACAACACGATCACATTTACCCAGCAATACCTGATCATGCGGAGCCAGGGCTATACGCCCGATGTATTCGGCAACATCAAATCAGGCTTCAAACGAACGCCAAAGACGGACGACAAATGAGCGGTTCGGTCACCAGCATTTGGCGGCACCCGATCAAAAGTCACGGGCGTGAACGCCTTGATCGCATTACCATGATCCCCGGGCATACCATGCCCGGGGATCGTGTTTGGGCGGTTGCACATGAGGCGTCGAAAGCGGATGGATCGGAATGGGCACCCTGCGCCAATTTCAGCCGAGGCGCGAAGGCCCCTCAGTTGATGGCAATCTCGGCGCAGCTGCAAGGCGACTCGGTCACGCTGAGACATCCCAATCGCCCCGATCTAAGCTTTGAGCCCGACACGCATCAGGATACCTTTCTGGACTGGGTCAAACCGCTGATGCCTGCAGATCGCGCTGCGTCTGCCCGCATTATCCGCGCCGCTAATCGCGGCATGACGGACAGCGATTTTCCTTCGATCAGTTTGTGCAACATGTCATCGCATCGGGCGGTCGAACAGAAGCTAGGCAGGGATCTTTCTATCGCTCGCTGGCGCGGAAATATCTGGTTCGATGGCCTGCCGCTGTGGAATGAGTTCGACTGGATTGGCCGCGACCTCCGGATCGGCGAGGCCGTTTTTCATGTGCGCGAACGCATCACGCGGTGTTTGGCGACAACCGCCAACCCTGAAACGGGTGAGCGGGATGCCGACACACTGGGTGCGCTGAGCAGCTGGGATCATCAGGATTTTGGCGTTTATGCCGAAGTTCTGGAAGGCGCCACCATTCACACCGGTGACGAGGTTCAGGTTCTATGACCACACTTCCCTTTCCACTAGCTGAAACTCCAGATGAATTCGCAACGGAAACCGGTCGAAAGCTGTTTGCCGGGCCATCCGAATTCGTCAAAGGCGTCGTTGCCATGGATGGCCTGCCTGCCCCCGATCGGCTGGAGGTATGTTTCGCCGGGCGTTCGAATGTCGGTAAATCCAGCTTGATCAACGCGCTAACGGGCACCAAGGGGTTAGCACGTGCCTCGAACACGCCGGGGCGTACACAAGAGATCAACTTTTTCACGCAAGGGCCTGAACTCTATTTGGTCGACCTGCCAGGGTACGGCTATGCGAACGCGCCGGTGAAGGTCGTGGAAAAATGGCAACGTCTGCTGAAACAGTATCTGAGTGGACGTCAGACCCTGCGCCGTGCCTTCGTCCTGATCGACTCGCGCCATGGGGTGAAACCTGTGGACGCCGAGATCATGAAGCTGCTGGATACCAGCGCAGTGACCTTTCAGTGCGTTCTGACAAAGGCCGACAAGGTCAAAGCAAAAGACCGGGAAAAAGTGCTGGACCAGGTGCGCGCCGCGCTTTCGAAACATCCTGCAGCCTTCCCCGAGATCGTGTTGACCTCATCCGAGAAGGGCGACGGCATTCCGACCCTGCGTTCGATCATTGCGCATCTGGAGTGACGCTGTTCAGCAATATACAAGTCATGAGCTAAGGAAGCCGGGTCGCGCCCATCGGGTACGGCCCGTTCAGATTGGCTGTTTCCGCGATCCGGTCTTGGCACCATCCTCCAAACGCCCTAACACAGGGTCCCAGAGGGACAATCAGCCATGAAGACACGAGATATGAACCGGGATTGGATCGCCACCGCCGCCACATTGAACAGCGCCCTGCCCTATCTGCAGCGATACGACGGTGCGATTGTCGTCATCAAGCTAGGTGGCCACGCCATGGGCAGCGACGAAGCCATGGAAAGCTTTGCGCGCGATGTGGTGCTTATGCGTCAGGTTGGCGTAAACCCGGTCGTCGTGCACGGCGGTGGCCCAATGATCAATGCGATGCTCGACAAACTGGACATCCAGTCCGAGTTTGTGGGTGGTAAACGCGTGACGGACAAAGCCACAGTCGAAGTGGTCGAAATGGTCCTGTCGGGCCTTGTGAACAAGCGGATCGTGCAGGCGATCAATGCGCAGGGTGGCATGGCTGTGGGTCTGTCGGGCAAGGATGCCCATTTGATGATGTGCGAACAGACCGACGCCTCGCTCGGGTTTGTCGGCACACCGTCCGAGATGAACCCCAAAGTCCTGCATGACCTGTTTGCGCATGATGTTATCCCTGTGATCGCGCCGCTGGGCGCAGGTCGGAATGGCGAAACCTTCAATGTGAATGGCGACACTGCAGCCGGGGCGATCGCCTCAGCTCTTAAGGCAGACCGCCTGCTGCTGCTGACCGATGTAGCGGGCGTCAAGAACGCAGCGGGCGATGTCGTGACCGAGCTCAAGGCTGGCCAAATTCGTGAGATGACGCGTGAAGGCACTATTGCGGGTGGTATGATCCCAAAAACCGAAACTGCGCTGGACGCGCTGCATAATGGCGTTCGGGCGGTCGTTATTCTGGACGGGCGCGCGCCCAATGCGGTACTGCTCGAACTGTTTACGGAACACGGTGCCGGATCCTTGATCCGTCCTGATTAACGCCATAGTGATCTTCAACATCTTGCACCGGGCATTAACATGCCCGATTGTGAATGTATGGAGAACGAGCCCCTATTTCGCCTAAGCGTGTTTTTGATCCTGTTTGTTTTGTTTGCGGCGGCAGAGACAATTGCGCCAAAACGCTTACGAACCTGTTCGCGAAAAAATCGGTGGCTAACCAATCTATCAATCACTGTTTTGAACACACTGATGCTCAGGACTATGGCGATTGGGTTGCCCTTATTGGCAGTTGGCGCTGCCATTGATGCCGGGAAAAATGGATTGGGCGTTTTTAATTGGCTCGCCTGGCCAGGGTGGGTTGAGCTTATTCTGTGTGTGCTGATTCTGGATTTTGCAATCTGGCTACAGCATCTGATTACCCACAAGGTGCCAATCCTTTGGCGGCTACATCGTGTGCATCACGCCGACCGAGACATGGACGTCACTACTGCAGTCCGCTTTCACCCTGTTGAAATCGCGTTGTCCATGATCCTGAAAATCGGGCTAATCTATCTGCTCGGCGCCAGCGCCCTGGCTGTGTTCCTGTTCGAGATCCTTCTTAATGGCACAGCGTTGTTCAATCATTCAAACTTGAAGCTCCCCCTTGCCGTTGACGCTGTAGTACGTAGGATTCTTGTGACACCCGATATGCATCGCGTACATCATTCGGTATTCCGAACAGAGCATGACAGCAATTATGGCTTTGCACTGTCTATCTGGGACCGAATGCTGGGGACTTACATTGCACAACCTCGGGACGGGCACGAACAAATGAGCGTGGGATTGGAATGGCAGGACGATCGACCAACAAAACTGGGCTGGAGCCTGGCTCTGCCCTTCCGCCGTTGATGACCTACGCCAATGTCGAACGAGCAGCCACTCAGGTTGGGCTGATAGTTATGGGTGCACTTCATCCAAGGCCCAGTGAAGCAAAGCAACTTAATGACGGAACCCTGATCCTTCTGGGGGCTGCGGGGGCATTCTGGCCTGCTCTGAAGGCCTCGGCTGAGTGGCAGGATGGCCAACCCGACCCGGTTGATCGCTGGTCCAGACGGGTGATCGGCCAGCTTGCGCAGGACATGAGGGGCACCGCCTACTATCCGTTCGGCGGCCCACCATACGCACCCTTCATTGACTGGGCACTTAAGTCCGGTCGCACCTTCAGCAGTCCAGTCGGGGCCCTGGTGCACGATACGGTAGGGATGATGATATCATTCCGTGGTGCGTTGCATTTTGCGGATGAGTTCTCAATTCCATCCGTTTCTCATTCGTCACCCTGCACAGAATGCCCCGCGCCTTGTGCAACAACCTGTCCGGTTGGGGCATTGAACACCCACAGCTTCTATGACGTGGCAGCCTGTCATGATCATCTCGATACCAAGGCGGGACACAGCTGCATGAATAAAGGCTGCCTTGCCCGGCTCGCCTGCCCTCTCAGCGCCGGCGCAGAGCGCCAGCCAGAGCAATCTTCGCATCACATGAAAGCATTTCACCGATCATGACCCGCACACTGATCCTAATGCGCCATGCCAAGTCCAGTTGGGGCGATCCCTTTGCCGAAGATCACGACCGCCCGTTGAACAATCGAGGACGCAAATCGGCCCCCGCGATTGGGGCGTGGCTGCAAAGCAATGGCTGGCTACCGGATGAAGTTAACTGCTCAAGCGCCAAGCGCACGCGGGAAACGTGGGACAGGTTGGGGCTGAGCACCCCGGAAATCCGCTTTACCCCCGCCTTGTATCTGACAGGCCCCGATGAGATGTTCGCCGAATTGGCCACAGCCACCGGCAATACCGTACTCATGCTGGGGCATAATCCCGGCATCGCTGCATTTGCAAATCGGCTGGTACGCAACCAGCCCGACCATTCGAGATTCTACGACTATCCGACTTGTGCAACGACTGTAATCCGGTTCGATATCCCCGACTGGAATGCGCTCAAATGGCATCAGGGTGAGGTTCTGGGCTTCACGATCCCACGCGAGCTGCTGGAATAGAAAAAGGCGAGGTCGACACCCCGCCTTCTTGGTTTTCTTATCCGAGTTTAGTGTCCCAGTATCTGGCTGAGGAACAACTTGGTCCGTTCGCTCTGCGGGTTGTTGAAGAACTCTTCCGGTTCGTTCTGCTCCACAATCTGACCGGCATCCATAAAGATCACGCGGTTGGCGACCTGGCGGGCAAAGCCCATCTCGTGGGTCACACACAGCATGGTCATGCCTTCCTCGGCCAGTTCGATCATGGTGTCGAGCACCTCTTTGATCATCTCAGGGTCCAGCGCCGATGTAGGTTCATCGAACAACATGATCCGCGGCATCATGCACAGCGAGCGGGCAATCGCCACACGCTGCTGCTGACCACCCGAGAGCTGACCGGGATACTTGTCGGCCTGCTCAGGGATCTTCACCTTTTCCAGGAAATGCATCGCGCGCTCTTCGGCCTCTTTCTTGGGCGTCTTGCGCACCCAGATCGGGGCCAGCGTGCAGTTTTCCAGAATGGTCAGGTGCGGGAACAGGTTGAAGTGCTGGAACACCATGCCAACCTCGGACCGGATTTTGTCGATGTTTTTCAGGTCATTCGACAGCTCGGTCCCATCCACAATGATCGTGCCCTGCTGGTGTTCCTCCAGCGCGTTCAGGCAGCGGATCAAGGTAGACTTGCCCGACCCCGACGGCCCCGCGATCACGATCCGCTCGCCCTGATTGACGGTCAGATTGATATCGCGCAGCACGTGGAAGGCCCCGTACCACTTGTTCATATTGGTGATTTCGATGGCGATTTCGTCGCTCACCTGCATTTTGGAGCGGTCGATTTCGCGTTCAATTGCAAGTTCAGACATGTGTTGAACTCCTTAACGGTGGCCAGTCTGAAGCTTGCGCTCCAGGTACATGGAATAACGGGACATGGAGAAGCAAACCACGAAGAACAGAACGCCGATAAAGGCAAACAGTTCCCAGTAGACGCCGTTCCAGGCGGTATCGGCGCGGATGCCGTTGGTCAGGCCAATCACGTCGAACAGACCGATGATCGAGACCAAAGTCGTATCCTTGAAGATACCGATGAACGTGCTCACGATGCCCGGGATCGAGATTTTCAGCGCCTGTGGCATGATGATCAGCCGCTGCGCCTGCCAGTAGTTCAGGCCCAGACTGTCTGCGCCTTCGTACTGACCACGCGGCAGGGCAGCCAGACCACCCCGGATCACCTCGGCCATATAGGCGGCCGAGAACAGGGTCATCATGATCATCACCCGCAGGATGATGTCAAAATTGGTGCCCGGCGGCAGGAACAGGTTCAGCAGCAGCGATGCCACAAACAGCAGGGTAATCAGCGGCACGCCCCGAATGAACTCGATAAAGCCCACGCACAGGTATTTGACGATCATCAGATCGGACTGACGACCCAGCGCCAGCACGATACCGATAGGCAGCGAAACACCAATGGCCACGACACCCAACAGGATCGCTAGCATAAAGCCACCAAAGTCGCGGCTTTCCACCGGCGCGATACCGATCGGAATGATTGCATTGATTGCGTCAGCCACGGAACCGGCAGCAAACAGCCACCATAGTATGGGCAGCGCAATCGCAAGGATAATCGCGGCAAGAGACCCGGCAACCGGAAGCGCAAACTTGTACGCGAAATACCCGATGGCAAATCCGGCGGCGACCATGAGCGGCCCCCAGATCGACCCACCCCACATCAGCCAAGGCAGCAGGAACGGATAAGCCGCCGTTGCAATCAACAGCTTACGCGGCACCTTAGTGAACAACACTGGCGCAATAGCAACCAACAACAGGATGAAGGTCAGGTTCGGACGGAAATAGGCCGGCCATGCCCCGGTTTCAGGCGGGTTCGACCATGTGGCATCCGGATGCGCCGGATACGGCGGATAGAACCCATATAGCAGCTGTAGCCAACGATCCTTGATCACACCCCAGCAGGCATGACCATGCGTATCGCCCCAGGTGGCCATCATGATCTCACGACATTCCGACAGGGAATTGGCGTTCCAAACAGATTCGAACGTCCAGGACAGGATGTTGGAGAGCACATAGTAGATGAAGACCAGCGATACGATCGTCAGGATGGCGTTCAGCCAGCTTGAAAACAGGTTATGCTTGATCCAGCCCAGTACACCGACCTCGGAGGCGGGTGGTGCCTGTTCCGGCAACATTTCCGTGCGGACAAATGAAACATCACTCATATTACCGCTCCACCAGTTTGACACGGTTGTTGTACCAGTTCATCACCGCCGAAATGCTCAGCGAGATGGACAGGTAGACCAGCATCAGCAGCAGAACGCATTCCAGCTCGCGACCGGTTTGGTTCATGGTGATGCCACCCAGCGTACCCGTGATGTCCATATATCCGACCGCGATCGCCAGCGACGAGTTCTTGGTCAGGTTCAGATAGTTCGAGATCATTGGCGGGATGATCACCCGCAACGCCTGCGGCAAGATCACCAGACGCATGGTCCGGCCCGGGCGCAGGCCCAGTGCGGATGCGGCCTCGGTCTGACCCTTGGAAATGGCCAGAATACCGGCGCGCACGATCTCGGCGATGAATGCCGCAGTGTACAGCGACAGGGCCAGCCACAAGGCAATCAGCGAGTTACGAAGGTGGGTACCGCCGCTGAAGTTGAAGCCTTTCAGCTCAGGGTAGCCCAGGTGAAAACCCAGAACGCCCAGCAGGATGGCTGATGGCACGAACAAAAGGCCCAGTTGGATGTGCCAAATGGTCGGGCGATCGCCGGTCTTTTCTTGCGTTGAATTGGCCCAGGCCGAAACCTTGCGCATCGCAAAGATGCTGCCGCCAAACACGATCAAGAAGGCGATCAGGTCAAGCGAAACATCAAAGCGCAGGCTTGATGTACCGAAAAGGTGGATATCGCCCAATCCGCGCGAGAACAGAAACTCGGGGATATAGACACCGCGATTTGTGACCGCGACCGTGCCAAAAAGATCCATCGTGGCTTCTGGGTTTTCACCTCGGAAGGCGCGCGGTGCTGGCAGGCTTTCAATCAGGATCGCCATGGCGAACACGATCCAAAGCAGCACTGGAACGTTACGGAACATCTCGACATAGACCGTCATGATCCGCGCGATCAGCCAGTTATTCGACAGGCGCAAAACACCGACCATGACACCGATGATCGTTGCTGTGATACAGCCCAGAACTGCAACAACCAGAGTGTTTAGCAGGCCTATAAACGCCGCGCGCAGATGTGTATCGCGCGAGTCGTATTCCAGCAGGCGTTGGTTGATGTCATAGCTGGCCGGTTCGGCAAAAAAGTCGAACCCGACTGTTCTGCCCAGCGTTTCAAGGTTCTGAATGGTGTTGTTGATAATCCAGGCTGCCAGAAGCATGAAACCGATCATCGCTATGACCTGAATGGTCGCAGATCGGTACCGCGTATCATAAAGGAGCATGGACAGCCGGAAGTGCTCCTTCGGCGGGTCAGTGAGTGTCGTCATGACCTATGTATATCCCCGTGCATCCCGGATGTTGGCAGAGTTTGCCTCTGCTCAGATCGTTCCGGGCGTGTTTCTTATGGAAGGAAAAAGGGCGCGGGTTCCCCCGCGCCCTTTTCCGTGGATCTTAGCGGAAAGGCGGTGCGTACAGCAGGCCACCATCGGTCCACTGTGCGTTCAGGCCGCGTGCCAGACCGATCGGGGTTTCCTCCCCGATGTTCTTGGCAAACACTTCGCCGTAGTTACCGCCGACTTTGATCGCGCGCTGTGCCCAGTTCGCGTCCAGACCCAGCATCTCACCCAGCGTACCTTCGGTACCCAACAGGCGGTTTACCTCTGGGTTGTCGGTGGCGCCACTGGACATCTCGTCGATGTTCGCCGAGGTTACACCCAGCTCTTCCGCTGCGATCAGTGCGTTCAGGGTCCAGCGGACCACATCGCCCCACTCGTGATCGCCGTGACGGACCAGCGGGCCCAGCGGCTCTTTCGAGATGATTTCGGGCAGGATCACGTGGTCGCCTGCGTTTTCAAAGGTGGCGCGCGTAGCAGCCAGACCCGATGCGTCGGTAGTGTAAACGTCACAGGCACCAGCCAGATACTGCTGCTGCGCTTCGGCGTTGGTTTCGATCGGAACCGGCTCGTAGCTCATGTTGTTGATGCGGAAGAAATCCGCCAGGTTAAGCTCAGTTGTGGTGCCGGTCTGGATGCAAACGGTTGCACCGTCCAGTTCCTTGGCCGAGCTGACGCCCAGTGCCTTGGGAACCATGAAGCCCTGACCATCGTAGTAGTTGATGCCGACGAATTCGAACTTCAGGTCGACGTCGCGGCTGAAGGTCCACGTGGTGTTACGGGCCAGCATGTCAATCTCGCCCGAAGCCAGCGCGGTGAAACGTGTTTTACCGGTGGTCGGGATGAACTCAACGGCGCTTGGGTCGTCCAGAACGGCGGCGGCTACCGCGCGGCATACGGCCACGTCAAAACCCTGCCACTCACCATTGGCATCGGGGCTGGCAAAGCCGGGTACGCCGGTTGCGACGCCGCAGTTCAGCTTGCCGCGGGCTTTCACGTCGTCAACGGTACCCGCTGCAGCTGCGCCAGCAGCCAGGCCGGCAATGGTTGCCACGCCCAAAATTACGGATTTTTTCATTTTTACCTCTTCCTGATTTTCCATCCCTGAATGGAACGGTTCGATCCGGCGCATAGGCGCCAGAAAGGTTACCCAAAAGGTGTCTCCCCTTTAGTGGCCCGAGTTTGGGCGTATTCATCAACAAACGTCAAGGGCTGGATCAGGGAAAACGATAGGTCTTTTCTGCCAGAATCGGACACAAATTCACGATTTGACGAGAATCCGTCTCAGAACGAGAGGTCAAAGAACTGCTTTGCGTGCAGAAAGGCGGCCCGTTTCACTTCGGCGGCAGCATGTGCCTCATCGTCGTGGCCCCATTGTTCGATCTGCCAAAGCTCGTCCAGCCGAGAAATGCGCCATATCTCATCCGGTTTGCGCCAATTCTGCGCAGCGGCAAAACCAAGAATCAATGACCCCGACAGGCTGACGAGGTCATGAAACGCCGCCAGCTGGAACGCATTCAGTCCATGCACCCGGTCACGCAGGCCTTGCAGCACCTCGGCAGCTTGCGGTTGATGCACCACCCCTGCACGCGGGATCAACCGCGCGCCCAGCGCGTCCGCAGCCCAATCCAATGCAGGATCCCAGGCCTCGGACTGCCGCTGCTGCAACGTTTCGGGATGGGTCGCCCGATAACACAGCAGATCCGAGTCGCCGTAATCGGCCAGCATATCGGCAACCTCACCATGCTGGTGCCGCACCTTGTCGATCGCCGCATTGGCCGAACGGGTGAATGGCATCGTGGTCGGATCGATTTCCTTTTCCTGTGCATCCCATTCCCGTGCAACGGCCTCGGCCATGGCACGCGTGGGCAGGTCCAGCGCAGCCTTGGCGGGCGTTTTGACCCGTCGACCATCCAGTTCAACCGTATAGCCCACGTCGGTCTCAACGACCGTGCTTGTCGTCCAGAAGCGTTTGGGTTTCCAGTCGCTCATCTCTTTAGCCCCAGATCTTGGCCAGTGCGCCTGGCAATTCTTCGAATGTTTCGATCACATGTGTCGCAGCCGTCAGTACCCGACGATCGTGATAACCCCAGCTGACACCGATCCCGGCAACCTGCGCGGCTGCGGCCATATCCATGTCAAAGCTGGTGTCGCCCACCATGACGGCTTGCGCAGCCGGCACGCCCGTTTCAGCCAAAGCTGTTTCTATCATCGACGGGTGCGGCTTGGACGGGTGGTGATCTGCAACCTGACGAGTAATGAAATGCTGCTGCAACCCATGCCCTTCAAGCAGCGCATCAAGCCCGCGCTGAGATTTGCCTGTGGCCACTCCCAAAAGAACCTCGGGCTGAGCGTGAAGAGCCTCAATCACTTGGCGCGCACCGGGATAAAGCGGCGAGCTTGCGGCGCCCTGCTCCAACCTTTGCGCGTGATAGGCCTGCTTATATCCGTCAACCAATGCGCTTTGTATCCGCTCGGACTGATCTGCTGCCAGACGCGCCATTGCATGGGGCAGAGATAAACCGACGATGGACAGGATGGCGTCACGGTCCGGGACCGGCAGTGACTGCGCCTGAAAACAGGCGGTCATTGCCGAAACAATGGCACCCTGACTATCGACCAGAGTGCCATCCACATCAAACAGGACTAGCCGCAATGGGGCGTTCATCGCAACTCCTCAAACGGATCATCTGCAGCGAGGTCTTCGGTCCAGCCCAGCGTATCCCAGCTGTGTTTCATATGATCCGGTAAAGGCGCCGTAAGCGAGATGGGTTTGCGGGTCATCGGGTGTTCAAAGGACAGGCTGCGGGCGTGGAGGTGCAGCTTTTTGCTGATGATACCTCCCAACTGCGCGCCCCAGCCATCGCCGAGGTTTTCCTGCCCCGAGCCGCCATATTTCCCATCGCCAATGATCGGGTGACCGATCGCCGCCATATGCGCACGCAGCTGATGAGTTCGCCCAGTCACCGGCTCCATCGCAACCCAGGCGGCTCGCCCTGCAACGCGATAGAGCGTTGCATAGAGCGTATGCGCGCGTTTTGCGCCGGGCGTATCGTTCACCTCGCTCGGATGAACAGCGATCATCTTCTCGCCTTCGCCATGCTTACCATGCCCCGGTGCCTTGACCAGCCCGGTCTTGATTTCGCCCAGGTACGGAGTTGGAACACCAGCTACCAGCGCCCAATAGATCTTTTCGGTGTTTCGGTGCCGGAAGGCTGCCGTCAGCCCTTTGGCGGCCTCGCGCGTACGGGCCATCAGCAGAACGCCAGATGTGTCCTTATCCAAACGATGCACAAGGCGCGGGTTCTCGTCATACCCAAAGCGCAACGCTTCGGACAGGCTGTCCACATGGCGGGTTTGACCGCTGCCACCCTGAACTGGCAAGCCATGCGGCTTGTTCAGCGCCAGCACGTGATCGTCTTTATAAATCACGCAAGACTGGATCATCTTTGCGTCAGCGTCCGAAACACGATGCTTTACGACAGCGGGCTTATGGTCGGCGTCTGGCAGCGGCGGCACGCGCACAGACTGCCCGGCCTCTAGCCGCGTCGAAGCTTTGACCCGACTGCCATCTACGCGCAGTTCACCCTTGCGGCACATCTTCTCGATCCGGCCCTGGCTGACATGAGGAAACAGGCGGCGCAGCCAACGATCCAGCCTCTGGTCGCCATCGTCCTCTGCTACGGTGATCACCTGTACGCCGCTCATGCCATTGCCCCTTGTTCCGCACGGCTGATCCGCCCGGATTGTGCGTGTTTCAGTGCCTTAGAAATCATGCGCGTCTGTCGCGCGCATCGGGTGCAGAGTCAAGTCTAGCCCTGATTGCGTTGCGTTCTCAGCTTGGCGAAGTATTCCAGCCGTTTTTTCAGCTCGCGCTCAAAACCACGCTCTATCGGCTGATAGAGAACCGGGCGCTTCATATCATCCGGGAAATAGTTCTGACCCGAGAACCCATCTTCGGCATCGTGGTCATAGGCATACCCTGCACCATATCCCTGATCCTTCATCAGCGATGTCGGAGCGTTCAGGATATGTTTGGGTGGCGGTTCACTGCCCGATTGCTTGGCCAGCCGCATCGCCGCCTTATACCCCACATAGGCCCCGTTCGATTTCGGAGCGAGAGCCAGATACACCAACGCCTGCGCCAGTGCCAACTCGCCCTCGGGCGAGCCCAGCCGTTCATAGGTTTCCCAACTGTGCAGGCAGATCGATTGCGCCTGAGGATCGGCCAAACCGATATCTTCAACCGCCATCCGCGTGATCCTCCGCGCCAGATAGCGCGGGTCTTCGCCGCCGGTCAGCATCCGCGCAAACCAATACAGCGCCGCGTCAGGGTCCGATCCACGCACCGATTTGTGCAGGGCTGAGATCAGATTATAATGCTCATCCCCCGATTTGTCGTATTTTGCGGCCCGCCGCATCAGGCGCGTCGACAATGCATCCGGGTCCAGATCGGCGTCCACTTTCCAAGCAGCTACCTGTTCAATCAGGTTCAGTAGTGCGCGACCGTCGCCATCCGCCATCTCCTGCAGCGCCTCGCGGGCGGCAGACGTTAGTGGCAAGGCGCGGTCAAGCTCTTTCTCGGCGCGTTGTGTCAAACGCTCAAGATCAGCAAGGCTAAGGCGTTCCAGAACCAACACCTGAGACCGGCTGAGTACCGCCGCGTTTAGCTCGAAGGAAGGGTTTTCGGTCGTCGCGCCAACCAGGAGGATCGTGCCGTCCTCCATATGCGGCAGAAACCCGTCCTGTTGCGCTTTATTGAAACGGTGGATTTCGTCAACAAATAGTAAGGTGCCCTGCCCGTTCTGACGACGGATTTTAGCAGCCTCAAATACCTTCTTCAGATCCGGCACACCGGTAAAAATCGCGCTGATCTGTACGAAATGCAGATCGGTCTCCTGCGCCAGCAACCGGGCGATGGTTGTCTTTCCTACACCCGGCGGGCCCCAGAAGATCAGGCTGGACAGGCTACCTGACGCGAGCATCACCCCCAATGGCGCATCTAGTCCCAAAACCTGCTCTTGCCCGATCACCTCAGACAGGGATTGTGGGCGCAAGCGATCCGCAAGCGGCCTGTGCGGCGAAGCGGTTGGTTCCGCAGAACCGGTATCGAACAAATCACTCACGGATCACAACCGAAACCGCAATGAGATTAACCGGCTTCCCCGCTCAATCTCCATCTGTACCCGGCGACCTGGATCGGTCAGGGCCTGAACGATATCCTCCGGTGTCTCGGTTCTGGTTCCGTTGATACCTTTTACGACATCGCCCACACGCAATCCTGCGCGGCCGCCATAGCGGTTCGGATCAACCACTACGACGCCGGTCTGAGACAGCGACAAGCCAAGCTTTACGATCACCGCCGGATTTACACCCGAAACGATCAGACCTGGCATGACCGTATCCTCGTCCAGCGTAGTCTCATCCGCCGCAGGCGTTTCAGGCGGTTTGATCAGCGCCACTTCAATATCCGAGCGGTCTTCGCCCCGCAGCCGAGTCAGGACCGACTTTCCACCCACCCCGGCAACAGCCATGCGAAATTTCATCTCGGCCGGAGAATTCACCTCGTCTCCGTCGACATGAGTGACAACGTCCCCGACCCGCAGACCCGCTTCTGCCAGCGGACTCAGTTCATGTAAGTCAGAAATCACCACCCCGAGAGGGATGGCCATACCCAGAGACTCGGCTATATCCGCGCTCATGTGTTGACCGGCCATTCCTGCCCAAGGACTTACGAAGCTTTCGTTGCCTGCCTGCGCCTGCCGCAGGAATTCGGCCACCAGATTGGCCGGAATGGCAAATCCGATACCGTTCGATCCACCTGACCGTGTCAGGATTGAGGTGTTTATACCAATCAGATCGCCATTCACATCGATAAGCGCGCCACCGGAATTGCCCGGGTTGATCGCCGCATCGGTTTGAATGAAGTACCCTCGTGCATTTCCCGTCGCTGTTCCGGTACGCGCCAGCCCTGAAATAATTCCTGATGAAACAGTTTGGCCTACGCCGAACGGATTTCCGATCGCCAGCGTCAGCTCTCCTACTTCAACCTGATCGGAATCGCGCATCTGCAGGAACGGCAGATCGTTTGCCTCTTCCAACCGCAAGATTGCAATGTCGCTTTCTTTGTCACCCAGAACGACTTCGGCAGTGAATTCACGACGGTCGGTAGTCACGACCTGAATTTCCGATGCCATCCCCACAACGTGGTAGTTTGACACCACATACCCATCACCTGTGAGGATCACGCCAGAGCCGAGCGAATTCTGCACACGGGGGCGTGGCGTCCCAAATCCACGGCCAAAGAAGTCCTGAAAGAACGGGTCAGAAAATAGCGGATTTGCCCGCCCTTCGCGCACAATCTTGGCGTAGATGTTCACAACCGCCGGGGCAGCCTGCTTTACGACAGGGGCGAACCCGAGGCTGATTTCGGTCTGGCTTTTTGGTACCTGCGTCTCCGCGGCTGCCGGTATTGCGCCCATCAGCAATACTAGGGAACACAATAGTCTTAGCATCATCGGCCCTCCGGCAATATCGCCAACCGGATATGCGGGGCCGGTGCAAAGATTGCAAGCGACATAACCCGCTGCCTTCGACAATGCCGAGGATCTACCGCTTTCTTTTGAGCTATTCGCACAAATACACAGCTTCAGCATTATGGCTTCGCAAAGCGTTGCAAAAGTTTCACAGGGAGTTGTGTTATGTGTTGGACTTGGCGCTGAATCCAATCAGAGGGAACGACCATGCACAAAGACCGGGAATTGACCTTTGCAACGGCCCTTGCCTCTCATCATCGAAATAAGAGCTTTGTGCGGGAAGAGCACGCCCACGAGTATTACCAGGCCTCACTACTGAGTGCCGTCATGCAGGGGGTCTATGATGGGACTGTTTCCATTGGTCAGCTGCTGGAACACGGAGATTTCGGTCTCGGTACCTTCAACGCCCTGGACGGAGAAATGGTGGTGCTGGATGGTGTCGCTTATCGCCTGGATGGGGAAGGCAAAGCGACAATTGCGGATAACGGCGCGCTGACACCATACGCAGCCGTCATTGACTTCAAACCAACGATTTCGCTTGCGTTGGATTCTCCGGTTAACAAATCCGATTTCGAGGAGGGTTTGGATGACATGGCCGATGCAAAGAACCTGTTTTATGCGGTTCGTTTCACCGGATTGATCAAACACATTAGGTATCGAAACGTTTTGAAACAGGAACGGCCATACAGACCTTTGCTGGAAGTCGTCAAAACGCAGGCCGAGTTTGAATTGGAAAACGTGGAGGGAACTATTCTCGGGTTCCGCTGCCCTGACTACGCAGTCGGGATCGGCGTACCGGGTTACCACTTGCATTTCATCTCTGACGACCGGACCACCGGTGGGCACGTACTTGATTATACATTGACCCGGGGAGAGATCGAAATCGATCACACCTCGTCTCTTCATCTGGAACTGCCAGAGACAGAGGATTTCTCTGACGCCAATTTGTCCGCGGGAGCGTCAGCGGATGGCATTCTGAAAGCCGAAAGCAATTAAATTTAGACCGCCTTGGATTGTCACACGGAGCAAAAGAAAACCCCCGCGTCTGCGACGCGGGGGCTGAAACTCAGATATAGCCAAGGCTTATTCTTCGTCTGCGGCCTCTTCAGCGGCAACACGAGCTTTGTCAGCTGCGCCTTTGGCGTCGATGTCGCGGTCAACGAATTCGATGATCGCCATCGGTGCCATGTCGCCATAGCGGAAGCCTGCTTTTAGGATACGGACATAACCGCCCTGACGCTCGGCGTAACGAGGGCCCAGAACTTCGAACAGCTTGGCGACGTCTTTGTCTTCTTTCAGCTGTGCTGCGGCCTGACGGCGGGCGTGCAGGTCGCCGCGCTTGCCCAGAGTGATCAGTTTTTCAACGATCGGGCGCAGTTCTTTTGCCTTGGGCAGAGTTGTTTTGATTTGCTCATGCTCGATGAGCGAGCCAGCCATGTTTGCAAACAGAGCTTTGCGGTGCTCATGAGTACGGTTCAGGCGGCGATAACCACGTGCGTGACGCATTTTCTAGTTCCTTCTTTCGCGTTTTGCTTTGTCTGGCCGGCGATGCGTGTCACCGGCTCTCCTTGGGGCGGAAGTGCCCATATGGTCCCCGGCAGCCCGGGCATTTGTGAAAACGCGCTTAGAACGCGTCTTCAAATTTCTTGGCCAGATCTTCGATGTTGTCGGGCGGCCAGTCCTCGACATCCATGCCGAGGTGCAGACCCATACCGGACAGCACTTCCTTGATCTCGTTCAGCGACTTGCGGCCGAAGTTCGGAGTGCGCAGCATCTCGGCTTCGGTCTTCTGGATCAGATCGCCGATGTAAACGATGTTGTCGTTCTTCAGGCAGTTTGCCGAACGGACCGACAGTTCCAGCTCGTCCACTTTCTTCAGCAGCAGAGGGTTGAACTCCAGACCATCGTCTTCGTCCTGGCGGCCAGCCGATTCCGGCTCGTCGAAATTGACGAAGATTGACAGCTGATCCTGCAGGATGCGTGCGGCAAATGCCAGCGCGTCTTCCGGCGTGATCGAACCGTCGGTGTCGATCTTCAGGGTCAGCTTGTCATAGTCCAGAACCTGACCTTCACGGGTCGGCTGAACGTCATAGGCAACCTTTTTGACCGGCGAATAGATCGCGTCGATCGGGATCAGGCCGATGGGTGCGTCTTCGGGCTTGTTCTTCTCAGCCGAAACGTAACCTTTGCCGGTGTTGACGGTCAGTTCCATGAACAGGTCAGCGCCATCATCCAGGTGGCAGATGACGTGATCGCGGTTCAGAACCTCGATGCCAGCGCTTTCGCTGATGTCGCCAGCGGTGACAACTGCGGGGCCTTTGGCATTGATCGACAGGCGCTTGGGCCCTTCGACTTCCATGCGCAGGGATACGCCTTTGAGGTTCAGGATGATGTCGGTGACGTCTTCACGTACACCGGCAACCGAGCTGAACTCGTGCAAGACGTTGTCGATCTGAACGCTGGTGATGGCCGCGCCTTGCAGCGAGCTCATCAGAACGCGACGCAGCGCGTTGCCCAGGGTCAGACCAAAGCCACGTTCCAGCGGTTCTGCAACCAGGGTTGCCTGACGTGCGGGATCGTTGCCCGGCTTGCCGTCAAGCTGGGTCGGCTTGATCAATTCTGCCCAATTCTTATGGATCATGTAATCCCTCCATTCCTGTCCGCGCCCCATGACCAACAAGGTGCAGACGCCCGAGGTTCAAAATGACGTGCTGGGGCCGTGCAAAAACACAGCCCCAGCCTAATTCAAAATCGCTTAGACGCGACGACGCTTCGGCGGACGGCAGCCGTTGTGAGCGATCGGGGTCACGTCGCGGATCGACGTGATGTTGAAGCCCACTGCAGCCAGCGCACGCAGAGCCGATTCACGACCCGAACCGGGGCCCTGAACTTCGACTTCCAGCGTCTTGACGCCATGTTCCTGCGCCTTTTTGCCTGCATCTTCTGCAGCCATCTGAGCGGCGTAGGGGGTCGATTTCCGCGATCCCTTGAAGCCCATGGTACCGGCAGACGACCACGAGATGGCGTTGCCCTGTACGTCCGAGATCAGGATCTTGGTGTTGTTGAAGGTCGAGTTCACATGGGCAACGCCCGATGCGATGTTCTTACGCTCTTTGCGCTTAACGCGAGTCTTATCACGTGCCATCGGTCAGACCCTCCCTTATTTCTTCTTACCGGCAATGGCCTTTGCGGGGCCTTTGCGGGTACGAGCATTGGTGTGGGTACGCTGACCGCGAACCGGCAGGTTGCGGCGGTGACGCAGACCGCGATAGCAGCCCAGGTCCATCAGGCGCTTGACGTTCATCTGAACTTCACGACGCAGGTCACCTTCGACGGTGAAGTTTGCATCGATGTGCTCGCGGATGGCCAGAACTTCGGCGTCGGACAGTTCATTGACGCGACGGTGCGCTTCGATGCCTACGGCTTCGCAGATCGCTTTGGCCGAGGTGTTTCCGATACCGGTGATATATGTGAGGGCGATTGGTACCCGCTTTGCAGTCGGGATGTTTACGCCGGCAATACGTGCCACGTGTCACTTTCCTTTTTGTTGCGGTTCCGTAACTCCGGAACCTTTTTTCACAACACTTGACCGTGGCAGTGACGCCAGAGGGTCCAGTATTATTCGAGGTGGTCGGGGCAATTGGGACGAATCCCGCATGCGGTCTTGATTCCCTTTAGGGATGGGGGTGCGTAGAGACTTTTAAGAGGATCGTCAAGCCATACAAAGTGAGGTTGGAATTTCATTCCCTCACCACATCGACCCGATGCGACATATCGTGGCAAATCCGGAGGCCTTGATCCGAAAATTTACACTGTATCTCTTCACGCTCTGCACTGAGTTTCCCTCCAAAAAATCTAAAAGCAAGGAATGGAAGAGAAAATAAGAAGGCAACCGATATTGTCGATTTGAGCGGTGGAAAGAAACCGAGTATCGGACCAAACATAAAGATAGCCGTAAACACGCAAATAGCAGGCAAGGTTCGTTGCCTGAACGTAGTGCTTTCCGCCTTTATAAGCTCTCCATATCTTTCGAATGCTTCTTCAAGATCTTCAGGAACCGGAACAGTCGTCGACTGCATCACCCCAAAACAGCTTCAATCGACGCCGTAACTTCCTTGATATCCGCCAGCCCGTTCACCGGACGCAGATCGCCTTTGGCGTAGTAGTAACCAATCAGCGGAGAGGTCTTTTTATAGTATTCCATCAACCGCGTGCGCAGGCTGTCTTCGTTGTCGTCGGCGCGACGGACAAAGTCATTTTCCTTGCCGCAATTGGTGCATTTGCCATCCGCAGGAATCGGCTTGGTGTTGTCGTTATAGACCTCACCACATCCGCCGCAGGTTGACCGCGCCGTGATCCGGTCCACCAGCGCGTCATCGTCCACACGCATCTCGATCACCGTATGCAGCGACTGGCCCAGCTTGGTCAGCAGAGCCGACAACGCGTCGGCCTGCGCCAGCGTCCGGGGGAAGCCGTCAAAGATGAAACCGGCGCCTTTTTCGGTGGTCAGTTTCTCTTCGATCAAGCCGATCACGATCTCATCGGTGACCAGCTTGCCCGCGTCCATGATCGCAGCAACCTTCTGGCCCATTTCCGTGCCCGAGGTTTTCGCCTCGCGCAGCATGTCTCCGGTGCTGAGTTGCACCATACCGCGGGTTTCAACCAGGTGACGCGCCTGCGTTCCTTTGCCTGCCCCCGGGGGGCCGAGAAGAATGATGTTCATCGACGAGCAGCTCCCTTTCTGCCGCGTTTCTTGCCTTTGCCGCGCAGCTGGGACTTTTCAATCAGCCCTTCGTATTGATGCGCCAGCAGGTGGCTCTGGACTTGTTGGATCGTGTCCATGGTCACAGAGACGATAATCAGAACCGAGGTGCCTCCGAAATAGAACGGGATAGCAAACTGGCCCCGCAGGATTTCAGGCAGCAGACAAACGGCCGCCAGATAGGCCGAACCCAGAACCAGCACGCGGTTGACCACGTATTCCAGATACTCGGCGGTTTTCTTGCCCGGACGGATACCCGGTACAAAACCGTTCTGCTTTTTCAGGTTGTCCGCCACATCGTCCGGCTTGAACGACACGTTGAACGTGTAGAAATAGGCGAAGAACACGATCATCGAAGCGAAGAACAGCAGATAAAGCGGCTGTCCGGGGCCGAAGTTGGCCAGCAGCCACGACATCACCGGGCCATTTGTGGCGCCCGACGAGAAGGTCGAGATCGTTACCGGCAGCAACAGCAGCGAGCTTGCAAAGATCGCAGGGATCACACCCGCCGGGTTCACCTTGACCGGCAGGTGGCTGGAGCCGCCTTCGTAGACTTTCATACCAGCCTGACGGCGCGGGTATTGGATATGGATCTTGCGCAGGGCCCGCTCCATGAACACCACAAAGGTGATCACGGCGATGACCATGATGATCACACCCACGATCACGGCGGGGCTGATCGCACCGCTGCGGCCCGAAGCGAAGAACTGCGCCAGAGCGGCGGGAACCTCGGCAATAATGCCAACGAAGATGATTAGAGAGATACCGTTACCGATGCCGCGCGCGGTGATCTGCTCGCCCAGCCACATCAGGAACATGGTGCCGCCGACCAAAGTGATCATGGTCGACATACGGAAGAACATGCCCGGATCGGTCGCAAGATCGCCCGATTCCAACGAAACCGCCAGACCATAAGCCTGAACGGTGGCCAGAGCCACGGTACCGAAACGGGTGTATTGGTTGATCTTCTTGCGCCCTTGCTCGCCCTCTTTCTTGAGCTGTTCGAGCGCGGGAACCATCGATGTCAGCAGCTGCACGATGATCGAGGCCGAGATATAGGGCATGATGCCGAGGGCAAAGATACCCATCCGCCCCAGCGCCCCGCCGGTGAACATCGAAACCATGCCGCCGATGCCCTGCCCCGCTTGCTCCATGAACTCACGCAGGGCTTGCCCGTCGATACCTGGAACCGGAATGAAGGTGCCCAGACGATAGACGATCAACAAACCCAGCGTGAACAGGATGCGGTTGCGCAGATCGGTGGCTTTGCCCAAAGCAGCCCAGCTTGTGTTGGCTGCCATTTGTTCTGCTGCTGATACCATAAATCGGTCTCTCTTATGAAAACACCGCCCGGAACCGTTTTCCGGCTCGGGCGGCGTCTTGGAAAACTCTGAGGTCTATGTAAGCGGGTCTTGGCCCGCTCACAAGCGCTTACTCTGCCGCAGCAGCTTTTGTGACCGTAAGTGAGCCGCCCGCTTTCTCAACCGCTTCAACAGCAGCTTTCGAAGCACCGGTGACTTCCAGGTTCACTTTGGCGCTGATCTCGCCTTTCGCCAGAACGCGGATACCGTCCAGCTTGCGACGGACCAGACCGGATGCAACCAGCGCGTCCTCGGTGATCGCAGCTTTGGCGTCCAGCTTGCCGGCGTCGACGAATTTCTGGATCAGGCCCAGATTGATAACGGCGAATTCCTTGCGGTTCGGCTTGTTGAAGCCACGCTTGGGCAGGCGCTGGTACAGCGGCATCTGGCCGCCTTCGTAGCCATTGATGGCCACACCCGAACGGGATTTCTGGCCTTTGATACCACGGCCACCCATTTTACCTTTGCCGGAACCGGGGCCACGGCCAACGCGGGTGCGTTTCGGTGCGGCGCCGGGATTGTCGCGCAATTCGTTCAGTTTCATTTCGCTTCTCCTAAGCCGGATGTGACCCCCGAAGCGTGATGGGCCAAACACGGCATTTCTTGATTTTGATTCTTGTGGACGGAAATCCACCGGAGCGCTCTACAGCGTTGCGGCCTCGGTTGCAAGCATTGTTCAATCACATCCCCAATACCAAAAGAGGCGCCGTATAGGCGCCTCTTCAACGGTGAGTGGTTGGGGTGTTACCCACAGTAGGCGTGTTCGCGCGCGATATCCGCGATATCGCAGCGACGAATACCGATATCATCCAGTTCGCGGTTAGTCAGGCGCTGAAGCTCGGTATAGGTGCGGTTATATTCCGTCGCCCGGGCGCGGTTTTCTTTCACGCGCTCAAACAGGTTCGCAATACGGGCGCTCAGATTGAAGCCGCCATGTGTCAGTGTAGCTGTATGTGCCATATCTTTGATCCTTTAGAATGTCGGGGCGCATTCCCCGATGTCACTTGATTTGTTCCTTCATTGGACAGGCGTGAGATAGGCACAGACGATAACGCTAACAACGCGTGTTTCGGTCTAGCCGGTATGCGTTTTGTGAATGGCAATACAGGGTCCACCTGCTACTCTGAATGCACCGAGTGTCCGCTCAGCAGGCAAAGCCGCTGTTTGATTTCGCGGTATACGAGGCTAAGCTGCGGCGACGGATTCGGGTAGTTACACACAAATTCAATCAAGCACAGATGCTCCTCGCGGAAACAAAAACGAGGTTGACAGCAAGCATATGAGAATGGTCGCATAAGCTATAGTCTGATTAGCAGGGAATATAGCCATGAAAATTCCTTTCAGTGCGACCTTATTTATTTGGCTTTGTATGTCATCTACCTCTGCGTGGGCACAAGAAACCACCGAGGGTAGGCAAGTTGGTGAAATGACCATCTCGGAGGCCGACATGCATGCCCCTGCATCAGATGCGTTTTCGCCTTATGCGGGACGTGACTTTCCAACTAGACCTCTTTGGGGCGACACCCACTTGCATACATCGCTCTCACTTGACGCGCGTGCGTTTGGTGTACTTCTTTCGCCTTCAGACGCGTTTCGGTTTGCACGAGGAGAAGAAGTAACTACTTCTCACGGCCTACGGGCGAAGTTGTCTCGCCCGCTCGATTGGCTCGTTGTTTCAGACCATTCAGACGCGATGGGGGCGATGAACGAGATCGTCGCGGGGAACGCAACTTTGATGGGCGACCCAACTTTACGCGATTGGAACGACAGGTTGAACCAAGGAGGCAATGTGGCTCTTGGAGCGACAATGGAGGTTATCGAAACTTTCGCCGGAATTACCGGTGAAGCTTTGCCGGAGGCTATTGCGGACCGTCGTTTTGTACAGTCGGTTTGGGATGACTTTACGGAAACTGCAGATGCCTATGATCAACCGGGATCGTTCACCGCGTTTATCGGCTACGAATGGACGTCGACAGAGGGTGGTAACAACTTGCACCGTAATGTCATCTATAGGGACGACAAAATTCGCGCGCGGCAAATGTTGCCGTTTACGACTGCCGAGACTTTCAATCCTGAAGATCTGTGGGATTGGATGGAAAGATACGAAGAAACGACAGGCGGGCGCGTCCTTGCATTGGCGCACAACGGAAATGTTTCCAATGGTTTGATGTTTCCTGTCGAGACAAACCCCGATACCGGCGAACCGCTCACAGGAGATTACGCGGAAAGACGCGCCAAATGGGAGCCACTGTATGAGATTACTCAGATCAAAGGCGACGGCGAGGCCCACCCGTTCCTGAGCCCAAATGACGAGTTTGCAGATTACGAAACATGGGACGTCGCAAACCTGGGCCCTGTCCCCAAAGAAGACTGGATGTTGCAGTACGAGTATGCTCGCGAGGCTTTAAAAAATGGATTGAAGCTTGAGACGCAGCTTGGGACCAACCCTTACAAGTTCGGTGTCGTGGGATCCACAGACAGTCACACGGCCTTGGCGACAGCTCAGGAAGATAACTTTTTTGGTAAGCACTCAGGCGTGGAACCTGAGCCTGGGCGCTGGCAGCATGTTGTCGGCGAGTTTGAAGCGACCAGAATTCTGGGCTGGCAGATGGCTGCCTCTGGTTATGCGGCGGTTTGGGCCAAGGAAAATACGCGAGCATCTATTTTCGACGCGATGGAACGCAAGGAAGTATATGGTACAACGGGTAGTCGGATCACGGTACGTTTCTTCGGGGGATGGGATTTCGAAGAACACGATGCTCAATCGCGGCTTCCTGCGGAGATTGGGTATGGCAAAGGCGTACCGATGGGGGCAGATCTACCGGAAGCGCCCGGTGATGCCTTTGCGCCGAATTTTCTCGTCGCTGCACTCAAGGATCCGTACTCGGGTAATCTGGATCGTATTCAGATAGTCAAGGGCTGGCTAACAGAAGCCGGTGAGACACAAGAAAAGGTTTTTGATGTCGTCTGGTCCGGCGATCGGGATATCGGTGCCGATGGCAAGCTACCGCCTGTCGGCAATACCGTGGACGTCGAAACCGGCACGTTCACGAATTCAATCGGATCGCCGGAATTGATAACCGTCTGGTCTGATCCCGAGTTTGATCCGGGACAAAAAGCCTTTTACTACGCGCGCGTGCTGGAAATCCCCACGCCGCGATGGACGGTTTACGAAGCTATTCGGTTCGGCGACGAACTACCTGAAGAAGTACCTACATCCACACAAGAACGGGCTTATACTTCGCCCATTTGGTACACTCCGGAGGGGTAACACTTCACCGCAAACGCGCTCATGTTTTATAGCTGCGTTGGGCTCGCAGCAGACAAACATAATCGCAAACACGAAAAAAGGCCCCCGAGTTTTCGAGGGCCTTTCAATTCTCAAAAAAAAGACTGCGCTTAGCCGCGCTCTTCGATGATCTCAACCAGATGCGGGATCTTGTTGACCATGCCGCGGACCGAAGGAGTGTCCTCCAGCTCGCGGGTGCGGTTCATCTTGTTCAGGCCCAGGCCGATCAGGGTTGCGCGCTGTTCGGCGGGGCGGCGGATCGGGGAGCCGATCTGCTTGACGACGATGGTTTTTGCCATTGTTCGCTCTCCTTACGCTTCTGCTTCGGCGGCAGCCGGTGCTTCGTCCCGCTTGGGCAGGATGTCGGCGACCTTTTTACCGCGACGTGCGGCAACCGAACGCGGGCTCTGCTCTTTTTGCAGGCCGTTGATGGTGGCGCGGATCATGTTGTACGGGTTCTGCGAGCCCAGCGACTTGGAAACAACGTCCTTAACGCCCAGCATTTCGAACACAGCACGCATCGGACCACCGGCGATGATACCGGTACCTTCAGGCGCGGTACGCATAACCACTTTACCGGCGCCGTGACGGCCTTCGATGTCGTGGTGCAGGGTACGACCTTCGCGCAGTTGCACGCGGATCATCTGACGCTTGGCTTGTTCAGTCGCCTTGCGGATGGCCTCAGGTACTTCTTTGGCTTTACCTTTGCCAAAGCCGACGCGGCCTTTCTGATCACCGACGACCACCAGAGCGGCGAAGCCAAAGCGCTTACCACCTTTTACGGTTTTCGACACGCGGTTGATTGCGACCAGACGGTCTGCAAATTCCGGTGCTTCTTCACGGTCGCGGCCACGGCCCCGACGGTTTTCACGTTCTGCCATTTGGCATCCCTTTTCTCATGTGGCGCTTCTCGGCGCCGTTTGTTCAATCCAAGTGAGCCCCGACTAGTGCCGAGGCCCCCGGATCATCGGGGCGGATCGAAACCCGCCCGCAAGTCTTAGATCTTCAGACCACCTTCACGCGCAGCGTCGGCCAGAGCCTTCACCTTGCCGTGGAACAGGAAGCCGCCACGATCGAAATAGGCCTCTTCGACGCCCGCCTTTTTGGCACGCTCGGCGATGGCCGCGCCCACTTTGGTGGCCGCTTCGACGTTGTTCTTGCCCACAACGCCCAGATCCTTTTCCAGGGTCGAGGCTGCGGCCAGGGTCACGCCACGTACGTCGTCGATCAGCTGAACAGAGATGTTCTTGTTCGAACGGTGTACTGACAGACGCGGACGACCCGCGTTGACCTTGCGAAGTTTGTTCCGAACGCGCAGGCGGCGCTTCAGAAACAGGGTTCTTTTGCTGTTTGCCATTGTCTGCGTCCTTACTTCTTCTTGCCTTCCTTGCGGAAGATGAACTCGCCCTTATAGCGGATGCCCTTGCCTTTGTACGGCTCGGGACGGCGCCATTCGCGGATTTTGGCCGCGACTTCGCCCACCTGCTGCTGGTCGATACCTTCCACAACGATCTCGGTCTGCTTCGGCGCGGTGATGGTGACACCTTCCGGAGCAGTGAAATCAACATCGTGGCTGTAGCCTAGGTTCAGCTTCAGGGTATTACCCTGCATCTGAGCCCGGTAACCAACACCCTGGATCTCCAGCTCTTTTTTGAAGCCGTTTGTTACGCCTTCAACAAGATTAGCGACCATGGTGCGGCTCATGCCCCACTGCTGTCGCGCACGCTTGGACATGCCACGGGGATCGATCTTGACCACGTTGTCTTCAACCGACAACGTAACGTCGTCGGTGGCGGTGAAGCTACGAGTGCCTTTCGGACCTTTCACTTCGATGGTCTGACCCGACACAGAGGCGGTAACGCCGCTGGGCAGCTCGACCGGTTTTTTACCAATACGAGACATTGCAGACCTCCTTAGAAGACGGTGCAGAGCACTTCGCCGCCAACATTGTTGGAGCGAGCGTTTGCGTCCGACATCACACCTTTCGGAGTGCTGACAATCGACACGCCCAGACCCTGACGGACCTGCGGGATGTCATTGACGCCCATGTAGACGCGACGGCCAGGCTTGGAAACCCGCTTGAGTTCGCGAATAACAGGGGTGCCTTCGTAGTATTTCAGGCTGATTTCGATGGCCGGATGACCGTTTTCACCGGTCGTCGCTTCGTAGCCACGGATGTAACCTTCGTCCGCCAGCACGTCCAGAACCCAGCCGCGCAGCTTGGAAGCCGGGGTGGAAACGGTGGACTTGCCGCGCATTTGCGCGTTGCGGATACGGGTGAGCATATCGCCGATAGGATCATTCATATCTATGTCTCCCTTACCAGCTCGATTTCACCATGCCGGGGATCTGACCAGCAGAACCCAGCTCGCGCAGCGCGATACGGCTGACCTTCAGCTTACGGTAGTAAGCGTGGGGACGACCGGTCAGCTGACAACGGTTGTGCAGACGGGTAGCCGAGCTGTTGCGCGGCAGTTTCGCCAGTTTCAGACGCGCTTTGAAACGCTCTTCCATCGGCTTGCTCTCGTCATTCGCGATTTCTTTCAGCTCGGCACGCTTTGCGGCATATTTGGCCACCAGGCGTTCGCGCTTCTTCTCGCGTTCGATCATTGCTTTCTTAGCCATGTCTCAATCCTCCCGGCGCTTACGCGTTGAACGGCATGTTGAATGCTTTCAACAATGCCTTTGCTTCAGCGTCGGTTTTCGCTGTGGTGGCAATTACGATATCCAGGCCCCAGACCTCGTCGACCTTGTCGAAGTCGATTTCCGGGAACACGATGTGCTCTTTCATGCCCATGGCAAAGTTGCCACGACCATCGAAAGACGGCTTCACACCGCGGAAGTCACGAACGCGAGGCATCGCGATGGTGATCAGACGATCCAGGAATTCGTACATCCGGTCGCCGCGCAGGGTCACTTTCGCACCCAGCGGCATGTCTTCACGGACGCGAAAACCCGCGATCGACTTCTTCGCCTTGGTTGCAACGGCCTTCTGGCCGGCAATCGCAGTCAGATCCTCGACAGCAGCTTTCGCTTTTTTCGAGTCTTTGACGGCCTCAGCACCACAACCGATGTTCAGAACGATTTTTTCCAGCTTGGGCAGCTGCATGTCGTTCTTGTAGCCGAACTCTTCTTTCAGAGCGGCACGGATTGTTTCAGCGTACTGAGCTTTCAGACGCGGGGTATAGTTTGCGGTATCAAGCATCGATCACGTCCCCCGTGGTCTTGGCGAAGCGCACTTTCTTGTCGCCTTCCATGCGGAAGCCAACGCGGGTTGCTTTGCCGTTTTTGTCCAGCAGTGCCAGGTTCGACAGCTCGATCGGGTTTGCCTGAGGCAGGCGACCACCTTGCGAGGTTTGCGACTGACGGGTGTGGCGGATGGCGATGTTGATGCCATCGACAACAGCTTTACCGGCTTTCGGGTCAACCGAGGTGATAGTTCCCTCTTTGCCCTTGTCCTTGCCGGCCAGCACGACGACCTTGTCGCCTTTGCGGAGTTTAGCAGCCATGATTACAGCACCTCCGGAGCCAGCGAGATGATTTTCATGAAGTTCTTGCCGCGCAGTTCACGAACAACGGGGCCAAAGATACGGGTACCTACGGGCTCGTTGTTGTTGTTCAGGATGACGGCGGCGTTGCGATCGAAACGGATCGCGGTGCCGTCTTCGCGACGGACTTCCTTGGCGGTGCGTACGACGACGGCCTTACGGACGTCACCTTTCTTTACGCGGCCGCGCGGGATGGCTTCCTTCACCGAGACGACAATGATGTCGCCGACGGAGGCGTATTTACGCTTGGAACCACCCAGGACCTTGATGCACTGAACTCGGCGTGCGCCGGAGTTGTCAGCGACATCCAGATTGGTCTGCATCTGGATCATGTGGTTTCTCCCGACCTGTGGGGGCTGGTCTCGTTAAATCCCCCAGGGTTTCGACAAATGGAAAAATCCCGGAAGCTTACGCTTCCAGAACTTCCCAACGTTTCGTCTTCGATTTCGGCGCGCATTCGATGATGCGTACGGTGTCGCCGACCTTGAAGGCGTTCTTTTCATCGTGAGCCCTGTATTTCTTGGACTTACGGATGGTTTTCTTCAGAACCGGATGCGTAAAGCGGCGCTCGACGGATACGGTTACGGTCTGTTCGTTGGCGTCGCTGGTCACGGTGCCTTGCAGGATACGCTTGGGCATCTGATTACTCCTCGGATGCCGCAGCAGCGGCCTTTTCGTTCAGAATGGTTTTGACACGGGCAGCGTTGCGGCGGGCCGCTTTGATGCCGGCTGTGTTTTCCAGCTGACCGGTTGCCTGTTGAAAGCGCAGGTTAAAGCTTTCTTTCTTCAGGTTGGCCAGTTCCTCGCGGAGCTGGTCCGGGGTCTTGTCACGCAGTTCTTGGGCGTTCATCGCCTTTTCCTTTGCTCAAAACACCAGAAGGCCCCCTTACAGGGTCACCTTTGACCTGGTGGATGAATGATAGACATACGAATCGCCCGACAACGCCGGGAGATCGCAGGATGCCGCCGTATAAGGGTTTGGGGGGTGGGTGGCAAGGGAAAGTTTCAAACCGTGTTCGGGCAGATGAAACTACCTGTTTCCAAATTACCGCCGCCCTCTGAAACCGGGCAGCAGATGACTACTGCGACCTTTCTGGATCCCGACAAACGCGGCCAAGTGCTCAGGCACCTTTCTCCTGCATTTTCCGAACCATTTTCAGGCGCGCGCGTCGCGGCAGCAGCGGCATGACCCAACCCAGCACAAACGCGAGCGACTTATCGTTGATCACCGTGAGCTTTCCATCGATCATGGCGTCATAGCCGACTTTGGCCACGGCCTCAGCGGTCGCCCCTTTTTGGGCAACAAGCTTCGTTCCCTCAAGATTTGCAGCAGCAGCAAATTCGGTCACGACATAGCCCGGCTCCAGCGCCGTCACAGTGACGCCCTTACCTTTCAGCTCCTCCGCGAGCGCCTGACTGAAACTCGAAACATAGGCCTTGGTGGCAAAATAGGTCGCCTGCAATGGACCCGGCATATGCGCCGCAGTCGAACTGACATTCAGTATCTTTCCGCCACCGCCACTGATCATATCCCTGCCGAACAGATGACACAGAGAGACAAGGGCTTCGACGTTCAGCCGGATCATATCCAGATCGTCCGAAAAGCGGCGATCCAAAAAAGCCCCATGCCCTCCGAATCCAGCATTGTTGATCAGGTAGTCGACCGTCAGGTCTTTGCACTTGACGGCCTCATAAAGTTTTTCCGCGCCTCCAACAGCACCCAGATCAAGCGGAATGGCAGTGACAGTAACATCGTGGGCTGCCTCAAGCTCTGATCTGAGGGCATCTAACGCATCTCCGCGTCGCGCACTGATGATCAGATTGCCGCCTCGCGACGCATGATAACGTGCCAGTTCCCGACCAATTCCGGATGACGCGCCTGTGACGAGAGCTGTTTTGGTCATAGTATCCTCCGACGAAGTAACTGGAGCGCTTTCACCTTGACGCTTTAAGACGCTTCACTCCCATTTATAGTTGAAGCTAACAGAAATCCGCTCGTCCTCGGCCATGTTCATCGGCACTTCGTGGCGCAGCCAGCTTTCCCACAGCAGGATGTCACCTACCTGCGGCTTCATATAGATGAAAGGCTGCAATTCCCGGCGCCCGCCCTTCAGCCGCGTCGGTGCGGCCATCATGCGGCCCGACCGCGGGTCTTCCAGTTTCAACGCACTGGCCCCTTCGGGCATGGACACATAAGTCGTGCCTGAGATGACGCTGTGCGGATGCAGGTGGCTGGCATGCATCCCGCCTTCAGGGAGGATATTGATCCACAGATCCTCAAGCTTCAGTGCGCGGTCGTCCAGATCAAACTCCAAATCCTTGGCAAAAGCAGCGACGTGCTGATTCAGCACTTTGACAAGATCGGCAAATATCGGAAATCGCCAAGGCAAATCGGTCAGCGAAGCATAACTGGTGTAGCCGGGATACGCGTTCGCTTCACACCAGTCCTGCCCGGCCTCATCATCTTCAGCAATAACAAGGCATGAACTTTCCAATTCCTCCGCGTCGATCCTGGGATCGAATTCGGACAAGTTTGCGCGATAGAGACGGGTGACGAAGAGTGATTCAATCTGTGCCATGGGCTGGGCATACCCCAGCCCTCTCGGCAAGACCAGCCGCTTAGGTCTTGATGGGCCCTTTGCCACAGCGTGGTATCGGGCGACCTCCGTCGGCATAGGCGAGGCACAGCACGATCTCATCCGGTTTCGGCGCATCTGGGATGTTCAGCGTCATCGTGTCGAAATGATCGAACGACCACGGATTGTCCTTGTGCCCCAGCGGAAGATCAATCGCGCAACCCGGCGCGCCCAGCTTGGCGTTGGACGGTATCACCGCCTCACCTCCGCCCACCGCAGCGCGCATGGGCGCACCGAGTTTGGGGTGGATCACCGCCCCGCCCTGCTCAAGATCGCCGTTCATGCCGACAATCGCGGCTTTGCCGTACGAAACCGGCGGCCCATCAAGCTGAGAAACTGCCTCAGCGGCGAGTTCCGAACCCAGAATGGCGCCGATCTCGAACAACTCTGAAAGATCGTCCGAGAAGTGCCCGGCCAGAGGGTTCTGCATCACCGCCAGCGCTGCAACCCGACTGATCGGATCACAAGGCTGGCCCAACTGGTCGGTGGTTATGACTTCCTTAATGAGCATCTTTTTGCGCAGCTGAACCATAGGGCCCTCCCATTCCTGCAAGTTAGCCTAGAGGCGGGGTGGCTGGAGGTCGACGTTTTTCAGGACCCACGAAATCACGGGCTGCCGAGCCAAAAGAAAACCCCCGCCGGTTTCCCGACGAGGGTAAATCTTGTGACGAGCGAGGCCATAGCCCCAATCGCTTACCAGTCTTCGCGGACCACAACGCGGGTCTTGATCGGCAGCTTCATCGCGGCCAGGCGCAGGGCCTCGCGGGCGATGTCGTCATTGACGCCATCGATCTCGAACATCACACGACCGGGCTTTACCTTCGCTGCCCAGAAGTCAACGGAGCCTTTACCTTTACCCATACGGACTTCGGTTGGCTTCGAGGTCACGGGGGTATCCGGGAAGATCCGGATCCAGACGCGGCCTTGACGTTTCATGTGACGGGTCATGGCACGACGTGCAGCTTCGATCTGACGCGCGGTGACGCGCTCGGGCTGCAGTGCTTTCAGACCGTAGGTGCCAAAGTTCAGATCGGAACCGCCTTTGGCGAGCCCCTTGATCCGGCCTTTGTGCATCTTGCGGAATTTAGTACGCTTTGGTTGAAGCATATCTTTCCCTCCTTAGCGACGACCGCCACCAGCACCACGAGGTGCAGGGCCGTCCTGGAGTTCCTGTGCTTTACGGTCACGTGCCTGCGGATCGTGCTCCATGATCTCACCTTTGAAGATCCAGACCTTGATCCCGATGATCCCGTAAGGAGTCATCGCTTCGGCATGTGCGTAATCGATGTCGGCACGCAGGGTGTGCAGAGGCACGCGGCCTTCGCGGTACCACTCGGTCCGTGCGATTTCGGCGCCGCCCAGACGACCAGCGACGTTCACCCGGATACCCAGGGCGCCCATGCGCATGGCGTTCTGAACCGAGCGCTTCATGGCGCGACGGAACGAAACACGACGTTCCAGCTGCTGAGCGATGGACTCGGCAACCAGCTGCGCGTCAAGCTCGGGCTTGCGCACTTCGACGATGTTCAGGTGCAGTTCGCTGTCGGTCATACGAGCAAGCTTTTTGCGCAGAACTTCAATGTCTGCACCTTTCTTGCCGATGATGACACCGGGACGTGCAGTGTGGATCGTAACGCGGCACTTCTTGTGCGGACGTTCGATGATCACACGGGCAACACCGGCCTGCTTGCACTCTTTGTTGATGAACTCACGGATCTTGAGGTCTTCCAGCAGAAGATCACCGTAGTCCTTGGTGTCGGCGTACCAGCGGCTGTCCCAGGTGCGGTTGACCTGAAGGCGCATGCCGATCGGATTGACTTTATGTCCCATTAGGCTTGCTCCTCAACTTGACGCACCTTGATGGTGATCTCCGAGAACGGCTTCATGATCTTGCCGAAACGGCCACGTGCACGCGGACGACCGCGCTTCATGACCAGGTTCTTGCCAACCCAGGCTTCGGCGACGATCAGTTCGTCGACATCCAGGTTGTGGTTGTTCTCGGCGTTGGCGATTGCAGACTGCAGGCACTTCTTGACGTCCTGCGCGACACGCTTGTTCGAGAAAGTCAGGTCAGTCAGAGCCTTCTCAACTTTCTTGCCACGGATCATCTGCGCAACCAGGTTCAGTTTCTGCGGGCTAGTACGGAGCATGCGCGTTTTCGCCATTGCTTCGTTTTCAGCCACGCGGCGGGGGTTCTTTTCCTTGCCCATGACTTACTTCCGCTTCGCTTTTTTGTCAGCGGCGTGACCGTAATAGGTACGAGTCGGCGAGTATTCACCGAACTTCTGACCGATCATGTCTTCCGAGACGTTGACGGGGATATGCTTATGGCCGTTGTACACACCAAAGGTCAGACCCACGAACTGGGGCAGAATGGTGGAACGACGCGACCAAATCTTGATGACTTCGTTGCGGCCCGACTCGCGCGCTGCTTCGGCTTTTTTCAGCACGTAAGCATCGACGAAAGGACCCTTCCAAACAGAGCGAGACATAGATTAACGTCCCTTCTTCTTGGCGTGCCGCGAGCGGATGATCAGCTTCTGGGACGCTTTGTTCTTGTTGCGGGTACGCTTACCCTTGGTGTCCTTACCCCACGGAGTAACCGGCGTACGGCCACCCGAGGTACGACCTTCACCACCACCGTGCGGGTGGTCGATCGGGTTCATTGCAACACCACGAACCGACGGACGAACGCCCTTGTGGCGCATACGACCGGCTTTACCGAGGTTTTGGTTGCTGTTGTCGGGGTTGGACACGGCACCAACGGTGGCCATGCATTCCTGACGGACCATGCGCAGCTCGCCCGAGCTCAGACGGATCTGAGCGTAGCCGCCATCGCGACCAACGAACTGAGCGTAAGTACCGGCCGCACGTGCGATCTGACCGCCTTTGCCAGGCTTCATCTCGATGTTGTGGACGATGGTACCAATGGGCATGCCCGAGAACGGCATTGCGTTGCCCGGCTTGATGTCGGCCTTGGCGGATGCCACGACTTTGTCACCAACAGCCAGACGCTGCGGAGCCAGGATATATGCCTGCTCGCCGTCTTCGTATTTTACCAGTGCGATGAATGCGGTCCGGTTCGGGTCATATTCGATCCGCTCGACGGTTGCCGCGACATCAAATTTGTTCCGTTTGAAGTCAACGATCCGGTAGAGACGCTTTGCGCCACCGCCGCGGCGGCGTGAAGTGATCCGTCCGGTGTTGTTCCGGCCGCCCGATTTGGTCAAACCCTCAGTGAGAGACTTGACCGGACGTCCTTTCCAAAGCTCCGAACGGTCGATCAGCACCAGCCCGCGCTGGCCCGGCGTCGTCGGCTTGTACGACTTGAGTGCCATGCTTTCTGTCTTCCGTTTAGCAAGTGCGAGGGATTTCCCCGCTATGTGATAGGCCCCCGTAGGTGCCAAGGGTATAGGGCCCCGAAGGTCCCCGGTTACAAATATCAGAGGCCCCGGAACGAATCCGAGGCCGCAAGATTGGGAGCGTGTAGCAGTGTTGGGGATGGGTGTCTATAGGGTGCGGCCCAAGATTCTTATGGAGACCAAAGAAAAAGTCACCGCAACATTTGCCCCAGGTTTCAATTTCGCAAGTCGCGCGATCAGTGGGTATTACTTATTCGGCCGGAAGAACTCAGGTAACTTGCCACTCACTGATACAATGCGCGAACCTCGGCGAAGGACAACAGGCGGCGGTGTTTTTCGTCCCACAGGTGCAACCGCGCGTTGGCAATGCTCTCACGAATGGTCATCCTGTTGCTGTTTGCCAACTCGTCGTGATCGCGCAGCACTTCGGTCAGGCGGTAGAACGGAATGCGGCTGTACAGATGGTGCACGTGGTGGATGCCGATATTGGCACTGAACCACTGTAGCACCGGCGGCAGAATATAATGCGAGCTTCCGTGCAGGGCCGCCTCGTGCAACTGCCAATCCTTGTCCGATTCCCAATGCGTTTCTTCGAATTGGTGCTGAACATAAAACAGCCATACTCCTGCAGTTGCCGCAATCAGGGTTGAGGGCAGAAAAATCAATAGGACCGGCATCAAGCCGCCATAGTAGTAGACAGCAAAAAGGGCGGTCAGAATAGCTATATTGGTACCCATCGCGCTGACCCAGAACCGAGCGCTACCAGTTAAACCCAAGGGCAGACGGTTTTGGAGCAGGAACAAATAGCCGGGACCAAGTACGAACAGTGTGACCGGATTGCGGTAAACGCGATACCAGAACCGGTTCATGGGAGACTTGGATTGGTACTCAGCCACTGTCAGCGTGTGGATATCCCCCATTCCCCGCTTGTCCAAGTTACCCGAACTGTTGTGATGGTAAGAATGAGTGCGGCGCCAGACATCATAGGGTGTAAGGGTCAGCACCCCGATCACCCGTCCAACCCAGTCGCTGACTGTCCGGTTCTTGAAGAACGCCCCGTGCCCGCAATCGTGTTGGATCGCAAACAGGCGCAGCAGGAAGGCCGCATTCAGGACCGCAATGGCAAATGCCAGCCAGTAGCTGATGGATAATGCCATCCAGGACAGCGCCCAAAGCACAAAGAATGGGATAATGCTGACACCCAGCTCAAAGGAACTGCGCCATTGATTAGGTTCGCGGTATTTGGCAAGCGTCGAAACCCAATCCCGCGCGGCAGTTCTATCCGGGTTTTCCCGGGTCGAGAGAGAGGTTTCGGTCAAGCGCCTGCCATGTCTTTTGCTTGTTGGAAGCCGGATAGACTACCCGCGCGACATAGCAAGCGAATTGTGCAAAATATGAGAGTTTAGTGCTCAAATTTTTGTGTCGCCGCGTAAGAACAACCCCCATGAGCACGCCACTTACCTCTCCCCAAAGACGCGTCCAATCACGGACCGCCGGATATATCGATGTGTGGTCTCTCTTCCAGGGTTGCACGTGCTTCTGACGCGTTTCTGATGAGTCAACGCAACTCTTACCCCAACGACCGCCTTCTGCAGAGCGGCTCAGACTCTACCGCGATACGTTGCTTGAGTTTGATATGACCCAAAACCTCGCGAAATGCGCGGTGCTTGGGTTTCCCTTCCAGATAATCCGCCAGTTTGAGCAGGTTGATAGGGTGCTTCGTAATTAACGCCTCGATCCGCTGCACCGCTTCGTCCAGCACGTAGTGATCCACGTACTGGCAGGCCACCTGTGTGGGCGTCAGGAGACAGTAATCCTGCGGACGTTTCTCAGTATAGCGCGTGATGTCGAAGGGCGACGCACCGAGAGCGTGGAACTTGGGGATGTGCACACGCATCTCGGCCTCGACGTGTTCCAACACCGTACCCGAGGTCTGGCGAAACCCCAGCGGACCAAGCTTATCGACCACATGATTGCGCATCGCCGGAGAGATCATGTCCACATCCGCCCGGTCGTATTTCAGATCGTCGAAAACCGACAAAAGCCCCAGCTTTTCATCGGCGATCTGAAAATAGGGCTCGGCGCTGAAAGCCCGCATCTTCTCCAACACCTGCGCACGGGCAGTTTCAGGGTCTGAAACGAAATCGGCCCCGGCGGGTTGAACCGCCGGGGCCGTGAATAGTCGCAGTAAGCGTCGGATCAAAGACCGGTGCTCACATCGATTGTGTTACCCTCTTCCAGGGTCACATATGCTTTTTTGACGTCTTTCCGACGGCCCAGCTGGCCGCGGAACCGCTTGACCTTGCCTTTGGTCACAGTAGTGTTCACCGCTTTGACCTTTACACCAAACAGAGCCTCAACGGCCTCTTTGATTTGCGGCTTGTTGCTGTCGATCGCCACTTCAAAGACAACCGCGCCGTTTTCGGACGCCATCGTCGACTTTTCAGTGATGATCGGCTTGCGGATCACGTCGTAGTGTTCTGCCTTCGCGCTCATTTCAGACGAGCCTCCAGTGCTTCGACAGCCGCTTTGGTGAGCACCAGGGTGTCACGCTTGAGGATGTCATAGACGTTTGCGCCCATCGACGGCAGGATATCCAGGCCTTCGATGTTCTTGGACGCTTTCAGGAACCCTTCGTTCACGGTCGCGCCGTCGATGACCAGAGCACGTTTCCAGCCCAGGTTTGCAACCTGTTTGGCCAGAGCGGCGGTCTTGCCTTCGGCTTCGGCGTTTTCGATCACAACCAGTTCACCGGCCTTGGCTTTTGCCGACAGAGCGTGGCGCAGGCCAAGCTTGCGGAACTTCTTGGGCAGGTCGTGGCCGTGCGAACGCACGACGGGGCCTTTGTAGATGCCACCACCACGGAAGATCGGCGCGTTACGGTCACCATGGCGTGCGCCACCGGTGCCCTTCTGGCGATAGATCTTCTTGGTCGAGTAGCTGGTTTCCGAGCGGGTCTTGACCTTGTGGGTGCCAGCTTGCGCGTTGTTGCGCTGCCAACGGACCACACGGTGCAGGATGTCCGCGCGCGGCTCGAGACCGAACAGGTCTGCATCCAGCTCGATGTTGCCGGCCTTGCCGCCGTCCAGTTTGATTACATCAAGTTTCATGCTTCACCACCTTCCGCGGGAGCTTCTTCCGCAGGTGCTTCGGTTGCAGCCGATTTCACAGCAGCCGGGAAAGGCAGGCCTTCCGGTGCTTTCTTCTTGACGGCGTCCTTGACAGTGACCCAGCCCGATTTCGGTCCGGGAACGGCGCCTTTGATGAAGACCAGACCACGGTCGGCGTCGGTTTTGACAACCTCCAGGTTCTGAGTGGTAACACGGGCAGCACCCATGTGACCGGCCATCTTCTTGCCTTTGAACACCTTGCCCGGATCCTGACACTGACCGGTCGAACCGTGCGAACGGTGGCTGATCGAAACACCGTGCGAGGCGCGCAGACCACCGAAGTTCCAACGCTTCATCGCACCGGCAAAGCCTTTACCGATCGAAGTACCCGAAACGTCAACTTTCTGACCTTCCAGGAAGTGTTCTGCCGAAATCTCGGCGCCCACATCAATCAGGCCATCTTCGGAGACGCGGAACTCGGCCAGCTTACGCTTGGGCTCGACCTTTGCAGCGGCGTAGTGACCGCGCATGGCCTTCGAGGTGCGTTTTGCCTTGGCGGCACCGGCACCCAGCTGAACGGCAGTGTAGCCGTCTTTGTCAGCGGTGCGCTGTGCAACGACCTGCAGGTTGTCCAGGTGGAGAACGGTCACAGGGATCTGCTTGCCGTCTTCCATGAACAGGCGGGTCATGCCAACTTTTTTTGCGATAATACCAGAGCGCATAATCTATACCCTCCGATCTTACGACTGCAGCTTGATCTCGACGTCCACACCAGCAGCGAGGTCGAGCTTCATCAGCGCGTCAACGGTCTGGGGGGTCGGATCAACGATGTCCAAGAGACGCTTGTGCGTACGGATCTCGAACTGGTCGCGGGATTTCTTGTCAACGTGAGGGCCACGGAGAACCGTGAACTTCTCAATCTTGTTCGGCAGCGGGATCGGGCCGCGCACGTTCGCGCCGGTCCGCTTGGCAGTGTTGACGATCTCTTGCGTGCTGGCATCCAGAACGCGATAGTCAAATGCCTTCAGCCGAATACGGATGTTTTGGCTTTGCATATTAACAGCCTTTTTTAGGCGTTGAGGTTGAGAGGAGGACAGACGCGCATCGCCAACCCTCTTCGAACCCAAAAGGCGGGAATCATCCCGCCTTGATGTTCTTGATGAGAACTCGCGCGTATTAGTGGGGTTGGTGGGATTTGGCAAGGGGGAAATCAGATATCGTCAGTCTGACAGAATAGAGTTCAACGAGACGGATCAACGAAGTCTCGATTTGCTAGCTGAGCGAAAGAGACTCACCCACATACGCTCTGCCTATGCGTCGCCCTCGTCATCAAGGTTAGAGCAATGATAGTATTTTGCTTGTTCAACAATTGCATCCATAAACTCAACTACGTTGTTGCGTTCAAAATAAGTCATCCGAAATTCAGGCGGAAGTAATGTCAATGAACCCTTCGCACTATGCTTAGTCCATCGATTCAAGAGCTTAACCTGAGGCAGTATGTTCCATAATTTGGCTTCAATTTTTGCAGCTGATTGAATTTCAATTCCTGTGTCAGTGTATGGCCAATACGAGTTTGGATAATTGCGTATTACCCAACTTCTGAAGTTAAGTATTTGAGTTTCGTGCTGATAATAGTTTTTGTTAAGAGGCACCACGGCGATGTGCAGATATCCGTTGTCAGTTTCCCTAACGCTAATTTCATACGCATCACTGAAATCAAGTGTGCGAAGGTTAACGTATCGATCATACTTGGTTAGGTAGTCGTTGCTTTTGGTTGGCACAATCACTCTCGAAAACGAAACACTACATCCTTCAATGAGAATGTTTGAGTAACCCATGCTTTTTAAGGCGCTATATACCTGCGCATCACTGGATGGCGCGGACACCAAAACGTTCGGGGCTAAAGTTCCAATCCAAAATACTAAACTTGAAAAAATTGACATCGCAAAGCGCGGCTTTTTGGACATGTCCAAATCATCTTCTCTCAAAGGATTGGTCGGTTAAAAAAGAGACTGCCAGATTGTGGTTTCAATAGTGACTGTGTTCAATCTCTAAAAGTAATAAAGGCCGCCCCTTTTGGAGCGGCCTACTTAGGCTCACCGATGTGCCGGGCTGAACCCCGACCTACCGTGATTACTCGATGACTTTCGACACAACACCGGCGCCGACAGTGCGACCGCCTTCGCGGATCGCGAAGCGCAGACCGTCTTCCATCGCGATCGGCGCGATCAGCTCAACGGTGAAGCCAAAGCTGTCGCCGGATAAAACCAATTCGGTGACGTCTCAGTTCCCAAAACCCACAGGCTAGTTCCTAACAAGCCATGGGGCTTCAACCTTCATGCCTTGATAGACCGCGTGCATGAAAAGGTGTGCAATCACAGGGTCATTTGAAAATGGCGAGAATTGCAGATTTCCCTCTCTGACATCGCCTTCCGCTTCATAGACCACCTCGTCGCCTTTAATCGTTACACGCACTTCAAGCTCCGCCAGTGTTTCCGGATCGACGGCAGTAGGATCGTCCGACAAAATCACAAAGTCCGCGACTTTTCCAACTTCGATAGACCCCTTCTCGTCTTCTTCAAAATGCTGCCAGGCGGGCCAGATTGTCATGGCTTTCAAGGCGGTCATAACGTCGACTCTTTGATGGGGACCCAAAATGTCACCAGACCGTGTGCGGCGGGTTACCGTCGCGGCGAGAACACGCATGCTGTTCGGAAAGGCGACCGGCGCATCGTGATGCGTGCCGAACTTCATGCCACGCTCGTGCAGCCATCCTGTAGGCGAAATATTTTCTGCGTTTATCGGCCCGACCGTATGATCCCGGTGCCAATCGCCCCAATAAAACGTATGCATCGGGAATAACGACGGAAACACACCAAGGCGCTTAAAACTGGCAACCTGATCCTCTCTTAGAAACTGACCGTGCACCAGAACGGGCCGGTTGTCAGGGTCGCCATACTTGATCTGCGCCTCTTCGAGCGCAGCAATCAGCATGTCAGATGCTCCTTCGCCGTTGGAATGCACAAGGATCTGGAAATCATTCTCGTAACACCAGTTCACAGCGTCCTGGAGTTGTTCCATGGTTATGGCGGCATAACCTGCGTACCCCGCGGCATAGTTTCCAACCGGATCATAGTAGGGTCGATCCCGCAAAGCCGTGAAGCCCTGCGGCGAACCGTCAATTGTCAGCTTGCAGCCCCCTACCCGAACCCGGTTGTCATAATCCGCCGAGGTGTTTGCTCCGATATACTCCCTCGACTCAAGAACATCCGGGAAGGCTACTACATCGATTGGAAGAGCTTCTTTGGCGGCAACTTTCTTAAGAACTTCGACGATTTCACCTGAAGATCGACCTTCTTGTCCAGTCGTATATCCAAACTTTGCCCAAAGCTCGGTTCCAGCTCGGGCAAATTCAGCAAGACCTTCTTCACCCAAATTCCCCAACATCGGCACGAGAACAGAAAAGAACGCGTATTCTTCCAGAACTCCATTTGGCTCACCGGCTTCATCGCGTTGGATCACCCCGCCCGGAGGTGCGTCAGACGCCGCTGTGATACCTGCCAACTCCAGCGCTTTCGAGTTTGCCACGCCTAGGTGCCCGGACTGATGAATAATGACAACGGGCAAGTCCTCAGACACCATGTCCAACTCCTGTCGTGTCGGGTGGCGGAGTTCCTTCAACTGAGCATTGTCGTAGCCAAAGCCAATGATCATTTGGACCTGTTCAACGGCCTGCGCATTCTCTTCGGCCCAGTCAGTCAGTGTGGATTGCAGACTGGCGATATCAATGACATCTCCGTCCGGTGGCGCAAGAAGGTTAGCTGACAGTGCCTGCAAACCGCCCATGACGACATGTCCGTGGCTATCAACGAAACCCGGAAGCATCGCGCGCCCTTCCAGATCATAGGTTTCAGTTTCTTCACCCTGATGCGCCGACAAGTCAGGCAGCGGACCAACCGCAAGAATGCGCCCGTCTTTGACTGCGACAGCTTCGGCGGACGGAGCCGTATCGTTCATCGTTACAATTGGTCCGCCCAAATAGATCCGATCCGCAATCTGTTGTGAGGACGCAGAGGTAGATGAGAAAGCAACCGCTGCGACAAGACAAACTGAACGCGCCCAAAAGTGCATCTTATGACCTCTTTCTAATTGCAATGTCTCAATACGAAAGAAGTTAGCATTACTGTTGGCTTAGGCAAAAACGAAAAAGGGCGCCCCGAGGGACGCCCTTTCTTTGTATATTCGCTTACGCGAATTACTCGATGATTTTCGAGACGACGCCGGCGCCGACGGTGCGGCCGCCTTCGCGGATCGCAAAGCGCAGGCCGTCTTCCATCGCGATGGG
>NZ_JBQFRN010000016.1:0-61929 GCF_056537445.1 Ruegeria sp. CF1 | reverse complement strand
CCGGATACCCCCTCAAGAGAGAGGGGCTGGCTAAGACCCCCTCATCCAGCCCCTCACCACCTTCACTCTCAATCATTTGTGAGACGGTGGGTTCTTCCCCTACTCCCGAACCGGGAGGCCTGCACAGTATAGCACAAAGCCCGTCATATTCAGCCCGCTATAAATGGGGGGGGTCGGCAGGTCTATTGTCGGCAAATTTCGAGTTCTGCCCTATCACGTCGACTTAGTCGGATGTCGGCTTCGAGCCCGTAGTGACTGATGCTGCAGGTTGGATGAATGGCGGCTTTTCCCGTTTACATTTGTTGGTGGTGGCAGTTTGGCTGGTGAAGGGGAGGGTGTCATCTCATCATTAGGCTACCCGAGTTTCTCGGTTAGTTCCGGAACCGCGTCAAAGAGGTCAGCGACGAGGCCGAAGTCTGCGACCTGGAAGATTGGCGCTTCTTCGTCCTTATTGATCGCGACGATGATCTTGCTGTCCTTCATACCGGCCAGGTGCTGGATTGCACCAGAAATACCGACCGCCACGTAGAGGTCCGGGGCGACAACCTTGCCGGTCTGTCCGACTTGCCAGTCGTTCGGCGCATAGCCCGAGTCCACGGCGGCCCGCGAGGCGCCGACAGCGGCGCCCAGCTTGTCAGCCAGTGTCTCGATCAGCGCGAAGTCCTCTTCGGAACCGACGCCACGACCGCCGGACACGACCACGCCGGCCGAGGTCAGCTCGGGGCGGTCGCTCTCGGCGACCTTGTCCTCGACCCACTCGGACAGGCCGGGATTGCCGGCGGAACCGATGGTTTCAACAGCGGCGGAGCCACCTTCTCCGGCGGCGTCAAAGGTCGAGGTGCGGAAGGTGATGACCTTGGTCGCATCCGACAATTTCACGGTCTGCACGGCGTTACCTGCATAAATCGGCCGCTCGAACGTGTCGGCGTCGACAACGCCCGAGGCGTCCGAGATCACCATCACGTCCAGCAGCGCGGCGACGCGCGGCATGACGTTCTTCGCGTCGGTCGTGGCGGGCGCGACGATGTGCGAATAGTCGCCAGCCAGCGATACGATCAGCGCGGCGGTAGGTTCCGCCAGGCGGTGGCCCAACGAGGCGTCCTCGACGACCAGCACCTTGGCAACGCCGTTAATCTGGGCGGCGGCGTCCCCGGCAGCGGCGGCAGAGGCGCCCGCAGCCAGAACGGTCACGTCACCCAGCGACGACGCGGCAGTGACAGCCTTGGCGGTAGCGTCCAGCGCCAGTTCGCCATTGTTGACTTCTGCGAGAAGAAGAACAGCCATTACACAGCCCCCGCTTCTTTGAGTTTCTTTACCAGTTCATCAACCGAACCAACGATGATGCCAGCGGCGCGGGCTTCAGGTTCGGCGGTTGAAACGATTTCCAGGCGGGGCGAAACGTCGACGCCGTAGTCGTCGGCAGTCTTTTCGTCCAGCGGCTTCTTCTTAGCCTTCATGATGTTGGGCAGCGAGGCATAGCGCGGTTCGTTCAGGCGCAGATCGACCGTCACGATGGTGGGCATCGAAACCTTGATGGTCTGCAGACCGCCATCAACTTCGCGGGTCACAACGGCCTTGTCGCCGTCGATGTCCAGTTCCGAAGCGAATGTACCCTGTGACCAGCCCAGAAGCGCCGCCAACATCTGACCGGTGGCGTTCATGTCGTTGTCGATCGCCTGCTTGCCTGCCAGAACGAGGCCCGGCTGCTCTTCCTCGACCACTTTGGCCAGGATCTTGGCAACGGCCAGCGGCTCGATGTCGGTGTGAACATCGCCAGCGGCGTTGACCAGAATGGCGCGGTCCGCACCCATTGCAAGAGCCGTGCGCAGGGTTTCCTGAGCCTGCTTCACGCCGACCGACACGACGACGATCTCGTCGGCCTTCCCGACTTCTTTCAGGCGGATGGCCTCTTCGACGGCAATTTCGTCAAAAGGGTTCATCGACATTTTTACGTTGGCAAGATCGACTCCGGACCCGTCCGCTTTCACGCGGACTTTCACGTTGTAGTCGATCACCCGTTTTACAGGTACGAGAACCTTCATCGGCGCAAATCTCCTCTATCTTGTTGGAACCGGGCGTTCGCCTCGGTAGTCGTAGAATCCGCGTCCAGCCTTGCGGCCAGTCCAACCTGCCTCCACGTATTTCACCAAAAGCGGGCAAGGCCGGTACTTGGTGTCTGCCAAACCTTCATGGAGCACGTTCATAATTGACAAGCAGGTATCGAGACCGATGAAGTCGCCTAGTTCCAGTGGTCCCATCGGGTGGTTGGCGCCCAGCTTCATTGAAGCGTCGATGCTCGCTACGCTGCCGACGCCCTCATAGAGCGCGTACACGGCCTCATTTATCATTGGGATCAGGACGCGATTGACGATGAAGGCTGGGTAATCTTCAGAGCGGGCCGAAGTTTTGCCGAGGCGATTCACCGTTTCCAACACCTCTTGGAACGTCTTATCAGACGTAGCAATACCGCGGATCAGTTCAACCAGTTTCATAACCGGCACCGGGTTCATAAAATGCAACCCCATGAAGCGGTCGGGCCGATCAGTGCGTGCTGCCAATCTGGTAATCGAAATCGACGAAGTGTTTGTAGTTAGGATCGTGTCTGCTTCAAGAGAGGGCAGCAGATCCTGGAAAATCTGTGACTTGACCGCCTCCCGTTCAGTTGCGGTCTCGACCACCAGATCGCACCCACCCAACTCACCCAGATCACTCGTCTCGGATAGCCGCGCGAGGCCATTCTCGCGATGTTCAGGGGCCATTTGACCTTTTGCCACCTGCTTAGCTGTTCGGCCTTCGATCTTCGATCGCGCTCCTTCAAGCGCCTCCAAGGAAATGTCGTTCAAGAGAACGTCATAGCCGGACACCGCAAAGACCTGGGCAATGCCACTACCCATCTGCCCCGCTCCGATCACACCTATGGTTTGTAGGGTCATTATGACTGTCCCTTCAGAACGGCGCTTGCGAGGAGAAATGCGTTCTCTCGACGCTCAGCGGAGTCCGAGCGCGAATTCAAAAGAACCGGAACCGAAGCCCCCAACACGATCGAACCCGTTCGCGCATGCCCATGAAATTTCCAGGATTTCGCAACCGCATTGGCGGCATCGATGTTGGGAAACAACAAAAGGTCCGCATTTCCTGAGGCGGGCAAATTCTCCAACCCCTTGGCCCGGGCGGCTTTCGAGGAAACGGCCACATCATAGCCCATCGGGCCACCAATTTCGAAGTCTTCAAAACGCCCTTCCAAGCATTCGGCCGCAAGGTCGCGAGCATGCCCAGTGGCTGGCAATGCATCGGTAACTTTCTCGGTTGCACAGATTGCTGCGACACGTACCGGCGCAATCCCAAGGCCCCGAAACAGGGGGGCGGTGTTCAATACAATCTGACGCTTCTGATCGAGATCAGGCAGAGGAAGGATGCCATTGTCGGTCGCTGCAAGTAGCCGGTCCGATCCTGGCATTTCAGCGACGGTTATGTTCGACAAAACACCTCCATTTCTCAGGCCGTTCTGCCGATCGACCACCGCTCGAAGATATGACGTGCTGTCAACGTGCCCCTTCATAAGCACGTTGGCTCGCCCACCCCTGATTGCAGCCACAGCAAATCGCGAACAGGTAGCGGGATCCTTTGCGTCTATGAACTCGGTCCTCACGGGATCTGACCCTGAGAAAAACTTCTCCATTTTGGAGAGGTCTCCCGTCACCAGTGCCGAGGAAACTAGGCCTTGGGAGAGCAAACCCGTGACCGCTTCCGCGACCTCTTCAGTCTCACCGCCAGCAACGACCAGTCGGGCGGGCGGCTCCTTTAACGCCATTTCAAGCAGTTCTTTGAAATTATGAATGCGCATTGACCACCCCCTGGGTTGCGTCAATTGGCCAGGTCATTGGCAATTCCGTCCCATCTAGAACGCGCGCAGCCCCCTCGGCCAACGCGCGACACTCGTCGCTGCCCGGATACACGTGGACAGGAGCAAGGCGCGACAGACGATCTGAAAGGTAGCCTGTGATGCGATTGCTGTTAGCCAGACCACCGGTCAATACAATCGCATCGAGATCAAAATTAGTGGCTGCAGCCATTGCGCCTACCGCTTTGGAAATCTGATAGAGCATGGCCTTGTAGACGAGGCGCGCCTGTTCGTGGCCTTCGTCAACCATCGCTTCAACTTTGCGTATGTCTTTTGTCCCAAGATACCCAAATACGCCGCCTTGACCGTAAAGCCGCCCCAGGAGTTCCCCGCGCGTATAGTCGCCCGAGTAGCACAACTCGATCAATGGCAACGGAGGGACGCCTCCCGCCCGCTCCGGCGTAAACGGTGATATTTCCATGCGGTTGGAGCTATCGACAAGGCGACCGTTTACAAGAGCAGCAATCGAAAACCCGGCCCCAAGATGTGCCACGACGGTCTTCAAACTTGTGAAGGGTTTATCTATCTCGGATGAAAGCCGACGTCCGCAAGCGCGGATGTTGAGGGCATGGACGAAGCTGAAACGCGGTAGCTCGGCCACGCCCGAGACCCGAGCCTCGGGCATTAGCTCATCCACACTGACTGGATCAACCACGAAAGCAGGTACACCGTAGCCTTGCGCAATACGATAGGCCAGCGGCGCCCCCAGGTTGCTTGCGTGATGATAAACTGGGGTGTGGAGCGCAAAGTCGACAAGCGCATCGTTCACCTCGATCACACCCGACGGCACAGGTGTAAGCATGCCGCCGCGGCCGGCACATGCGATCAAACGGTAATGACCAAGATGTTCGCTCAGGAACTCCGAAACGTGTTCTGCGCGAAATTCAAGCTGGGCCGCGATAGAGGCAAACTCCGCCATGACTGCTTCGTCATGCTCGAGTGTCTTCTCAATGATTGGCGAAATTGCCGAAGCACCTGCATGAAACAATGCGCATCGCGTTGTCGTTGTGCCTGGATTAATCGAGAAGATGGCTGGTTCGGTCATGCTGTCACCCTGCAAACACGTATGACGTTTTGACCGACGTGTAGAACTCAACGGCGTAGCGGCCCTGTTCGCGTGATCCGTAGGAAGATCCTTTGCGCCCACCGAACGGAACGTGATAGTCAACTCCTGCGGTTGGCAGGTTGATCATGACCATCCCTGCCTGTGACCGTTTCTTGAATTCACGCGCAGATTTCAGGTTTGTCGTACAAATACCGGACGACAAACCGAATTCTGTGTCGTTGGCCAGTGCAACAGCTTCGTCAAAGTTGCCCGCACGGATGACGCTGGCACACGGGCCGAAGATCTCCTCCCGGCTGCTCCGCATGTCATTGGTCGCATCGGCAAAAATTGCTGGACGTTGAAAAAACCCCTCGGCGTCACCGTCAAACCTGCCTCCCCCGATGACCTCTGCTCCCTCTGAGCGGGCAAGGTCCACGTAGGAAAGATTGCTGAGCAATTGGCTTTCGGATGCAACCGGACCCATTTGCGTATCCGACTTGAGCGGATCTCCAACCTTTATGGTGTTTGCAGCGCTTGCCAGCTTCTCTACAAATTCATCGTAGACCCCGGCCTCAACAATCAGCCGCGATGATCCAGTACATCGCTGGCCGGTTGAAAAGAAAGCGCCATTCAGACAAGCTGAAACTGCCACTTCCAAATCCGCGTCGTTCATTACAACCATCGGGTTCTTACCACCCATTTCCAACTGAACTTTCTTCAAGCCCCCAGCGGCCTTGACGGCCAAGGCCCGTCCAACCGGCACCGACCCTGTAAAAGAAACCGCATCGACCTCAGGATGACCAACGATGGCGTCACCTACGACGGAACCACGTCCCATCGTCAGGTTGAAAACGCCTTCCGGGACGCCAACCTCGTGAATAATTTGAGCAAGTATATGTGCGCTGCCGGGCGTTAGATCAGCAGGTTTGAACACCACAGTGTTTCCGTAGGCCAGCGCCGGAGCAATCTTCCATGCGGGTATTGCGATTGGGAAGTTCCAAGGCGTTATCAAACCAACGACACCAACTGGTTCGCGCGTCACCTCGACATCGACATCGGCGCGCACAGAGGCAATCGCATCGCCAGCAACACGAACAGCTTCGGCTGCAAAGAACCGGAAGATCTGCGCGGCGCGAACCGTCTCGCCTAGGGCTTCGGCAAGGGTTTTGCCCTCTTCGCGCGCCAGAATCATTCCGATTTCGTCGCGCTTTTCCAGAATCTTCGCCCCTACGGCATCAAGCAGATCTGCGCGCACCTGCGGAGACGCATTTGCCCATCCGGCCAGGGCGTTCTTTGCGGCATCTACTGCCAACGCAACTTGTTCTGTGTCGGCTTGGGCGTAGCTCCCGATCAGGTCATCCAGATTCGCGGGACTACGATTCTCCGACAATCCGGCGCTAGCAACCCACGCACCGCCAATCAGGTTTTTGTTTTGATCCAAACTCATTCGAGCCTCCTGAATAGGAAAGGCACCTCCCGGGATTTCCGACAGCTAGCGCCAATTGTTGTTTATTGACCTTGGTTTAGAAGAACGCCTGTAAACCTGTCTGAGCACGGCCCAGAATGAGTGCATGCACATCGTGCGCGCCCTCATATGTGTTCACGGTTTCCAGATTGCACATGTGTCGCATGACCTGGAACTCTTCAGAAATCCCGTTGCCGCCATGCATGTCGCGCGCTATCCGGGCGATATCCAGAGACTTGCCGCAGTTGTTGCGCTTGATCAGGCTGATCATTTCGGGCGCAGCGTTGCCCTCATCCATCAAGCGCCCGACACGAAGACAGGCCTGCAAACCCAAGGTGATTTCGGTTTGCATATTTGCCAGCTTCAATTGGTGCAATTGGGTTTGGGCTAGGGGTCGTCCAAACTGATTTCGATCCAGCCCATATTGGCGGGATGCCTGCCAGCAAAACTCGGCGGCTCCCATCACTCCCCAGGCAATTCCATACCTAGCGCGGTTGAGACAGCCAAACGGCCCTGTCAGGCCCTCAACATCGGGAAGTAGTGCGTCTTCGCCAACCTCAACATCCTGTAGAACGATTTCACCTGTAATCGAGGCTCGAAGGCTGAGCTTACCTTCGATTTTTGGGGCTGAAAGCCCCTTCGTTCCTTTATCAAGCACAAACCCACGGATCTTACCCCCATGCGCCTCTGACTTGGCCCAAACGATGAAAACATCGGCGATGGGACTGTTGGATATCCACATCTTGGCGCCATTCAGTACATAGCCGCCCTCGGATTTTCGCGCGATGGTCTTCATCCCGCCAGGGTCCGATCCGGCATCAGGCTCGGTGAGCCCGAAACAGCCAATCCACTCACCGCTTGCCAGCATGGGCAGGTATTTTTTTCGCTGCTCCTCGGATCCGTATGCATAGATCGGGTACATCACGAGGCTGGATTGTACCGACATCATCGATCGGTATCCGCTATCGACCCGTTCTATTTCTCTTGCAACCAACCCGTACGCGACGTAGCCCGCCTCGATCCCGCCGTAGGCTTCCGGGATAGTGACACCGAGCAATCCCATTTCTCCCATTTCTCGAAAGATGTCAGGATCAGTGGATTCATTGCGATAAGCCTCGATCACACGTGGTTGGAGCTTTTCCTGTGCGTATGCATTCGAAGCATCCCGCAACATCCGCTCTTCTTCGGTCAACTGGGTGTCCAGAAGGAACGGATCGTCCCAGTTGAAACTGGACAGACCAGGCTTGCTCTGCGGGCTAAGGTTCTTTTCCATGCTCAATTCCTCAAACTGTGTTGGCTGTCTTGGAAACAGCGACTTCGATCGAGGCTTCCAGAATTTCGAGTGCTTCATCCACCTGGTCGATTGGGGTGGTCAGAGGCGGTAGGAGGCGAACGACATTGCTGCGTGTGCCGCAAGGAAGAATGATCAAGCCACGCGACTCGGCCTCAGCCACAATCGCTTGCGTCAGCGCAGAATCGGGAGCACGGCTTTGACGGTCGGTAACCAGCTCGAAAGCAATCATTGCGCCGAGCCCTCGGACATCGCCAATGACTTCCATACCCTGCCGATCAGCAATCGCCGTCAAGCGTTCCTTGATGCGGTTTCCAACTTCATCCGCACGAGTGCAGAGATCCTCATCTTCAATGACATCAAGCATTGCATTTGCAGCAGCAACCGCCAATGGATTGCCAGCATATGTGCCACCAATGCCGCCAACTGGAGCCGCATCGACTATTTCCGCACGCCCCGTCACAGCGGATAGCGGGAAACCGCCAGCCAAACCCTTAGCCATTGTTACGAGGTCGGCGGCTACGCCAGCATGTTCAAAAGCGAAAAGCTTGCCGGTACGCGCCATCCCCGCCTGCACCTCGTCAGCGATCAGGACAATTCCGTGTTTGTCAGCGATTTTCCGCAGTTGTTTCAGGAAATCGAACTCGGCAACGTTGAAACCACCCTCACCTTGAACCGGTTCGATGATCAGAGCGGCGACGCGTTCCGGATCAACGCTGGATACGAATAGGTTATCGAGCTGAGCAAGGCTCATCTCTGGTGTGATCCCGTGATAGGCATTTGGGAATGGGACGTGGAAGACCTCGGGCGGCATGGCTCCAAACCCTTTTTTGTAAGGCGCTACCTTGCCGCAAAGCGCCATGCCCATTAGCGTCCGACCATGAAATCCACCCGAAAACGCAATCACGCCGGACCGGCCTGTATAGGCCCGCGCCATTTTGACCGCATTTTCGACTGCTTCAGCGCCCGTCGTGACCAACATGGTCTTTTTTTCGAATTCGCCGGGCGTCGCTGCATTCAGACGCTCGGCAAGCCGAATGTAGTCCTCATACGGAGCAACGTGAAAGCATGTGTGGGTGAAGGCCTCAGCCTGACGTGCGACTGCCGCCATCAACTTCGGATGACGATGACCTGCATTGTTCACCGCAATCCCAGCAGCGAAGTCGATATAGCGCTTTCCGTCCGCATCCCAAAGCTCAGAGTTCTGGGCGCGCTTTGCGTAGATTGAGCGCGTCGCTACGCCTTTGGCGACAGCACGATCGCGCCGCGCTTTCAATTCTTCAGTTTTCTGCATGTGGCAGCCTCATTATTCCGGAAATTGCCCGCACCGATGACCACGACAACCTTTCGCGTCTGGCAGGGCAGGATAGTGGATGGCGGCACCCCGGACGGGACGCCGCCCGATTGATCACTGCAACAACACGTCCAGCGGAACAGGTTCGCTGATTGTGAAACTGCCAATAACACCGGGAACGCCATTCGTGATTTCAACAATCTGCATTTCAGCCGTGTTCTGATGGTGAATCTGGTCCGAGAAGCTACGCGGCCCAAAGGCTGTGGGCTCGCCATCCATCTTCTCAAGTTCGGCAGTAACGGCAGAAGCCTCTACAGCGCCAGCCCGCTCAACCGCCTTGGCCCAGAGGTCAATCAGAAGATAGCCGGGATAGACATATGTGCTGGAGGGACCCGCGCCAGTTGCGGCCTCATAGGCATCGCGGAATTCATTCACGGCCGGACGAGTGTCATCGCCATAGATCGAGCCTTGAACCGGAACAATGAAATTCGACAAATCAGGCGTTGCGTCCAACCAATAGGACCCATCAACAGCAGAACCGTTCAGGATGGTCGAGTTGATCCCTGCGGCGCGGATTTGGCGCACGGCAGAAGCCGCACCTGGAATATAGGAGCAGAGCATGATGACATCCGGCTCTTCTGTGAGGCCCTTGATACGTGTAATCTGGCTGGCAATCGATGCATCACCATTCAGGAACGTGTCACGGCCCACAATCTCGCCGCCCGCTTGGGGGAACATCCAGTCAAAGCCGGTGCAGATGCCCTTGTTGTACTCGATTGTCGTGTCAAGCAGAACATAGCCGGTCTTGGCTTCGCGCTCGTTGATGGACCATTCGGCTACTGTCGCGCCCTGAACCGCTGCGAGAACCGACGCGGAGAAGCTGTTTGGGCCAACTCCCTGAATGCCCGCCTTGATATCTTCGGCACACAGGAAGAACGAGTTCAGCCCTGCCCCTTCCGCCGCCAACGCCGCAGGGGCGCCAAAGTCGTAGTCACAGGACACGATCAGCATGTCCGCGCCCTCGTCTACCAGTTGGAGACCGGCGCTTGCGGACTGGGCCTGATCGCTCTTGGTGTCGGCTTCGATCCATGTGATCTGTCTGCCCAACAGGCCGCCGGCAGCGTTGATTTCATCGATGCGGATACGGGCGGCTTCCACCGCCGGTGCGTCGTAGGCTTGCAACCAGCCGGATTTCGCAATGGCGAATCCGATCGTGATATCATCGGCCATCGCTGCTGAGCTAAGACTCATAGCGAGTGTTGTAGCTGTCAAAAGGTGTTTCATTGATTGTCTCCTCTGATGAATTTTTTTTTGGGTTTTTCGGTCACCGCCTGCCGATGTGCAGGCGTAATTCACGCCCGCCAGACAGGCCGGCCGGACGTAGAATGAGAACGAGGATCATGACGATCCCGATGATGATTTCCTGCGCACCCGTTGGCAGTGCCAGTGTGGTTTCACCAATCTCCACACCGCGTTCCATACGCACCAGGCCTTCGATCATGATCGAAAGGACCAGCACGCCAGCCACCGCGCCAGTAAGGCTACCGATGCCACCGACGACCAGCATGGCTAATGTGATGAAGGTGACACCAAGGTAGAAACTGTTAGGGTTCAGTACACCCAAAGAGTGACCAAAGAGCGCGCCCGCAACCCCCGCGAAGAACGCAGAAAGAACCAGTGAGATAAGCCTGTGACGGTACATATTGATGCCACTAGCAGAGGCCGCGACTTCATCTTCGCGCGTTGCGCGCAGGGCCAAGCCAGAAGCAGAATTCGCATACCAGGCCGCAGCCAAAACGGCGATCGAAGCCCAACCGAATGTCACCCATTGATCTGAGTAGCGCGCAAGACCGACAACCGACGAGGTTGCCCCGGTCACCCCTTCCCAACTGGAATACACGGTGTAAATGATCGCGAGAAAAGCGAAAGTCGCGATCGAGGCTGCAATCCCTGTTAGGCGCAAGATGGCCGCTCCGGATATGAGCGCCACAATTGACGCGAGCAGGCCAGAGGCAATCGCCGCCGGAAAGACGTGCCATTCGGCATTTGCCAGGAATGGCCACAAATCAGGCAGGAAAAGCCCCTTCATCTGCGGTTTCAGCGTGAGCCAAGCCGAGCAATAGGCACCGATCGCCATGTATCCGGCATGCCCGAAGCTCACCACGCCCGAGTTGCCAACGAAGATCCAAAGACCCACCACAAAGGTGACTCGGATCAGGGTCTGGGCTGCCATGCGCGCAAGCGATTTGTCGCCCAGCACCGAAATCAGCAACGTAAACACCAGCAAGACGAGGATCAGTAGAACTGGCGTGGACCAGGCGCTCAGGCGCTTTTGTTTATGCGTTTGTGCCATTGGTTAAACCCTCGGTTTTGCCGAACGCGGCACGAACAGGCCTTGCGGCCGTAACAACAGGCTGAAAATCACAAGCGTGTAGAGGAACGCATCCCGGAAGGGACGAGCTTCAAGCGGCAGAAATCCCTGCAGGATCACCGATGCCGCACCGATCAAGAATCCAGCGGCGACAGCTCCCGGCAAGCTACCCAGACCGCCAATGACGGTTGCAATGAAGGCGACCAGCATAATCTGCCCGCCCATGCGAATGTCAGCGACGCCGGTTTGGGTGGCCATAATCATCGCCACAGCTGCAGCTAACGCACCAGAAAGGGCAAAGGCGCCAGTTATCACAACATTGGCCCGCACACCCAAAAGACGCGCCATCGTGAAATTCTCAGCCGCCGCCCTCATTTCCAGACCGATCTTGGTCTTCTTCAAGAGCAGCGCCAGCGCCACCACCACGACGAGCGTCGCGAGGATTACGATGATCTGCAACAGGGGTACGGAAGCCCCAATCACCGTGACCGGCGTGTTCAACTCCGGCCAAAGGCTGATCGCCTTGGGGCGGCTGCCGTATATGGCCAGCAGCGAATTCTGGATGACGAAACCCAAAGCAAAGGATGAGATCATCATCGCCACCGGCGTTGCGTTTCGCATGTGCCTGAAGACGAAGAACTCGGACGCGACCGCTACGGCTGCACCAATCGTCAGAAGCATTGGGATCAGCAGGAATGCGGGTGCCTTGCCTAGAAACATGACCGCTACGGCGTCGGTCGAAGGCACAATCAAAGCGAACACACAAAAGGCAATGTATTCACCGTGGGCGAAATTCACCAGATTCATCACACCGAAGATCAGCGCGATGCCCAAAGCAGCCATGGCGTATATGCCGCCAAGGCTCATCGCATCAAAAAAGAGCTGTGGGATTGCGTTCATGAGTTGCTCTCTTTCTTGTCTTGCCCAAAGTAGGCGTCCTTGAGCAGATCGCTTTCCGCGAACTCGGCGGCGTCCCCGTCACCGACGACAGAACCGCCCCGCAACAGCACCATGCGGCCGCCCACACGCGCTGCACGCGCCGAGCTTTGCTCAACTATGATCAGGGTAAGTCCGCGCTCATTTTGCAGGTTTACAAGCGTCTCGTAGACCTGATCGACGATGTTGGGTGCGAGACCGAGCGAAGGTTCATCAACCAGCATCAACTTTGGGTTGGTCATAAGACCGCGCCCAATCGCCAGCATCTGTTGCTGCCCACCTGACAGCGCACCCGCATTGGCATGGCGCCGCTCGCCCAGGATCGGGAAGTTCTGATAGACCTCTTCAATGTCGCTCTCGACGGCAGTCCTGTCCCGGCGAAGGCCGGTGCCAACCCGTAGGTTTTCCTCGACCGTCAAGGTGCCAAAGACCTCACGGCCCTCGGGCACCATGGTCAGACCGAAACGGGCAATTGCCTCTGGCGAACGCCCGGTCAGAAGATCGCCGTCTGCTTCGATCCGGCCGTGAGTGGTAGCAACCGCTCCACATATGGCATTTAGAAGCGACGACTTTCCAGCGCCATTCGGCCCTGAAATGAACACCCGCTCGCCTTCCTCGATTTGAAGCGTCACATCCGTAAGGGCCGGCACTTTGCCATAGCGCACGGAAACGTCGAAAACACCCAGTTTGGACATCACGCATCCTCCGTGTGTTCTGCGCCAAGATAGGCTTCGCGCACGGCTTGGCTGCCAAGGATGACGTCTTTGTCTCCCTCTTCGATTATCTGACCCGCATCCAGCACGTAGACATGGTGAGAGACGGACAAAACCAGCCCGACATTGTGTTCGATCAACAGGACCCCGCAACCGAGCTCGGCAGCGACGCGATGGATAATTGCCGAGAGGTCTTCTGCTTCGACCTCAGACATTCCGGCTGCGGGTTCGTCCAGCAGCAGAAAATCCGGTTCGAACATCAGCGCCCGTGCAATACCGACACGGCGTTCGTCAGTATACGGAAGACCTGCCGCGGGCAGTTCAGCAAGCTGCGGTGCGCCCATCCAGTCAAGCAGGCGCAAAGCCTCGGTTTCGGCACTGCGGCGGGAATGCCCCAGGCCCACGCCTGTCACCGCCAGGTTGTCCAGCACGTCAAGCCCAGTGAATAGCCGCCCTGCCTGAAAAGTGCGCGCGACGCCGCTGCGTCTCAGCGCATGGGGCGTCCCGTCTCCAACACTTTTTCCTTGCAGTTGAACGCTCCCGGTCGTGGGGGCCTGATATCCGGTCAGCACGTTGACCATCGTGGTCTTGCCCGCGCCATTCGGCCCGATCAGCCCATGTACGGCACCGGGTGTGACGTTGAGCGACACATCGGTCAGAGCTTTGAACCCGCCGAATGCCACCGTCACCCCGGACGCCGTCAGGGAGGTTGCCTTATGATCTGGAGCGAAGTTCACCGATCAGGCCTCGACCAGCTTCCTGGCTTTCTCAACCACACCTTCACCCGCTGCATCAGCGGTCAGCACATAGACACCGCTGTCATGCAGGGTCACGGTCCAACCGGGTTCGACAACGATGGTGGTCGTGACCTCTTCGATCACTGCGGGCCCGTGCAATTCGTCACCGGCCCCCATGGCAGACCCGTCATAGACAGGCGTGTCACGCGCGATGCCATCGTTGGAAAACACCATGGGCCGGGTACCTTTGAGCGCCGCGTCAGAGCCCTTGCCGGCACCAATGGTCATGCGGTCCGGCTTGTCGACATGGCCCGCGATCGTGCTTTCGACATTCACCACTTCGACGGGGCTGTGCGGCTCGTCGTAGGTGTAAAGTTCCTTGTGGCGGGCGTGGAATGCTGCCTTGATGTCGTCCAACCGGTCTTCGGTGACGTCGAACGGATCGATCTCGACCGTGCATTCATGGACCTGACCGACATAACGCATATCAAGGCTGCGCCGGATCGAGATCTTTTCTTCGGCGAACCCGTCACCGGCAAGGTCGTCACGCCCTTTTGACTCCAGGCCCTTGAATAGGCTGTCCAGCTTCGCCGCGGCCTCTGTACCTTCCACCCGGATCGGTGCAGGCGCCATGTAGTTGTATTTGACGTCGGAGATGATCTGACCGTATGCGCAGAGCCCTGACGCCAGTTTCGAAATCAGGACCTTGTTGACCCCCATTTCACGTGCGAGTGCGGTGATGTGGGCTCCTGTCGCCCCGCCAGCACCCATCAGTACGAAATCACGCGGATCATAGCCGCGCTCAACCGAGACGCGGCGAATGGCGTTGACCATGTTGTTGTTAACGATGGTGAACATACCGTAGGCGGCTTTTTCGACCGAAATACCCAATGGGTCGGCCAGTTTGGTCGCAATCGCGGCACGAGCCTTCTCCAGATCCAGCGGCAGCCGTCCACCAACAAGCCCGTCAGCATTGAGATAGCCCAGGACTAGGTTAGCATCCGTCGTGGTCGGGTTTTCACCGCCCTGACCATAGCAGGCGGGACCAGGTTCTGATCCGGCCGACTGCGGCCCCATCTGCATCAGGCCCATCGAGTCGATCCAGCCGATCGAACCACCACCGGCCCCCAGAGTTTCGACTTGGATCATTGGAATACCGATACGATAACGGAGGAAGTCGATGTTCTTGTTCACATTCGCCTGCCCGTCGCGGGTCAGCGTAATGTCGAAACTGGTGCCGCCCATGTCGCAGGTGATGATGTTCTTGTCGCCCCAGGGCGCGGCAACGTCGAGCGCCGCCTGCGGTGCCGAAGCCGGGCCGGAGTTGATCGCATAGACGGATTGGTCGGTGACGACCTTGCCAAGCGCTAGGCCACCATTGGACTGAAAATATCGCACCGGGTGCTGGCTGCCCAATTCGCGGAAATAGGCGTCGATTGCTTCAACATAGCGCTGCAGGATCGGCGCGAGGTAGGCATTCACAATCGCTGTCGATGTACGGGTGTATTCGCGCACCTGCGGGTAGAGGACGGACCCCACGGTCAGGCGCACATTGGGCATCATTTCACGCACGATCTCAGCGGCGCGCAATTCGTGATCCTGGTGCAGAACCGACCAGACAAAGCTGATGGCGACACTTTCGACGCCTTCCGCGATGAAGTAACGGCAGGCCTCGCGCACGTCTTCTTCGACCATGGTCGATTTGACTTCACCCGTCGAAATCACCCGTTCCGTTACCGGGCGCCGCAGGTGGCGCGGCACCAGCATGGTTGCGGGGGGATAGTCGGGGTCGTAGCGATAGCCGTCTTCCTTGTGTCCCAGACGGATTTCAATCGAATCCTGATGACCGCGCGTGGCGATCAGGCCGGTTTTCGCACCGGTATGGGTGATCAGCGCGTTCAGACCAACGGTAGTGCCGTTGATGCACAGGTCTGAATTTGAAACGATTTCCTCGGCAGACAGGCCGGTTTCTTCGGTGATCAGCGCGAGCCCGTTTTTGATGGCCTTGGTTGGCTCGGTCGGGGTCGAGAGCACCTTGAAAATCTGCAGCCCACCGGATTTGTCGGCCAGAATAAAGTCGGTGAATGTTCCGCCGGCATCAATGCCCAAACGATATTGAGTACGCATGTTTTAGTCCTTTCTATCGGGGGCTCAGGCCGCGCGGGCCTTGGCTGTGGCGGCCTCGTCGACAGCCAATGTTTCAGGATCAGAGATGACCACGCCGTAGTCGAGCCGCGCCCCTTCGACGCTCACCAGCCCATTGCGGACGTCTTCGACAACCTTCAGCGGGTCGCGTTCGAAAGGATCGCCGAAGCCACCGCCGCCGGGGTTCATGTTGGCGGCAATCTCGCCGGGTTTGATGGTTTCGATCACATTTTTTGTGATGACTTCTGTATCGCCATTGCGGGTGATCTCCAGCCGGCCGACTTTTTTGTCGATCATTGCGGATTTCGCTCCGGCAGCGCCCATAGCTGGGATGCGCCGACCTTCACCAAAGGTGACCATGGTCATGTCCGTATCCAGCGGCTCAACCGCCCAACGGGTGCCGGACCCGCCGCGGAATTTCCCAGCACCCCCGCTGTCTTCCATCAGCCCGTATTCGTGGATGATGATAGGGTAGGAATGCTCGAGCATTTCGATGTCGCCAGAGGTCAGCGCGCCAAAGCAGCACTCGGGCCCGCAGGCATGCCAGCCGTCCTGGCTATTCGTCGCACCCGCCCCCGAAATGATCGAGGCCAACACCATGGTGACGTATTCTTCATCGTGGCGGTTGTCCCATCCCGCGATGTTGCAACCGTTGGCATGCCCCCAAGAGGCTGAAACCTTATCGGGTGCGGCCTGCTCAAACGCGAGGCGCACAGCATCGGTCAAAGTTTCCATAGGCGTCGTGGTGCAGTTGGCATGGGGTGCCGGGCTTTGCGCGTTGCACAGCGAGCCCTTCTTACCCATGTCGACAGTCACGTTGCGATAAAGCCCCTCGTTGTAGGGCGGCGGCAATTGCGCAAACATCATCAGGCCGAGATAGACGCCGGAATAGGAATTGCCCTCGTAGGAATTGATGAAATAGGGAATCTGCGGTGGGCTCTCGATCTCGATATGGCAGCTATCGCCATTGATCGTGACGGTCGCAGTGATGTCAAAATCACCAAAGCCGTGGCCTGCATCTTCAAGGACAGCGGTACCGGAATACGTCCCGTCCGGCACATCGGCAATGAGGCTATTCATATGCTTGTTGGCCATGACAAGCAGCTCTTCGATACAAGCCTGCACCGTGTCCTTGCCATACTTGTCCATTAGCGCTGTCAGATTTCGGGCACCAACCTGGCAAGCCCCGATCAGCGCGTTGAAGTCGCCTTCCTGATCCCGGCGCGCGCGCATATTGGTCAGCAACATGTTAAGAATGTCGTCGCGCGGCACGCCTTTGTCCCACAACTTGATCGGCGGGATACGCAGGCCCTCGGCATAGATTTCTTTGGCATCCGGATTGTACCCGGCAGGCACCGGGCCACCGATATCGGTCAAGTGGCCCTTGCAGACAGTCCAAAACACCAGTTCGCCTTCGTAGAACACCGGGTAGTACATGCAGGTGTCGATGATGTGGCTGCCTCCATAGGCCGGATCGTTGTGCAGGATCAGATCGCCTTCGTTGATATCCCCATCAAAAAACCCGGCAACGGTCTTCATCGCCGGGATCAGCGAACCGAGGTGAATAGGAATATCCTGCCCCTGCAAAATCATCTCGGGCGTGTGGTTGAACAACGCCGTAGAGTAATCATGCGCCAGGTTGAACACCGAACTGCGTGCAGTTTGCTCCAGCGCCAATGTCATTTCGCGCTGCGTGGTCTCCAACACTCCACGCACTACTGAAAGCGTGATCGGGTCAACCTCTATCTTGGCCATTTTTAGTCCTCATTATTTGGGCGAACGTGCGATCATGATTCGGTTTCCGAGCTTGACAGCCGTCGCCGAACCGAGCGCAATTTCTCCAGATTGAATGTCTGGACCTGATAATTCATGCCACTCAGCCCGCAGTCTTGACGCTGAGTGCAGAACCATTTGACCTTCCGCGCAGGAAAGCGCCTTCCATTTGTTTATTGGTTGAAATGGTCTAATCTGCGGAGGCTAGTCCTTTTGGAGGAGGGATGCGGTGAACAGGCCAATACGATTCTCAACAGACCATCTGCCGCCTCAAGACCGGGCGGCGGGGTGGACATCTGTCATCGCAGAAGCCTATTTCCCGCTTCAGCTTCACTTCCGGGCGCCATTGGAATTCAACGGGCGGCTGATGCGCAAGGATATGGGCCATGTCAGTCTGTCGCGACTGACTTCGTCACCTGCAAACTATGAACGCAGGCAACGCCACATCCGCGAGGCTCGTGAAGAAGAATACCTGATCACCATTCCGAAAAGCACAGCCGTTGAATTTCGGCAACTGGGGCGTGACGTGCGTTGTGAACCCGGTGGTTTCATTATTGAACGCGGTGATGAGCCCTATCGGTTTATCTATGAACGCCCTAACGATTTGTTTGTCGCCAAGGTATCAAAAGCAGCACTATCCGAACGTGTGCGCCAGCCCGACCGTTTCTGTGCGCAGGTATTCGACGCAACGTCAGGCACTGCCAATCTGTTCGTCAACATGTTGCAGCAGAGCCATTCTCAGCTGAGCGGAGTGAACTCGTCGGCAAGCGAGATTGTGGGGCGGCAAATGCTGGAGCTGCTAGGCCTCGCTCTTGAGGACGAGAATGGTATCGCGGCCTCGAGCGCCTCATCGGTGCGGGCGGCACATCTACAAAGAGTTGATCAATTCATCCGTTCGAACCTGAAGAACCCGGATCTGTCACCTGACCTAATCGCGGAAGGTTGCGGCATTTCGAAACGCTACCTGCACGATCTGTTCAAGGACGTGAACGGCACAGTCAGCCAACAAATACGCGATCAACGACTTGTTGCCGCGCGTGACCGCCTAGGTAATTCCGGCGAAATCACTCTTGCCGAAGTGGCTTATCGCTTCGGTTTTGCCGATCAGGCGCAGTTCTCGCGACTGTTCAAGTCACGATTCGGCATGCCCCCGTCGGAATACCGCGCCAGTAAGGTCTGCTGATCCGACCCCTTCATTGCCGGTAATCCGGATAACCTCAAAGCGCGCACACTTAAGAGGTGCTGGTTGCGACGAGATTGCGGCTTCTCAAAGCTGCCGCTGGTGTAAATGCAGCGAAAGTCAGGAAAGTCTGCAGAGCTGCCGTTAGCCTCGTCGCCAAGCATCAAAAAGTTCACCAAACGTTCCCCCTGTTTTGTTAAGCTCACCGAATGTGCGGACGACTCGGCAGACCCGAAATGACATGGGCAGAGCTTTATGCTCTGCAGAACTGGATCGTGAACGGCGTTCCTATCCCAACTGAGCGCGATCCAAACGCCAAAGACCTGTCCATGAGCTGGAACGTTAAGCCAACTCAGATGTTGGATATGGCGTTCATCCATGACGACCGACTTATTAGCTCTACGGCGCGCTGGTGGCTTGTACCGCACTGGTTCAAGGAAGACGTGAAGCAGTGGAAGCCCACCACTTTCAATGCAAAGATAGAAACGGCACATAAACTGGGTTCGTTCCGGGGCGCATGGAAAAGCAGCAGGTGCATTATCCCGGCCAGTTTCTACTATGAATGGACAGGCCCTAAGGGGGCCAAACAGCCTTGGGTTATCAAGACAGATACCAATGACCCCTGCATGTATTTTGCAGGCCTCTACTCGCGCCTCTCATCGGGTTTGAACACCTGTACAATCCTCACCCGCCCTGCGTTGCATCAAATCGAACACATACATGCACGGTCACCTGTAATTCTAACGAACGAGAACCTGGTGCCGTGGATGTCAGGTGAGATTGACCATGACGAAGCGCAGAACTTGGGCACGGAATGGGATGGACGGATGCGCTATCACAAGGTCGCGCCGATTGGCCGCGATGATGACGGACCGGAGTTAATCGACGTTATCGACGCATAATGGCCACGCGTAGTAGATCCCCAAAGAAAGCAGCGGATGAGAAGTACTTTCCAATTAGAGTGCGGATTCAAGTTCCCGAAGAAGGGTTCGGCTACAAGCTTGGTGAGATACATTGCTGGCTAAATACTCATGCCGGACGGGGACGCTGGGGTTGGAATGCTGACAAAGTGCTTTCTCGCGGCGCTCGGGATGCGGTGTCTTTCTATCTTTTGGATGCGCGATTAATTGCGCCGTTCATTGAGGCGTTCGGCCTGGAACTTGCGCGAGGTGAAGCGAACCTATGCGGTGAAGGATCGTTCAAGCACACAAATTCCGTTGAGCTGATAACCCCGGCATAAAGGCGTCCTGTGTGTATTAGGCAGTATTACAAGTTGGGAGTGCCAATGTCCAAAATCGAGCGAGCACTATCAAGATAGAGCTTTTCTCTTTCTCATGACAAACAGCCCACCAAGACCCGCCAACAACATGAGTATGGCCGGAGGCAGCGGAATTGGCGCGATACCAAATGCATCCACCCCGCTCAAACCTTTGCCCTTCCATGAGAAAGTGTTGTCTTGAGAATTGCTCCTAATAAGGATGTAACGTGGGTCACCACTGCTCCATGCAAGATAGTACTGAGCCGATCCAGTCCAACCGCCCATTTCACCAAGCGTATTGTCCAGAATGTCGACGCCAAAGTTGTCACTTGATGCCGTTTGAAGGGTAAACGATGTATCTAGCACATTATTAACAAATTTCAATCTGTTAGCATTGCTATTGGAGTTGCCAATCCCGCCATATGCCCTATACAACCAATCACCTGCGGAGGAATTGAAACCATCTTCTGGCAACAATCCGACATCCCAAAAGTCACACGACCCGGAACAAGTGATGTCGACACTCTTTGATGCTGCGGAGATAGTTACTGCCGAAACAGGAGAAGCGATTACTGCAGATGTTAAAGCCGCTACAATGAACTTCTTCACGGTACCCTCACTGGGCGAGATTTGCCTAAACTAGTCACATACAAGGAGTATTATTAATCGGATTGATCGATTCTGTCAAAATACCGGATAGACATTAGGATTGATCGGTATACGACGGATGGGGCACGCCTTGAGGGGCGTTGGTTGCTCGACTTTTATAGTCAAGCAAGCTTGTGTATCAGATTCCGCGTTTCGTTATAGACAATCGGTACTTGAATAAGGTTCACCTACAATACTTGACCCGTCTGAGCCGTGATTTAGCCGCTGGTGTCTCTAGGTGCCTATAACGGCCGTCAGGGGTATTAACAGGCTTCGGGCGCTCGCGCAGGCTGTGGTTTGTTCCGACGCATTGGGTGTTGCCGCCAGCCAAGGCCCGAAAGTATCGCAACCGCGCTTAACATCATCAGTAAGGGCATCGGAACAGGTATGGGTGCAGGCGGCGTAACAGCGTACGAACCCGATTTCGTCACTGTGCCCGCAGATCCCATGACAAACGGGAATACAGCAAACTGCGGTGGGATGACGCCAGGGTCCACCGAGTCCTCCAATGACAAGATGCACTCCATTGCCATGCATCCCGGAGCAGCGGCTGAGTTGAAGATGAAGCCTTCCGTGCCTGGGTTTCCGCGAATGTCATTGCTAGCGGCGTTATAGACAGGTGCGGCGTTTCCTACGCCTAATGTGTCGAAGGTGACACCATCCAGCGTGATTGCGAAACTGGTAAGCAGGCCCCCAGTATCAGGGGCATCGAAAGTACCAATATTGCCGCTGATAGCAATCTCATAGGTCACAATTGCAGCGTTAGTTGAAGAAGTCGCGAAAATAGTAGTGGCAGTCGCTGCCAGGAGCGCATTTGCCATCCTTTTAATTGGGGCCGTAAACATTGGCTTTCCCCTACAATAATTAAATACAATACCAACAAAATACCAGAATTCCGCCTGCCTGTCGAATTCGAAGGGTGCTGTGGAGCGGCTAGGCAAGAAATTCGATGGGACGCATTCTCGCCAGCAAAACACCTCTCATGTGGATGCGACATTTACATTTTGAGACGTTAAGAGAGCGATTAGGGGCTTTGCGACAGTACTGTCTGACAGCCAAAGCAAAGAGGGCGCGCCTACCACAAACGCGCCCACCAACAGGGAGAAGAAATAAACTCGCGCTCTCAACACAACATGAGCGCCAACTCGTTAACTGCACTCAGATTGCATCATTCTAAGCAGGTGGTCAGTGAAGTGGGTTACACAGGTTGTGCAAAAAGAACCCAACCCAATGCGGGCCGGGCAAGTCTCCGAGGTAATTGGTCTAACTAGTCTGCTAATCTTTGAAATACAGTTTATCCATAGGCCGCGTATCCACAATGTTTGTAGTCAATTTGTTGGAGATCCAATGCTCAGATTTGCAGTAATTACGGCGTTCGCCGTCTTAGCCTTCATTATAACACCGCACGAACTAGAAGCGGAATCCATCACACGCGCAGTCAAGAGCGGACAGGCTCCAAAAGAAGTGGTTGGAAAAGGGTTCCGTAATTTGGTTCGCGAGAAGTGGACGCCAGCGAGGGCATACGGTGCTCAAATTGTTGCCAGTCCTCCGGGTAACTTCAATGGAAAAGCCGTCCGAATGGAACTTCGCTATGGGGACTGTGGACGTGAAAGAAAGTGGGACGATTGCTCTAAAAATAACGAAAGGGTCGAGTTTGCGAAGTACAGTGCATTCAAGAACGGGCAGCGAAAAAAATATGAGTGGTACGTTTATTTTGCTCCTGGATTTACCGACAGAGGTGCTCAGCAGATAATCGTAACCCAGTTTTCTATGATGGGCGCAAACTCACATCCGTTTCAGTTCGCCGTGCGTGGCAACAAACTCATTGCGCTAAAGCGTGTCGAAAGTACTGATTGGAACTACGAAAGCCTTGTTCGAACCATGATTCCAGCTGCGAGCCTAACAGGTCGCTGGCACAAGATAAACGTTGACGCAAAGTGGTCCACATCAGACGACGGGCACTTTATTGTATGGGTCAACGACGCTGTAGTTTACCAATGGAAAGGTCGCACACTCGGGACTGGCACCGTCGGTAAAATCAAGCTTGGTATGTACCGCCAGAAAGTAGGTCCAAGTGCACCACCCGCCATACTTTATCTCTCAGGCATCAAAGAGAAATAAGAGGTATCGGCGGTTGAGGGACGGAACTCTATAAAATCCATAGGGCAGTGACCACCCGCACCCGCAGCGGTTACTATTCAGAAGCCGCCCTCATGTCTTCTGAGGTGCCGAATTCATCTCTTTGTCGTAGAAAGAGGATCTCGTGTTTTGAGCTTCTCGGCCCAGATGTCAGCATGTTCCTGCAAAAGCTCTGAGCGCCTATCATAAAGCGCCGTGAGTTGACAGCCGGCCCACATTGCCATGCTCTTTTCCTGGTCATTGGCGGCCAGTTCGTACGCATGGACAACGACTGATTGGGCGGTTGCGGGGATAAACTTCATGTGGAGAACACCTTGTCACTCATTCACTGCACTCAAACACCATAGCTGTCCGCAGTAAGTGAAATTGGGCACTCAAGAGACGTTCTAGCGGCAAAATTATAAATTACGCCTGCGCCGGTTAGCAGGTTTAGCGGTTATAGTAGAAGTCAGGTCCAAATCTGAGTTTCTAGTTGTCCTTTCCCTACGGCACGTTCCAAAGCAACGTCGGTACCGTAACAGAGCTTTATCTTTTCTCCATAAGGTTGCATTCTTATATTTGAGCTATTGATTAGGTTGTATATCGAGGGATAGCGCTTTGGCTTTCATTACGATTCTTGAAATTGACAATGATCCGTTAAGCTTCACAGACGTCACCGTGCTTAACTCTTATCAGGTAGAGATTATTGATAATGATGATGCGCTTGAAGATCCTGATGCAGATGGAAGCCAGCAGCTCGACGTCTCGGGGGTACCTAGTTTCTTAGGTGACTCTACAAACTTTCAAACGTTTGAAACCTATAGCGGTGACATAGGTGGGCAACCTGTAACATTCACATTGGTTCAGTTTTCCAACCCCCAGTACATCATTGTTACATCTGGCGATGTGGATGTCGGTGACACGATAGAAAACACAAACAACAGCATCGTTACTGCACCTCCTTCAGATTACGACACTTTGCCATCCTTCGTATGCTTCACACTGGGGTCGATGGTTTTGACACCTCTGGGCTCACAACCAATTGAGACCTTGCAACCCGGCGACCTAGTGACAGTTTTCGATGGAACAGCAAAGCCTGTTCGCTGGATCGGAAAACGACGCCTCACCGTTGGCGACTTACAGCAAAGTCCGCAGCTCTGCCCGGTTCGTTTTCGTGCGGGTAGTTTCTCACGCAAATGCCCGACACGGGATCTGACGGTTTCGCCACAACATCGGATTGCTGTTACCTCGCCAGACATGCAGCTGTGTTTCGGCGAAAGCTTGATGCTAGCGCCTGCCAAGGGCTTACTGGATGGTGAAATGGTTTTCCAACTCCCACCCGACCAAGAAGTTCATTACATCCACGTTCTCTTTGACCAACATGAGCTAATTTGTGTTGAAGGCGTGTGGTCCGAGTCCTTTTTCCCCGGCGATACTTCTCTAGACGCGATGGACCGCGCAACTCTGCGCGAGGTTTTCGAATTATTTCCCGAGCTGCGTCAGAGAAGAGGACGATTTGCCGAAACCATCCTGCCCACACTGAAACCATTTGAGGCAATTTTACTGCGCGAAGGTCTCTATTCGCCCAATGAGATGCCATGCACTGTCAGACCTGAGAACAGGGGTCACCAGTTTAATCTATGAATACCAGGAAAAAAATGTTTCTGAACAGCGTGTGCTAGTTAGAATTCTGGTTGTTTAGTACTTCCTTTGAAATTGGTTTATCCAACCAAGCCGGGACGTCGTCAATGAACTCCAGGTGTTCTTTTCATCAGTCACATTTATTGACCAAAACCACTCCAACCCCATTGGCCGTATCACCTGCACCCAGGAATTGGATGCCTTGGGCTTCGTACCATGCTTTAAGCGCAGCAATTGTCGCGGCATTTGGTCCACGCGCGCTTTGAGGCGTCTGTGCTTCGGTTCGTGAACGCCGTGTAATGTGGGCCTTAGACTTGCCACAGGATTCAGCGCTAGGTAGCGCTCAACGTTTCGGCATATATCTTGTAAGTGATGCTATCGAACTATGAGATTTGTCCCCCAGCAACATTGACCGTTACAAGGTGAACAAGGTGGATGAAAGGGTGGATCAAAGAGCTACATGAACATGCAAATAATTGATAATATTAATTTTTCATACATTATATGGTGCCTCAAGAGGGACTCGAACCCCCGACCTTGTCCTTACGAAGGACCTGCTCTACCAGCTGAGCTATTGAGGCGATGCGGAAGCTCGTTTAACGGCAGCGCGCGGGTCATGCAAGCGTGGATTGCCGGGCCGTTGCGCGGTTGACCACTACGCATTCATCCCGCATCCTGACGCCAACATGATCCGCCCGGCGGGTTACGGTGGTTTATCAGATATTTGGCAAGGTCATTTGGATGTCCGGGAATTCGCAGAAGTCTTATGTTCTAGACACCCACCGGCTGCGCGACCCGGAAGAGACCCTGGCCATCGTCAAACCATTCCTCAAGCAGATGGGCATAACCCGGATCGCCAACCTGACGGGACTGGACCGGGTTGGATTGCCGACAGTGATGGTGACGCGGCCAAACTCGCGCTCGGTCGCGGTGTCGCTGGGCAAGGGGCTGTCGCTGAACGCAGCCCGGGCTTCGGGCGTGATGGAAGCGATTGAATCCTGGCACGCAGAGCGGATCGAACTGCCGCTACGGCTGTCCAGCTTTGCTGATCTGGCGGTGGAGTATGTGGTCGATGCCGACCGTCTGCCCAGCGTCACCGGCGGGCAGTTCGACCCTCATCAGGCGATACTGTGGGTGCTGGGGCGCGATCTGCCCTCGGGCCAGCCCTGCTGGGTGCCGTATGAGATGGTGGACACCGATTATACCACCTCGCCCGTGGCTGGGCAGCGGGCGTTTCCGCGAACGACAAACGGGCTGGCGTCCGGCAACAACCTGACCGAAGCCAGTTGCCACGCGATCTGCGAGTTGATCGAGCGTGACGCCACAACGCTGTGGCACCATCAGGGCGCAACCCCGCGTGTTAATCCCCGTACAGTGGACGACCCGCGTTGCCTTGAGGCGATGGAACAGATTTCTGCGGCGGGGCTTGATTTGGGAATCTGGGACACGACCTCGGACATAGGCATCGCCAGCTTTCGCTGCGCGATATGTGAGGGCGGAGGCACGACGGGCCATATCGGCATCGGCGACGGCTGCCACCCGGATCGCGCCATTGCCCTGCTGCGGGCGCTGACCGAGGCGGCGCAAACACGGTTGACCTATATCTCGGGCGCGCGGGATGATCTGGACCCGGAAGAGTTCTCGGACACTGCCCGGAACTGGCGCAGCGGATACATCCGCGAACTGATCGATGGCTCGGCGCCCATCGGTGATTTCACCGAATGCCCAACCTACGTGACCGGATCGTTCACGGATGACCTGTCTTTGTTGCTGGCGCGCCTGTCCGAGGCAGGCATTGATCAGGTGGTCACTGTTGATCTGTCGCGACCCGAAATTGACATCGCAGTGGTGCGCGCGGTGATACCGGGCTTGGAAGCGCCCCATGACGATCCCGACTTTGTCGCAGGCCCCCGTGCGCGAGCGGTGATGTCATGAGTGTGTTTGTTTTTGTCGGGCCGACGCTACGGGCCGAAGCCGTACGCGAACATCTGAACGCCACTATTCTACCCCCGGTTCAGCAGGGCGATGTGTATCGGGCAGTGCGGGAAAAGCCGCGTGCGATCGGGATTATAGACGGGTATTTCGACGGGGTGCCCTCGGTCTGGCACAAGGAAATCCTGTGGGCCTTGGAGCAAGGTATACCGGTCTTTGGCAGTGCCAGCATGGGTGCGCTGCGCGCGGCAGAGCTGGCGGATTTCGGGATGATCGGGATCGGCCAGATTTTTGAGGGTTACCTGAATGGTGCCATCGAAGATGATGACGAGGTGGCGGTGCTGCACGGCCCTGCCGAGCTTGGCTTTCCACCGCTGAGCGAGCCTATGGTCTCGATCCGCGCCACCATTGCGCAAGCCAAGACAGCGGGTGTGTTGTCGTCAGAGACGGGCGACGCGTTGCAGCAAAAGGCGAAAGACCTGCACTACCGTGACCGGGTTTGGGATCGCATCCTTGAGGGCGCTTCGGACCCGCAACCCTTTCAACGATGGTTGCCCGAGGGGCAGGTGGATGCGAAAGGGGATGACGCCCGCACGATGCTGGCTGAGATGGCCCGCTTTCTGAATGCTGGAACGAATGTGTCAGACGCACATCGCACCGAACGGACGCTGGTCTGGCGTGACCTCTGCGCCCGTGTGGATGGGGAAGCCGCACAACAGGATAGCGAGGCGCGGGCGCTAGTGGATGAGCTGCGGCTTGATCCGGTTCTCTACGCGCATCTACGTGATCGCGCAGCGTTAGGCTTGCTGTCCAAGGACGAGACCCGCCGACAGGGTTTGGAGCCGGATAAAAACGCCGTGGTCAAGCAAATGACCGAACATCGGCTGGAGGCCAGACTGCCCCGCCACGCGGATTTGCTTGAATGGCTGGAAGAAAATGACCTGACCCTTGTGCAGTACGAGGCGATGCTGGCCGACAAATCCCGTGTCGATATCGCAATCCAAACGCTGGCCGAGACAATGGATGCCGCTTTGCTGGCCGAGCTTCGACGCTCGGGCGACTACAGCGCGTTGCGCGACCGGGCCCAGCGCAAAGCGGCGTTGCCGCCGGACCAAAGCAACGCTGCAATTCGAACGCGCGCCTTGATCTGGTATTTTGAAACACGTCTTGACCAGAGGGTGCCGGATGATCTTGACTCCTACGCGATCGGGCTTGGCCTTGAGGGGCGCGATGCCTTGGTTGATTTGATTGCCGCCGAGTTCATGTTTTGCCAAGCTGGTGGCGATCCGGTTGACCAAGAGGCCGGATTGGCAGCCGGTCTGCACGCCGGCGGATAACGGGAGGGAAAATTGGCAATCTGGCCCGACTATTCAGAGAATGACCCCCCCGGCACGCGGTTCTTACTATATCCGCAATCGCCCTTTTTAGAGCCGAATTCCAAGCCCGAACTGGTCGAAATATCGGCCCCGCAAGGGACCATAGGCCCAGGCCCATCGGGCCCCCGCATGTATGCGATGTACCCGGTCGACAAAACGACCCCCTATGGCGCGATGATCGAGGGTGAAGACGGCCCCGAGATGTATCTGCCCGCCTGGGACGGCTATATCCTGCCGCCGCCCGAGCCCGATGAGTTTGGCAATTTCATCCATATCGATCCCGAGGACCCGGCCTTTGAAGCCGCCCATCTGTTCGGAGCGGCCCATTTCACCATGGATGTGTGGGAGGGCTATTTTAATCGCCCGATCCCCTGGCATTTCGCGCGTGATTTCGAGCGGCTTGAGCTATCGTTGCTGCCAAGTCTAGATAACGCGCATATCGGTTGGGGATTTCTGGAAACCGGTGGCACCCGCGATATCGGTGACGAATACCGCCCCTACAGCCTGAACTTCGATGTGGTCGCGCATGAGATCGGCCATGCCATCATCTACAGCGTGGTCGGCATGCCATCCGAAGAGGATGCGACCGGCGAATATTATGGGTTCCATGAATCGGCGGCCGATATGGTGGCGCTGTTGGCGTCGCTGCATTTCGGCTCGGTCGTGGATGAATTGCTGAAAAACACACGCGGCAACCTTTATACTTATAACCGGCTGAGCCGCTTTGCCGAGCTGTCGCAGAACTCGCAAATCCGGATCGCCGCCAATGACCGGACGCTTTCTGAATTCTCGCATGGATGGTCCAGCGAACACGCCCTGTCGGAACCACTGACCGGGGCGATGTTCGATATTCTGGTCGATATCTACCACGAACGACTGGTAGCACATGACGTGATCGACCCGGAGATGGAGGAGCTCTCGGACGAGTTGGAAGGGACCGACGAATACAATGCGATCATGCAGGACCTGTTCGACGAACATTACGCAGCCGACCCCGAAGGCTTTCGGGTTGCCCTGATCGAAGCGCGTGATTTGCTGGGGTCCTATCTTGCAGATGCGTGGGAGAAATTGGACCCCGATATGCTGAGCTACTTCGGCGTTGAACGCGCCTTGGTCATGGTCGATCACGAGGTCACCGGCGGCGCATTCCGGCAGATTATCGAAGGCAATTTCCGCATGCGCCACATCGGTTTGACAGCGCCCGGCCCCCGTTTGACCAAGCCCGACGGCACGAGCCATGCCGCGTCGGTTCGTACGCTGTCACCCGAGGTGAATGAACCTTAAAGTCTTTGTTTTTCCCCCGCTATTGTGGCAGGTTACGCGCACGGGGTGATAATAGTGACATTCAACGCGCACTGAATGCGCAAACCGGGACAGGCGAGGCAATCGGCAGCGTCGACCCCCGATAGGGAGAAAGTGATATGTCTGAGTCCTTACTCAGTTTTTCCGAGGTATTACTGTTTGGGCGAGAGTTAAGTGATTTAAAACTGAAACAACGCTCGGTCCGGTTGGCCGAAGAGGTTGAGGAAGACTACGACTTCAGTAAGAAATTCACCAAAATCGACGGCGTACATGTTCGGGAAGACGATCGTGTTCTGGTCCAGGTCGGGGATGCGGCAAACGAAAAGTCCGGCATCTACAAGGTCATCAAGGACGGCGACAAGTTCAAGTTCGACAAGCGGAAGAAGGTTCCGCACGACTCGTTTGTCTACATCCGTCGCGGACGTCAGTTCAAACATACCCACTGGCAGCAGATCGCGAACCGGCACTCGGAACAGCTGTTCATCGAACAGGATGGCCGCCGGAGGGGTCGCGGCGTCAATAATTTCATCGGGGACCAGTTCGGAGGCGATGCACGACTGGCCCGGATTTACGGCTTCGCCTATGACGGCACCTATTACGAGATGCCAGAACCCACGATCTTTCTGGTGCATGGCGAAGGCGAGAGCGCGACGGGTGGCAACCTGCCCCATGGCTTCAAGCTGCAGACCAGCAATGACGCTAACGCGCCGGACACCACACAACAGGCCGCACGCGCGCCGATGAACCCCTCGGTTTCGGGCGTCGCGGCAGCGGATTACCAGATGGCCAATGATATTCGCGTCTGGAACTACGATCAGGCCGATTACACCATCCGCATGGATATCGCAGCCGGTCAGATCGAAGACGTGCTGCTGGACGTCTATTTTGAGTATGACGCACCGATGATGTCCGGAGCCAAGGTCTCGGGCGCCAAGGTGAGCGGGGCCAAGGTCTCGGGCGCGAAGGTCAGCGGGGCCAAGGTGTCCGGTGCTAAGGTGTCAGGTGCCAAAGTCAGCGGCGCAAAGGCACGTGGTGAATAGGAAGGCTGAAATCATCCTGACCGATTGACGTTTGGTTTTATTCCAACGTCTGCTTTGGGTTGGCGGGCCATTTATGCCTGACCCGCCATCCCTTTCGAAGATCAGAACTTGCCGTTTTCGTGCGCCATTTCGGCTGGCGTAGGCGAAACGACGTCCCAATGTTCAACGATATTTCCATCTTCGACTCGCCATAGGTCGAAGAAGGCCCAAGGGTTCCCGCTGACGGTGGCATCTGAGGCGACAAAGACAAAGTTGCCTTCGGCCACCACAATCTGCGGCTCGAATTTGGTGATCACATTCCCCTGCTCTGCCCAGGCTTTGGTGCCCTCGATCAGGCCATCGATCCCATCGGCAAGCATTGGATTGTGCTGCATATAGACCTCGGAATACATCGGAGCTTTCTCGGGCGCGGCACCGCCCAGAACGTCACGCACAAACCCCAGAACCAGCGCCTTGTTTTCTTCTGTTTTCTCAAGATCGGTGATCTCGGTCGGCCCATCTGTCATGCCACGGCCCGACACTGTTGTTTCGGGAACGGGCTGCAAATTGTCCCAATGTTCAGCAACTTTGCCATTCTCGACGCGGAATATGTCAAAGGCGGCGAGGGTCGGTGCACCAAAAGCGTCCGCGTTGTCGAACGTGCTGTGCAATACAACCATATCGCCCTCGGTGATGACCCGGTGGGTAGTTGCAGTCATCCCGGATTGTTCGACCAAAGGGATCAGGCCGGCCAGGCCTTCGGCTCCGGTCGGGACTTGCGGGTTGTGCTGAATATAGTCCGGGGTAACGAGCTGTAGCGCTGCCTCCGGATCATGTTCAGCAAAGGCAGCCGTAAAAAGTGCGATTACAAGTTCTTTGGGGGACATGTTGATTTCCTGTGATTCGTATCTACTGGATACGTGGTAGCAAATCCATACTACATTTCAATTACGTACTTTAAAATGACCTGGTATGCTTGAGGCTACTGCCTGAATTTTCAGGGAGTTGTACCGAAGCTAAGGTGACGCTATTGTGCGATTAAGTTTCGAAACAATACCAGAGACTGAGATGCTACCAATTGGTGTTGCCAACAAGGCAGAAGCTTCCAACTGCTCAATCCGTTCCGTACTGTCCAATGTGACGGGCAAATGGCGGATGATCATCATCCTTGCGCTGGAGGATGAGCCGAAACGCTTTGGCGATCTCAAGCGCTGTATCGGAGACATCACACAAAGTGTGTTGACCGAAAACCTGCGCGGGTTGCAACGCGATGGTTATTTGACCCGCACCGTCGATCCCGGACCGCCAGTGGCAGTGTCTTATGAATTGACACCTTTGGGCAGAAGCTTGCTTGAAATGCTGAAACCGCTTGTCTTCTGGTCGCATGAGCAGATGGATGAAGTCAGGCGACTACGCATGCAGTTCGACCGCGAACAGGCGAGTTGATTTTTATAGGCAAGATCGGGCAGCAGCTCAGAACCCGGCCTTTTTGAGCCCCTCGACAAAATGCTGCGTGTCGTCGGACAGGCGGTCTGGCTGAACCTTGGCCCAGCGCGACAATGAGAAATTGGGATGCGCTGCGCGGTGTTTGTCTGCGATTTGGCGGGCCATTTCCAGCTCGCCCTTATGGGCATAGCTGGCAGCCAGCACGCGCTGCCCCTCGGTCGGGTTGTTCATCTTGTTCACGCATGAGATCACGTCGTCATAGCGTTTGAGATTGTAATAGGCCCCGCCCAGATGCCACAGGTACTGATCGGGGAAATAGGGGTTCAGGCGCATCGCCTGCTGCAGATGTTTGATGGCGGTTTCGTTGTCGCCCCAATGGGCCAGCGCATCGGCGTAGTCCGAATGCATGTCCGCATCGTTGGGGTTAAGCTGCAGGGCGCGTTTGTAGGATTCGATCGCCGAGTCATGCTCTTTACGATAAAGCTGCACATAGCCCAGCTCTCCAAACCCGCGCGCGTCTGTGGGGTCAAGCTCCACCGCGCGCTGAGCCAGCGACAGGGCCTTGTCCAGCGCGCTGTTTGGGTCTTCGGTCCATGAATAGCGCCAATCGATGTTGAGCGTGCGTGACAGCGCCGCCGCGGCCCGTGCATACCCGCCGTCGCGCTCAAGCGCGGATTCGTAGCAATGCTGCGCCTTGCGGTTGTCGTTGCGGGTGTATTTGAAAATATGGTGCTGCCCCTGCAGAACCGAACCATAAGCCCGCAGGTCTGACGGGATTGCCTGCACCATGCGCAGCTTTTCATGCGACTCGATCATGACTGCAGTGGCGGCAACGATGCACTCGGTCACCTCATCCAGGATGTCGAAGATATCATCGAGCTTACGGTCGAACCGTTCACCCCAGATGGTGCGTTCGGTGTTGGCGTCGATTAGCTCGGCCGTGATCCGGATACGACTGGACGAGCGGCGCACACTGCCGCGCGCGATATAGCGCACGTTCAGACGCCGAGCGGCCTCCTGCGGCGACATCGACTGGGTCTTGAAGAAGAACGAGGAATTCCGGGCAATGATGAACAGGTTCCGGAACTTGGACAGGTTCATGATGATGTCGTCGGTCAGCCCTTCGGCGACCCAGCTGTCATCTTCATCCCCGCCTTGGCTAGTAAAGGGCAGCACCGCAACCGACGGGTTATCGGGCCTTTCAAGCACTTCCAGCTGCATCTCAGGACGTAGGGTTGCGGCCATTGTTGCACCCTCGACCTCGGTTCGGACACAGTAGGTCGCGACCGGAGACATAATGTTCTTGAGCTGCTTGGGACCGAGGAATTCATAGCCATAGCGCAGGCGGTTACGGATCTGTTCATAGACGGCTGCGCTGACATAAACCCGTTCTGGCTCGGCAATCTCCTGCAGGCGGGCAGCGATATTGACGTTGTCACCGTGGATGCCGCGTTCGTCCATCAGAACTTCGCCCATGTGAACGCCAGCGCGAAATTTGATGTTGTGCTCGTCATCCCGCGCCTGATTATGTTCCGCAGCGATCCGATGCAGTTCGATGCTGAACTCTACCGCACTGGTCGCCGTGTCGAATAAGGCAAGAATGCCGTCACCGCGCACTTCGATGATTTTGCCCTGATACTTTGAGCAAGCCGATTCAAGCTGCGAAAGCAAAGACTTCAACGCGTTATACGTATCCATCTCGTTCTCGCTCATCAGGCGGGAATAGCCGACAACGTCGGCAAAAAGCACCGCGCCTAGTTTCTGTTTTATTGATGCGTCCGAACCGGTCGTGTTCACTGGCAATACTCAATTGTGTTGTCATGTCGAATCCGACAGGACTGTTTTAGCAAAAAATGACTCAGAATACGTAACATTTTAGGTATCTGCACCGGAATCGGGGGGCCAAGACCACCCAGAGGCATCAAAACTGACCACTGTTTGGGTGCCTAACTCCTGCGCGAGCACCTCTCGACGCGCGATCCAGTCCTGCTTCAACATGCCGACGACAACCATGTCATGGAACTGCCCATCCGCGAACCAGGCCTGACGCATCGTGCCCTCGATCTCACAGCCGATTCGCTGGATCAGATCACGGCTGCTGTGATTGTCGGCCCGGTAATACGAGGTGATACGGTTCAGCCCCAATTGCCGGAATGCGAAATCCAGCATCAGCGCAACCGAACGCACCGCCACGCCATGTCGACGGATGGATTTGTCGACAAAAACCGGAACCACCGCATCCCTGTTGACGCTGGAAATTGCTTCAAGCCCGGTCATCCCCACCAGATCACCACTGTCAGATTCGATTGCGAACCAGCATTTGCAGCAGTCCTTTGAGGTGTTTATCGCGTCTTCCCAATATTGTTCGGTCTGTACCAGGTTCTGAGGAATGCGCGACGTTCGGTCGAACAGTGCCAGGTCATGGATATCCTGAAACCAGCGCGCAACTGTTCCCAGATCCGCCTTTTCCAGAGGGCGCAATCTGAACAACCGGGGTGAGCTATCGGGCAAGAGAAAATATCCTCCGAGTACAATTCTGAAAATCTATTCGCGGGATACTAGCACGAAAATTTCAGAAACAATAAGAGGTTGTTCACACAACGCAGCCGTAGGCCGCTACCCGCTGAACGGGTGCAGCCGACAAACTTGTAATGGGTGGCAGGTCGTAAAGAAGCGTTACGATCAATCAGCGGTTTTCAGCGCGAATAAGGAAGATGTTGCGCAGGTAGATGGACAGGCCCATCGACTGACCCAGAATAAAGACCGGGTCACGGCGATAGATCGCATAGCTCAGCAGGATAAGCCCGCCGCCGATCGAAAGGTACCAGAACGCCATCGGGATGACGGATTTCTTGGCGCGCTCGGACGTGATCCATTGCACGATAAACCGGGCGCTGAACATCAGCTGACCGGCCAGACCGATAAAGACCCAGAGCGCCTCGGTCGGGCTGTCGACGTGCAGGATTTCCAGAATGGTTTCTTTCATGACCGGGACGCCTCGGTTGCGGAAACGGATTTGGCGCGGCGGGTCAGCCAGACGACGCCGAACAGATCCCAGATGCCGACCATGGCCCGCCCGAAATTGGTGTATTTGGATTCGCCCGACAAACGCTGCTGATGCGCCACATCCACCAGCGCGATATTCCAGCCATAGGCCTTAAACAGGGCGGGCAGATAACGGTGCATATGATTGAAAAAGGGCAGATCAAGGAAAGCCTGCCGTCGGAACGCTTTGAAACCGCAGCCGGTGTCACGTGTGCCGTCTTTCAGCATCCAGCCCCGCAGTGCATTGGCAAAGCGCGAGGCAAGTTTCTTTGACGCAGTGTCTTGCCGGCCAACCCGTTGCCCCGCTACCAGGCCAATCGAGGCATCACCACCCGACACCAGCGGCGCCCAAATCTTTGGCAGTTCTTCCGGCGGGTTCTGTCCGTCGCCATCCAGCGTGCAGCAGATATCCGCGCGTGCTTCCTTGACGCCGGAATGCACGGCAGCACTTTGGCCACCGGCCGTTTTGTGCTGCAGGATGCGCAGTTGCGGACAGTCTTTCTGCATCTGTTGCAGCGCCGCAAAAGTGCCATCGGTCGATCCATCATCAACCGCGACAATCTCGAACGCGGGCAATTCGGCCGCAGCAGCGCAGATGCCCTGGATAAGACCAGGAACAGCCCCCTGTTCGTTATGCATGGGAATCACGATCGACACAGTGGGTCGATTGTCAGCGTTGGCATCATGATCAGCATGCATAGTGGATAGCTTTACTTGTTTCAGTCTCAGGGCTTTTGCGGGATCAACGGCGAAAATTCAAGTGGCCACCGCATCGCAGGCCAACATCTGCGCAACTTGTTGGGGCATTGTTCAGCGATGGGGCGGATTGCACCGTGTCTCCTATTCAGGGGCGGGCGTGACACCGGTTGCTGACCAATAGACCAAACCGTCAACCGCAGTTGGCTGCGTCTCGAGCCCGATCAGGTCAGGTGCCAGCTCAGACAACTCACCCTCCGAACAGAGCCCTCGCAGCGGGCCGGTGGTATAGCCGAACCTGTCGAGGTATTTGTGCAGCTCCAGCCGTCTGAGATAGACAAAGCGCCTACCGTTGGAAGCAAAGACCGATGCGGCCCCGGGCGGTACGCGCAACTTGCGGTCATAGGCGCAGAGCAGCAGGGTTTCATCCGGTTGCAGCATTGCACCCAAAGGGGTCAGAATCTCGGCCTCGGGCACGCCCAAACGCACGCGACCCTTGCCCAGATCGGTGGCATCGCGGTCATAGAACAGGCCGCCTGCAACAAAGACCAGACCCAGCGCGGCCACCATCCCGGCCCAGCGCAGGCGCTCGACCGAAAACAACAAACCGGTTGCCGCGACCATCAGCATCGGCAGGATCAGCAGGGTGTAGCGTGCATAAACCTTGCCGGCTGCGGCCCACATCATGATGACGAAGAACGCGGCTATCCCTGTTGCAGCAAGAAGTCTGGGCCGCTTTTGCAGAAATGGCAGAGCGCAGATGCCGACAAAACCCAGCAGCCGCAACCACGGCTCGCCCGAGATGATCAGATCATAGAGCTTCCCGAAGCCGCGATCGCTGAGCGATGGGCGAAAACGATCCAGCATCTCGCCTTTGATGTTGCCATCAAGCGAGTCGCCAAAGAGGAACCGAAGCTCTTGCAGGATCGGCCAGGCGAAGGCCAGCGGGATCGCAATCTTGAGTGTCCGGCGAAACGTTCTGTTCTGCCAGATCTCGCTGAACGGTTCCGTCTGCCATCTGTTGGTCAACTTCAGCGTCAGTAGTGCCAGCGCTAGAAAGGCCAGCGGGGTTGGGCTTTTCTGCAAGGCGGCCAACACCAGAGTTGCGCCGAAATAAGGCCAGTATTTCGGCTTTTCCAACGCTGCCAACAGGGCTGCAATTCCAAGGGTCGAAAAGAAAACCGCACCGGTATCAAGCATCGCGGATGTGGCGTGTTGCCAGAACTGAAGCGACGTGGCCACCAGCAGGACCGAAGGCAGCATGGCCCAGGGGCTGTCCGGGATCATCACCCGCGCCAGTACGGCCGTTGCCATCAGCGCGCCCAGCGCAAAGATCATCGACGGCAGGCGCAAGGCCAGAATATCAGATACGCCAAACTCCATCAGCAGCGCAGACATCCAATACTGCATGGGCGGTTTTTTCAGGCTGGGTTCGTTGTTGGAATAAACCGCCAGCCAGTCCCCATTGCGCGCAAAGCCTGTACTACGGTCATAAGTGTAGAATTCATCGTAGTGATAGATGTTCCCAACACCCAGATCAGTCAGATACCAGGACCAGACCAGGACCATCACCAATGCGGTGACGAAGTAAGGAAGCAGTCTTAGCCAATTTGGGGAGGTACCGGTCATGCTTTCCGTGGTCCTATCGCGTCATAGAAATATGTGGTGTTGATCCCGCCGGGCCTTGTTTGAAACTGCCGCGCGTCGCGCTCCCATTATTGCGTCGCCCGTCCAAGAGCAAGAAGTTTAGAAGGGCGACCGCGCTTGTCAGACTGCAGGCTCGGCCTCGTCGGGCAACATCAGACTCAGCTCACCCTCTTTGAAGCCATCGAAGGACAAGTCCCAGCTGGCACCGGGCCAAAGCAGTTGCAACTGCTTCTTCGCAGGCCGATAGACCGCAGTATAGAGCGTGCCGAAACCTGATCTGAAAGCCGTTGAATAAAGCGGCGGACGCAGGAACGCATCGATAAACCGCTTCTCGCTTTCCGGGTGCTGGTTGAGACGGTTGAGCAAGAACCTTTCGCGTTCCACGGTGGCCGTAAAGCGCGCATGGGTGGACCATTCGACATGGCCCTGATGGTTTGTCGCGACCGGCTGGTCCGAGATTTGCGGGTGCCGGTCCGGGGCAAGGTACACCGTGCTGTGATTGTGTTTCGCATCCAGAACGGTGACGTTATAGCTCATATGACAAGGGATGCGGCACAGGCAGTCAACCGCTTGCGCAGTGGTCTCGCAGGTTTGAAGGACATAGCGCAGGATCAGCGGCACGCCAAAGCCGTCGCCGACCTCGCGCCGCCCGCCAAAGGTGAGCGAGACCGTCAGACCGGCATCGTTGATGCCATCAAGCAGACCCAGAACGCCGTCGCTCATCCCGATGATCCCGCGCCCGTCCCAGCGGGTTTTCAGCAGAGCGGCGTCAAAGGTTTTTGGATGGTAGTCGTAATTGCGCACCAGAAACGGTGTCTTGCCACGCCAAATCGCCTGGCTGCAGCCCGAAAGATATTTCGGCGGGCAGTAAAAGCTGAGAAACCGCGCCTGGCTGTCGCTGCCGCCGACCAATTCGACGATCTCTTCATAAAGCGGCAGAATCTCGGGCATGTGCTTTTGCAAGGCGCGGAGGCATTCGCGATAGGTGGGGCGGGCCGAATATCCCTCTTGCGCCCACCATTTGCGGTAGGCGGGCCAGTATTCGGCAAACAGCCCGGCCAGCTTGGGACCGGGCTGTTCCTCGTCGATTGAGCGAAAAACAAGCGCCATGGGGCTTTCTACATAATTTTGAACGCGGGGTCTTCCATCGGCTGTGCCGCGGGCAGCGGTTCAGCCGTATAAGCCGAAGTGATCCCATGAATCCACTTCTTCGATTTGTCCGTCAGTTTGAAGCCCTTGGTCATCGACCGCCCGCGAGTCACGAGGATACCCAAATCAGCGCCCTCATAGCGGTAATCACCGACATTCGAGATACGCAGGAAGAACGCTTCGTTCTCGCCCACCGCGCGGCGGTGATAGTCGAACCGGTCGAACACGACGCGGCCATCTTCCAGCATCTTGTAGATGCCCGACTGTGGGGCCTGCGTGATCCGGTCGACACTGTCATCGGTGTGTTTGATTACCATTTGCGACCAGCTGTCGATCATGTCCGGATCCGCCCAGCGGGCATTCAGTTCCTCGACATCCAGCTCGAAGGGCTTCTTTGAAAACTCAAGTAGATGGAACAGAAACAGTGGCGCATCAGCGTGCGCAAAGGCCGCGTGGTTCGTCATCGAGCTGGCGCCAGTGATACGGGGGTTCAATTCGCCCAACCACAGTTCGTCGGTTTTCTTATCGATCAGGAAGTCGAGTTCGAAATAGCCGCGATAGCCTGATTTGCGCAGCTCTTCCCCGAATTGGAAGGTCAATTGCCGCGCCTGTTCACGTGCTTTCGGTGGAAAGGCGGTTGAGAAAATCTCATTCCCGCACCAGCCGCCGCGATAGGGGGTAAGTTCCTTGAAGCCCACAAGCTCAGTCATCAGCGGGCCAACGATGGTACCCTCCGAGGTCGCACAGGCCTCGATCGCCGCCCCGCGACAGTCGATCCGCTTCATGATCTTGATCTCGCCTTCGCCGATGATCTCGTCTTTGTGCTTGTTGAAATCGGCCTCGGACTTGATGAAAAACGTCGTATGGCCACTGTCGCCGAAGGCGGATTGTAGCACCAGATCATTCCCCAATCCGGCCTTTTCGCAGATCTTTTTCAGGTGATCATAGCTTTTGACAACGCTCAGCGTGTTGGGCACCGAAGGCACACCCGCCTTATTGCCGATACGGACAGTTTCGATCTTGTTGTCACATTTGGTGCGCAGCTTGGCTTTGGGGAACCACAGCTGACCGCCCAGCTCCTTGACCAGCTTCTCAGTCGTCTCGTCGAACATCAGGAAGACAAACTTGGGCTTGCCACCGCGCCGCTTGACCAGGTCGATGACCTCTTTGTGCTGCAGCAGATAATTGTTGATGTCTTCGATGGACTGAAACTCATCATGCGGCATTTCCGAAGGCACAAACACGTTCGGATGTCGCCCGTCAAAGCAATCCATGTAGCAGATATAGGTGAAGTTCATCACCCATTCATCCAGCCCCAACAGGTTGAAATTGGTTGCCGATACGAAATAGATCGGGTCCTTGTTGGTATGGAAATACCGGCGGATTTCCGAGATGTTTTTCAGCACCTTCTTTGGCATGATTGTTGTCCTCCCTGACCCCTTAGGGGTTCTTTACTGATTTCAAAGCGTCTTCGGTAAAAATGCGCAGGCCCAGATCGGCACGGAATCCGTGGATCTCTGACACGTCCAGTTCCTGCATGAATTTGAGAATTTCAGGGCTGATCACCTGCCCCGGTACCAAAATGGGAAAACCCGGCGGATAGGGAATCACGAAGGTGGCCGAGACCATCTCTTCCCCGGCTTCGAGCCGTTCCAACATCTCCTTGTCGGGCTCGACGTAGTCGCAATTGTCTTCGTCATAGGACAGAAAAAACGCCGTACGGATGTCACCGGCTTCGGTACCTGCTTCACAGCGGAACGCATCGTGGAACCGACTAAAATCAGGCAGAGGTGGGACGTGTTCGCTCAGGTTGCTGACGCGCTTTTCAAAGGCCCGTTTTTCCATCTTCGAGGCATCGTCCATCAGATCGTCTAACTCCTTGGCGATCTCGACCAGAACCTCGATCAGATAAGCGACCGAGCTGCGTGTGGTGCCGATATTGGTCATGAACAACACGGTATTGCGTGAGGTCTTGTTGATCTGGATGCCGTATTTATCCATCAGGATCTTGGTCTTGAACGTATCGCCGTCCCAGCCCGTGGCGCCCACATGCAGCGTGATGCGGGTGGCATCCAGAACAAACTCGTCCTTGGCCCAGCAATCCCAAACATCGGCCCAGCCCTGATCGGGATCGAAATAGCTGGTCATCCCGCTTTCGCGGTATTGTTCGGGGATCATGTCGCCCGCCGTGACCAGCTTGAAATACTTCCTGAGCAGCGGATGCGTTGTCACCGCCCGGCGGATTGCCATCGCGCTTTCGACCTGCCGCTGGACGAACTCGTACCCTTCGATCTCGACCTGTCTGCGGCCTACATCCAATGAGGCGATGATCTGGTAATTGGGAGAGGTCGAGGTGTGGGTCATATAGGCCTCGTGAAACGCCTCTTCGACCGCACCTTTGAACTGCTGGTCATTGACGTGGATCATCGAACCCTGCCGCAGCGCAGTCAGCGTTTTATGCGTTGATTGTGTGGCATAGACCCTAACGCGTGCATCGGGCGGAGCGATTAGGCGGGTGTTCAGAAGGGTTTCATCATCCGCGCCCTTCAGTTCCTCCTGCTGGTTGGCATAAGCCTCGGCATGTTCTGGGGTGCGGAATTGTTCGCGCAGGATATTGGCCGATCGCATCGCGGTACGTACGCGCGAATTCGGGGCAAAGCGCGCGTAACCGAACCACGCCTCATCCCACAGGAATACAAGGTCCTTTTTGATCGCCAGACATTCCTGCATCACCCGCTGCACGTTGTAGACGATGCCGTCGAATGTGCAGTTGGTCAGCAGCACCATACGAACCTGATCCAGCTTGCCTTCGGCCTTCAGGGTCAAAAGCTTGTGCTTGATCTCTCGGATCGGCACCGCGCCATACATCGAGTAATCGTGCAGCGGATAGCTGTCCATATAGACCACGCTCGCTCCCGCCAGCACCATGCCGTAGTGGTGCGATTTGTGGCAGTCGCGGTCGATCAGCACGATGTCTCCGGGCCGGACCAGAGCTTGCACCACGATCTTGTTGCAGGTCGAGGTGCCATTCGTGGCAAAAAACGTCTGTTTAGAGCCGAATGCGCGTGCGGCAGCTTCCTGCGCCTCTTTGATCGGGCCCTTCGGCTCCAGCAGCGAATCCAGCCCGCCAGACGTGGCCGAAGTTTCCGCCATGAAGATATTTGATCCGTAGAACGCCCCCATGTCCTGAATCCAGTGGCTGCGACTAATCGATTTACCCCGGCTGATCGGCATCGCGTGGAACACGCCCGTGGGCTGTTTTGAGTATTCCTTGAGCGCCGTGAAGAACGGTGTCTTATAGCGCCGCTGCACCCCGCGCAGGATGTTCAGGTGTAATTCCAGAAAGTCTTCCTGATTGTAGAAGACCCGCCGGCACAGGCCCAGATCGAGACCGGCAATATCTTCCGCCGAACGGTCGGTGATTAGATAAGCGTCCAGCTCGGGGCGCAGCATGCCGATCCTGCGGCAGGTTTCAGGGCCGTATTCCGAAGGGGACAGCGCATCAAGATCGGCGCCCTCGCCATAGAGGCTGATATAGCGGCCCAAAACATTGGTTTCGTTCTTGGACTTCAGGCTAAGGCCCGGGCGAACAATGACCGCCTGTACATTCTGGTTGAACAGAACCCCGATCAGCGCATCCTCGACACTGGGAACGACAACGGTTTCATAAATAAACGGATCTTCGCTGCGGCGCATCCGTTGCAGGCTGGTTTGCAGGAACCGTTCCTGATGTTCGTTGACCTTGTCAACGATCATCACCTCGAAATATGGGCGGCCCAGCGCGCGGGCTTCATGGCTTTGGGTGGACTCGTCCTCAAACTCATCAACCTCGGTCTCATCCGCGATCAACGGGATCGAGCGGCGACGATAGGCCCCTGAGGTCAGCGCCCGCGACACCCGGCGCACGGCGGTAGAGAAATCGCCAAAGTTACCATGGTCCAGCAAACGACGCAGATAGTCGAACGCCGATCCGCCCGGAAAAGCGAAATACATCTCGATCGGGGCCAGCGCCTGCAGCAACTGCCGTGCCCGGTCCCGATCTTTTTCGTTACCGCCCTGATCCAGGGACTCGGCCGTTTCCCGCAGCGCGCTCCATCGGTCTGCCCTCAGTTGCGAGGCGCTGTAGTAGTCCGAGATGGTGTGGAGCTTTTCGCTATCGGAAATGCCGTGCATGAAATTTTTCCTTTCTGCCGATACCGAAAAGCTGGGCCGGTATCAGTCTGTGCCAGAGCGTCCTTTGTAGAGATACAGATTGTCGGGCTTGGTCGCGGCGTCTTCAGTATATCCCAGCGCCGTTCTGGGGTCGGATGCAGCGACGCCCGCAACGTCGCCTTTCTGCGGAATGCGCAGCGGGCCGAGCGTGTGCAGATAGGCATCCGCCCCGCTGGAACGGTCATAGACCGGGAACTCCGCCTCGCGGTCGCGGAAGCTTTTGAGAACCTGCCCCAGACCTTTCAGTCCGACCTCGCGTTGGCGGCGGACCTGATCAAGATCGATCTCGATAGGGAAGATATCCTCCTGTCCCGCAGACTGGTGCAGCACGGTGGCCGAGGGATCAACGACCAGTGAGCGGCCCACGCCCCCGGCGGCCAGCCCGTTCACGTCGAACACGTAGCATTGGAACTGCGCGGCGGTCGCCTTGGCGATCGACAGCTCGGCCTCGCGGTCGGTTGTGCCGGTCAGAACCGGGTGCAGCAGAACCTCGACCCCTTGGCTGGTCAGGTGGCGGGTGGTTTCGGGGAACCAGATGTCGTAGCAGATCGACAGGCCAAACCGGCCCACATCCGGCACATCAAAGATGCAGAATTCGGTACCCGAGGCGATGTTCTCTTCATAAGGTTTGAACGGGAACATCTTGGAGTATTTTGAGACGATCTCACCTTCGGGGTTGATCACCACCGAGGTGTTGAAAATCCGTCCATCTTCGTGTTTTTCGAACATCGAACCGGGGATCAGCCAAATCCCATAACGCCGAGCGGCATCCTGAAAGCGCGACAGGTCGTCATTGGGAAAGGGCTGGGCAAACCGGTCGAGCGGACCATGAGGCGCCAGTTCGCTGAACAGGGCCATCTGGGTCCAGGGGAACCGTGCCATCATAATGTCGATCCGGTGCAGCATCGCGTCGACATTCGACTGCAACGCACCGACATGCATCTGGATTCCGGTTATCGCAAAAGGGGTCATTTTTCGTTTCTTCTCATTTTCTTGCCGATTGCGACCGCCGATTTGATCCGGCGTTCTTCATCGGAACATAAAACCGTGTGGTCACGCAAGCCTGCTGTCCTCAGGCTATGGTTTTCCGAGGCGACTGCCCTCATACTGCGGCTTCCTCGGCGGTATCTTCTGCCTGCGGTTCCACAAAATCGATGTCGTTGCGAACCCAGAAGAACCGGAATCCGCAACTGCGCAGCCATTTCTCGAGCCGATCAAGGCTGGACCACTCCCGCCGCAGCCCGCGCGTGGATTCGACCAGCGCCCATTGGCCATCGACCAGAAAGTATACAGTCCAGGTATTGGGATGCGCCGAGTGGTTGGCAAAGCCGCCGCTGATCACCTCACGCGCCGTGCGAACGGCGACCGGATAGTCGCCGATGCGACCCTCAGCCGCGAGAATGGCCAGATCGTTTTGACGGATCGTGAATGTGGGAAGGGGGGCGTCGTTCATGCAGCCTCGATCTGCGCCGCGTCCAGCAGCGCTTTGCGCCGTTCACTGATATCCGCTGGCTTCAGGTTTTCGACGCGGGTCGCCAACGTCCAGACATGACCGAACGGATCGGCAATCGTGGCGCAGCGTTCACCCCAATAGGTGTCCGCCGCCTCAGCGATCAGGCTGGCACCGCTTTCCAACGCGGCTGCAAGGGCAGTGTCCACATCTTCGACATACATATGATGCCCAATCGGAGTGACTGTGCCCGGAATGGCGGGGCCGTGCGCACCCCATCCGGCGGTGACAAACAGCATCGAGTTGCCGATCTTGATGGAGGCAAAGCCGGGGGCCTCATCCGCATCATAGGCCTGTATCTTCGCATCAAAGGCGCTTTCGTAGAAAGTTAGCGCGGCATCGACGTCGACGACGGCAAGCGATGCGGTGCAGGTGCGATAGCCACGTGGCAGAGTGGCAGGTTTCTTTTTCATTCCGGTACTCTCTGAATTGGGCGGCGGACACCCTGGATTATCTGCAGGAATTTCCCGCACTATGCATCATACTGTGGATCAAACCAGGAGATACTGCAACACTATGATGCATAGTGCTGAAATTTCTGCCGTGATGCTTAGAATGTAGGCGGAGTACAGGCGCTGATGACCCGGCAAACTTCGGGGCCGACCTGCCTGAACCGGTGCGGGGTGCGACTGTCGAAATAATAAGCATCGCCTGGTCCCAGTACCTTGCGCTTATCGCCCACGGTCACCTCCACCCGACCCGAGATGACAATACCGCCCTCTTCCGCCTCATGCCCGTACATCACGCGACCGGTGTCAGCCCCTAACTCGTAAGTTTCCTGCAAGATCATCATCGCGCGACCACGCAGGTTTGATCCTACCTGCCGCAGAGACAGCCCACCCTTTCCGATCTCAGTAAGTTCTTCTGAGGCGTAAAACACGGTCTGCTCAGGTTCGATTTCGAAGGAAAAGAAATCGGACATGCCAATCGGTATGCCTTGCAGAATACGCCGTAACGCACCAACCGATGGATTCATCTTGCCCGACTCGATCAGTGAGATGGTTGAGTTCGGCACATCCGACTTCTTGGCCAGCGCCCGCTGAGATAAACCTGCACGCTCTCGCAAGGTTCGCAGGCGCAATCCGAGGGTCAAATCCTCTTGGCTGGTGTTCTTCATGTTCAGTATCCGCAACACTTGATCCTGCCGGGACGGTAAATCAATGGCTTATGAATCACAAGAAACAGGCTTTCGCTTGCAGGCGCAGATACTACAGTCGCGCAGTCAAACATACGGGCACCGCGCCCGGAAACGGGAAAGGACGCAAGATGCTGAACGCTCAGATTGCTGAACGCCGGAATACCTCGATCGCGCAGGGCGTGGGGATGCAAACGCAAGTCTATGTGGACCGTGCCGTGAATTCCGAGGTCTGGGATGTCGAAGGCAAACGCTATATCGATTTCGCCGCAGGCATCGCCGTTGTGAACACCGGGCATTGCCACCCCAAGGTGATGGAGGCTGTTCAGAAACAGGCCGCAAACTTCACCCATACCTGCCATCAGGTTCTGCCTTATGAGAATTACATCCGTCTGGCCGAGCGCCTGAACGAGAAAGTGCCCGGCGACTTCACTAAGAAAACCGTCTTTGTCACTACAGGTGCCGAGGCGGTCGAGAATGCCGTCAAGATCGCGCGTGCTGCCACTGGCCGCCCGGCTGTAGTGGCCTTTGGCGGCGCTTTTCACGGCCGTACGTTCATGGGCATGTCACTGACCGGCAAGGTTCAGCCATATAAAGCGGGCTTCGGCGCGATGATGCCCGATACCTATCACGTCCCGTTCCCGATCGATCTGCATGGCACCTCGACCGAAGATTCGCTGGGTGCTTTGACTAAACTGTTCAAGGCCGATCTTGATCCGGGCCGGGTGGCCGCGATCATCATCGAACCGGTTCAGGGCGAAGGTGGCTTCTACCCCGCTCCGGCTGAGTTGATGCGTGGTCTGCGCGCGCTTTGCGACGAACATGGCATCGTTCTGATTGCCGATGAGGTACAGACCGGCTTTGCCCGCACTGGCAACCTGTTCGCGATGGACGCTTATGACGTCTCTGCTGATATCACCACTATGGCCAAAGGTCTGGCCGGTGGTCTGCCGCTGGCCGCCGTCACCGGTCGTGCCGAGCTGATGGACGCCGCGCACCCGGGTGGTTTGGGCGGAACCTATGGCGGCAACCCGCTGGGGATCGCCGCCGCCCATGCTGTGATGGATGTGATCGAGGAAGAAGACCTGTGCACGCGCGCCAATGAGCTGGGCTCGCGCTTGAAACAGCGTCTGGAATCGATCCGTTCCCGCACGCCCGAGATCGTAGATATTCGTGGTCCGGGCCTTATGGTTGCGGCCGAGTTCAACACGACCGACGGCAGCGCCCCGAATCCCGATATGGCAAACGCCATACGGGTCGAGGCATTGAAGCGTGGATTGATCCTGCTGACATGTGGCGTATATGGGAACGTAATTCGTTTCCTCGCGCCGTTGACGGTGCAGGACGAAATCTTCGCCGAGGCCATGGATATCCTCGAAGCCTCGATCGACGCTGCCAAAGGAGCCTGAACATGCTGGATACCAAAGTGACCAAGCTGGAGCTGAAAGATCCCAGCCTTCTGGAACCCCGCGCCTATATCAACGGTGAATGGGTCGAAGGTGAGGCAACGTTCCCTGTCTACAACCCTGCAACTGGTGATCTGATCGCCAATGTGACAGATGTCAGCATCGAAGGCACAACACAGACCATCGATGCAGCTTACGCTGCGAAAAAGGAATGGGCTGCTCAGACTGGCAAGGAACGCGCCGCCATTCTGCGCAAATGGTTCGACCTGATGGTCGAAAACGCAGACGATCTGGCGACCATCCTGACCGCCGAGATGGGAAAACCCTGGCCCGAGGCGCGCGGTGAAATCCTATATGGCGCGTCCTTTATCGAGTGGTTCTCGGAAGAGGCCAAGCGTGTATACGGCGACGTCATCCCCGGCCACCAGCGCGACAAGCGCATCGTGGTGCTGAAGCAGCCCGTGGGCGTAGTGGGATCAATCACGCCTTGGAATTTCCCGAACGCAATGATCGCGCGCAAAGTTGGCCCAGCGCTGGCCGTGGGCTGTACCTTTGTGGCGCGCCCAGCGACGCTGACGCCGCTGTCGGCGACGGCGATGGCGGTTTTGGGTGAACGTGCGGGTATACCAGCGGGCGTGTTCAACGTGATCCCGGGCACCGACAGCTCGGGCGTCGGTAATGAGCTTTGCACTAATGACAAGGTCGCCAAGATCACCTTCACCGGCTCGACCCGTGTAGGACAGATCCTGATGCGTCAGGCGGCGGGCACCATCAAGAAGATGTCGCTGGAACTGGGCGGTAACGCACCATTCATCGTCTTTGACGATGCCGACGTGGATGCCGCCGTGGATGGCGCGATGATCGCGAAGTTCCGCAACAATGGCCAGACCTGCGTCTGTGCCAACCGCATCTATGTGCAGGCGGGCGTCTATGACGAGTTTGCTGCCAAGCTGGCCGAGAAGACAAAATCTTTGAATGTCGGCGACGGCTTTGGCGACGGCATCACCACAGGTCCCCTGATCAATCAGGCGGCAGTCGACAAAGTTGAAGAACATATATCGGACGCGGTTTCCAAAGGGGCGACTGTAACGCTGGGCGGCAAACGCTCGGATCTGGGTGGGACATTCTTTGAACCCACCGTTCTGACTGGCGTAACCCGCGACATGGTTGTGGCAAAGGACGAAACCTTCGGCCCCGTCGCACCGCTGTTCAAATTCGAGGAAGAAGACGACGTCGTCAGCATGGCCAATGACAGCGAGTTCGGCCTGGCCTCGTATTTCTACAGCCGCGATCTGGCGCGCGTCTGGCGTGTGGCCGAGGCGCTGGAATCGGGCATGGTGGGCATCAACACTGGCCTGATCTCGACCGAAGTCGCCCCGTTCGGCGGTGTCAAACAATCCGGTCTAGGCCGTGAGGGCTCGAAATACGGGATCGAGGATTTCCTTGAGATGAAATATCTCTGCATGGGTGAAATTCAGTAAGCGCCTCGTGCCTTGAAAATTCAACGCACTCGCAGTCCGCTGCGGGTGCGTTTTTCGTTTCAGACCGATGCGTGCCCGCGCAGACGGAACACCAACGGCATCATCACCAAGACCAGAGCCGCCGAGAAAAAGAACGGTGCGCCGGGCAGATAAGTGCCTTCGCCATCGACCGACGCCTGAAAGATGCCGGTCATCACCAAAGGCGACAGAACCGCAGCGACAGAAGACAGTGACGCGATGACTCCCTGCACCACGCCCTGCCGGTCTTCGTCCGCCTGGTTCGAGGCCATAGCCGTGATCAAGGCAGGCACGAGGTCGGACAGCGCGGCAAGCAGAATAAAGATGACAAGGGCCGTAACCGTTACGGTAAACCCAAAGCCGATCATTCCGACCAATGCCGATACCATCCCCAGCAGCAGGGTTCGGTAATCGCCGATCCAGCGAATGAAGACCGGCATCAGTCCGGCTTGGACGAAGGCCAACAGCACGCCGTATGCGGCCAGCGACAGGCCGATATACAGCGTGGACCAGCCAAACACCTCTCGTATCCAGAAGGCCCAGAGGGTGGGGTAGACCATGTTGGCAAATTCAAAGATGAAAATGCACAGCAGCGGCACTGCCAGCCCCGGAAAGCGGAAGGCGTCAAAGATCGATTTGAACGGGTTCAGGTCGCGCTTGCCAAAGGGGCGGCGCTTTTCTGGTTTCAGGCTCTCGGGCAGGACGAAGACTCCGAACAGGGCGTTGGCGGCGGACAAAACCGCGGCAATCCAGAACGGCGCAGTAATGCTGATCCCGGCAGCGATGCCGCCGATGGCTGGGCCAAGCACAAACCCAATCCCGAAGGCCGCCCCGATCAGACCGAAATTCGCCGCCTTCTCGGTCGGTGAGGATATGTCAGCGATGTAAGCCGTTGCGGTAATATAGGTCGCCCCCGCAAGCCCCGCGAGCGTTCGCCCCAGAAGAAGCAGCCAGAATGTTTCGGCCAGCGCCATGATCACATAATCCAGCGCCAACATGGTCAGCGCTGCGATCAGGATCGGCCTGCGGCCAACCGCATCCGAAATGCTACCCACGATAGGTCCGCACAGGAACAGCGCCCCGGCATAGGCTGCCATCAGCAGCCCGCCCCAAAAGGCCCCTTGTCCGGTATTGCCCGCACCGACGCGATCCATCAGGTCGGGCATGATCGGGAACACGATGCCAATACCGATGGCATCGATCATCAGTGTGATCAGAATGAAGGTTATTGCGCGGCTTTTGAACATACCGCCCTATCGGACGAGTACGCTGTTAAAGCAAGAGAAAAGGGCTGTGTGGTACAATTGTCCAGCAGCCCTTTTCCAGTTCATGTTTATTGGCCCAATGCCACGCCTTCGCGACGAGGATCAGCAGCGCCGATCAACTGCCCGTCCTTGATCAGGATGGCATGCAACCCGCTGTTGAGATCGACTTCTTTCACCTCATGACCTTTGGCGGTCAGAGCATCTGCGAACTCGGCAGCGGATGTTCCCTGCTCCAGATCCATTGAAGACCCGTTGCGGTGCACGAAATGCCCCGTTTCGATGGCATCCTGCGGGTCCATCTCCCAGTCCACGATCGCGATGATCGTTTTGGCCACATAGTTGATGATGCGGCTGCCGCCGGGGGAACCGATCAGCAGATAGGGCGCGCCATCCTTCATCACGATGGTTGGTGACATCGAACTGCGGGGGCGTTTGCCGCCTTCGACACGGTTGGCGACCAGGCGATCTCCGTCCATCGGCGCGCGGTCAAAGTCGGTGAGTTCGTTGTTCAGCAGGAAGCCCCGCACGAAAACCCGACTGCCAAAGGCGGTCTCGATGGTGGTCGTCATTGACAGCGCGTTGCCGTATTGGTCACGGATCACGATATGGCTGGTGCCGGGGCGGCCCGGGTTTTGCGAGGGCGCAAACAAGGCGGTGTGATCACGCGGCGGCTCACCTGCCTGACGCTTTTCACTTGCCGCAGCCGGGTCGATCATCTCGGAGCGCAGCTTTAGGTAATCCGTGTCCAGCAGGCCCTTGACCGGTACATCGATAAAATCGCTGTCGGCCATGTAAAGCGCGCGGTCGGCATAGGCCAGCTTGGCGGCCTCGGCATAGAGATGCGCCATCTCGGCATTCCAACCGGTGCCTTCGAGATCGAAGTTGCTGAGTATCCCCAGAATCTGCCCGACGGTCAGGCCGCCGGAGGTTGGTGGGCCCATTCCGCAGACATCGTAACCGCGATAATCGGCGCAGACGGCAGGGCGGATTTTGACGCGGTAGTCGGCCAGATCCTCAAGCGTGATGTTGTTTTCCACCTTGGATGTGGCATCCACTGCAGCCACGATATCTTCGGCGATGGGACCGCTATAGAAGGCCCCTGCGCCCTGATCGGCCAGAATGCGCAGAGTTTCGGCAAATTCGGGGTTCCGTAGCAAGGTTCCGGCCTGCAGCGGCGTGCCATCTTCGTTGAAGAAATACGCTTTGCCCGCCGGGAACACACCGACAGAACGCTCACGTTCAATCGTGCTTTGGATCGAGTTTGCCATACGGGGCGAAACCTCGAACCCCTGCTCGGCCTGATCGATGGTGGACTGGAACAACGAGGCCCAGTCTTTCTTGCCATAGAGGTTATGGGTCACTTCCATCAGGCGCAGGATGCCCGGCACGCCAACGGATTGGCCGCCAACAACAGCTTCGGGCCACGGCATCTTTTCCCCATCGGGCAGCAAAAACCGTTCAGGCGTGGCCTTGGCCGGAGCCTTTTCGCGTGCGTCAAATGTGGTCAGAGTATTAGCCGATGCATCCCAATACAGCATGAACGCCCCACCGCCGATGCCCGAAGATTGAGGCTCGACCAGATTGAGCATCAACTGCACGGCGATCATCGCATCTGCGGCCGTGCCACCTGCGGCCAGAACGTCATATCCGGCCTTGGCGGCGATGGGATTGGCGGCAGAGACCATAAATTCGGAGCCGGTCACCGAATTCTTATCCTCCCAGCCATAGCCGTATTCTGGTGCGGGGTCCTGTGCATAGGCCGCGCACGCAACTAGCGCCAGCGCCAAGGCGGCGCTGGTTCTCATGACAGTCTTCATCATAAAAATCTCCCGGTAAGGATCTGCGTGATTAACTACTGAGTACCGAAATTCAAATGGCAGATTCGTACCTTAGGTCGCTTCCATTCAACGCACAACATATACCGAGGTCTGCGAATGACGCACGACCCGGGCTGCGTTTGGACCAAGCAGATAGTCTTTGAAATCAGGCTTGTGCGCACCGATCACGATCAGATCCGAACCCGCGCTTTCCGCTGTTTTGAGGATCTCCTGATAGGCGCTGCCGGTCGCCACCACGTGGCGAACATTGACGTTACGCGCGTCGCCCAGCGCGGCGGCGCAGAGGGCGACCAGCTTTTCATGAGCCTCTTCAACCATCTTTTCGTGGTGGTGGGGCTCGAAAAAACTGCTGACGAAACCTTCGCCATAATCCGGTGTCACGGTCACCACGTCCAGCCGCGCGCCATCCAATTCAGCCAGCGCGGCGGCGCGTTCAAGGACTGCGACATCCAGATCGCCATTGCTGATATCCACGGCGCACAGAATAGCTTTGGTCATGCGGGTTCTCCCTGTTTTGCGGCACGGCCGCGCTGGAGGAAGGCGACAAGACCCAACAGGATCAGCGCCGGGATAAAGATCAGCTCTTTCGCGGGCTGGCTTTGCGGGGCCTGAATGCTGGTGATGCGAACGGCATCGTCAGCATAATAGTCGAACATGTCCAGCTCATCCGCGACCGGCGTACCGAACATCGGCTCGTCGAGCTTGACCAGACCATCCTCTTCCAGCGTCATCAGCCCTAGGGCGTCGACACGCGCTGTGCCGTCGGCCCCTTCCGGAATGTCCAGAACCACGGTGGTTTCGGTCATATTGCCGGTGTCAAAGTCCGGGCCTGCGACCTCGATCCGCATGGTGCTGCCCGGTGCGGCCTCACCCACGGCCTGCGTCAGCTGTGCCGGTTCGATCTGCGCAAAGGGCGGTGCGATGCGGTTCATGAAGAAATCCGGACGGAACAGCGCAAAGGCGATCAGAATCAGCGCCACGCTTTCATAGATGCGGTTCTTGGTCAGGAACCAGCCCATGGTGCCGGCAGTGAAGATCAGGATCGCGATGGTCGCAGAGACGGCCACCAAGATTCCCTGTACCCAGCCCACATCGATCAGCAACAGGTCAGTGTTGAAGATGAACACGAAAGGCAGTGCCACGGTGCGCAAGCTGTAGAAGAAGGCGGTAAAGCCCGTCTTGATCGCGTCCCCGCCCGAAACGGCGGCGGCGGCAAAGCTCGCCAGACCAACCGGCGGTGTCACATCAGCCATGATACCGAAGTAGAACACGAACAGGTGCACCGCGATCAGCGGCACGATCAGCCCATCCTGCGCGCCCAATTCCACGACCACACCCGCCATCAGCGAGCTGACCACGATATAGTTCGCCGTGGTCGGCAATCCCATCCCGAGGATCAGGCTGAGCAGACCCACCAACGCCAGCATGGCGATCAGGTTACCGCCTGACAGGAACTCGACCAGATCGGCCATCACTTGGCCCACGCCGGTCAGCGTCACGGTGCCCACGATCACACCCGCAGTGGCGGTGGCCAGCGCGATACCAATCATGTTGCGCGCGCCGTCGATCAGCCCGTTCCACAGGTCGACGACACCGGCCTTGAAGGCATTCGCTGTGTCACTTTCACCCCGGAAGATCGACTTGAGCGGTTTCTGCGTCAGCAGGATCACGAACAACAGCGAAGTCGCCCAGAAGGCTGATAGGCCCGGTGATTTCTGTTCGATCATCAGGAAATAGACCAACACGATGATCGGTAGCAGGTAATGCAGACCGGCCTTGTAGATTTCGGCAATTACCGGCAGTTCAACCTCTTTGGCATTAGGATCGTCAGGCACCAAGTCCTCTACTCCGGAAGCCAGCCAAAGCAGGATCAGATAGGCCAAAACGATCAGCGCCGACAGGACCAGACCCGACGCATCGGGCATGAGCGCGACAATCGCTTTGATCGGGTACTGGATGCCATAGCACAGCCCGGCAAAGCCCACGAAGAACAGCGCCATTCCACCGATTGTGCGCCCCATCGAAACGACGCGGTCGCCCAGCGTCGGCATGTTCCGCTTAACCGCTTCAAGGTGTACGATGTAGACGAGCGCGATGTAAGAAATCGCGGCGGGCAGGAAGGCGTGGGTGATCACCTCAACGTATGAGATGCCTACATATTCCACCATCAGGAAGGCAGCAGCGCCCATCACCGGTGGCATGATCTGGCCGTTAACGGATGAGGCGACCTCAACCGAGCCCGCTTGTTCGCTGGAAAAGCCCACACGCTTCATCAGTGGGATAGTGAAGGTGCCGGTCGTGACAACGTTCGCAATGGACGAGCCCGAGATCAGGCCGGTCGCCGCAGAACCAACTACAGCCGCTTTGGCCGGGCCACCGCGCAGGTGCCCCAGCGCGCCAAAGGCCATCTTGATGAAGTAATTGCCCGCGCCCGCCTTATCCAAAAGCGCGCCGAACAGCACGAACAGGAAGACGAACTTGGTCGACACGCCCAGCGCGATGCCAAAGACACCTTCGGACGTGATCCACATATGGCTCATCGCCTTTTGCAGGCTGGCACCTTTCCAGCGGATCACCTCGGGCACCCACTCGGAGGAACCAAAGAAGACGTAGGCCAGAAAGATCGTGGCGATGATCGCCATTGCCGGGCCAAGCGCGCGACGCGCGGCCTCGAACAACAGCAGCAGGCCAACAAGGGCAAACCACTTGTCCGTATCGTCTGCCAGCCCCCCGGCATCGACGATCTTTTGATAGAAGAAATAACCATAAAGCGCCAGAAATGCGCCCACGATCCCCATGATCCAATCCTGAATCGGGATGTAGTTCCGCGGGCTGGATTTCAGTGCCGGATAGGCCGAAAAGGCCAGGAACATCGCAAAGGCCAGATGAATCTGGCGTGAGTTGTTCACTACACTGCCCGGCAGCAGATAATTCGATAGGGGAGAGGCCAGAACGACCTGGAACACCGACCACAAAACCGCAACGATCGCCAGAAACAGCCCGACATTTCCCGCCGGATCACGCGCGCCTGCATCTGATGAGGCAACCAGTTCCTGAAGCTCTTCTTCGGAAAGAGGGCGATTGCCCTGTGTGTCGGAACTCATGTTGGTATCTCCCTGTCCTTCGGCCTTGGTTTTTACGGCCGTCTTGTCTCCGGTTTAGCCCGGATATGAATCGGGGCGCCCCGAAAGGCGCCCCGTGTCAGGTCTGGTTACTGAATCCAGCCTTTTTCTTTGTAGTACTTCTCAGCACCCGGATGCAGCGGTGCCGACAGGCCGTCCGCAATCATCTCTTCTGGTTTCAGGTTGGCAAATGCCGGGTGCAGCTTTTTGAAGTCATCGAAGTTCTCGAAGACCGAGCTGACAACCGCATAAACCGCGTCTTCCGACACGTCAGCCGAAGTCACGAAGGTTGCACCAACACCAAATGTCGAGGTGTCACCATCCGAACCTCGATACATGCCACCTGGGATGGTTGCGGTACGGTAGAAGGAGTTGTCACCAACCAGCTTGTCAACCGCGTCGCCGCTGACGTTCACCAGAACCGAGTCACAGGCGGTGGTTGCTTCCTGGATCGAACCCGATGGGTGACCAACGGTGTAAACCATCGCATCGATCTGGTTGTCGCACAGGGCAGCGGACTGTTCAGCCGCCTTCAGCTCGGTCGCCAGTTCGAAATCGTCGGTGGTCCAACCCATTTCGCCCAGCAGCACTTCCATGGTGCCACGCTGACCGGAACCGGGATTGCCGATATTGACGCGCTTGCCCTTCAGGTCTTCGAAATTCGAGATACCCGCGTCGGCACGCGCCACAACCGTGAACGGCTCTGGGTGTACCGAGAACACGGCACGCAGGTTCTCAAACGGGCCGGCTTCTTCGAATTTCGAGCTGCCGTTGAATGCGTGGTACTGCCAGTCCGACTGTGCCACCCCAAACTCAAGCTCGCCTTCGCGAATGGTGTTGATGTTGTAAACCGACCCCCCAGTCGACTCCACCGAACACCGGACCCCGTGCTCTTTCCGGCCCTTGTTGACCAGACGGCAGATCGCGCCACCCGTCGGGTAATAGACACCCGTAACGCCGCCAGTTCCGATCGTGATAAATTCTTCAGCATATGCCGCTGGTGCCATCAGGGCCGCCGCGGCAAATGCGGTGATTGAGGTTTTCTTGAACACTTTGACACTCCTGTTGTCAGTCTTTTTTGATCTGTGGGGTGCCTGAAACCTTTCAGAACACAACAGAAAAAATCGCACTGGAATCAGGCCCCCCGATGATAAAGAGGAAAGCGAAACCAAACAGCAGGTGTCTATACGGTAGATTACGTATAGGCTTGGATTCAGATATAGGGGAAAGAGGGTAACTGATCACATTCTGTGACTGTGATACCGACCCGTGCAGAAGGTCGTTTGGACAAGAATTGAACTACGCAGGGCAACAAGAAATACGCCAGGACCACACTGAGCCAGCCCGCAGGCGAAGATCGCTGCGCGCCACGCTTGCGCTGTGTTTGGGTGGGCTGCAGTTCATCGCCATCCTTTCGGTGATCCTGTCGACCTTTGTCAGCTCGGAGAACGCGCTGTTGCGGCAATCCCGAACATCGCTAAACGAAGTCAGTGTCAATGTCATCGGCCAAGTCAAAAGTTTTCTGAACCCCGCCCGGCAGGCCTTGGATGCAACTCGGCGACTTGCTGAAAATGACGTACTGGATATCAGCGATCCTGGCGTATTGGAAAGCCATTTTTTTCAGCAGCTACAGGTCGCGCCTCAACTCGCAGGGATGTATCTGGCCGATGCGACGGGCAGGTTTGTCTATGTCATGCGCGCGGAAGAGCCCGGACGCTATCGCACCAAGTTCGTTCCGCCATTCCTGCCCGGCACCGCGGAACATCCCGCCGATTTCCAATGGCGCAACGATCAGTTCACATTGCTGGAAACGGCCACTACCCAGACTGACACCTATGAGGCGCGCACCCGGCCCTGGTTCAGAATGGTGACCGAAGCCAAAGCACCGATCTGGACAGAGCCTTATATCTTCTTCACCACGCGCCAGCCGGGGATCACTTATAGTGTCCCCATATTGGACGATACCGGAGCTATCCGTGCCATTTTGGGTGTCGATATCCAGATCGACGCCCTGTCGGGGTTCCTGCTGGACATCTGGTCGGAACGACGCGGTGCCGCGCTGGTTCTGAACGAAAATGGCGCGGTGCTGGCGCATCCAACGCTAGTGCTGATCCGGCAGGAAGCACATATGGAAGCGCCCGAGCTGACGCGTGTGGACCAAATCGCAGACCCCATCGCGCAAAAGGCGTTCGGAGATGTCGTGCAAACCGGTCTGAGCGACACGGAAGGACCGGTTCATACCGATTTCCAGCTGAACGGTCAGGACTATGTGGCGATGCTGATCGAGGTGTCCGAGCCGGGGCTGCGTTGGTTGATCGGGCTTTATGCGGCCGAGGACAACTTTATTGGCGAGATCAAGAAGAACCGGACGCAAGGCGTCTGGATCGCGCTTGCCATTGCCATTCTGACGGGCGCAATTGGTTTGGCCATGGCCGACCGGATCTATGCCCCTGTGCGCACCTTTGCCAGCCAGAGCCAGCAATTGCGCAGCGGAGAGATCACCACCGAAGAAGGCCTGCACAGCCCCTATCGCGAGCTGGAAGATACCGGCGCGGCTCTGACACAGGAAGTTCGACAACGGCAACGGTTCGAAACCGCCTATGGCCGCACCTTCGATCTGGCCTCGCGCGGGATGGCGCAGATCTCGCCCGAAACGGGGCGTTTTCTGCGGACCAACGAACAGCTGTGCGATATCATGGGATATCAGCCGGATGAATTGGAGAGGATGACGCTGGCCGACATCCTGCCGGAAGACGAACAGCAGATCGCAGTCAAGTTTCGCGAAACCCTGCTGCAGGATTCCGAGTTCATCGCCGAAAACCAGTTTATCCGAAAAGACGGATCCCCCATCTGGTTGCGGGTCAATGCCATTCTGATCCGCGATGAAAGCGGGACCCCTGATCATGCGGTTGCCATTATCGACAACGTCAGCGATCGGAAGCAGGCCGAGGATGAAGTAAGCCGCCTCAGCCGCGATCTGTCCCATGTGGCACGGGTCAACCTGATGGGCGAGATGGCCTCGGGGCTGGCGCATGAGCTGAACCAACCGCTAAGCGCGATTTCCTATAATGTCGACGCCGCGAAGATCACGCTGGATGAAATCGGCGATCCCGATCCTGAGTTGATAGAAATCCTTTCGGATATCGACCGCCAGTCGCGCCGTGCGGGCGACATCATCCGCGCCCTGCGTGATGTGGTGCGCAAGGATCGCGGACGTCAGACTCCGTTTGAACTGAACGGGTTGATCCGGCAAACCGTCAGCCTGATGGACGCCGAGGCGAAGTTACACGAGATCAAGCTGCTTTATGAAGAAACCGACCTTCCTCTTGTCATCGGAAACCGGACGCAGATCGCTCAGGTTCTGGTTAACCTGTTGCGCAACGCGATCGACGCCTTGGCCCTGGATCCGGATGGCAAGGGTAAAATCACCATCACTACAAAGACTAGCGATGAACTGGTCGAGGTGCGGGTTGAGGATAACGGGCCCGGGATTAGCGATGGTGTCACCTTGTTCAACTCGTTTGACACCCAGAAGACCGACGGGATGGGGCTGGGCCTGTCCATTTGTCGGACCATCGTCAAAGCCAATGACGGAGCCATTTGGTACGAGCCTACTGAGACGTCCGGGGCGCGCTTCTGTTTCACCCTGCAGCGCCGCGATCAGCCCAAGGAGGATCACGCATGACCTTTGAGCCGCTGGTCGTCTATATCGTCGATGACGATGAAGATGTGCGCGTCGCCTTATCACGTTCGCTCAGCAAACGCGGACTAAGGGTCGAGCATTTTGCCGATGCGCAGACATTTCTGAATCAGGTGCATGAGGACGCAAAAGGTTGCCTGATCCTGGACTATGGCATGCCCGGCATGGACGGGCTGGAATTGCAGGAACATCTGAACCGGCGCGAGTCGACCATACCGGTCATTTTCATCTCGGGTCATGGCGGCATTCCGGAATCCGTGCGGGCCACCAAGGCGGGTGCAATTGATTTTCTGGAAAAACCCTTTGACCTGCAGGTGCTGATCGAACGGATACAGGCCGCGTTTGAAATAGGCGACCGTCTGCGCGCCGAGAAATCGCGACGTCAGATGCTTGCGGACAAGCGCAGACTTTTGACCGACCGCGAGGAGCAGGTCTTGCAACATATTCTGACCCACCCCGCGCGCACGTCGAGCAAAGAGATCGCAACTGCCTTGGGTATCAGCCCCCGCACAGTAGAAATTCATCGCGGGCGCATACAGCAAAAGGTCGGCGTGAAAACCACGATAGAGCTGTATGAACTGTTCGGGCAGATGCAATGATCGCAAGCCTGATGATGTATGCCCGCCCTCAGCTTGATGAGGCACATCTGCGATACTGGAACCTCATCCGTGACAATCTGAACCGCGCCGGGATCGAGAGCCCTGAGCATCTGTCGCAGGACGCCGAGGAATTTTCGGTCTGGCAGCACCCGGAACTGGTGCTGAGCCAGACTTGCGGCATGCCGTACCGGACATGGCTGCACGATAAGGTCGCGTTGGTTGGCACGCCAGACTATGGTCTCGACGGGTGCCCGCCCGGCTATTACCGCAGTGCTCTGGTCGTGCGCGCCGATGATCCACGCACAAATCTGATGGCGTTTCGGGAAGCGGAGTTCGCTTACAACCAGACATTTTCGCAATCTGGCTACGCCGCGCCTTATTGGCATCTTGAGCCGCATGGCTTCTGGTTCAAGCACCGTGTGCAAACCGAAGGTCACCTGAAGTCGGCGCAGTCCGTTGCGGAAGGTCACGCAGATATCGCCGCCCTTGATGCGGTTTCTTGGCGATTGATGGCTGAGTATGAAGAGTTTGCCGCATCTCTGCGGGTGTTAGAGTGGACGGACCCGACGCCTAGCCTGCCTTTGATCACTGCGGAGGGTAACGATCAGCAAGCGATTTTTACAGCGGTTGAACGGGCAATTGCGCAGTTGGATGATGCGGATCGTACTGCCTTGGGGATCAAAGGTCTCGTGAGGATTCCGGCCGAACGTTATCTGGACGCGCAAAACCCGCCGGGATCGGTTTAGTCGTCTTGTGTGCCGGTGTCGCCTACGACAGCCGATAGCACATAATGGCTTTGGTCGCCCTTGATCAAAATCGGTGGGCCGGGCTGTTTAAGCTGCGGAACGACGCTTTCAACGCCGAGACCGCGCGTTAGGTCTGTCGCGCGACTTCCTCCGTGACCGGCCTGGCCTTTCCCTCGATCATGTCCTCTTCGACCGGCTCTTCAAGTGACTCTTCAGCACTTTCTTCAGGTTCCTCTGCCTCTTCAGCCTCTGATTGATCCTCAAGCGCGCCAATGATCAGAGGCAGCATGTGCACACCCGTCACACTAGCAATCTCGGGCGTCTGAGGCGTCTGCCAACTGAGCGTATCGAAGCTGCCGCAGTTCTGGCACACCGGTCCCCATTCAGGCTGAATGTCGTGGCAATTGGTGCAGACCCATTGCGGCCCGCGCGGTGCGTTCAACGCCTTGGCCAGCCAACCCTGAACCACCGCGTCCGAGGCGCCCTCGCCCCGTTCAATCGCAGCCATCAGCGTGTAGGCCCGTGCATCCCCCTGCTTTTCGACAACATCACCCAGCGCTCGACGGGCTTCGGGGAAGTCTTCGGCTACGATGTTCAGCTCGGCCAAAATCAGGCGTGTTTCCATATTCTCTGAATGAATGCGGGTCAAAGCGGTGAACCGCTTGATCCGCTGTTCAGGTGTTTCGTCTGGCGCAATCTCGGCAAAGGCATGGGCCAGATCGGGGTGAGGTTGTACTTCCCACGCCTTTTTCAGAATCTTGGTGGCTGCACGCGGTTTGCCCTTTTCGATATAGGCGCGCGCGGCCATGGCGGCTGCCGGGACAAGATCGGGTGAAAGGCGGTTTGCCTCAATCGCATGTTCCTGCTGTTCGACCGTCGCCGTGTCGTCCAGCAGCACTTTGGCCTCGGACAAAGCCAGGACTGCGTCTCGCCGTTTGAACACGTCGCGCGGCAAGTACCCGGCCTTCAGCTTCGAGGTCAACGTGGACCGAGCACCGGCCCAATCCTGCGCTTTGGTCTGCAGGTTCAACAGCACATCCTGCGTTTCTTCATGCCGGGGTTTGAGGGCCAGAGCCTTCTCGGCCAGCTTGCGCGCGGTTTCATCATCGCCTTCGGCCAGCTTTTGCTTCATGATCCCGCGCACACCGACAAATCGCGTGGCGTTGTTGGTGACCAGCTTCTTGTAAGTCTCGGACGCTTTCTTGGTATCACCGGTCATCTCGGCTGCCTGCGCCACCAGCAAATTGGTCAGTTCCGGATTGTTCAGCAGCTTCTCGGCCTTATTGGCCTTGGTCATCGCCACGCGCCCTTCACCCGAGGCCAGCGCCATCAACCCGTCCGCCAGCGCCTGATATCCCCGCTTTTCCCGACTGCGATCGAAATAACGTGAAAGGGCGGTTTCATCACCGTTTAGGAATTTCAGCGTGGCGATCAGCAGCGTAAGCAGCTTGAAGAACAACCAGACCGCAAACACCAGCACGCCCAGCGCGATCACTGATTGCAGCGGGCCCAGTGTGTATTCGGTGCCTGCGACGGTGATCTGCACGCCGCCGGATGATTCCAGCAAGAACCCAGCACCCATGGCCAGCAGGCCGATAATCGCAACAAAAACAAGGATCTTTAACAATGACCACAGCATGGCAGGTCCTTCAGTTCGAGTTCAGGCTTGAAGCAAGCGTGTTTGCGGCCTCGACGGCAGAGGCCCGTGTCTGCGCCGCCTGCTCCCAATCCGCCAATGCGGTTTGTGCCGCTTCGGGCAGGGATTTCAATTCGGTCAGCGCCTTTGAGACATCACCATCTGCCAACGCTGCCTGAGCACGCGACAGGACCGCGTCCGGATCGTCGCCCTCTTGCGGGGTCACCGACCGCGCGCCTGTCTGGCGCTGCAAGAAAGCAACCAAGCCTGTGCCTTTATCGGCATCACGGGCATCCGCCAGTGCGGCGCGGGCTGCGGGGGCAAACGAGCTGCGCAGCGCCGAAAGCGTCTCAACTCCGTCCTTCGAAGATGCAGCCAAAGCATCGGGCACATCGACACCACCGGCTTTCAGTTCAGAGACCAAATCTTCATAGGGTTGACCGGCATCCAATTGACCATGCAAACGCGACAGGATGGCAGCGTTGGTCGCCGCGCGCGCCTCGGCCGAAGCCTTAGCCTCTAAAGCCTGCGCGTCTGAGACCATCTTTTCCACTTCGCTACGCTGAGCGGCCAGAGAATCCTGTAGTTTCTTCAATTCTGCCTCGAACGCGGCTGTGGCCTCGGGCGAGACATTTGCTTCAAGCGGCTGCTTCTCAAGCGCGGTCAGGCGTTCCTCAAGCGGGTCGACCTTACCGGTCAGGCCATCAACACTGCTCTTCACGGCAGTCAGATCGCTTTCGACCGGAGCAAGCTTATCCGACAACGCCTTGATCTGATCTGACAAGCCCGAGACATCGGGGCCTTCAGCAAGAGATTTTGTCAGTTGGGCAATCTGATCGGATTGTTCCGCCAGCTTCGACTCGAGCGCGGAAATTGCGTCCGAGCTATCTGCTCCTTGAGACAATAACCCGCTGTTGCCTGCAGCAAATCCGAGGCCTGCAGCAATAACCCCGCCCAACAAAGCCGGAACAAACCCACCGCGTTTTTCGACTGTGCGTTCGATCACCTTTTCTTCGGTCGGCTCGGCCCTGTTCGGGGCTTCGGCTTCGGCTTCGGCTTCGGCTTCGGCTTCGGCTTCGGCTTCGGCTTCGGCTTCGGCTTCGGCTTCGGCTTCGGCTTCGGCTTCGGCTTCG
>NZ_JBQFRN010000015.1:0-79798 GCF_056537445.1 Ruegeria sp. CF1 | reverse complement strand
ATGAGGGCGGCCCGCCTGGGGGCTTTGCGCCACATAGGGTGGGTCAAATTTAAATGCTGAAACCGGGTCAGTTTTGAACGCTCATTGACACCTTTGATGCCCGAGCATCAATTTGGACAGGTCTGATCAGGCTGCTCAACAACAGCAACCGACATTGCCAATCCAATTGTCTTTGCTCATCGTTTCCAAGCGACTAAATTGGGTCCATGGAAGAAGTCACTCGACTGACCGAATGGATGATTACAGAAGGTCGTCGCTCCGGTGATCCTGTAAAGGTGGTGTCACAGTTTTGTTCCTCCTTGATCGAAGCCGGAGTGCCGCTATGGCGGGCAAACATTGGCCAGCGCTTTGCCAACCCATTGCTTATTGCCTGGGGGGTAGTTTGGACGCCTGAAGGCACCGACAGCTACGACGTCACGCATGAGACGATGTTGACAGATGGTTATGTCGGGAGTTCATTCGAGTATATTCTTGCGAACAGAAAGCCACTTCACAAAAGTCTTCGGCGACTGGACTTGGAAACAGAGCATTCATCCTATCTTGAATTTGCAGAGCAGGGCGGCACAGACTACTACGCTACTTTGCTCTATTACGGCGATGGATCGCTGCATGGATGTACGTTCGTTACTCAGGCAAAGGATGGATTCTCGCCCGAACATCTTAGGCTGATTGAAGCGGCCTTACCGGCCCTTTCTTCTGCCTTGGAACCTGTCACGATGCGAAAATCGTCTAAAGGTCTGCTTCGAACTTATTTAGGAGATGGACCTTCCGAGGCCGTCTGGAGCGGCAATATAAAGCGCGGAGAGCGAACAACTTTGGATGCCGTGGTGATGTTCTCTGATCTGCGAGGCTTTACAGCACTTTCCGAGACCTCTCCGGAAGAAGATATCTTCGACACGCTTAGCGACTATTTTGATCTGGTGGTTAAAGCCGTAGAGGACAACGGTGGAGACGTCCTCAAGTTCATGGGCGATGGCATCCTGTCGATCTTTACTATTGAAGCGCAAAAAGACCATGCCGACCGCTGCAGAATGGCGGCTCTTGCAGCGCAGAGTGTGCTGAGTGGTTTGAACGCTCTCAACACCAGACGAGACGGGTTTCAAAAACCGCCTTTGGATGTTGGTATTGGAATTAACGTCGGGCAGGTCAGCTATGGTAATATCGGCAGCCCCGGCAGGCTTGATTTCACAGTTCTGGGCGGGGCGGTGAACGTTGCAAGCCGAATTGAAGGTTTAACAAAATCAACTGGTCGGAGAGTGTTGGCGACGTCAGCCGTTGCAAGTGCTGCTCCGAACATGTTCGTTAGCTGTGGGGATCACGAAATACGTGGCCTTGCGCAGCCCATTGAGTTGTTCTTTCTCACTGAAGATGCACAATAGTCAGCTATAGTTATTCAAAACAATCTACCTTCGGCATCTTACGAAATTAGATGATCGCTAGAAATGAAACACAAAGCGCAAAAATCCACTAAGGCACGGCAAGCTGAACGTAACTGTTAGAGTAACCGGAAAACGGGACTTGCCCGTTGTCGTTCAGCTTCCCTGGAATGATGAACATGGCCATTGACTTTGGTAGCAGGCATTTTCCCGCCAGCAGTTGATAAAATGAATATCTAGTCTGAATTAAGAATTAGATATTGGGAAATATCTGCGACTGATGTCCTATTTCTTTTTTGCTGCCATCTTCGCAGGCGCCGGTGACGGCCAAGCGATCAAGTAGTTTGCAGAAACCTAAAGCTGGGACCCAATTGGTAAAATACTTAATAGCCCGGCAACTATGTGATCCCAGGCCGATCCTGTCGGCTCGAATTGGTATTCAAGAATGGTGCCATCATTGGCTCTTGTCGTCCATCTAAGCTGGCCAGCTTGCTCGAGCGTCACGTTATATGTGTATGCGGGTAGTGCGTCGTCCAAGGCTCCCATCGTCTGCGCAGTCAATGCTGGAGAGTCAATCAGAATTCCCATCTCGGTGTTGATGTTGACAGATCGCGGATCCCAGTTGAATGAACCCACGAATAAGTACTGGTCATCAATTGCAAATGCCTTGGAGTGCAGGCCTGACCTGGATTGAGCCCAGTTAATACCGCGGCGTTGGACTTGATAAGCGTCGGGTCGCAGCTCGTAGAGTTCTACTCCACCGCGTAGTAGTGCTCGGCGTTTCTTGGCGTAGTGTGCGTAAACGGGTGCGACGTCGTTAGATGCAAGTGAATTGGTTACAACCTTTACGTCGACCCCACGGTTCTCGAGTTCGGTCAGCCATTTCACACCGTTGTTGCGCGGCACGAAGTAGGCGGACACGATGTTCACTTCACTGCTGGCATTCTCAAAGTACGGAAGCAATTGAGATGCAAGAACGGGACCTGAGTTCTCGAGGCCCGCGGCCTTTGAAGGCGGATCAGCATAAAGTTTCGCTGGCAGCCAATCCAGTAACAGGGCGCCATCCGCGAAGTTCTCTTTTGCCGACTTTCTGAGCGCTGCGCCGTACTGCGTTTGCTTCGCTTCCTCGACGAGTTCATTCAACCTGCTGCGTGCATCGCTCAGGTCAAATTCTTCGGGTTCTCCGACAACCACGCGAGCCGGAACTGCGAATTCGCTGTTCCAGTAAGCGTCAAAGCTACGTGACACTTCGCGTACAACTGGGCCTGCGGCCAGCACATCCAGATCAGCATAGTTCATTTCTTCCCGCGCCAAAAAATACTCGGCACCGATGTTTCTCCCACCCACAATCGTGAACACGTTGTCTGCTGTCATGGACTTGTTGTGCATTCTGCGATTGATGCGTTTGAAATCAGTCAGACCCGCGATCAAAAGGCTCTGATCTCGCCAGAACGGGTTGAATAGCCTTATTTCAATGTTTTTGTGATTGTCCAACGCAGCGGTCATCGCGTCGTAGCCCGACGTATCCATATCATCCAACAACAGCCTGACACGAACACCCCGATCCGCCGCTTGCAATAGGCTGGCAGCGAACAGGTGACCGGTTGGGTCGTCGTGCAGAAGATAGTATTGCGCGTCTATCGTTCGCTCGGCCGCAGTGGCCAACAACAGCCGTGATACGAGCGCTTCTTCTCCATCACTGATCAGCTTGATGCCTGACCGACCGTCTTTAGGATCCCCAAGGCGATTGGCCGCCTGACCCAGAGCCGTGCTGGAATTTGCCGGTAGCGCAGCTGATACCGTCTTTTCATACGTGCGGGTTTTCGGAGCGCAAGCGACAAGAAACAGCGCGCAACAAACACTAATCACGAACTTCCATTGCGCCATAGACTTCCTCCAACCCCATGTCCTAGGTGACTACGCCCGAGCGTGCGATTGCAAGTTTGTTCTATGAAGCCTGAGGTTGTTTCGTTCGCTGGTGTTGATTTCGTAACTCTCACAAGCGCCATGTTGTTGGTTTGCGATTTCGACACTCCCCTGTTCCAACGGACTATGGCAGAACCCAGATGCGTTGAACCACACCGCTCGTAACCAGTTTCCGTGTTATAAGTCTCTGATCAGGTAAAATGATGCTCTCTGATTTTGGAAGTTTAGGTGCTCTTAGCATTGACGTGTTACGATTCCGCCCCACAGTTTTGACGCAGATTTTCGGAGCATCCTGAGTGTTTGTGAGGACCACCGCCTTATTGATTTTTGCTGTGTCGATCCCGGCCACGGCATTGCAGCTTCGCGAAACAGGGCGTTATGAACTTAATCAGCCCGCAAGTCTTGACTACGATCCGACCTTTTGTGGGTTGTGGATTGCGAACGAGGGGCCCGAGGCAATTCTCGTTACATTGCAAGGTGATGAATTGCGCCGTATATCCAGCGATCTCTTTCGGATCAAAGCAATTGCTGTTGAAGGGGATCACTTGTTGCTGGGCGATGGTCTCGGCAGTCTTCAACGTGTCACCAAGGACGGATCGCGCCTGGGAGCACCCTTCGAATTGGAAGGTGGTTTCGCGGATACGGAAGGAATTGCGATCAACGCCAAGGGACAGATCGTGACCGTAGAGGATGACCCCGAACGGTTGTCGTGGTTCACCTCAGAGGGTGCTTTGACGGCGAGGTTGGATACCATGAAGCTCTCTCCTCCCTTGAGTGAGGCGCAGGGCATCGCGATTGATCCGCGTACAGGCCACATGTTGATTGTTGATGACTGGGAAGGGTCAAACAGCCTGTATGAGTTCACGGCAGATGGCCAGCTTCTCGCCCAGCAAAGCTTGTTGGAGTTCGGAACCGACCCAGAAGGCATCGCCATTAGGCCGGGATCCAACCAACTGTTCGTGGCATTCGATGGCGGCGCGAAGATTGTGACATTTGACTACACGCCCACTTTGCCTGAAGGATCGCTGCCGCTCCCGCCGGGCGCGGATTGCATGATGTTCTGAAAATTTAGTTGCTTGCTTCGGCTGGCGCAGGTTTCGGCTAGTCGCGCTCGCTGTCCAAAGTTTCGCGTATGAACGTCAGATTAGGCAATGATTCATGGAACGGTTCAGGCCCGATTTCGGACAAAACTGGAGCCAGGGATTCCGACATCCGCTCCATACAAGCTTTCAAAAACTCCGCGCCTTGCGGTGTAGGCCGAGCAATTTTCGAACGCTTGTCATTGGGGTTGGCCTCAAGAGTAATCAGGTTATGATTTTCAAGACTGGAGAGCATGTGCGTCATCGAAGTTTTAGGCACTTGAAACGCGTTCGAAAGTTGCTGTGGAGTTTCACCCTCGGGGCGCCGTACCAGATGGCCCAAAATTCCGAATTGAGTCGCCGTCATTCTACCAGGCAAGAACGCTTCCAGCTTGGTCGAGATCAACTGATTGATGATCCCGACTTCGGTGAAGAACCGGTAAACTTCCTTGGTCTCATCTTCAGGCTTCATTCAGAATTCGTGTCTCCAGCGGCCAGCGGGGTGTGGCAATTGGTTCAGGTCCATACCCCAAACGCAGCAACATTTGCACCGTGTGGTCCGGTGACGCAAGAAGCTCATGCGCCAGAGCGTATTCATCGGCCATCTCAGGATATTCCTGAAGGGCCTGGCTGACAGGATGAACGCCTAGGCCCATTTCGGTTGTCTTCAGGTAGAAACGCATCAACTGACGTCCTGCATCAAGTTGATCGCTTCGCGTATTTGTGGCTGTCGCGAGGACTGCGTATTGCGGTGTCGCGTCTAGCATAGCGAAGTAGTCTTGCATGTGCGCCTGAGTGCCTGGGTGATCAACGTTCATCAGGGTCTCATTGTCCAATAGGCCAGTAAGTCGCAGCGTTTCCAGCATGGGATCACGCAGTTCAATCCCGTCTGGGTTTGCGTTGATTTCTGCTTTGCCGATCCGCATCAGGTCGACGGATTCTCTAAGGGTCTGTGGAGTTCGCATTTCGATTTCAAAAGCGCGTTTTGTGAGGTCTCGAATACGGGCCACTAGATCCTCATCGGAAATCAGAGTGGCATAGTTTTCAAGGACCGATATTTCCGCCTCAGAGAGCCGCTGTTCAGTGTACGGTTCTTTATTTGAATGTCGGTTGAGGATTTGATCTGAGAGTGGATCGGATGCCCCGCCAGATACAAACATCGCTTCTGCGATAGGTCCGTCATTCCCATCTGGCAGTAACTCGACCTCAGTATCAAACCCGTGAGCACCTGCTGCCAGAACCATCGTTTCAACAAATGCACCGAGGCCAATATAGAGCTGGCGGTGGTAAGGATCGGTTTCCGGAAGCTCGCGATCTGTATCACGGTGGATCCGCACCTTGTCTTGCCCAACCAACTCGATCAGCCAAGGTTGCAAATTGTGCGGATTGGGGGCGAGAATTGCGTAGGACAAAGCAGCCTTGCGTGGGTCATCATACGGTTTCGGCGTCCACGGAGCTAAAGCTTCATGGGGTGTACGTGTCGTGAGAAAACCAGCCGCGCCCGTTGCCGCCAGTATTGTGCCTCCGCCTAGAATCTTGAGAAAACGTCTTCGGTTTGGCATCTTGACTCTCCAATAGTACGATATCGAACTAAATTAATACGAAATCGTACCATTTCAACCCCAATCGATGCAGTGATTGTTTGAGCGACTAGAAAAAAAGAAAATCAGAGCAGCCGGAGGCAACTGCGGGTTGCCGTGGTAGACAAGTATTCGGAGCGCCTTTAGTACCGAAAATAAGCAGATATTTTAGATGATTAATGGCCGGATACGAGAAGATCAGAGGCTGTTGAGCCGATGCTTTTCGAGTATCTCGCAAAGCATAGCCTTGGCTTGCAGCCTGTGTTCTCGATGACGTTCACGGGCGACATCCGGTCGACCTTCACTAATAGCATGGAAAACAACCCGGTGGTCTTCATTGGATTTGACGGGCAGGGGTCTGATGAACAAGGTCGTTGCGCGCGCGCGGCGCACCTGGTCGCTCATCATGGCGACAATCGCTTCGACCCGTTTGTTGCCGCCCAACCGAACGAGCTCTTGATGAAATAACTCATCGGCCTCGGCCCAGGCTTCAAGATCTTCGGCTTCGATGGCTCGGTCCATCTTCGCAATTGATCCAGCAAGTACTGCCAGTTCATCTTCTGAATAACCCGCTTCGGCAGCGCGTTGTGCAGCGAGGCTCTCGAGCTCCGTCAGGATGTCGTAGATTTCACGCATATCGTCTGATGAAACCGGCAGTATCCGCACGCCTTTGCGGGGCCGCATCTCCAACAACCCCTTGCTTTCCAACATCAGCGCAGCTTCCCGTATCGGGGTGCGGGACATACCAAGGGTTTCGGCGAGTTCCGACTCCAGGTGGTCAGTTCCGGCTGCAAGTTCGCCGGACAGGATCATCTGCCGCAAATCCCTAACGGCGCGTTGCGTATTGGAAAGAGTTTTTGCGTCTTGACCCTTCACGGCGTCTCCAGGTTGATCTTTCGTCCCTCCGCAGCCGAAAGATAGATGCTCTCTTCGATGCGGATCACGTCCAAATAGTCTCGGGCCGTGTTTTCCAGCGGCGTGCCCTTTACAAGGCCTGAAACGACGTGACTTTGCAAGGCGTGGACGCAATCGCCTCCAAACCCATCATGATCGCTTGGAGGTAGAATCTGCTGTCGCTCATGTTCTCCAAAAACGCGGAGTTCTACTGAACCGTCGCCGTTAAGAACCAGTGATCCTTCGGTTCCTTCGATGAGCGCTTCGCCCATGGTTTGACGCAGGTTTTCGGCACTGTGGTCAAGGCATCTGTTGCCATCGAACAGAGCTTTCAAACCGTTGGGGTGGTCAAATAGGATGTAACCTGCGTCCTCGCCCGCGATAACCGGGTTAACTTGGCGCAAGTCCGCGTAAACTGCGCTGGGCGCATCGAACAAAAATCGGAATGTGTCTACCCAGTGAACCGCTGTTTCATGAACTAGGAAACGTGGCATTTCCTGAAAGTACGGCTGCCGGTCAAGGTAGGCTTGCGGTCCCTTTCCGTCGCCGGGCCGAAGCCGGAAAGTCGCTTGGAGAGGTGTGCCAATTCGACCCTCGGTCATCGCCACCTTGATTGCACGATACCAAGGCTGAAAGCGAAAGTTCTCGTGTACAACAATAGTTGCACCAACCGCTTCAGCCTCTGAAACGATCTTCTCCGCTTCATCCAAAGACTTGCAAAAAGGTTTTTGGCAGATCAGCCATTTTATGCCCGAATGCAGCGCAGTTCGAATAGCGTCGGCTTGCGCCACAGGTGGAAGGATGATGTCCACGAGATCTGGTTTTTCCGCCTCCAGCATTGTTGACAGATCATCGTAAGCGGCCAGTCCTGTTTCCTTCGCTTTGTTGATATCACGGTTGCAGGATGCAATCGGAACCGCTCCGGGCATTCGGGACCAGCTTTCGTAGTGGAACCTGCTGAAATACCCCGCACCCACACACGCGACCCTGATGGTATGTTGAGTATTCATGCCCGCAATTCTTCCAATACCGATGAGGCAGCGTCCTGCGTTCCGGCGGTGCCACCAAGGTCACGAGTCAGGTTCTGTCCGTTTGCAGTCACCTTTTCCACGGCTTCACGCAATCGTTCGCCGTCATTTGACAGGCCTGGGTGATCACGGGTCAAACCCAACCATTCAAGCATCATTGCTGCGGACAGGATCATCGCAAAAGGGTTGGCAATACCCTGTCCTGCAATGTCTGGAGCGGAACCATGGCAGGGTTGGAATACAGCGTGATTCAACCCGATATCCGCTGATGGAGCCAGTCCAAGACCGCCCATAAGACCTGCACCAAGGTCGGAGAGGATGTCTCCGAACATGTTCTCGGTCACCAAGACATCGAACTCCCAAGGTTTTTGGACCATCCACAGTGCGGTGGCATCAACATAGGCATGGTCTGCCTGCAATTCGGGATGGTTTGCAGCTTCTGCATCAAACATCGATCTGAAGAACGCAAAGGCGCGGAACACATTGGCTTTGTCGACACATGTAACTCGACCCCGACCGCGCCCGGTTCTTTTGCGGTTCTGGGCGAGTTCAAACGCGAAACGGAACAGTTTTTCGGACACCTCACGAGTGATCAGCAAAGTTTCACGTGCTTCGTGTTCAGTAACTTCGCCAGCGCCTTGGGTGAAGAACAGTCCTTCTGTGCTTTCGCGTATCAAGACAAAGTCGATCTCTTTTCCGGGAGGCAACGCCAATGGGGTCATTTGTCTACTGCTTACCTTTACTGGCCGCACCCCAGCGAAAAGTCCCAGCTGCTTTCGCAGATCAATCTGTGGTGAAATCTCGGTTCCGTCAGGGTAACGAACATCCGGCAAACCCATTGCAGATAGCAGAATCGCGTCGGCGTTGCGTGCAGTTTCGAGTGACCTAGCCGGAAACGATTCTCCAGTTTTGGCGTAGTGGCCTGCGCCCGCCGGAGCGTCTGTAAACACCAGTTCGTAGGAAGGACTGCCGCGCGAGAGCTGACGCAGAATTTCAAGCGTAGGGGCCATAATTTCCGGGCCGATCCCGTCCCCATGGAACACCGCGACATCGTAAGTCTTTTTCATCTTGGCCCGCTTCCTTCCAGTTTCGCATTCATAGCGCGATAGCAGCTTTCGCTACAGTCCGTTGACAACGCATTCTTTAATGTATACGCAAATAAATGCAATAATAAACGCAAAGATGTTTGGGAGGACTTGGAAATGAAACTGAAGCTAGGGCAGTTGGCGGCCGCAGCCGTGATTGCAACCGGGATTTCAGGGGCTGCTACCGCGCAGGATTACCCTTACCGTGATATCACCACAGCTGTGGTCTGGGGGGCCGGTGGCGGCACGGACACGATCAACCGAATGATCATGGCCGAAATGGAAAAACACCTTCCAGTCTCGATCAATGTGATCAACCAAACCGGTGGGGTCGCAGGCTCCAACGGCATGGTCTACGTCATGAACCAACCAGACGATGGCTATACACTGGTTGGTCTGTCTGAATCGAACGTCACCGCTGCTGTGCAGGGTGGTTGGGATAAGAAATTTAACTTTTGGTATCCGTTTATTGTTGGCGGATCACCCGATCTGATCTCGGTTCCAGCGGACAGCCCTTACAACACTCTGGAAGAACTGGTCGACGCTGCCAAAGCCGCTCCTGGCACTATTCCCGCTGCCGCGTCCGGCGCGGGTTCGATCCACCACTTGAATCTTCTCGCCATCGAGAAAGGGTCCGGTGCAGAGTTCAAGTTTGTTCCATACAAAGGCTCAGCGCCCGGGCAGGAAGCGGCGATAGCAGGTGAGGTTGCGTTGGTTGTGACTTCGCTGGCTGAACAAGCTCCTTTGATCGAAGGCGGACAGTTGAAGCCACTTGCGATGTTGACACCGGAAGATGCGCAGATTGCCGGAGCTACAGTGCCATCTGCCTTTGGCATCTATGACGGTCTCGACAAGTATCTGCCACTAAAACAAGCCATCGGATTTGCCGTTCACAGCTCGGCTGGAGATGATGTGAAGGCGGCCCTCGGCGATGCGTTCGAGCAGGCGATTGCATCCGATACCGTCGCTGAATGGGCTGAGGCAAACAATTATGATGTCGGTGGTCAACACGGCGAAGAAGCTCAAGAATTGTTTGCGAACCTTGAGGCTACTTTTGCCTATACCTTGCAAGATTTGGGCGCTGCCACGGTCGATCCAGCCTCGCTGGGTATCGAGAAGCCCTAATCCGATCAATTTTGGAAGGGCGCGTTTGATCGCGCCCTTTCCTCTAGGAGGCAGGCATGGACAAAATCGACGAAACACTGGTCATGCGGACCCGCGATTTCTGGGCTGCGATTGTTCTAATAACAGTGTCCGTCTTTTTCCTTTGGAAGACGTTGGATATCCCACTTTGGGGTGAAAACCGCGCAGGTGTAAGTGGGTCGGACTGGTACAACTCGGCTGCAATTGTACCGTTGTTCATCTTCTGTGGATTGCTTGTGTTGTCCTTCGTCTTGTTGGCTACTTCGATCCGCTCAGGTGGAGCCCAGAACGCGCTCACGGCTTTGGGGATCGGTTGGGATAAGTCGGAAGCCTATCGAGCATCAACAATAGGCCTGATCCTTCTTGCATACGTCGTCGGACTGGTTCCCAGAGTGGACTTCATTTTGTGCTCGGGGTTACTGATTACAGCTTTGACTTACGGTTACTACGGCGGTCACGCGCGGCGTGCTTTGGTGGCCTGTGTCGCAGTTGTCTCTGCCGGGCTTTTTGCGTTCGCTGTATTTCCCGCGCAGGCGGAATGGAATGCACACAGTGATGATTGGTTTACACTGGCCCTATGGGTCTCGCTATCACTTGTGGTGTTGACCAAAGCGGCTTCCGAACGCGTTTTGCGTATTGTGCCAGTCGTCGCAATATTGGCCCCGCTGATCCTCGTTTGCGCGATGGCCTTTATTTTCCGACAGAACGTGCCCGCGCGCGGGGGGCTGATCTTCAAGCAAATCGAATACCACTACTACGTGACGCTTCGTCCGTTATGGAAAGACTGACCGGATGGACTTTATCCTTTCGCAACTGGCTGGGTTTGGGACCGCATTCGTTGGCCTGGCAGTGGACCCGCTGACCTATCTGTATTTGATTGCATCCGTGTTCCTAGGCATAACGTTCGGCGCATTGCCCGGCCTGACCGCAACGCTGGCAGTGACGATCCTGACGGGATTTTTCGGCAACAAGATTCCATTGGACTATTCGCTTATCGCTTTGCTCGGGGCCTATGTCGGCGCGATTTACGGCGGCTCTTACCCGTCTATTCTGCTGAACATTCCCGGCACAGCAGCCAGCGCGGCGACGGCCATGGATGGCTACCCTCTGGCCAAAGCAGGTCGAGGGGGCGAAGCACTTGGTCTGACCACAACGGCCAGCTTTATCGGTACGGTTATCGGGACGATCACGCTTTTGATTTTTGTCTGGGCGCTGCTTTTGGTTTCGAAGAACATCGCGAGTCCGGAAAAAGCACTCTTGGCTTTGTTTGGCATCCTTCTATCTGGCACGCTTATGAGCGAGGATCTGGTGATCAAGGGATGGATCGCCGGTCTGATCGGGCTTGCAATGTCTATGGTGGGGCTCGATCCGCTTCTGTCTGAGCCGCGCTATACATTCGGCTGGTCTTACCTGTTGAGCGGGTTTCAGGTTGTGCCCGTTTTGATGGGGGCCTTCGCCATCCCCCAAATCATCGACGGCTTGAGGCATGTTGAGGCCGGGAAAGTTCTGGCCCTGAAAGGTCGCATCCTTCCGAACCTACGCTCCATCCGACGCTACCTGCCCACCATTGGTCGGTCAGGAGTGATTGGGACCGGGGTAGGAGCGCTTCCTGGCGTCGGCGAAGATGTCGCCGGTTGGGTCAGCTACGGTGTCGGCAAGACCGTATCTGCCGAGGGCGACAAGTTCGGAAAAGGGTCATTGGAAGGTCTGCTATGCTCTGAAACAGCAAACAACGCCTGCATTGGGGGCGCGCTAATCCCGCTTTTGGTTTTGGGCATTCCCGGTTCACCACCCGCCGCGGCTTTGATGGGGGCTTTCAAGATCAACAACGTGATCCCGGGCCCCACGATAGACCCCGAGATCATTCTGCGCGTAGTCGCAATCCTGGTGTTGGCATCCCTGACTATGTTCTTGATGGGCCTGTTCACTGCTCGGGTCTTTATCAAAATACTCGCCATACCGCAGACCATCTTCTTGCCGGTTGTGATGGTTCTGACAACAATCGGGTCCTTCAGCGTCGGTGGTGGCATCAATGATCTCTACCTGATGCTTGGTGTCGGAGCCGTCGCCTATTTTATGAACCTGATGAAGTACCCAATCGCTCCATTGGTCATTGGGGTTATACTGGGAAGCCTGTTTGACGAAACTTTCCGCCGATCGCTGTTCTTGTCGGACGGGGATCTTTCGGTCTTCTTTTCGCGACCCGGTGCGGCCATTCTACTTGTGCTCAACGTTGGTCTGATCCTCAGCCAACTGCCCATGGCAAAGCGCGCTTTCTTACGTTTGAAAGGACTTTCCGTCTGATGTTTGTGGTTACCGTCACCTTCACTCTCAAGCCCGGTACGAGAGAAACCTTTTTGCCGCTAATGGTCGAAAACGCTTCAACCTCTTTGCGTGAAGAACCCGGATGCCAGCAGTTTGACGTTTGCCTCGGCGACGATCCCGAGACAGTTTTTCTCTATGAGGTTTATGATGACAGCGTGGCGTTCTCCGCCCACCTAGAAAGCGCGCATTTCCAGTCCTTCGATACGGCTGTGGCTGATATGATCGCCACCAAGACTGTTCAACAGTATTCCGGGGTCATCCGATGAACGATTGGGAAATTCACGCCGTGAAATACGCGGATCGCAATGCCCGCACTCGACGCGACAGCTTCATATTGGATGACAATCACGATGCACCTCACGCGATGGACTATTTCGTTTGGGTGCTCAAGCGTGGCAACAAAGTTATACTGGTCGATACCGGATACGACAGCGACGAGGCAGCCGCCCGTGGACGTCCCATTGTGATGGACCCACGCGAGGCTTTGCGCCCATTGGACATCATGCCCGAAGCGGTGACCGAGGTTATCGTGACCCATCTCCATTATGACCACGCTGGGGGGCTGCATATGTTCCCAAATGCGAAGTTGCACATGCAATCGGCGGAAATGGCCTTCGCTACAGGTCCCTGCATGTGCCACGACCACTTACGCGCGCCTTTCTCGGCGGGCCATATCTGCGAGGTCGTAAAGCGCCTCTATTCAGGCAAGGTCGTGTTCTACGACGGAGAGGCCGAGATAGCAGATGGGGTGACCGTACACTGTATCGGCGGGCATTCGCGGGGGTTGCAATGTGTTCGTGTAAGAACAGCAGCCGGGTGGATGGTTCTGGCCTCGGATGCCTCGCATTACTACGAGAATTTCATGGCGCGAAAAGCTTTTCCCATCGTCGTCGACCTGCAGGACATGATGGATGGTTTCGAGACACTCGAGAAGTTAGTCTCGCATCCTCGACTTATCGTGCCCGGCCATGATCCACTTGTGCGCGAGATTTTTCCCATCGGAGCAGCACCGCACATCCATAGGCTGGATCCAGGGCCGACGAAGGACATTAGAATATGCTAATCGGCGTCATAGCGGACGATTTCACTGGTGCGAGCGACATTGCGAACACCTTGGCAAAGGGCGTCGAGCCGGAAGGTGGGTTGAGAACCGCGCAGTTTCCGGGAGTTCCGAACGCCCCGGCCGACAAAGAGATCGAAGCGGGTGTGATCTCACTCAAGAGCCGCACTGCACCTGTCGAAGAAGCTGTTGCGGACAGCCTGCGAGCCCTGCGATGGCTTAAAGATCAAGGATGCCGCCAGTTCATCTTCAAGTATTGCTCGACTTTTGATTCCACTAGGCAGGGAAATATCGGCCCGGTTGCGGAAGCGTTGGCCAACGAACTGGGCGCGCAAAAGGTGGTTTTCTGTCCAGCCTTTCCGACAACGGGGCGCACCATCTATCACGGCCATCTATTTGTGTTCGGCAAGCTGTTGAACGAGTCCGGGATGGAAAATCACCCTCTTACTCCGATGACGGATGCCGACATCAGGCGTTGGTTGCAGCATCAGACCCAAGAAGCGGTTGGGTTGGTTTCAATTGACGCCGTGACGCAAGGACCAGAGGCGATTGCTACTGCTTTGCGGAACGTCGACGAACGCTTTGTGATCGGTGATGCGATTTCGGACGAGGATTTGCTGGCCTGGGGCGAGGCTCTGAAGGATGCCCAGCTCATTACTGGGGGATCTGGGATAGCGCTGGGGCTACCCAAGAACTTCGTCAGAAAAGCTTCGTCCAAAAGAGGTGGCAGTGTATTCACAGGTATCGCTGGGCCCGCCGCTATCCTTGCAGGGTCTTGCTCAGGTGCGACCCGTGGTCAGATCGATGTTCATGCGAAATCCCATCCGACCTTCGCCATTGACGTTCCGGGTGTTATGTCCGGGGATGTGACTATGCAAACGCTTCTGGATTTCTTTGAAACGCATTTAGGTCAGGCACCGCTAGCGTATTCATCGGGAAGCCCGGAGGATGTGCGGGCGATCCAAGACCAATTCGGTCGGGAAGCGGTTGCAGAAAAACTGGATAGTCTCTTTGCAGTTACCGCCCGAGAACTTGTCCAAAAGGGCTACAAGCGATTGGTGGTGGCAGGGGGGGAGACGTCGGGAGCTGTCGCAAAGGCTGTTTCTGAGGCACTGGGATCACCGGCCATGCCACTAGGGCCAGAGATCGACCCGGGCGTACCAGTCTTGAGCGTTGGAAAAACTGAACCCATTGCGCTGGCTCTAAAGTCTGGAAACTTCGGCGCTCCGGACTTTTTCGCGAAGGCCCTCAAAATGATGGAGGCAGGCAAATGAGTTCTGAAGACAAGGCATTACGACAGCAAATGTCAGAACTGTGTGCCTCGCTGTTTGCGCGTGGATTCTCCGTCGGCACTGCTGGAAACGTCTCTGCACGTCTGCACGACGGCATCCTCATGACACCAACCAATTCCACCTTGGGCGATATCGACCCCGAGCGCATCGCTAAGATTGATTTGGATGGCAACCACGTCTCCGGTGACAAGCCGACCAAGGAGGTCTTTCTGCACCAAGCCTTCTATGAGACGCGGCCAGAAGCTGGCGCCGTGGTCCATCTGCATTCGACCTGGGCCACCGCACTGTCCTGTCTGGAAGACACCGATCCCAATGACTGTATTCCACCACTTACACCTTACGTGGTCATGCGCGTCGGCACAGTCAAACTGGTTCCATACGTCAAGCCGGGTGATCCGGAAGCCGGTGACTTGATCCGCGATCTGGGCGGCAAGTATAGTACTGTTCTGCTGGCCAATCACGGACCTGTCGTCTCGGGAAAGGATCTCTTCTCAGCGGTCTGTGCGGCAGAAGAGTTGGAAGAAACAGCCAAGTTACTCCTGGCGCTACGGGGGATGCCAACCCGAATGTTGGATACAGAACAAGTCGCAGAACTCAAAGAGACTTTCGGAGGCACTTGAGCGGACACCGAATAGAGTTGTGTGCCAACCTTTGGACATATCGTGTAAAACTATGCGCAAATGCCACGTAAACTTATGGGCAAACTTCCAATATCTTCACTAATGAAATCAATATCGGAAATGGAGCGTTACGAGAGCACCTTCATCGTTTGGAACTATGACCATATGCAAATTCGGGAAATATGGGCGAGTAAATGTCATTCACTATCTGTGCGAGCAGTTGTTAAGAAAGCTTAAGAAGAGAGCATTGAAAGCCATTACGATTAAAAGCTGCCTACTCGTTCAATTAGCCAGTACATCGACACCGAACCGATGCTATAGGCTGTAACAAGCGTTGTCTTTTGGCTGACAGGAAGCGCAATAAATCGCCAGACTATAAGCAGGATAGCCAAAGCTCCGACAAAACTCAGTTGTCCGGCCTCGACACCAAGGTTAAATGCAAGCAAGGCTGCGGGAATATCGTTAGAGGGAAGTCCTATCTCGGCTAAAGCGCCAGCAAAACCAAGACCGTGCAAAAGCCCAAATCCGAAACAAACGATCCAGGGGCTCTGTTCTGAAAGCCGGAGCCGACCTTCGCTACCCTTTACAATCTCCATCGCCAAAAAAACGATGGAGAGCGCAATAACCGCCTCGACCGGTGGGCCGGGAACATTCAAAACGCCGAGTGTTGCCAGTGCTAGTGTTATCGAATGCGCAAGCGTGAAAGCTGTAACGGCTCCCACCAGTCTCCAGGGATCACGGACCAAAACAAACAGTGCAAAGACAAACAGCAGGTGATCCCAGCCTTCTAGTATGTGTTCATAACCCAACTGAAAATAGGCTATGAAAACAGACCATGTTGTCTGTTCAAAAGGTATGTTTTGGATGGCAGCATCCGGGGTGAAACGAAGCGTGGCAGGCTCGGCGTGCAGAGGATGCACACGGACCAAAACGTCGTTCTTTTGTGCCGCCAGTCCGTCGATCTCGATGGATTGGCCCGCGATCTCAGCACGGCATTCGACAACCCAGGAAGAAACCCACGCTCGCCCATCGGAGATTGGGTCAGGGCCGTGTGAGGGTGTACAGCCATCCGGTAACACCGCATCAATCGCCATTGGTTGACCATACACATCTGGTTTTCGCCAATGGACACTCCAAGTGTCCGTAGTGATTTGTCGAATTTCCAAGTATCCCGGATCAAGCGCATGCGCGTTGGCGTGCCCCGTGGGCCACGCGAACAGCAGAGCAAACATCAAGCTGAAGAAGAAGTTCATTTGACCTGACCTGTGAGATCGGGTGCTGTGATCTCATAATTGTCGGCAAGAGCTTCGTATTGCGCCTGCGCCAAATCTTCGCTCATGGCGCGACGCCAATCACGAAGCACCACACTGTGGATCTCTTGCAAGCGAGGTATCCGGCTTGGTTCAATGGCAAGCACTTTCACCAGATGGATGCCGTAACCTGATTGGACCGGCCCCATCCACTGACCTTTTTCGAGATAGGCGAGACCATTGGAAAATCCGGTTCCAAAGACCGAGTCGATTACCCGTGTCGCGGTTAGGGGCATTGATGCAGGCAGCAGTGTCGCGCTTTCCAAGCCGGAAGTCCCTTGCTCCGCACGCAAGGCGGCCAGTGCCCTTTCAATCTCGGTCTCACTTGGTTCTTCACCAAGAAAAACTTGAGTGAACGCGACCTTATTGGGTGTCGCGTAGCGGTCCGTGTTTTGTTGGAGGAAAGCCTCTAGATCTTCGTCTTCTGGAATAACTGAAGCGGCGATGGCTTCGGTCAGAAAATCCATCTTTTGGCTCAGCCGCGATCTAATCACGCTATCTCCGCGTTCCAAGCCAAGCTTTCTTGCTTCCCTAACTAAAACTTCTTCGCGAATTGAAGCGTCGACCAACGCTTGTAGCTCAGAACCGCTTGGCTGGCGTTTCCACCTCGCTTCGAACTGTGAAGCTAACAGCGCGGCATCACTTTCGCTTATCGCTATCGTCTCCGGATCTGCAGCGGCGTCGTTATCTGGTGATATTATGTGGAACCAAATGAATATGGCAGCTCCGATCAAGAAGAAATGGAACAGAGGTTCTTTCACTATTCGCATGAAGGCTCCTGCGTGAAACGCGATACGGCATTATGTTTTATGCTGGCATCAGGCAGTTGAGTAACACAAGGAATTGCAACTCAAGGCGCGCCGCTTATCATAAGAGCGTCCCGAGTTAGTGATTGCGACCTGGGTCCCCAAATCTGCACGAAGTAAGGTCACTCTGCCGGCGTGTACCAAATCGGCGAGGAATACGCGCGCTCCTGATGCGTAAGTACCGCATCTTCTGGCAGCTCCGCACCAAACCTCAGTTTGTCGTACAACACCCAGCGTGGGGTTGGGATTTCGAGCGCACGTACGTAATAGAATGCCCGCGCATTTGGATCGAAATCAGGATCAGACCAAACAGTTACCAGTTCGGCGGTTCCAATTGTATTGGTCCAGCTGGCGGTTTCCAGATCCACGGTATTCCCAACCGCAGGGATCTTGCCGTTTTGATCGGCAACACGGTTGTCCGACCATGCCACGTCATAGACGTTTTCCTGCAAAGCACCTTCGGAATCGAGCCATCCCTTTATCACCTGCACGCGATCCAGGTTAGCCCCGACCGGGTCGCGCAGAGCAGCGATCAGGAATGTGGGCGGACCTTCACCCTCGCGAGGTCGCAGATCCGAACCCATTGGAACACCTTTTGTGTAGCCCACATCCGCAAGGAAGCGAGTTTCAACATCAGCGTCATCGAAATCCCATCCGCCAAAGAACCGCAGACCAATCCGCGGTCCAGTGCTCGCGTAGGTTTCGCGCCGCTTGAACGCATCGAAGATCGCTGCGCGAGTATTGTCGGTCGCCCAAACGGCCGTGTACCCGGAAGCTACAAGGAGGTCGCCAGGAATTTCGCCAAGATCGTTGGCGATGAAAGGATGCTTTATTCTCGTGGCCGAAGGTTCAACGCTGACGGATTTTCCGAAGAAGTTGTCTTCCTCAGCAGTTGCCAGAGACGTATGGCTGTCCGTCGCGCCGCCCATGCCGAACTTATATGGGTTCACGCCGAACTTCTCTTCCAACAATAAACCGCGCTTCAAAGCTTCTCGGGCGTACTCGCCGGCCAGCATGTCATCGGTTTTCAGCTCGGTTATGTCGAGATTGCCAACGTCCCAGTTTTCGTAATCCGCGAATTCGTCGTCGGGGCTCAGATAGGGGTGCGCTTCGCCGTCGCCCTTGATCTGAGTGACTTCGTAATGGGGCTCCCATTTTGCGCGGGCAGCCACATATTCCTCGTCGACCTTGCCACCGTGATAGGTGTCTTCGGTCGGGAACATCCATCCGTTCGACAGGTTGCCATTATGGGCGAAAGCTACCGCGCGACCGCCAGTATTCTCCTGATACTCTTCAAGCCAGGCATAAAGCGCCCTTGGATCAGTATCACCGTAGGGAGGTTGCGTAACCGGAGGCACCATTTGAAGCGCTCTGATGGGCCCATCACGCAGCATGACGTTCCGGTGCAGGTTGAATCCTTTTGGTACGGAGGTCCACTCAAAGCCAATGAAAGCAGTAAAATTACCGGGATCGTTATGTCGATCTGCTGCAAGGACAATGTTCTCCCAAGTAAAGGCAAAAGCATCGGCACCTGGGCTGTAAGAATTAAGAAGAACTTCCGGCAGAGTCATTTGCGAGAAGTTGGTGATAATGTCGAACGCGGCCTTTCCGGCCGCTTCGCCGCCAGCCATGTACCCTTCGTACCACTCCAGACCTTTTGGATCGGCAAGAACGCCCGGTTTGCCAGCTTGCAGATCAGGGGCAAACCCCATCAAGTCTGTGTGGTCTGTTAGGACCATCCAGTCCAAAGGCCGGGCTAGCCGAACAGGCAGTCCAGTCGAAGAAATGACCTGTTCGCCCTTGGCGAAACGCCAGGCGTCATCCGGTAGCAGGGTGTTCCCAAAAGCACCGGCGTCAAGCGAAAGCCCGGTGTGAAGGTGGGTGTCCCCCCAAAGCGGGCGTTCAGGGAAGCTGCGATTTGCGTAGGGAGAGTAAGGTTGCTCTGAGAACAAGCCTTCGGCTGCTTCTTCACTGGGCACAGCGTCGGCAAAGACACTCGTTGGTGCCAATCCCAGAGCGAAAAAGCTTAGCAACATACGAAGCATTGTGACCTCCCAAATCAACTTTTACCCGGTTGTTTCGATAGACTATATCACAACAACTTCATATTCGCATTTCCTTATGTCACAACGAGTTTTCTCTTAGGGAAATTTTTAGTTGATAGCGTCATTGCGGCGATGCAAGAATTAAGTGAGGCCTAGTAGACCTATCCTATAGTGTCCCGATGGGCGTGTAGCCTGAAAAGATACCTTCAGACAACTTTCCGGTCTGAGGATGAGGAAATGAGATATGAAAAAGGAAATCAAATGTCTCATATCCGCACGGCGCGCATCGCACGAAACAAACAAGCACGCGCTCGCAAATTCCTGAACTATTGCGGTGAACTGCCGTGTGAATTCCCTGCTAAGACAAAAGTCCCGGCGAATTATTCGTGGTGTTCACCGGACCTTAATCGTCGGAGTGACCTCGACGCCGAACAAGAATGTTTAGAGAAAAACACGACTTTCGCCGTCCACTGGCTTTTGGCAGCAATATCTTCCACAGTTACAACGTTTTACGGCGCGCCAATCTTGGCAACGGCCATTGAGGAGTTCATAAATTGCGTTGACTTCACCGGGACCGAAGGGATGAGGTCTGGAACAAGTGCATCTGGCAACGGGGGCGTAGTCATTTTGTCACTTTCAGGGGTGCCCAGAAGTAGATCCGCTAGGCTTGCCAACAGCTAGTTCCTTTCCGCCACCGGCAGACATCGCCGTACTCAGCACAGTTCTATTTCTGGCGATCTTTACGAAGAACGATTGTATTTACCAAAATCGACCCACTACGGGGAAGCTTACAAAGACCCCATTTCAACTCAGCGACTGAAGCGGTATCCTGTGTAAGTCGAAATACATACAAGCACGACTGCTGCGAACGCTGGATCAATGAGTTCCAAGCTCATTTCGCCCAGCATCATTGCCTCTAGGGGCCGAGTTCATCCCTAAATGCGTTTGTCTTCTTTGGTACTTCCGTGAAGTGCTCATGCACCTTTGTGCGCAGTTCGCCGTGGTTTATGCCTTATGTTTCTATGTGCTTTGTTTTTATGTCGCCGCGCACTGCAAGACGCCGTGCCAGAGTACCAGCCTCTTTAGGGCATCGTTTACGCAAAAACATCCGAAGGGTCCTTCGTTTGGTGTTTGGTCTATTGTGGGGTTTTGGTCTTGTGTCGGGCAATGGCCAACGAAAGTAGTAGATGTCATGTCTGGACATTGAGAGATACGCATGCAGCTTCATTTTGTGTCACACCTGTGTGTCACACCGCTCTAATGCTTGCTATCCAGTTGTATTGTTAGGTTTTGGTGGAGCCTAGGGCCGTCAAATAAAATCATCATCATTCAGCAAGCATACGCAGAGGCCTTTGGAGATTGGACCTTCGCCGTTTCATAGTCCGGAAAGCCGCTGTTTTTAAACAGCCCGCCGCCGATCCCTGAAGTGGGGACATGGTGGGGACACCGATGATGATGGAGATGAAACATGCAAAAGCTGAAAGACGCAGATGTTCGGTCTGCAAAGCCGCGCGATCGGAAATATAAACTGACCGATGGTGGCGGTTTGGTTCTGGTGGTTCTGCCCAGCGGCCGCAAAAGCTGGGTCTATAGGTATCGGGCGCAGGATGGGCGCCACCGCGAAGTGGTGCTGGGTACCTATCCGGCAACCTCACTCAAGGACGCGCGCAACGCGGCAGAGGAACAGCGCCGCCTGACCGAGGCGGGCACCGACGTCGTTCTGGAACAGCAACGCGCAGAGGTTCGGGCATCGATCGTGGCCAATGACAGCTTCGCGGCACTGGCCCGCGCGTGGATGGCAAATGAGAAATCTGGCTGGAGCGCCAGCCATTCGGAGCGCGTGGAGAACAGGTTGGAAATTGATGTGATTCCAGTGATCGGATCGATGCGCGCCGATGATATCAAAGCGATCGACATCGCCCGCGCCATTGCCGGCATCAAAGACCGCAATGCTCTGAATACCGCAAAGCGCGTGATCAGCATTATCAGACAGGTGCTGAACTATGGCGCCGCAATCGGCTTGGTAACGGATGTTCCTGGCGAGGGCTTGGTTCGAACCGTCAAGGCGCCAAGGACCCAGCATCTTCGCGCATTGACCCAGCCGGACGATCTGGCGGCATTCTTGCAGGATCTGGCGGCATGGCCCCACAAAACGCTGGGCGTCCCTCTGGTGCGCATCATTGCCCACACAGCCCAGAGGGCGGGCGAGGTGCGATCGATGCGCTGGGCGGATATAGATTGGGAAGAGCGCGTCTGGTTCAACCCCGTCACAAAGACAGGCATCACGCTGGCCATTCCCCTGACCGATCCGGTCATGGATATCCTGCACGACCAGCGCACCATAAATGGTGGTCGCGAATGCGTGTTCTTCTCGCCGCTGGCGCGCGGCCCGGTGTCCTCTGCCGCGCCGATGGACATGATCGACAGCATCGGCTGGCGCGACCGGACAACCGCGCATGGTTTCCGCGCAACCTTCCGCACGCTCGTGGTCGAGCGGCTCAAGTTCGGCCGTGATCTGGCGGAAGCACAACTATCCCATACCAGCAAGGAAGTGCACGGCCGCGCCTACGACCGGACGCTGCTGCTGGATGAACGCCGCGAAATGATGTCCGCTTGGAGTCAGTGGCTGTTGGACCTTCAGAGCGGCGCGTCTAATGTGGTGCCGATGATGATGTCTGAGGGACGGGGATGACTCAGGAAAAAGACTTCGACTGGCTGCGGGAGCGGCTGACCAAGCCAACTCACGCAGGGAATTGGCACTGGGTGATTGAACTGGATGAGGTTCTGGCGGTTTTGCGCGACCAAGAGGGCATTATTCCAGAGGCTTTGACACGGCACCTGAAGGATACGCTAACAAAGATGCATAAGTCTCAGGCGGGGAATAGGGCAAAGCCGATGAATAAGGTAGTGCATGAGGGGGCTGTCGCCGGGAGTGTCCTGTTCCTGATCGACAACCATTTCTCACCAGAGGATGCGAGGACAAAGGTTGCTGAAATTACCGGCACAAATCGGGACGATGTTGTGACGTGGCACAATACAGCGGTCAAAGCACCTGACCTGACAGGCATGAAATACCACCTCAATGCCCGCTATGCGGCAGAGAACGCTCGCGGCAGCTTGGCTGAAAATTACCTGCGAAAACATAACCAAATGTCACATTTGGACGTTGTCAGGTTCTTCTTCAGTCCGGACTAAACAGGGGGGGGTAAATTAGAACGTTCGAAATCACCCCCCTCCATGGTCTAAATGATTCGTCAGTATCTTTTTGTGGAGACTGGCGATGTCAGAGAAAATCGAACAACCCGTCCCGTACCGCCTCTACTCAGAGGAGTATGTCGCTGAACTCTTCGATATACCCGAGGACGATTTCTACCTGATCGAGCACTGGCGCGACTTTCATATCGGGCCAAACTTCATCAACCTGCCAACGGGGCAGGTCCGGTATCGCGGCGCCGATCTTATCGAATACATGGAGCGACCATCCTGCCGGGATGACCCACGCCAGATCATGAAATCCTATGATCATCTGGAACTCATGCAGTTTCGGAAGGCACACCGCAAGGAAGCCTCTGGCGAGGAGGCCGTGGCATGAAAACCCGCCCAACGAACACAGTCACCGTGGCAGAGGCCAAGGGCACAAAGCGCCCTGTCCTGCCCATCGCGCCCGAGCAGTTTCCCTCTGCAGGTATGGTCGCCCTGCGCGAGCTATCGTCTCACAGCGGAATGCGTGGGATGTTCCCCGGTTCCCCCGACACATGGTGTCGGATGGTGGACCGGGGGGAGGCGCCTGAACCAGTCAGGATCGGACGTGTGCACTACTGGCACGCTCAGCATGTCCGTGCTGTCGCAGCGGGCCTGCCCTGGCAGGACGTCAACCTGGTACTGCCGGAACTCAAAGCATCAAACGACATCGCCGCCGAATGAAATAGGCCCCGCCAATGGCGAGGCCCCGATGATGTCGTCTTTCGCCAACAAGGGAGAAAAACGGAGATGACCCAGATATACCCCAGACGACGCGCAAATCAAACGGTGACACCATGAGACCCGTCGCCGGCATTCGAACCGTTGGCCGCGCATCAGGTGCGCGTTTCAGCCAGACACAAACCCGCGCGCATAATGCTCACAGCAGGCTGCTCAAGGCAGAGGATGCCGCCACCGACGCCATTGGGCAGGTCGAGCAATACGCAAAGCACCCGAAAATTGTCGGTCTGGCCGGCGATCTCGGCAAACTGCGCGAGCGCATCCGGGCTGTGGCAAGGGAGGCGCGCAAAGTCGCGGATGGGCAATGAGGAAACGCGAACGTCACCTGCGGAAACTTGCCCGCCTCTTCGGCCGGAAGGTCACGACAACTCGCTGAAACCATTACCGGCTGTTCGATCCAACAGGGGCCATGCCCCCGATCGATACGCCATCCACGCCAAGCTGCCACCGTTCGGAGAAACAACTGCTCTCCGACCTTCGGCGCGCGGCAAGATCTTAACGATGATGAGGAGAAGATCATGAAGTTTAAGTTTACCCACCACGTGGAGTCAGACGGCGGAGAAATCCGCTGGAATGAGGTCACCTTCGAGGCGCCAGACCGCGCCTTCGCTGAGGCAGAGGAAGCGGCATGAAGGGCATGATCACGCGCACCAACAACACCACTGTGTGGGACACGGCCGTGTGGGTTCAGAACGCTGCCGATGGCAGCGTCACCACCCACCACGGCATTGTGCTGGGCTGGCAGGCGCCTATCGATCCAGAAACAGAGGCCGAGGGGCCGTGGACCCCAATTGTCCACGGCCTCGATGACCTGACCGAGGGTGAGATGGTCCTGATCAACAGCGCATCAGGGCGCGCGCTATGGGGCGAGACGGAGTTTTTCGATCTGCTCGACGCGCTGGCGCACGTCGCAGCCGCAGAGGAGGAAGCGGCGATGGAGAAGTAGCAGCCACACGCCGAGGCCGTCTGACCCAGACGTCCTGAACCGCCCACCTCTGGCGTCGTCCGCGCCGGCGGTGGGCAACCAACAACCAAACCGACCTCTGTGTGCCGCAATAGGAGATCACGCGCAGAGGACCGGTCTCAGGGGCCGAGGCGGCAACGGCCCCCAACAAAAACAAAGGGACTGCGCCAGAATGGCAAAGAATGATCCAATCAAAATCACCCTGTTCAACAAACACCGGGGTGTGCTCAGCAAAAAGATCACCGCCGACGAAAACGGCAGGCCAGTCTCAGATGGCAGCGCCTGCATCATGGGCAGTGGAAAGGCCAAGGTCATCACAATCGACGACCTGACCGGTCTGGCCGAAACCATCGGTAGTATGAAGAGCAGCACCGCGCTGGCGCTGGGCGTGCCTAAAGAGCACAATGGCGGCACCATCGATATCGTCACGGCAGCAAACGAACCGGACAGCCCCGGATCGATCTCACGTTCCCTGCGCAACATGCACTTTGCCGAAGGCGTCCCAGCGCCAATGCTTCTTGATGTGGATTTCAAAGGCGCGCCACGGGAGATCATGACCGCCGTCGAGCGTGACGGCATCTGGCATATCCTCTGCGAAGTCATGCCATTCCTGAAGAAAATCGGTCACGTGGTTCGCGCCAGCACATCCTCCGGTCTGCGCAACACCGAGACAGAGGAAGAATTCGACGGCAGTGGTGGACTGCATATCTATGTCACAATCATGAACGGCGCCGACGCGCCCCGCGCCCTCGACGTTATGGCCAAGCGCCTCTGGTTGGCAGAGGTCGGCTGGATCATGGTGTCCAAAGCCGGATCGCAATTGAAGCGCACGCTGGTGGACGTGACCGTTGCCAGCCCCGAACGGCTCGTTTTTGAAGGCGCGCCTATCGTTGAACCTCCGCTGGTTCAGGATGTTGCGGCGCGCAAGCCCCTGGTTTTCGAAGGCCAGCCCCTGAATACCGAAATCTTTCTCGAAGATCTCACCCCCGCAGAGGAAGCCGCCTACCAACGGCTCGTGGCGCAGGCGAAGAAAGACACCAGCGCAGAGGCCAAGGTCGTGCGCGACAAGTTCGAAAAGAAAATGGTCAAGCGGCTGGTCGAAACCAAAGGCATGCCCGAGACCGCTGCCAAGAAACAGATTGCCCGCCGCCACGATTGTTTCCTCGGCCCAGATGTCGAGCTGGAAATGGATGACGGATCGGTCGTCACCGTCGAAACCATCCTGAACAACTTTGACCACTATATCGGATGCACCATGGCCGATCCCCTAGAAGGCGTGGACTATGGCCGCTGTAAAGCCAAGATCATGCCCGATCCAGATCCCGAAGGGTTCTATTGCATCCACACCTTCGGACATGGCGGCGCCATCTACCGGATGATGCCCAGCATCGAACAGGTAAAGGCAGCCATCCGGTCCTCTGAAAAGCGCTACGCGCTCACCATCTTTGCCGAGCAGGTCTACCTGTCCAAAGCGTCGGAGTCCGAACTGACCGAGCTCAAGGACTGCCTGCACGAGACCCACAACATCGGACCGCAACAAGCCGCCCGCGCCATCAGGAACGACCTCGCCCGCCGCAGGGCAGAGCGCCTGCGCAACGATCAGGAAGAACTGGAAGCCGCCCGCATCAATGACGACCGCATGGCCATGCATATCCCGCCCTATGAAGAGGAACTGACCAAACACTTCGTAAAACTCGACGCCGTTCTGTCCACTGTCGATGCAGACGCGCCGCCCATGCGCAACCAGCGCGGCCAAATGGCAACCGTCGTGCGGAGGTCTATCCCGAAAGTGTTCGAACTGCGCACCGATGCAGAGATCAATGCCGGGATGCAGGAGACAGAGGCCAGTATCCTCGCCATCACCCCTCTGGCGGGTGCGGCAGCGTCCGTCGAAACCGAGAAATTCATCCGCTGGCACGAGGACCGCGAAATCGACGATGGCGAAGGCGGCAGCGTAACCGTTGAGATCTCGCGCCACGTCAAACCGCAGTGGATATCGGCCTATGCATCATGGGAACAAAGCGCCTGCCCAAAGGTCTCCTCTGTCTCGAAGCTGCCCATCGTCCTGCAAAACGGCGAACTGATCGCACCCTCTGGGCTGGAACGGAACATGCAGGTGTTCTTCGACATCGATGTCAGCATCAAGGATCACCTGCCCAAAGGGCGCACATCCGTCGAAAAAGCCCGAGCCGCCTTCGATTGGCTCTGCAATGAATTGCTCGCGGACGTACTGACCGATATCGAGGGCAAGGCTATCGCCATCAGCCTGATGCTGTCCCTGATCGAAGGACCTCTGCTGCCGGAGAAACCTGGGTTTATCGTAACCGCTGCCAAACGCGGTGGTGGTAAGACAACCCTGCTCATCATGCTCTGCCTCGCTGTCTTGGGGGAGCGGCCACCGACAAGCCCATGGGACAAGAATGCCGAAGAGCGCAAGAAAACAATCATGGCGTCCCTGTTCGGCGGTATCACCCACATTGTCTTCGACAATCTGGACCTCGGCGCCCAGATCGATGACACAACCGTCAATGCCATCCTGACCAGCGGCGTGGCCTCCGACCGCGTTCTGGGTAAATCAGAAATCGAACAGGTGCTGGCCCTCATCACCTTCATGTGGACCGGAAACAACCTCGGCGCCAAAGGCGACCTCGCATCCCGCGTCCTGCGCATCTGGCTGGAAGTCACTCAGGTCAATCCAGAGGAGCGCCCGTTCAAACACCCAGATCCGTTCGAATGGGTTCTGGATAACCGGCCCAAAATACTTTCGGCACTCTACGACATTTTGCTGGTCGAACGGCCCAAGGACGGGGTGGTCGGTACACGCTTCAAGAAATGGATGCACCTTGTCGGCCGGCCGGTGGAAATCGCATCAGGCGGACAGATCGATTTCACACAGGTCACCAAGGACTACGAGAACTCAAGCTCGAACGAGAAGGCCGAGGCGCAGGAAATCTTCTTCGATGCCGTCATCACCGCGTTCAAAGGGGCTGCGGCGGGAAAGCCGGGGGCGATGACCGAGTTCTTCACGGCAACCGATCTGATCACCAAGATCATTGGCCTTGCCTACGCTCAGGAACCACCTGTTCCATTCGGAGGCGCATACAACCAAGGCGGGCATTCCACGGCTCTCGGTAAATGGCGGGCGGACCGTGCGCGGGGGGCTGCACTGAGGGATGCGGTCGAGATGTGGGCGGGCGGAAAACGCTTCTCAGACTTCAAGGAACCTGTGGCGACGGCTGTGGGAAAGAAGCTCAAAAACATGCTGGAAACGGTCGAATTCGACGGGAAAGCCGTGCGGCTTCAGAGTGAGCCGGACAACATCACCAAGGGCACGAAATATTGGGTTCAGGAGGTGGGGCTGTGAGTGTGAACCCCCATTTCCCGGGTAATCGGGGCCTCGCACCGGGTAAAGTTAAGGGTAATACGGGTAATCTGAGTAACCCGCCAGAGCTGGCGTGTTTCAAAATGAGAAATATTTGGAGAAAAAAGGAAAGTATTTTTTGGTCTGACAAAAATGAACTCCGCCGGATTACCTCCACTTACCCGTTACCCGTAACTTTACCCGTAGTCGTCAATCCAGACTGTTTCGCGCAAGGCGCACCCCTTCAGAGGAGGGCGGCGCGATGACGAAACGCATCGGCGGGCCGCGCCATTCAGCGGCAACGAAGGACCTTATCACCACGCCAGCGGAGCCGGTGCGCGTGCTGGTCAAAGCGCTGGGCTCTCAGCCACTGGTCTACGCAGAGTTGTGCGCTGGAGACGGTCGCCTGATCTCACATCTTAAAGGCGAGGGCCACATCTGCGGCTGGGCGGCGGACATCGCCCCGAGGGCACCCGGAATCGAACGGTTGGACGCATCTTTAATCACGTCTGAGCAGTGGGAAGAGCGTCCCGAAATCGAGGTTGCAATCAGCAATCCGCCCTACAGCCGCCATCTGGCGGTCCCGATCCTGACAGCGGCGATCACATGGCCAGTGACAAGCTGGTGGTTGGTCCCGCTTTCATGGCTCGGAAACCAGTGGTTCCGGCCGTTTGCGCCGCACGTGCGCCATCTAGCAGTGGTCGGCCGCATCCGCTGGATCGAGGGCAGCAAGCACAAATCATCTGAAGATTATGTCTGGATCGCGATCGAACGCACACCGGCAGAGGCAGCGCTGGGCGCGCCCATAATAACAGTGGAGGAAACGACGTGAGTGATACTCTTGATAAGCGAAGGCTGGACAAGCTCGTCGCCCTGATTGCTGGTCTGTATGACAAGCAACCACGTCAGGGGGACCTGAGCCTCGATCGCCCTTTGGATTGCACTGGGTGCCAGTCTTGTTGCCGGAATGGACCAAACGCTTCGGGCATTGACCCTGCAGAGGACAGCGCTGCCACGATCCAATGGTTCGAAGAACGGGGTGCGCTGGGCGAGGAACTGCCCGAGAGCCCATTCCATGGCACGACCCGCCGGCCGATTGAACATCCGTGCCCCGCTTTGTCCAATGGCGGATGTAGCCTGCACGGCACTGATCTGAAGCCGGTTGCCTGCCGGGATCTCGATTGCAGGGGAATGTTCGCAGGCATTGCCATGACCCAGCATCGTAAGCTGGTGAAAGAGTTCATGCGCCTCGATCGACCGGGCGGGCCGCAAGCTGCAATGGCAGAGGCGGCATTGAACGCCCGCCGCCGTGCTCTCAAGCAGAAAGGAACAGACCAATGACCCAGGTTTCGGGAGATTGCGGGACAGTACGTACAATCACCATCGGGTCCCACGAGACGGTTCTGGCCCATCCGGCGCCCAGCGCGGCGCTTCTGCAACTGTTCATCGCAACAGCGGACATAACGATCAAAAGCCTGCAGCCATCGCTGCCGGATCGCACAAAGGTAGGCTGGCGCATCGATCGTTTGCGGCTGGCACAAAACCTGGGGTCACCTGCGATCAATATTTCGGTTCGGGACCTTGTGCCCCAAACAGAGGTTGTCGCGTAATGGGTCAAAACAGTGTCACAACCCGCTTTCATTCCCTTCTGCAGCGCGAGTTGGAGGCGATTGAGGCGGGTGTTGGCATCATCAGAGCCAAGGACACAGTGGAACTGCGCGACAATGTCGAGCGGCTGGTGGTCTATCTGGCACAATTGGGGAGCGTGATCGAGCAACCCAATGCGACGATCATCCGGATCATGTTGTCTATGGTACGTCAAAACAGCGGGTGCCCCGAGCACGTCCGGCAGGAGGCCCTTGAAATGATGGGCCCGCCTTTGACGTCCGAGGTCGATCGGATCGTGTCCAAGGCGACGAACAATCAGATCCGATACATTGAGAAGGAGGCCCTGATGCCACAGCCAGACGCCGCAAGCGCGCCAAGTGCACCCGAGTCCGACGACGATGTTCTGGAATGGCTAAAGGATTGAGGAGAGCCGAATGATGAGTGAAGCACAACAGATTGTACCGCCCCGGCGCAACGGGAAGCTAAGCCTGAATCTGGGGTCTCCCGAGCAGGCCAAGGAAAGGGTGGAGCAGATACAGCAAAGCCGCCTTGACGTGATCGAGGCCAAGCGTGTGCGAGATGTGAAGGCAGAGGCTGCCTTTCGCCAGTGCCGGCGCCGATTTGGCAGGGTGTTCAATCCATCAGACCCGAAGCCACTGGCCATTGGTATCGACAAAAAGATCCGAAAGGCGCTGGGCGTCAGTCATTCGGTGATGAGCCAGGTTCTGCGCAAATGGGTCAAGCGCCGCGAATACCATGAGGCTTTGGCAAAGACCGGGTCTCAGCGTTACGATCTCAAGGGAAGCCCTGTCGGGCCCGTCTCCGCAGAGGATAGGCGCCGCGCCCGCAGGGCATTGCAGAGGAGGGCCAAGCGATGAGTATCAGCGACATCGATCGCCACCAGAACCGCAAGGAGATCATCAAGGCCCTGAAAGATGGGATGGGCGCTGCTGATATCATGCGGAAATACCAAGATCCCGAGGTTCAACTGACTCCAGGCAAGTTAAAGACCTATGCCAAGCGGCATCTGCCTGCGGCTTTGTTCCATCCGGTCAACCGCGACCGTGCGCGGGCAGCGGATGTTGCAGAGGCTCTGGATGATATCGAAGAAGCCAGCGCCCTGTTGCTCGATGCAGCGGATCAGGCGCGCGAGAATGATGCTGGCGTTAAGGAAAAGACGGCCGTGGCCGCTGAAATGCGGCAGTTGGCACTGGCGCGCGGCCGGGTGGGCGGTTGGCTGCAGAATAACATCAAGGTTGAGGGCGGCGATGACGTCGCCTCGCGCTTGTTGCTAAAGTTTCTGGTCGCGGAACTGGCTCCGGTTGAGGGTGGCATGGCGGCATTGGAACGGGCCATGGGCAAGGTTGATGCCTCCCTCGCCCGCATCGCCGCAGAAGCGTCAGGAGATGTGATCGAGGGAGAGACGTTATGAACGTGCCGGCCCAGCCGATCCATCCTGATCCTTTGCATGGTTTAAGCGGCTATGTCCGATCGATGCGTGACCCCGTTGTGTGGTCGGGGATCAAGTTCCCGAGTTTGCAGTTGGACGATTGGCAGCAAACGGGCCTGCGCTTGGTGGCTGATCCTCCCAAGGCGGCGAGTGGGGATTTTATCAACCTGCATTGTTGGTGGAGCGCACGTCAGATGGGCAAAAGCCAAAGCATGGGGCTGGCAGCAAGCTGGTGGTCAGAGGCCAAGGTCCCTGTGCGCCAGATCAAGATACCCGGATCGAAGCCGCGCAGGGAAGTCACAGACATGGCACCCGGCATTGGCTTCTTTGCTGCCGGTGTCAGGCAGGCAGAAAAAACACTGGCCTATACCAGAGACTTCCTAACGGCGGCGGATGTTGAGTTTGACCAATCGGCCTCCGACAGGATCATCACCAGCGGTGGATCGCGGATATTGGCCTTACCTGCGAGTTCAACGGCCCGTGGTGAAACTTTGACCTTGGCCTTAATAGACGAGGCGGGTCACCTTGAAGGCGGCGGCGAGGATGTGACCGGTGTTGTTTTCCCTATGATGAGTTCCTTTTGCCCGAGTTCGACGGCCACTTTGCTCGCCTCGACTCCGGGTGTGCCGCAGGGGCTGTTTTACCGGTGTTGCATGGACCCTGGGGGGATGAAATGCACGCTGACGCAGGCCTGCGTGGACGACAATCCACGGATCACCGACAGTTTCCTGCGCCAGCAGCGGGCGATCATGTCGGATCTGTACTTCAGCAGTGAATACGCGCCGATCGTGGATGGCAAAGTGCGGACCGACCTGCCGCCGACATTCTGGGAAGATGGTCGCGGTCTGTTCAACCTGTCGGCTTTGAAGGCGGCAGTAACCGATGATGTGGATGCGCTGGATGTGCCCAGTGCGCCGGGATGGGGGTGACGAGAATGAGAAATGCAAAAGCAACTGGTGACAGCTTTGTTGCGGTAGGCGGCATTAGCATTGGATCGCAGGTTCATGGTGATTTCAGTGCGCTCGCTGTTCTGAAACACACGGGCTGGGTTGGTGGAAAGCCGAAGTTCGACCTGTTTCATTTGGAGCGCGGTCAGATGTACGACCCCCGAGACGTGATGTTGCGAATGGAGACGATAACCCGCGCCGTTTCGGACGCGGGCGCGCTGGCCTTTCACGTGGCAGTGGAAAGCACGCCGGTCACGCAGCCTTTTGCTTATGATCTTGTGGGCAGTCACAACTGCTGTCGCCGGGGTTGGGACCCTTATGTTTTCGACACCAACCACTCAAGTGATCCCGTGATCATGGTGACCCCTCAGATCGAAACCTTTGCTGGTATGCAGTGCAGTCTGTTTGACGCGTTTGTGACCATGGATGCCGCCATTCGCAGTGGTGCCCTGCGGATTCCGGACACATTGAGGCACGGTAAAAACCTGTATTCGGAGGCGCAGCAACTGCGCACAAAGATCAATAATGCGGGCAAGGGTACGGTTCTCACACCAGAGGCAATGCAGGGGGAATTCACGGATCTGATCACTGCGGTGGCCATCGCGTACAAGATGGCCGAGACCTACACCTGCCGCGATCCTCGGACAGCCGATATCTGGGGGCATCTTTACACAAAGCATGAAACGCGAGGTCCTCTGCAAAAGGGTCAGCCGGAACCTGGTTCTTATTACTACAGCCCATACGATCCGTCTTGGCCCTACGGTGTTGATGACAGTTGGAATGACCTGCCAAACCTGCGCCGGCCGGTTCATCCGGGGGACAGTTCCAGCTACCACCCCTATCCGACCACGGATGTTCTGGCAGAGGTGATCAGTAAAATGCCGCCCCGCTATATCCAGCACATCCTTCCAAAGTTGGCGCCGCAGCATCGCCGCGCAATTCAGCCTCAGAGGGTCCATTGATGCGCGTTATCGATTTCGAAACAACTGGGACCGAGCCGCCCGAGGCTGAGGTTTGCGAGATTGGGTGGACCGATATCGTGGATGGTGTGGTTCAGCCTCCGGTCAGTCGCCTGTGTCGCGTGGATCAGATGTCGCCTATAGCGCGGGCTGTTCATCACATCAGCGCCGAGGACACGGCGTCGTTCGCGCCCTTTGACGAGGCCGAGGTAATAGTCCCAGTTCCACTGATTGCCCACAACGCCGCGTTCGAGCAGAAGTTTGCGCCCAGCGCGCAGTTTCTTTGCAGCTATAAGAGCGCCCTTCATGTCTGGCCAGAGGCTCCGAGCCACGCGAATGGCGCATTGTTCTACTGGCTCTGGGATCAGGGCCTAATCGCGCCTGAACGTGCTCTGGCGGAGCCTGCGCACCGCGCTGGGCCCGACAGTTATATGACCGCGCATATCGTTGTCGCCATGCTGGCAGCCGGCGCCTCCGCAGAGGAGATCGCCCGGTGGACCGATGAGCCGCGCAGGATGCCGGTAGTTCCACTGGGCAAATACCGAGACAAGCCGTGGGCAGATGCGGATACAGGGTATTTGCAATGGATGGCGGCAGAAGATGGCATGGACCCTGACATTCGTTTTCATGCGGATAAGGAATTGAAACGGAGAATGGGATGAGCGGTCGGTACACAGGTTGGGCCGGCCGGCCCTGCATTATCTCCACCGACCCTGCCTCCGCTGTCGCCGGTGACTATACGGCGATATCGGTGCTGAGTTTCACCGGCGAGTGGCACGCTGACTCCGCGCAGCCGATTGTCGAAGTCAGTCACTTGGAACGCGGGCAGGGGCAGCATCACAAGATCATCATCGATCGGATCAAGGAATTGGCACGGTGGCTGGAAACAGAAAAGTACACCATGCCGCCTGCCATTATCATCGATGCCAATGGCATTGGCCGGCCGATTGTTGAGCGGGCCCGTGAGGGTTTTGACAGCAACCTGTTGCTCGGGTTCATCGCAACCGGATCAGAGGATGGTCGGAGCGATCGGTTTGATCAGTCGACAATGACGATTTATGCCTCCAAGTTGGGTCATCTGTCCAACCTGGATGCGGCCGCGCAGGCCGAGCGGCTGATTATTCCTGCCAATTTGAAGCACGGGCCGACGCTGGAGGCAGAGGCGCGGAGCTTGCGGACAAAACTGTCAAAATCCGGGCGTATTCTGGTCGATGAGCCCGATAGCCAAATCAGCCAGTTTGACGACATCTTGAACAGCGTGAGCATGGCCGTGTCGGCAGCGGATATGCTTTGGACAAAGGCGATGATTGCGCGAATGCGGGATCATTGGCCGGACAGATTAACAAATGACGTGGAGGGACCAGGGGTATGAACGTGGCATTACAGCAAATCAGAGGGCGGTGGCATGCGCCGCCGCAGGTGCCGGTGGCGGGTTCATACTGGCAGTGGTACGGCGATCGTCTGGTCGCTGCCGGCGGTCAGTTGCAGATCTGGCAGCAGCCGGTGGCGACCCCGGAGCCGGGTATGTTGGACACGATTTCGGCCAACGCAAAGATAGTCTTGCAGATCACGCACCTGATCGACATGGAAGTCACCAGCAGCCGCAAGGCAGTGGATGAGATCGTCGGTTTCAACAATACGGTCTGGAAATCCTGTCCGGGGGTCATGTTGGCGATTGGCCCCGGCAATCAGCCGAGGCTGAACGCAACGCGCGATGCGATTGCGGAAGCGTCGGTCGAGAAGATCGGGCAGGGGGCAGATCGGTTCCGCCCGATGGTGGCCTATGAGGGTGTCCGCGATGTATATACAGAAATCGACCCGCGTTTTCGCCCACCCGGCCAGTGGATGGTGGGTTTCGAGGCAGTCAACGTGGCCGGGAGGCTCACAGAGCCGCGCGACGATGCGCTGAACCCGCCCTCGTGGTCAATGAGCGTCCACTGCCCTCTTCAGGGGCGTGTGCGGGCCGAGATGGACGGCATTATCGACGACCCGCGCAATGATGTAAGCGATCTGCCCAAGCTGCCGGCGGTGATCGGTACGCTGACCGAGATCATGCACGGACCGATGGTACCTGCCCCGATCACGCGGCGCGGTGAGACGGATGAGACGTTCGATTTTCTCTACAACGAAATCACGACCCATCGGTATTGATGTAGGTGCTGTCATGAACCGTGCGGCAATCAGGTGTTTTTTGGGGTTCGACACCTAGCCCTGCTACCAAGCCTCAGCGCATTATCCCTTGTTTATATGGCTGTTTTGGGTGGGTAGGCGGCTTGTCCCCTGCATTTCCCCTGTGCCATGCTCACCCAAGTTCGATCTGTTGCCATCGAATGAAATCGTAAGAATTTCGCGGGCAAACATGTTGTATGAAGAGTACTTTGAAAAACGAACTTCCTCGGGCGTCAAAGCCAGTTACGACCCAATCACGTTGACATACCAGCTGAACACTTTACCCAATAAATTAAAATACTTGAATGGCGTTGGTCGCGGATGGAATGGAATTTGCAACGCTCACGCTCACGCTCACGCTCAAATCGACACGGCACATCTTGTTTTTTAGAAACCTCTTCTTGAAACAATAACAAACGCCACAAATCCAATAAGCGCAACCAAACCCACGGCCTTTGTCGGCGAACGCCTTTGAGAAATCCATCTTCCGTGGGAAAAATACCCCTGTAATATTTGTGCGTGCCCGGCATCTATGACGTATAGGTGATGTAAAAGCAGTACCAAACAGGCGACTAACGTCCAAATCAGCCCGAGTAGAATAGGCGCTACGATCACAAGTACCAACGCACCGCCTAGAATATAGAGGATGGTTTCTAGCATCGTCTGAAAACCTTAACACAGTCTCTGATCGCCTGCACCGTAGTACAGACTTCGCCGATAAGTCTCTCAATTTCGAAAGCACACTATGCCAAGAGGAAAGAACAAAATTTCCTGAGCTTCTATCCACTACAGCGCAGTAGCAAGGATGGACGCACGAAAATTGAGACTGGATATTCCGCAGGATCGTTCCCTTTAGGTCATCCAAACCAATCTGGCCACTAAACTCCACAAACACAACACTCACTGCGTCAAAGGCACCGGCTGTGTTGGCGAGGCATTGCTATGTACATTTACTATATTGCTGCGGTTCGGTGGGGCCGGGCTCAAAGTAGTCATTCGCCATGCTATCTCCCAACGACTGCTCCGCGGAAACCGCCGTCTGCTGAGCACTGTGTATTCTCCTAATTTGCGATGAGGTTACTCAGGAGCAGAGGCGAGCGCTGAGTGACGGCCCAAGTCCGGCTCGTATCTCTCTGGGTAAAAACCTTCTCCGGTTCCTGCTGCATAAATCTCCATAGCTTCGACCAATGTGAAGAAAGTGTTCTTGTTTTCATGGATGAACTCACCTTCATGCAGATAGATCGATGTGATACCCCAATCATTGATCGGATTTTTCTCGATGCGGCAGACCACTATCAGGCAGTCGCTATGGCGGTCCGGACATCCATCGACGAAATAGGATTTTCCATATTCGTTGGCTGCAAATACCGCTCCGAATGAAAGCGCCCGATAGTATTCCATCAATGTTCGATCCTTCCCAGGCTTAGGGCAGCACGGAAACTCCGACGGTGTCCGCCAGTTCATTTGCGCGGCACCCTCAGTTAGTGAAGGAATAATCTCGGGCAATTTCGGCTGTTCTTGTTGAGTGCGGTGTTCAAACAGCCATTCGCCCAATCCACCGCCCGAAGGAGATTTCGAGCTCGCTGCCCAGTTCTCAAGTTTTCGCTTACTCTCCGCAGCTTCTGATGCAGAGACTGCTCGCATCCAATCATATTGGCTCGGAAGCTGCTTATGCTTGGGCATCGCAGGATTAGAAAAGAATGCTTCAACAGAACCATATGCTTCAAGAACCCTCTTCAAAGTGATCGGGTTCAACAAGATATTCTCAAGTCTCGTGATCCAGCGTAGGTTTTCTGGGCGATTATTCATGCGGTTGGTGTCGATGTGATCGACAATATGCTGGCTGGATGAGGGTTCCCCATGGAAAGCCGTCGCGACTATCCGGTGAACTCTGTGGCTCCCAAAATTTGCGTAACCTGTGTTCGCATCCTTGGTGCCGAAGGTCCAGAAATTGTCGAGTTTGCGCTGTCTTCCGCTGGGTCGTTTCCGACGGAGTATCGCGCCGTTGTCGCGAACATCATAAATGTCCCCTTTGAAAGTGCAGGTTCGGGTCTCATTGAAAGTGTTGACGAATAGGTTTGACATTATTTCACCTTTGAATTGGACAGCCGAGAGCGCGACGCAGACGTGGCCTGCGCAGGTCTGGCATTGTTTTCGGGATTGCTTGATCAGCTTGTTTGAGGGGTCTCAGCAAATACCAGACTTATCGGAGTTGCAGGTCCGTTAACTACGTCTGAAGCCCATTGATAAACTTCGAATGCTGCACTTCTATAAGGACCTACAAATCCACCTTTGGCCTTGCCGACCGAAGGCCAAATTTTGCCGACTGACGAAGCCCGAAGCTGTTCGTTAGTGCGGTATATGTAGAAAACTCTTTCACCGGCACGCACCTCTGCTTTCATCGCGTCGATGATGGTCTTGTAGTCCTTGAGCAACTGGAACAATCCGACCTTGGTGTCTTGCGGGAAGGATTTGCGACCCGCAAGAATGTCTCGTGCGAACCGATCAGAGAACCCTCCGATTTCCGCTACGTCTCTCGCTGATAATCCAAGGTATGAGCACATTGTCGCATAAGCAGCGTCATGGCGATGCTGTCCATCCATCGTTTTCTCTCCTGAGTAGCGCGGCCCTTAGCCGTCTGCCAGTGAATGAATTTAGTTCCGATTTCGGAACAGGATTGGCTTAGTTCCGAAATCGGAACCTGTCAACTTATTTCTGGCAGTTAGACACAGCGATGATTGAACCAATCAATGGCCCCGTCTGGTCGCTCTCCGCCTCATTGCACCCAATTGCCTGCTTCGGGCTCGGGGGGCATCAGAATTTTTTTCGGGTGGCTTTTTTCGTCGCGAAGCAGATCATTTGCAGGTTTTTGTAGCGCGCCAATGTCTTTAGGCACTCCAGATTTAGAGAGACACTTATAAGAAGCTTACACCCAAAACGTGCCTGTACTTTGATAACGAAGCTGTAAGCCCCATAAGGATAGTGCACTTCAGGTCCATGGCCGAGCGTTGAGTACTAGCAAGTTTCTCTTTAGTGCTGCGTGTTGCAGGTATTTTTCCGCTTGCAGCCTTTTGGATAGAACGATTTGTTATGGCCAAACTCATTCGCGGATAAGAAGAAATGAACCCCATTACTCAATCAGAGATTAACAAAGCCGCGTGGGGTGCCTGTGACACCTTCCGGGGTGTTGTCGATCCTTCGATTTACAAGGATTACGTCCTAACCATGCTGTTCCTGAAGTACGTCAGCGACGTGTGGAAGGATCACCGCGCCCGCTATGAAGCCGAGCACCCTGGTGCTCCGGACCTCGTGGACGCCTTGATGCAGCAAGAGGCATTTGTCCTGCCCGCCGGTGCAAGCTTCGACGACGTCCACGCCCGTCGTCATGAGGCAGGCAATGGGGAACGCATCGACAAAGCCCTGCATGCCATCGAAGAGGCCAACGGCACAAAGCTGCGCGATGTCTTCCAGGACATCAGCTTCAACTCCAATAAACTGGGGGATGAAGAACAGAAAAACGATATCCTGCGGCACCTGCTGGAAGACTTCGCCAAACCGGCTCTCGACCTGCGCCCCTCGCGCGTTGGCAACCTCGACATCATCGGGGGGGCCTATGAATATCTGATCTCACGGTTTGCAGCATCGGCGGGCAAGAAGGCCGGTGAATTCTACACGCCCGCCGAAGTCTCTGAACTCATGGCCAGGTTGGTTAGTCCACAGCCCGGCGATGACATTTGCGACCCAACTTGCGGCTCAGCATCCCTGCTGATGAAATGCGGCAGGCTGATCCGTGATCACGGCGGCAAGGGTTATGCGCTTTATGGTCAAGAGGCCATCGGTTCCACCTGGGCGCTGGCCAAGATGAACCTGTTTCTACATGGCGAGGAAAACCATCAGATCGAATGGGGCGACACGATCCGCAACCCCAAATTGCGGACCAAGGATGATGCGCTACGGCACTTTGATATCGTTGTTGCCAACCCGCCCTTCAGTCTGGACAAATGGGGTGTTGAAGCCGCCGAGACGGATAAGTTCGCCCGCTTCCGCCGGGGTATGCCACCCAAGACCAAGGGCGACTACGCCTTTATCCTGCACATGATCGAAACCCTGAAACCCAAGTCAGGCCGCATGGCGGTGGTGGTTCCCCACGGGGTGCTGTTCCGGGGATCGTCCGAGGGGAAAATCAGGCAGAAACTGATCGAGGAAAACCTGCTAGATGCCGTGATCGGCCTGCCGGAAAAGCTGTTCTTTGGCACCGGCATCCCGGCGGCGATCTTGGTGTTCAAGAAACAGAAAGACGATGACAGCGTTATGTTTATCGATGCCAGCCGCGAATTCACTGCAGGCACCAACCAGAACGCATTGGAAGAGGCACACCTGACCAAAATCGCGGACACCTATCGCGCCCGCGAAACCGTGGACAAATACGCCTACCGCACCACAGCGGCAGAGATCAAAGAGAATGACTTCAACCTCAACATTCCGCGTTACGTGGACACGTTCGAGGAAGAGGCAGAGATCGACCTGATGGCAGTCCGTGCGGAACGCACCAAACTCAAAGCCGATCTTGCAGAGCTAGAGACCCAGATGGAGGGATACCTGAAGGAGCTTGGTTATGGTGCCTGAGGGGTGGAAACAGCAAAGATTTGGGGAAATCGTCGCGCTTGCGAACGGACAGGTTGACCCAAAGGAGGAGCCTTACGCTTCGATGCTGCATATTGGCCCAGAGAACATTCAAAGCGGCACAGGCAATCTATCTGGCGTGAAAACCGCAAAAGAGTGTGGAGTCATTTCTGGGAAATATGAGTTTGATGCCGAGGCCATCGTTTATTCAAAAATCAGACCCAATTTGAACAAGGCCGCCATGCCCGGTTATCCGGGCATTTGCAGCGCGGACATGTACCCAATCTGGGGTATTGAGGGTGTAGCGGACACTGAGTTTCTGTTGCATTTGATGCTGAGCAACAAGTTTGTCGCGGCGACAACAGCGGTTTCCTTACGAACAGGAATGCCGAAGATAAACCGTCCTGACCTGAACGCAATTCGTGTCGTTCTCCCCCCACTCGCCGAGCAACGGAAGATCGCGGATATCCTCTCGACCTGGGACAGGGCCATTGAAACGACTGAGGCCCTGCTGGCTACCGCCCGCACCCAAAAACGCGCCCTTATGCAAACCCTCCTCACCGGCAAACGCCGCTTCCCCGAATTCGAGGGGGAAGAGTGGAGGGAGGTGAAGGTAGGCGACATCTTGGAAGTTCGCAAAGAACGACAAGTGCCAACTGATGAAGTCCCGCTTTTCTCTCTCACTATCGAAGATGGAGTCACAGAAAAAACTGACCGCTACAATCGAGAATTCTTAGTCAAAGATACAAAAGCCAAGACCTATAAAGTAGTCCAGCCAGGTGACATCGTATTCAACCCGGCAAATCTTAGATGGGGCGCGATCAACTACCACAGGAGAAGCCATCCGGTGGTTGTTTCTCCAATCTATGAGGTGTTGTACGTCAAGGACAAACAGCGCAGTGATCTCAGGTTTGTTGCACAAGCCCTTAAGTCCGGTAGGCAAATTGCAAAATTTGCAGCAATGACCGAGGGGACACTAATGGAACGAAAGGCAGTGAAGATCGGCCCCTTTCTCGCGACAAAACTGCCATTACCTCCAACGCTCAACGAGCAGTCAAGGATCGCACAAGTCTTTGATGCAGCCGAAGAAGATATCACCGGCTTGACCACCCAAATCGACAAACTCCGCACCGAGAAGAAAGCCCTGATGCAACAACTCCTGACCGGTAAACGGCGGGTTGTGGTTTGATTTACGAAGAATGAAATTTGAGGACAGTTGATTATGAGCAGATATTGGGAAGATCGAAAAGATAATTCACCCCGGCCAGACCATAGAACACCTTGGGAACGCGATTATGCACGTGTGGTTCATTCGGCTGGATGCCGTAGACTTCAAGCAAAGACCCAGGTGCTTGGAATGGGTGATAGCGACTTCTACCGTACACGTTTGACCCACTCTCTCGAAGTCAGTCAAATCGGTGTTTCAATTACCAAGCGCCTGTACCGGCAGGCCGAAGAAGCCCTTGATGCGGGTACCGGAACTGATCGGGATCGCGCAGCCATCACGCATCTCCCTGATCCTATGTTGATGAGTACCATTTGCATGGCCCACGATCTGGGTCATCCGCCTTTCGGACATGGCGGCGAAGTTGCTTTGAATAGATGCATGCTGCCTTACGGTGGCTTCGAGGGGAATGGGCAGACCCTTCGGATCATGACCAAACTGGAGAAATATCCAGAAGGTCATGGGATGAACCTAACGCGACGGGCCATCCTGGGCGTTATCAAATACCCTGCACCTTATAGTGATGTAGTGGATTGGAGCATCGTTCCAGGTGGCGAGCCCGACGATCCGATGAGCGAGTTACCTTTGAAGGTGCAGCCTGACCACGCGCCTTTCAAAATGGTGACGCCGACAAGCTCTGTCTTTGTCGCATCGGACTATAAGCCACCTAAGTGCTATCTGAACGAAGAACATGATGACGTAGTGAAAGGATGGGTCGCCGCTGACCTGGAAGACTGGGCCACCATCTCATCCGCTCGGAAGTCTATTGGCAAGAAAAAGCATCCAAAGACCAAGTACAAATCCCTTGATACCTCGATCATGGAGTTGGCTGACGACATTGCCTACGGTGTCCATGATCTAGAAGACGCAATCGGTCTGGGTCTCATCCGCCGTCAGAAGTTTCTAGAGTGGTTTGAGAAGCACGACGACGTAGGCAACAAACGCTCAGCCGCTATTCAACCTCTCCTGGATAACTTCTTTGAGGGAAGTTTCGATACGTTTGTGCGACGACTTTTTGACGACGGTTCCGACACCCGCAAACACTCCATCGGACGCATGGTAGGTTTCTGTGTTGAGGGCACTCTTTTCGAGCATAGTCATCCCGATTTCATTGAGCCATTGTTCCAATACCAAGCTGTTTTTGATGCGAACGCCGGTGTTAGGAATGCGCTTGATACGCTTCAAGCCGTGGTTGTTGACCTCGTAATCAAGAGCACTCCCGTCCAGCAATTGGAATTCAAAGGCCAGAAAATGGTCACTGAATTGTTTAGTGCATTTGCGACCGATCCAAAACGATTGTTGGATGCTCGCACCTTCGAGCAGACGGTTCAGAGCGGGGGAAATACTGGCACAGCTAGGGTTATTTGCGACTATATCGCCGGGATGACCGATGAATACGCGACCAAGCGATATCAGCAGCTATTCGAGCCAAGAGTAGGTTCGGTCTTCGATAGGTTGTGAACGATGTCTGATCGTGCTCCCGACACCCGCGAAGAAGCCGCTTCAAAGCTCCCAGCACTACACATGATGATGGTTCTCGGTTGGAGGTACCTGTCTCCGGCACAGGCGCTGGAGAAGCGCGGATCAGAGCGGGCGGTGCTGCTGACGGATGTGCTGCGCGACCGGCTGCGGGCGCATCGTTTCAGCTTTAAGGGACAGAGCTATCCGCTGTCGGACATAGGCATCGATCAGGTCATTCGTGAGATCACCAGCACCGGTCTGAATGAAGGACTGATCCCGGCCAATGAGGCGATCTACAAGAAACTTACCCTGGGTGTGACCGTGCGCGAGGTGATTGATGCCAAGCCCACCAATGTCACCGTGCCGCTGATCGACTGGGCAGATGTCTCGGCCAACGCCTTCCACGTGACTGAAGAATTGAGCGTGGAGCGCCCGGCGGGCATGGGGCGGTATCGGCCTGATGTGGTTGGTTATGTGAACGGTATCCCGCTGGTGGTGATCGAAGCCAAGCGGCCCGTTTCATCAACCAAAGACAAGGCCATGGTTGACGAAGGCATCAGTCAGCACCTGCGCAATCAAAAACCTGACGGTATTCAGGACCTCTACGCCTATTCGCAACTCCTGCTGTCGATCACCGGCACCGATGGGCGCTATGGCACCACTGGGACGCCAGCCAAGTTCTGGGGAACTTGGACCGAGGAAGATATCACCGAGGCCGAGTTCCAATTGATCAAGTCAACGCGCCTCACAGCAGCCCAGGAAACGGCATTGTTTTCAGATAAGCCTACGTGGGCCAAGGCAGACTTTGATCGTCTCCACAGTGGGCCTGTGCTGCCCACGGAACAGGATCGGTTGGTCATCAGCTTGATGCAGCCAGACCGGCTGTTGGATTTTGTCCGGCGGTTTATCTTCTTTGATCGGAAAATCGGCAAGATTGCCGCACGGTACCAGCAGGTGCAGGGTACCAAAGCGATCCTGTCACAGATCACCAAGCAAAAGCCCGATGGCAGTCGCGAAGGCGGCGTGATCTGGCACACCACCGGGTCGGGAAAATCGAACCTGATGGTGTTTCTGTCCAAGGCACTGTTGTTGGATGCGGACCTAGCCGGATGCCGCATCATCATCGTGACCGACCGCGTTGATCTGGAAAAGCAGTTGGCAGCAACCTTCCTGACTGGTGGGGCATTTGGGTCTGCTGTGGCCACCAAGAAAGACGGTGAGAAGGCCAAGGTCCATTCTGGTCGTGATCTGGCCGAGCGTATCGGCTCAGGCAATGAACGCATCATTTTTACCCTGCTTCAAAAGTTCAACTCGGCCACCAAACTGCCTGAATGTAAGAACACTTCAGACAATCTGATCGTGCTAGTGGATGAAGGACACCGCAGCCAGGGTGGTGAAAACCACGAGCGGATGCGTCAGGCGCTGCCCAATGCAGCCTTCATCGCGTTTACCGGCACGCCGCTGTTGAAAGAGGATAAGACCCGCAACAAATTCGGTCCGATCCTGCATGCCTATACTATGCAAGATGCTATCGAGGATGGGGCCGTGACCCCGTTGGTTTATGAAGAACGAAAGCCCGTCGTTGATATCAATGATGCTGCAATTGATGCCTGGTTCGATAAGATCACGGTGTCATTGACCGAAGAACAGAAATCCGACCTGAAGCAGAAATATTCCAGCCGTGGGCAGATATACGGGTCAGCCAACAGGATTGACCTGATCGCCTGGGATATCGCCACACACTTCACCGAGAACTTCGCAAAGCTCGGATTGGGACTGAAAGCGCAACTCGCCACGGACAGCAAACTCTCAGCGATCCGATACAAGCAGGCATTGGATGCCACGGGTATGGTGACCAGCGCGGTGGTGATCTCTGCGCCTGATACCCGTGAGGGCCACGGCGACACAGATGAAACCAAGACACCAGAGGTGCAAACCTGGTGGAAGCTTAATGTCGGGAATGATCCAGAGCAGTATGAGACTGAGGTCATCAAGGATTTTGGCAGTGATGGAGCACCAGAAATCTTGATCGTAGTGGATAAGCTTCTGACCGGCTTTGATGAACCGCGCAACGCTGTGCTCTACATCGACAAACACCTCAAGGGGCATAACCTGCTTCAGGCCATCGCACGTGTGAACCGTTTGCACGACGCCAAGCAATTTGGGTATCTAATCGATTATCGCGGTATTCTGGCCGAACTTGATACCTCTATCCAGAATTACCAGGACCTCGCTGCGCAGACCCAAGCTGGATATGACATTAATGACCTGATCGGCACGGTGGCCAATATGTCTACCGAGTATAAACGACTGCCCGGACTGCATGACGCACTTTGGGCAATCTTTGCAGATGTGAAAAACCGGCAGGATCGAGAGCAGTTCCGACGAGCGCTGGTCCCACGGGTGGCTGATGATGGCTCGGGTCACAGCATCGATCACAATCAAAAAATCCGAGAAGATTTCTATGACGCGCTGACCGAATTTGGCATGTGCCTGAAACTGGCCCTGTCGTCACGGACGTTCTACGAGGATGGAGCTTTTGATGAGGCCACCATTCGCGGATACAAACGCGATCTAAAGTTCTTCACGGAACTTCGAGTGCAAGCCAAGCGCGATGCACAGGAAACTGTGGACTTCAGCGAATACGAGGACCAAATCCGCCGCATGGTGGACAAACAGGTTATTGGTCAAGAGATCGTTGATCCCGAAGGGTTCATCCATGTGGGTACCCTCGGACAGGATGATGACCCAAGTGATTGGTCCGATGACAAAACCAGAACCGAGGCTGACGTGATCAAGACCCGTGTGCGCAAGACCATTGAGCAGGACCTTATCGATGATCCCTATGCGCAGCGCGTCTTCTCGGAATTGTTGAAGGAGGCGATTGAGGCGGCGGAAGCCATGTTCGATTATCCTGGCAAGCAATACAATATGTTCAAAGACCTCGAAGAGCAGGTCCAGTCTCGATCCACACCCGGTGTGCCAGATCGGTTTGACGGGGAACCCCGTGCGCAGGCATATTTTGGTGCGCTGCTATCGCAATCCACGTCAGACGATGGGCAAGACGAAGAAAAGCTGATCGAAGAAGCGTTCCACATCAACGAAGTGGTCAACAACGCTGTGCAGGCGCATTCAATCAACCCAGGCAGTATCGAAGCAGAAATCAAGAAGTCCCTGTTACCGAGGTATTTCCAATTCCTGGGCGGGCTGGATGCGGCGAACGCGATGATCGATGAAATCCTTGCCATCGTCCGCGCTGGTGCGGCAAAGGGAGGGACATGACAGACTTCATCCTCGCTTATGGAGATCAACGCATTCCCTATCAGGTGACCATTGACCCAAAACGCACTGATCGGGTTGCCATCCACGTCAACCCTGATGGCACCGTCGATGTGGATGCCCCTGACGGGTTTGCAGACGCTGCCATTCAAAGCGCGGTGCAGAAGCGGGCGCGATGGGTGGTCAATCACGTTACCGAAGCACAACAACGCTATGCCCACCTGCGACCACGAGAATACGTATCAGGCGAACAAATCTTCTATCTGGGCCGTAGATATGTGCTCAAGGTTATTGATGCTGAGGATGGGCCGGAAACAGTTCGCCTTAAGGGAAACCGTTTGGAGGTCGTAACCGAGACCAGAGATCAATCCAAAATACGCGCCCGTGTTCGCGCATGGTACCGTGTCAAAGGGCGTGATTATATTGCCCGTCGGCTCAAGCTCATGGTCCCATCATTGCCGTGGGTTCAAAAAGAGCCGCCATTTCGGTTTCTGGAAATGTCACGCCAATGGGGAAGTTGCACCCCCAAGGGCGAGATCATTCTGAACCCGCATCTGATTAAGGCCCCCCGCCAGTGCATTGACTACGTCCTTGTCCATGAAATGGCACACTTGAAACACCATGATCACAGTCCTGATTTTTGGGCGATCATCGACAGCCACGCAGGCGATTGGCAAGCGGCCAAGCGCCATCTAGATGGGCTAGTGGAAGTGCTGTTGCGAGACTAGGTTTTTTGCTCATCTACTGCTGCGAAACGCTTAGCTGATTGTATTTTGCATTTCTGATCGGAACCACTGATCGGCGACGATGTCCGCTTAGAGAAGGCACCAAGCCAAGGTAACAAAATAGCTTCGCGCCCGAGAACCAGTAGAGGCGAAAGAGCGGTTTGCAGTCGAGTATGCTAAGCTGCAAAAGCGGTGGGCTTCGCTTCGAGCGAGACCAGAACCACTTCCCCTACCCAGCACGACGTAATCCGAGGTTCTCGCGGAACCGTTCGATTTCGCTGGCCATTTGAGCTCCACTGTATACCAGCGATGTCTCATGTCTGGCATATCTTCCGATACGATCTGCGCTCAACCAATTGAATGAACCGATGCAAAAGATATCCTCATCGGCGGCGACGATTTTGCTATGTAGCTGTTGGACCGGGTGGACGGTAACACCGATGGATGAAAGGCTGGCTTTGGCTTCATCAAATTGGCTTACGCCGTCGTTGTTGGTTTTCTTGTTCAATACTGGGTCAGCATAAACATCGATCTTTACACCGCGTTCAGAAGCTTCACGCAATAGCGACAAGAACCCGTTCTTTTCCATGGTGCTGTTGATAATCCAAGGACTGACAATCTCTATCGTCTTTTTGGCAGATGTGAGAACGTCGCGCAGGAATATGTCATGATCATCGGCATCGCGCAGCATTTGGATGCCCGTGGCTTTTGTCTTCAGGTCTTCACGAGGTTGGACATCAAACTCCAGGGCGTTTTCTGGTCTTGCAAACAAGAATTTGCTGAGCACCCCGCGGGGGCTACCACTAAGAGCAGACGAAAAAAGGTCCATATCTCCAAAGACCAAAAAGTTGTCCTTAGCGCGTGACACAGCAACGTTCAGCATCGAGGTGGAAGCGTCGATAAAGCCACCGTCCATGCCTTTTGCATATGTCGGAGAAAACAGGACTATGGGTCGTTCGGCTCCTTGTAGTGAATGCACAGTGCCGATTGTCATGGCTCCTGCACCTATCGTGCGGATGCCAACAGCGTTGCATGCCTGACGCAACTCTTGAGCTTGTTTCCCGAAGGGTGTGACTATAGCTGCAATGTCTTCGAGCCGCTTTTGATATTGGTTTTCCAGCGTGGCGCGGTTTTCATTCAGCCATGCAGCAATGGTTTTTGCTTCTGTGGGATTGAACCTGCTGCCACCCGCGAAGAACGCAGCTCCATCAATATGGAGGTAGCCCATTGGAGGGAAGGCTAGTTCCGTGGCTGGGCCTCGTTTTGGCTGCAAGTGTCCGCGATAGCATAAGGCATTACTGAATTCGATAATTTCGTCGTAGCAGCGTCGATGCTCGAAGAGGTATAGACCGCGATCTAAGTCCGGGTAGGGCTGAAAACGGGAGGCGCTTTGCGCACACGCCATTACACTGCCAGAGTTGGAAAGAAACCCAGATGCTAAAACATCCGACAAAGCAGTTTCATCCAAGTCTTCCGAAACAACGTCATATTTTGCGAGGTTCCCTATGTCGATTGCTTTAGGAATACTTGAAATTGGTTCAATTTGCCTTGTGTCGCCGACGACCAGTGCTTGCCTTGCCAACGCAAGAGACGGCGCTGCTATCTCAGGCAACACCTGTCCTGCTTCATCGATAATCAGTAAGTCGACAAAATCATACAGGTAGTCGTCGATGAACGTGTTGCCTCGCCTAGCGCGACAGGTCATTTTGCTTGGCAGAGTTGCGAAAGTCGCCACTGCACATGGTGTCAGCATCATTCGCCGTCGCCAACGCGGAACGACGGTTTTCCTTCCGGTGCGCTTCTGTTCCTTGTCGATGTCTGGGAGGACGTTCTCCATTTCGAGAAGCCAACGGCCTTCCCAATAATGTGTTGCGAGAAGAAACAGAGGAAATCGGATATTGCAATCAACAAAGCTATCAATCTCGTCAATATCCGCGTCCCTCAGCTCTGCGGATAACAACACTGCTGCTGACTGAAACTCCTTGGAAGCAGCCTTTGCCTCTTCGGTGATCGATGTTGCCCGTTTGAGGGAGTTTGCAGCGTCACTGACACCTGATTGTGCGTCAGATTTCATTTTCTGGATACTGCTTCCGGCGTCCGACAGGCTCGACAGCTGATCGGCGACTAGCTCAAATCCCGCTCCTCGAATAACGGCCCTTGCTGCTGCCATGCGTTTCCGTCTCACAGATGGCAAGAACGAGAATATGGCCAACAGAGCCGGTTCATTCGCGACGTGACTGTCCCATCGATTGAGCAGCTCTTGAGTTTTTGTTAAATCGTTTTGCTTGTCATTTAAGTGTTTCTCTAACTCTTCCAGCTTCTCTTCGGGTTCGTCGCCTAGATCTTTTGCCACCGTTTCGCGCGCTTTTTCCCACCGCGCAAGAGTTTCATCGAGGTTGGCCATCTTTGCTGCCAGCGATTTAATGCGTTCATGCAACCGCTCATTTACATCTTCGACCTCATCTATTCCTTCATCGTTGAATGCGTCGCGTGCTTTTGAAAGGAAGGCCTCTTTCGCTTCCGAAACGAACGCGTGAGTTTCCAGCGTTTTGATAAACGTCTCTGTTTGGTAAATCTTTGATGCTTCCTCTTCGCGAGCGGCTGAAGACAAAAACAGACCGAAACTCCGAATTCCCGGCAACCAACGTCCAGCAAACGGGCCAGTCCCAATTGCGTAGTCTTTCCCGAATGCGTCGATAATGTTTGTGACCGCTTGATTGTTGGCGGAAGCAGCGATGATTACTGGTGGCTCGCTCTTCTCCAAAGCCGCCTTAACCCAAGCACTAGCGATAGCCGAAAGAAGCAACGTTGTTTTGCCCGTCCCCGGAGGACCATTCACTGCAGTAATTTCGCCATGCTCCGCTTTAGCAAGGTGAGCCAACACGTCCCGTTGGTTTCTTGCTGTTGGGAACCTGTCGTTCGAGTGCCCCAAACGCTCAGACAAGCTATAAGGTTGTGGCAGAGAAGGCGACAATGGACGTGGAGAAACACGCGCATAATTTCGCATTAGAGATGGAACATCGTCACTGTCCACAAGGTCATCGTAAAGCGACAGAATACCGCGAACCATCGCCGAAGCGTTATCCGCAACTTCGAAAAACCCCGGGCTGCGTTCAGTGAATTCTGTGGTTTTGTCAAACCAATCGCCTGAAACTTCTTCGAGCAGTTGTTCAACAAATTTCAGATAGCGGGTCCAGCCTTCAGCATGTGCCTCAATTGAATGTTCTTCTCCAAATCCACCATTAGCCAAAAATCCATCCTGTTGTTCTACGGTGCCGATTGACAGCGCCCCACTAGTCAAAGGTTCTAGAAGATCGCGTGGGATAAGTGTTCGCCCTGGCAAAATGTAACCCGCTCGCGTCACGTTCGCTTCGGTAACAATAGGCGCAATAACATCTGGCAAGCCGTCTTGCCGCGCTGTGCCATGGCTAAGCTCTCGTGCGTAAACCCGTGGCCAAAGCCGGATTGGCACTAAACCTTCGTTTTCGTTTCGATCATCGAAAAGCTCTTGCGATTGCCTTGGGGGCAGCCGACCAGCTTCCAGCGACTGGATACTGAGCCGCATATTTCGCCGTAGTTCATTTACCCGGAAACGCCCCTTTCCAAACACGCTGTCGGAGACACTTGCCCTCCAATACTTGAGGAGGCTCTTTGACGTCTGAAGGTTAGAGGCAAGACTGTCTACGGGCATAATCTGAACCGGAATTCATAGTTTCGAGTTTCTGATAAAAGATTGGAGTGCAAATTTTGAGGCAAGGACTATTTCCAATAACGACATATGAACGGTGCCCCACACACGCTTTTGATTTCACGCCATATAATTGGGAAAACTTGCCAGTTCTGGCATCGTTTACAAAGTGCGAAGTCGTCGACCCTTAGCGATATTCAACGACAGCGAGTGAATACTGCGAGAACGCAGATAGCAACTGTGGGCAAACCTAATCTTTCCAGTGGCCGGTCTCGACGCGGAGTAGACCTGTAGCAGATTGTTGTCACCCGGCATTGTATCTGCGGCCCTTCGTATTTAGGGGAGCCTTGTAGGGAACCCCGTTTCCCAAATTCCAAAGCATGAAGAGTGCCAGGCAATCCCGTCTGGCCGCCAACCGGTTCTCCACCGGTGGTTTCCGCACGTTGCGGCATGCGCTCATTTGAGAAGGAGATCAACAATGGTTGACATTAACACACTGCCCGGATGGTCTGAGCCAATCCCGTGGGGCCAAGACCGTGACCCACATGCTAAACCCGACAACATCAAACCCGAGACATGGGTTCGGTCCGACCTGATCGTGAGACCTGAGAAGGTAAGCGTTGCCCAAGATATGGGTTACCCGACCTTCTACTCGGATCAAATCTGGCGTGTTCAAGACGGTGAGAGTTTCGTTCTGGATTGCCCCGATGCCTACGCCACCCACACCGTTGCGTCTTACTACCGGCTCTGGGCAGGCGAACTACCTGATGAGGTCGAAGACGACACTGACGCCCCGATCTCTGACGAGCTTTCAGAGGAAGAACTGCTGCGTGCTCTTATCGACGCCCAAGCCCACATCGAAGGAGCCCCGGTATGAGTATTCACATGGCAGGCTCCGGCGAGGAGCACATCATCGATCCAGCACAGGCAGATCAGGACGACGAACTGGCCAAGGCTCTTACACAGTCAGACCTGCAACGCCGCCGTCACGATCTCAATGCTATCCGACAAATCCACCGGGTGGCCGAGGCTTACAATCGAACCGTCTACGGTATCGGTGGTCATGACATCGACATTGATCCGCGTGCGGTGTCCGAGCGCCAGTGGCGTTGTGTTCTAAAGCTGGCAGCGACGTTCATTCAGAGCGACGGCACCATGACCCCAGCGCAGGTGCGTCACGAGTGGGTGATCCACATGGCGCAGGAGGATACGCTGCGATACCTCAACGACGACCTGCTTGTTCCGTTCGAGGAATTGGATGCGCGAGGCCAACTGATGGAGCGTGCTGGTACCGAGGCGATGCGTCGGGCGATGAACCCTCCACTGATCATAGAAGACTATACAGTGCTAACGGAGGAGGCTTTGCTGTATCAGATGCACGCGAATGACGATCAGGTTGCTGCAGGCGAGTTGGCTCGGCGTCGGGCGCTGGCAGAACTGATGAGAAGATGAATTTACTCGGCAAGGGTGTTGTCGATCAAGTTGCACCTTCTGCCAGCCCGGGAGCGCGGTCTGGCGCGCGATAGCAGAGGCAATGGTCTACTATAAGCCAATCGGGCAGGCTTTTTACTATCTTCACCGCCTCGGCATGCTCAGCGGGCGTTTCTGGCGGTACAACGCCGATTACCGCTGCCGCCGGAATCAGGTCCTCGCCTAACTCCCCCATGTCAATCCGGACGAAACCACCCTCACAGGTCTCCGTCACCTTGCCCACGCCCAAAACACAGTTGTGGGTCGAGGTCACAGCGCCGGTGTCTTCATGAATGCCGGTTAGCGATCCGGCCTCGATATCCGCAAACAGAACGGTCTGCCCCAATCGCAGATCTTTCTGCCAGTCGAGGACCATGGACTCGATGTGTTTGCGCACATCCTTTGTCAGAAGGCACAGGTGATCGGCAATCGAAAGCGCGAGACCTGGTTCTATCAAGAATCCGAAATGCATAGCTTCACCCTAAATCGCACGGTTGCGACCTCCAACATTGCGGTTGCGGGTGCATTCATACGCAGCTATTTAGGGGATATGCAGGGGACAACTGGACCCGCTGGCCGAAAGGGCCAATGAAACAAGGCTATTTGAGGATGGTTTGGTGGAGCCTAGGGGAGTCGAACCCCTGACCTCTTGCATGCCATGCAAGCGCTCTCCCAACTGAGCTAAGGCCCCATACAGGTACCGTCGTAACGGTGGACGGACGTTTATGAGACGCCGTCGATGAGTGCAAGTCCTAAAATCGGAATCCGCAAAAAATTCAGACCGACTTCGCAGGCCGGGTCGAGGCGGCGGGGCCGCCTCGGGATCCATCAGTTTTCGTCTTCTGACGACATGTCCTTTATATCGTCTAGTGAAACGTTGTCGCCGTCGTCATCGTCGTCCAGCAGATCGTCATCCAATTCGACATCGACATTATCGTCATCATCCAAAACGATGTCTTCGTCCGACGACGCTTCGCGCGCCTTGACCGATGCGGCATCTTCAGCATCCGCGGCGATCATCCGGCTTTTTCCGGTATCCAGCTCCACGACCTCGCCCGTATAGGGGCTGACGATCGGGTCCTTGTTCAGGTCGTAAAACCGTTTGCCGGTTGTCGGGCAGACACGTTTTACGCCCCATTCTTCCTTGGGCATATCAAATCCCCTTGATATCAGGTGAATCTCATCAATGATTCAGGTCACCTGCCACATGCGGCAGGCACTGTCAAAGCCTTTGCGCAAAGGAGGCCCACCCATGGGGCGACACGCATTGCCCGGAACACCTCCGGTGCCGCTGACACTGCGCAGATCGGCGCGCGCACGGCGGATCAGTTTGCGAATTTCCCAATTGGATGGACGGGTTACGCTGACCTACCCGACAGGGGTGGCTGAAGCCGAAGCGCTGAATTTCGCACAGCAGAAAGAGGGCTGGATCCGCGGGCACCTGCAGGATCGACCCAGTATTGAAGCAGTTGGCGTAGGGCAGTTCATTCCGATCGAGGGTACGGCGAGGCGAATCGTTCCTGCATCGGGGCGGAGGGTCTTGCTGAGTGGCGATGCGATCGGGGTTCCGCCCGTTGCCGAAGCACGGCGACTAGCGCGGTTTCTAAAAGAGCTTGCCCGCGATCGTCTGACCGGTGCGTGCGATGATTACGCGGCGATGCTGGGGCGGTCGTACAGTAGCCTTACTTTGCGCGATACGCGTTCGCGCTGGGGGTCGTGCAGTTCTGCGGGCGGGTTGATGTTCTCGTGGCGGTTGATCCTCGCCCCACCAGAGGTTCTCCATTATGTGGCCGCGCATGAAGTGGCGCATCTTGCCGAAATGAACCACTCACCTGCGTTCTGGGCACAGGTCGAGCGTATTTTTGGCCCTTACAAAGAACCACGCCGCTGGCTGCGAGACAACGGGGCAGAACTGCACAGATATCGCTTCGACTCCGTCGCTTGACCTTGGCGCGATTTGTGATCACATAAACTCATGTTAACCTCACGCCCCGCCGAGTCTCATACGGCAACCCATGATCGCGTTTATCGCGCCCTCAGATCCCGCATCATGCATGGAGAGATTGCCCCGGGGCAGGCGTTGACACTGCGCGGGATTGGCAAGGAATTCGGTGTGTCGATGACTCCGGCGCGCGAGGCGGTGCGGCGTCTGGCGGCAGAAGGTGCTTTGTTCCTGTCCACGTCCGGTCGGGTATCAACGCCGGAACTCACGCGCGATCGGATCGAAGAGCTGGCGGCGCTGCGCGCGCTGCTTGAGGTTGAACTGGCCAGCCGGGCCCTGCCGCGCGCGCATATGGCGCTGATTGACCGGTTGCAAAGCATCAACATGGCAGTGGCCGAGATGGTCACGAAACGCGATGCGGTGGGATATATCCGTGCAAATCTGGAATTTCACCGCACGCTGTATCTACGCGCACAGGCCCCCGCGATGCTTGCCATGGCCGAAACCGTCTGGCTGCAGCTGGGTCCCACCATGCGTGCCCTATACGGTCGGTTGCGGAGGACCGAGCCACCGCACTACCATCGCCTGATCATCGCAGCACTCAAGGCCGGGGATGAGCCTGGGTTGCGACTAGCAGTGCGTTCGGATGTGACACAGGGCTTGCGCCTGCTTGTTACCTGAGCGGCTTGTTGCCCATCTCTCAACTCAGTTGATTTCGGATGTCGCTTTGCTGGCTTGAGCGACCGGGCTGCGCTATTCTGAACGCAAATCACAACAAGAGCAGATTTAACCATGATTAATCGAAGAGTGTTTTCCTTAGGGCTTGGTTCAACCCTGTTGGCGGCCTGTTCCACAGGCACCGCACCCAACAGTGCTCCGGCTTCGCGGATGCGTGCGGTTCCGAACGCAGGATGGGATGCCTGGGTGGCCAGTTTCAAAAACCGGGCAGCGTCACAGGGCATTTCACAGACTACCCTTAACCGAGCGTTTCAAGGCGCCGGATATCTACCCGACGTGATCGAACGCGATCGCAATCAGGTCGAATTCAAACGCTCGCTTGAGGATTATCTGGCGATTGCTGCCTCGGATGAACGGATCAGCACTGGCAAGCAAATGCTTGTGCGGCATGCAGGAACCCTGTCGCAGATCGAAGCCCAATATGGTGTCGACAAGGAGGTCGTCGTGGCTGTTTGGGGCCTGGAAAGCCGTTATGGTGCACGGCGCGGCGATGTGCCGGTGATCTCGGCAACGTCGACTCTGGCCTATGACGGGCGGCGCGGAGCGTTTTTTGAGAAGCAACTGGTGGCGGCGCTGAAGATCATTCAAGAGGGCGATACGACCCCGGCTAACATGACCGGCAGCTGGGCCGGAGCGATGGGCCACACACAGTTCATTCCGACGTCTTACCTTGCTTATGCGGTCGATTTCACCGGCGACGGGCGGCGCGATATCTGGTCCGATGACCCAGCAGATTCACTTGCGTCAACGGCGGCTTATCTGGCACGTGCCGGTTGGGTGCGAGGGCAGCCTTGGGGCGGTGAAGTGGGCACGGTTTCGGGCACGCCGGCGGCAGTGCTGCAACCGCAGACGCCCGGCCCACGTATTGCTGTGTTCCGCAATTTTCAGGTGATCAAGCGCTACAACAATTCGGACAGCTACGCGATCGGCGTGGGTCATCTTTCTGATCGCATTGCTGGCGGCGCGCCGTTCCAAGCGTCATTCGGGCCGGATGCGACCGGTTTGACGCTGGAGGATCGTAAAGAACTGCAGCGCCGCCTGACATCCGCGGGCTATGACACACTAGGCGCAGATGGTGTTATCGGCAGGAATACTGAGGCGGCAATTAGCGCCTACCAGCGCGCCAACGGGTTGTCCGTGACTGGCCAGCCTTCGGTAGCTCTGTTGCAGCGGTTGGGTGGCTGACGGGTTAAGCCGCCAGCCCTTTCGAACCGATATCCAGGAACTTCTGACGGCGGTCCTTGATCAGGGCTGCCGCGTCTTTCCCATCAAGCTCTTCCAGCATCGAGGCAATTGCAGACCGCACGGCTTCGACCGCCGCCGGGCGGTTGCGATGTGCACCGCCCTTGGGCTCGGTGATGATGTGGTCACAAACGCCCAGCTTGTGCAGGTCCTGAGCGGTAAGGCGCAACGCTTCGGCGGCCTCGCGCATTTTTTCGGCATCTTTCCAAAGAATCGACGCGCAGCCTTCGGGCGAAATCACCGAGTAGACCGAATGCTCCAACATCGCTACGCGGTTCGCAGTCGCAAAGGCGACCGCGCCACCCGAACCACCTTCGCCGATGATTACGGACACCAAAGGAACGCCAATCTTTAGGCACATCTCGGTTGAGCGCGCGATCGCCTCGGACTGGCCACGTTCTTCCGCCCCCTTGCCGGGATAGGCCCCAGCTGTATCGATCAAGGTGATTACCGGCAGGCCAAAGCGGCCTGCCATTTCCATCAGGCGTACAGCCTTGCGATAGCCCTCGGGGCGGGCCATGCCGAAATTGCGTTCAATCCGCGATTTGGTATCGCTGCCTTTTTCGTGGCCAATCACCATGACGGGTTGATCGTTGAACCGCGCCAGACCGCCAATTACCGCCAGATCGTCGGCAAAGTTCCGGTCACCTGCCAGTGGGGTGAATTCGGTAAACAGCGCATCCACGTAATCGTTGCAGTGTGGACGTTCAGGATGACGCGCCACCTGACATTTCCGCCATGGGGTCAGATCGGCATACAGCTCGTCCAGAAGCTTGGCGGCCTTGGCATCCAGCGCGGCGGCCTCTTCCGTCACATCCATTTCTTCATTGGCACGGGCCAGCGCGCGCAGCTCTTCAGCTTTGCCTTCGATCTCGGCCAGCGGTTTTTCGAAATCCAGATACTGGGTCATGACGCCTCTCAACGCGGAAGTTCCCTGCTATATGACTAATGCTTGTCCGGGATGCAACTCAGCAAGATTTGTGGTTGTGGAATATGCGATCACCGATGGGCAAAGTGAAGGAAGGATACTGATGGCTGCCAGCTATGAAGATCGCGTGCTGCGTGTGTTGACCTACATTCATGACAACCCCGCCAGAGACTTGTCTCTGGACGCCCTGGCCGAGGTTGCGGCCATGTCGCGGTTTCACTGGCATCGCGTGTTTCGCGCCATTACTGGCGAGACCTGCGCGCAGGCCACCCGTCGGATACGCCTGCACCGTGCCGCCTGCTGGCTGGTGCAAACAGACAGACCGGTTACGCGGATCGCAACCGACATTGGCTATCCGAACCAAAAATCATTTGCGCGGGCCTTTTCCGAGGCCTACGGCAGCAGCCCCACCGCGTTTCGACGTGCGGGGCAAATACTGCCGGCCCATCCAGTGTTCAAAACCGGAGGATATCCGATGCATCCCGTAACAACCCGAACCGAACCGTCCCGCCGTGTTATAGCGCTGCCGCATAAAGGGGCTTATGCCGAGATTGGCCGCAGCTTTGAGGCCTTTGGTGCCCTGTGCGAATCCCGCAAGCTGTGGCCGCAAGTCGGCCCGATGATCGGGCTGTATCTCGACAGTCCGGACGATGTGCCCGAGGATGATTTACGCAGTTTTGCAGGTGCTGAATTCTGCGGTGATGATACGCCCGAGGGGATGGAAGACCTTGAAATACTGGGTGGCAAAACAGCGGTGCTGACCTTCAAGGGCCCTTATTCCGGCCTTCACGGCGCGTATCAGACATTATTTGGCAATTGGTTGCCCGAGTCTGGCGAAGAACCTGCGGACCATCCGTGTTATGAGATCTATCTCAACGATCCACGAGAAACGGCCCCCGAGGATCTGTTGACCGAAATTTGCCTGCCGCTCAGGTAACCTAATTCGGCCACAGCACCGGATAGAGCGAGGCCACAAGCAGGGCCGCCATCGTCCAGTTGAATGCCAGCAATCGGTGCGGGTTCGTCAGGATTCGCGCCATTTGCTGTCCAAGAACCGTCCAGGTGCTGACCGAGGGCAGGTTGATGGCTCCGAACACCAGCGCGACCAGCAGAATCGCATTGATCGTTTGGTCGGGCGCATAGGCGGCTGTCGCGGTCAGCGCCATCGCCCAGGCTTTTGGGTTGACCCATTGGAAGGCTGCAGCTTGCAGAAACGTCATCGGGGTGCCCGCAGCATCGACACCTTTAGCGGGCGCTGCATGGGCGATTTTCCATGCCAGATACAGCAGATACAGAACCGAAAGAACTTTCAACACGGTATGACTAATCGGATACCGGTCAAAGACTTGAACCAGACCCGCCCCTACCAGAAGCACCATAAAGGTGAAGCCCAAACCGATACCCAGCATATGCGGGATCGTGCGGCGAAAGCCGAAATTCGCACCCGATGCCATAAGCATAAGATTGTTGGGTCCCGGCGTGATTGACGAGACAAAGGCAAATGCGATCAGGGCCATCAGGATATCGTAGGTCATGGCTGCATTTTCTCGCTGAATCCGGCAAATGAAATTGCGTATTCGTGCGCTCTAAGGTTAATGTTGCAATAAATGGCGAAGATTGATCAGATCAACCAACATATATTGCAAGAGCTTTCGCGGGACGGTCGCATCAGCAACCTCGATCTTGCCGAGCGGGTGGGCCTGTCGCCCTCCGCTTGCTTGCGCCGGGTGCAGGAGCTTGAGCGGGCAGGGATCATTTCCGGCTACCGAGCAGTGCTGAACCCGGCGGCGCTGGGGGTGGGTTTCGTTGCCTATATCGGCGTTGGTCTGGGCGAGCACACAAAAGCGGCGCAGGAAGGGTTCGAAAGGGCCTTGCAACAAGCGCCCGAAGTGGTGGAATGTCACAATATCACCGGCACGATCGAATACCTGCTACGGGTCGAATGTGCCGATTTGCCCTCCTACAAAACCTTCCACACCGAGGTGCTGGGTACACTGCCGCATGTGACCTCGATCACCTCATATGTTGTGATGGGATCGCCCAAGGATATGCGCGCGTGACCATCAAAAAGTGATTTTTAACCATCTTGCGAGGTCAAAGTTCAGCGCCTAGTGTCATCTCAACAGGATCGTCGGCAGGGATTAACCCCGAAGCAGGCGCAAATTCAGGGAGTAGACCATGACATTTTTTCGCACCGGAGCGCTGGTGGCTGCCTTGGCAATGTTTGCCGGCGCTGCGACAGCAGCACCTTTGAAGTTACAGCCAGCTAGCCCTCAGCCCAGCCCAAAAGCCGGCTTGAACGTAAAATACAGTTGGGAAGGTAACCCGCCTCGCAAAATCCAGAACCTCTCGAAGGTCAATCATCTGCTGAAAAAGGCAAAGCCGGGTCAGCCCCTCCGAGGTTTGGACTACAGAGACACGAACGAAGGTGATCCTGTCCTGACCTACAATCAGGCGTTCAATGTTGCCGCGGAAATCAGCGGATATATCCGCTTTGATTCACCCGGAGTTTACGAGCTTGAGACCTGGTCGAACGATGGGATTGACGCCTGGGTCGGCGGTCAGCAGATCGGCTATGTCAACGGCCGTCAGGGCTGCGAAGCCAACCAACGCACCGAGGTCGAGGTGCCGCAGGCGGGTTGGTATCCAATCAAAATCAAGTATTTTCAGAAATACGGTACATCCTGCCTGATGATGAAATCAGGAAAGAAGGGTGAGCGTTTCACATGGACACCAAACAATGTATTTGGACGCTGATCAGATCGATTGGGGCGCTCAGCTGAGCGCCCTTTTTTCTTAGCTACCCGCCGCGATTAATTCCGCCTGCGCCACAATAACCTCGGCTTGTTTGATCGAAGCGATATCGACCAAACGCCCTTTGTAGACCGTCGCGCCTTCGCCGTTGGCTTTTGCTTGTTCCATGGCGGCCAGAATCTCGCGCGCTTCGGACACTGCTTCATTCGACGGTGTGAAGACCTGATTGGCCAATGCGATTTGTTTGGGGTGGATGGCCCATTTGCCGACCATCCCCAGCGTAGCAGACCGTTTGGCCTGCGCGATATAGCCCTCATCGTCTGAGAAATCGCCGAACGGACCATCCACCGGCAGCACGCCATGGGTGCGGCAGGCGGCGACAATTGCGGCCTGCGCCCAGTGCCACGGATCGGACCAGTGCTTTTTGCCTTCGCGCAGCATATAGTAGTTTTCCTGCGTACCCCCGATGCCGGTTGTCTGCATGCCCATTGAGGCTGCAAAATCTGCGGCGCCAAGGCTCATGGCCTGCAGGCGCGGGGATGAGGCGGCGATTTCTTCGACATGCGCCAGTCCGGCGGCAGATTCGATGATCACTTCGAATGAAATTGGCTTGGTTCGGCCCTTGGCGCGCTCGATCGCGGTGACCAGCGCGTCAACTGCATAGACATCCGCCGCGCAGCCTACCTTGGGGATCATGATCTGATCCAGACGGTCGCCTGCCTGTTCCAGCACATCAACCACGTCACGGTACCAATAGGGTGTATCCAGCCCATTGATCCGAACCGACATGTATTTATTGCCCCAATCAACTGTGTTCAGCGCCTCGATTACGTTAGCGCGAGCGGTATCCTTGTCGGAAGGAGCCACCGAATCTTCTAGATCCAGATTAATGACGTCTGCAGCTGATGCTGCCATCTTGGGAAATAGCTTGGTGTTCGAGCCCGGGCCAAACAGTTGGCAGCGATTGGGCCGGGCCGGAGCGGCAGGTTGGATGCGGAAGCTCATTTGGACCTCATGCGAGTAAGGAAATTGCGTTTAGGGTTGGTCATGGGATATTAAATTGCGCAATGCTGCGCAAGCGTGATTGTGCATATGCGGCAATGCGTATGCAGCATGATTGAAGATACTGGCAAAATGGGGTGCTTAAAGTTTGATCAGTTTAAAAACTTCGAACAATCTTGTGCAAGAAAGCCAAAATACGCAAAAACTTCCCGCTGTGGGCGGGCAGGCGAGAAGAATTTGAGAAACCCTCGTCAAAACGGTTCTCTAGCTTAAGCCAGAATCAAAGGAGTGCACCGCAATGATCGAGACACCGTACCTGTTGTTTTTGGGCGATGCGCCCGACTTGTTGGCGGCCAAAGTGGCCATTGGTATCCGCGACTGGCGTCCTGAGAATGCCGTGGGTCAAATAAGGCTGGATGGTTGCAAGACTGATTTGGGTCTTACCGAAATGACACTTGCCGAAGGTAAAGCTGCTGGTGCCAAGACTCTTGTCATTGGTGTTGCCAACCGAGGTGGGGTCATCAGTGAGGCCTGGAAAGAGGTTCTGATCGCAGCACTGGAGATGGGTTATGATCTGGCGTCGGGCCTGCACAACCTGCTGCGCGACGAAGGCGATCTGGTTGCTGCGGCACAGACTCACGGCTGCACATTGCACGACGTCCGTGTACCGACCGTAGGATATCCCATCGCAAACGGCCGCAAGCGTACTGGTAAGCGGTGCCTGGCCGTTGGAACCGACTGCTCTGCCGGCAAGATGTACACTGCGATGTCCATGGACGCTGAAATGCGCAAACGCGGCATGAAATCCACCTTCCGGGCCACCGGTCAGACCGGAATTCTGGTCACGGGTCAGGGCGTCCCGCTGGATGCGGTTATCGCCGATTTCATGGCGGGATCCGTTGAGTATTTGACACCGGACAATGATCCGGATCACTGGGATCACATCGAAGGGCAGGGCTCTTTGTTCCATGTGTCCTATTCTGGCGTGACCATGGCGCTGATCCATGGCGGTCAGCCCGACGCGCTGATCCTGTGCCACGAGCCGACCCGGACCCATATGCGAGGATTGCCTGAGTATTCACTGCCGACGCTGGAGCAGTTGCGCGACACAGCACTGCCGCTGGCGCGCGTGGCAAACCCAGAGTGTCAGGTTGCAGGAGTGTCGATCAACACCCAGCATCTGAGCGAAGACGACGCACACGCATACATCGCCAAGGTTGAGACCGAGATGGGTATCCCAGCAACCGATCCTTACCGTTTTGGTGCTGGTAAACTGGTGGATGCGCTGGCCGCACTGTGATCTAAGCAGGTTGCCGATCGCCCCTTGCTGTCGGCAACAGACACCACTTTCGATGAAAGGTTGAACGCGTGCAGATTGACGTTTCCCGCGATGTATTTCGGCTGGCGCAGGTATTCACTATCTCGCGCGGCTCACGGACCGAGGCAAAGGTCCTGACGGTTCGGATCTCGGATGGTGTGCATCATGGTTGGGGCGAATGCGTGCCCTATGCGCGCTATGACGAAACGCTGGATTCAGTCGAGGCCGAGATTGCCGGCCTGCCCGACGTATTCTCTCGCTATTCCCTGATGGATCTGCTGCCTGCCGGCGCGGCTCGGAATGCAGTGGATTGCGCGCTTTGGGACCTTGAGGCGAAACGCTCCGGCAAACGGGCGTGGGAGCTGGCGGAACTTGCCGCACCGGGGCCTGAAGTTACGGCCTATACTCTTTCCCTGGACACTCCCGAGGCAATGCAGGCACAGGCGGCAGAAAATGCGTTCCGACCCTTGTTGAAGATCAAACTTGGTACACCGGACGACATGCCCCGGCTTGAGGCCGTGCGGGCTGGTGCGCCGGAGTCCAAAATCATTATCGACGCCAATGAGGGTTGGTCTGCTGAAGTGTACGCCGATCTTGCGCCGCATCTTGTGCGACTGGGCGTTGCTCTGGTTGAACAACCTCTGCCAGCCGGTGAGGATGATGCACTGATCGGCATGGATCGTCCGGTGCCGGTATGTGCCGACGAATCCTGTCACGATCGGGCCAGCTTGCCTAAATTAAAGGGCAAATATGATGTGGTGAACATCAAACTCGACAAGACCGGCGGTCTGACCGAGGCGCTGGAGCTGCGCAAGGCCGCGCTGGCCGAGGGCTATGGCATCATGGTCGGATGCATGGTTGGAAGTTCGCTGGCCATGGCACCTGCAACGCTGGTCGCGCAGGGTGCGATGGTGACGGACCTTGACGGACCGCTTTTGTTGGCAGAAGACCGCGACACACCCCTGATTTTTGATGACGCCGGAGTGCATCCGCCCAAAGCGGCACTTTGGGGCTGAGGAGAAGAACATGACCCGCACCGTTTATGTGAATGGCGAATACCTGCCTGAAACCGAGGCAAGCGTCTCGATCTTTGATCGAGGTTTCCTGTTTGCAGACGCCGTCTATGAAGTAACCAGTGTGCTGGATGGTAAGCTGGTCGATTTCGAAGGCCACGCGGTGCGGCTGAAACGCTCGCTGGACGAGTTACAGATGGCTGAACCCTGCAGCAAAGAAGAACTTCTGGAAATCCATCGCAAACTGGTCGAGCTGAACGACATCGAAGAAGGTCTGATCTATCTACAGGTTTCGCGCGGCAGTGACGGCGACCGGGATTTTGTGTTTCCGTCAGCGGATACCAAGCCTACGCTGGTTTTGTTCACGCAGAATAAGCCAGGTCTGGCCGACAGCCCCGCGTCGAAGAAAGGGGCCAAGGTCATTTCGATCGATGACATCCGTTGGGGCCGCCGCGATATCAAAACCGTGCAACTGCTGTATCCGTCCATGGGCAAGATGATGGCGAAAGCGGCTGGCTGTGACGATGCCTGGCTGGTTGAAGATGGCTATGTCACCGAAGGCACCAGCAACAACGCCTATTTCGTCAAGAACGGCAAGATCGTCACCCGCCCGCTGTCCAACGACATTCTGCACGGCATCACCCGCAAGGCGGTTCTGCGCATGGCCGCCGAGGCGCAGATGGAGATTGAGGAGCGCCTGTTCACCATCGATGAGGCGAAAGAGGCGGATGAGGCCTTCACCACTTCGGCCAGCGCTTTTGTCATGCCGGTGGTTGAGATTGACGGCGTGGCACTGGGTGATGGCACGCCGGGCCCGATTGCCAAACGCCTTCGCGAGATCTATCTGGACGAAAGCCGAAAGGCCGCAATCTAAAGCAAAGGCCCGCCAAAACGGCGGGCATTTTTCGTTTTCGGGGCGTCAGCCTTTTTTCGTGACGTTCTCTTCAAACGCGACCTTGAAGGCGGCTTGTTTCTCGGCGTTCGCTTCGGTCTGGTAGTTGGCCTTCCACTCATCCATGGTCATGCCATAGAAAATCTCGCGCGCTTCGTTTTTGTCCATGTCGATGCCCTTGGCATTGGCGGCTTCCTGATACCAGCGCGACAGGCAATTGCGGCAGAACCCGGTCAGATTCATCATATCGATGTTCTGTACGTCGGTGCGATCCTGCATCAGATGCTGCTGCAAACGGCGAAACGCTGCGGCCTGAAGTTCGATTTCGGTTTGCTTGTCCATTGTCGGGCTCCGAATGATTGTCTTGCGTTCTGGACCTGACCTAGCAATCCGTGGGCCATGTTACAACGAACAGTAGAGGCCCTAAGGCCCCTTGGAACGTCAGGTTTGGATGCTTTATGCCAGTTTGAGGGCCAACCACGGCACAAGGCAAAAAATGATTGTCAGGATTTTGTAGTTCGCAAGATATCTGAAATAGACCCTCTTTACGTCTGCCCGCTCCATTTGGAACATTCTGCCATGCACGCCTGCAATCCAGTCCTGCATGATAAGGATCATAAGTGTGCTGAACAACAAAACAGCGATGTTAAGGGCGGTCATCCAGCCGAAGACAGTAGTCAGGAATTCCTGAGTCATGGTCGTCTCCTTTCCCTTAATATATGGGTGTCAGTATATTGGCTCACAATATTTCGAGGATCGGAAGCGGCATGAAGTGACCTTACGTCATAGTCCGCTATCGTTCAGTGCATCCTGCAGAATAACGGCCAATCGTTCGGCCCAGCTGCGTTGCCCGTCATGATCCGCAATCAGATCATTACGCAGTTCGATCAGTGCATTAGGACGGCCGAAACTGCTGCAATGCTTGTCGATCGCATCGCCGGGTAGCACACCTGTATAGGGTTCATTTACCCCAACGCACAGATCATCCTCGGCGTTCAACCGGTTGATCAGCGGGCGCGAGAACCGCTCATCCGGTGTGTGCAAGACGCCGATGTGCCACGGCCGAGGATCGCGGCCACGGAGCTGGCGCGTAAAGGAATGCATCGAGATGATGACCGCATGCGGCAGGGCCGCAAGCTGCGCCAGCGCATCGTGATAGGGCCGGTAACACATATTTAGACGACGCTCACGCTCGGTCGCATCTGCGTGGCGGTTACCAGGAATGATCGAACCGTCATAGAGCTTCATCAGCAGCGTTGGATCGTCCTCGCCCCGGTTGGGGTCAATCACGAGGCGCGAGAAGTTGGCTGCGATTACCGGGGCGTTCAGAACCTCACCCAGATGTTTTGAAACCTCGTAGGCGCCGACGTCATATGCGATATGGCGTTCCATATCCTCGCGTGGCAGACCCAGGTCTCCGCCGCTGATTTCGGGCGGCACCATGTTGGTTGCATGGTCACAGGTAATCAGCCAACGCGACGAGCGATCCGCGCCGTGAACAAAAAACGGAGAGTATGTCATGAGCCTGTCATCTTGTTTGTCGCAGGTGTAGGACAGTTGCGTTGGAAAGGGAATTGCGCAATAAGCAGCCTGAGCAATGTTTGCGGTAACATTTACGCGTTTGAGGAGAGTCTGATCAATGCGACGCCTGAGAAATGTGAAAATCGTGGCGACGCTGGGACCGGCGTCCAATGACTATGACACCATCCGAGCGCTGCATGAGGCTGGGGCCGATGTATTCCGGCTGAACATGAGCCATGGCAGCCACGATGAGATTCGCGAGAGGCACCGTATAATCCGGCAGATCGAAAAGGATCTGGAAAGCCCGATCGCGATTCTGGCTGATCTGCAGGGGCCAAAGCTGCGCGTTGGCGTGTTTGCAAATGATGCGGAAGAACTGGAGGAGGGCGCCGCATTCCGTCTGGATCTTGATCCGGCAGCCGGGGATATCACCCGGGTCTGCCTGCCACATCCCGAAATTTTTGCCGCATTGGAGCCAGGTGCGCGCCTACTGGTCAATGACGGAAAGATTCGTCTGATCGTGCAGGATTGCGGTCAGGATTTTGCACATTGCACGGTCGAAGTCGGTGGCACGATTTCGAACCGCAAGGGTGTGAACGTGCCTGACGTGGTGCTGCCATTGGCAGCGCTGTCGGCCAAGGATCGCGACGATCTGGAATTTGTCTGCCAACTGGGTGTGGACTGGTTGGCGCTGAGCTTCGTTCAGCGTGCCAAGGATGTGTTCGAGGCGCGCGCACTGGCGGATGGCCGAGCATCGATCTTGTCCAAGATCGAAAAACCTGCTGCGGTCGAAGCTTTTGACGATATCCTTGACGCCTCAGACGGGATCATGGTTGCGCGGGGTGATCTGGGCGTCGAACTGCCTGTTTCGGCAGTCCCCCCGATCCAAAAACGTCTGGTGCGTAAATGCCGTACAGCCGCGAAGCCTGTGATTGTCGCAACCCAGATGCTGGAAAGCATGATCGAAAGCCCAATGCCCACACGGGCCGAGGTTTCGGACGTGGCCACCGCGATCTACGAGGGTACCGATGCAATCATGCTGAGTGCTGAATCGGCTGCTGGTTCTTATCCCATCGAGGCGGTTCAGACGATGAACAAGGTTGCCATCGAAGTTGAAGCTGACCCAACCTACACTCAGATTATTGCCGCGTCGCGTACCGCCAAGGGTACGACCATCGCTGATGGTATCGTGGCTGCGGCACGCGAGATTGCCGAAAAGACTGACATCAAAGCCATCTGCTGCTTCACTCAAAGCGGGACCACCGCCTTGCTCACCGCCCGTGAGCGTCCCGGTGTGCCTATCATCGCAATGACCCCCGCCACTGGCACCGCCCGCAGGCTTTGCCTGAGCTGGGGTTGTCATTGCGTCTTAACCCCTGAACAAGAGCGGTTCAAAGGTGCGGTCGTCAGCGCCGCTCGCGCCGCCCGTTCGGGTGGTTTCGCCGCTGAGACTGATCAGATTGTGGTCACCGCCGGCGTCCCTTTCAATGTTCCTGGCACCACCAACATCTTACGTATCGCCCCTTGTGATGAACGGCTGATCTACAACACTGATCCGGGCTAAGCCCGGATCACCACTACTAATTTCAGTTTGATACCAAGCGTATGCCTAATATTTGGGCATATAATAATATTTATTTACAGTACCTTAGAAGTTTGAGGGTTGTATCCAGCAATAATCTCTCTGTTTTTGCGTGTTTTTTCGGGATACTTGCCCTTAGGGCGGTCTACTCAAGCAAGTTCCAGGTTCCGGCTGCCCTGCCGGGGGCGAGGGCCCCGGCCAAAGCAACAATAACGGAGGAACGGCATGACAACGAAAATTGTCATAGGACTGGACGGGACAGAAACCGGAGAACGCGCGATCGCCTTTGCCAAAGACTTGGCCGGGCGTATCGGTTCATGCGAGCTTCTGGCGGTTTACGTCATCGAATGGTCTCCTTTCACATTCCAGACACCAGAAGAGAACGCCCTACGCCACAAACGGCGCGAAGAAGAGGTTGCGTTAGCTACGTCACGGATCATCGAGCCAGCGGTTGAAGCGTTGAAGGCTGCAGGATTCGAGGCGCGCGGCATCGTCCGTCACGGAGATGTGGCGGAAACGCTGAATGCAATCACGGTTGAAAACGGTGGCTCCCAGATCGTTGTGGGTCGGGCCTCGGCAGATGGGTTTAAAAAACGCCTGTTTGGCAGTTCGACCCAGAACCTTGTCATGCACGCCGATGTTCCGGTTACGGTCGTGAACTGAGGGGAGAGATTATGATGAATATTCAGAACAAACTGAGTCTGGCAGCACTTGCCGCTCTGGTTGCGAGCCCCACTGCCGCACAGGAGGCGGTCGGGTTGGACGATAAAATCAACCAGGCCTTTGCTGATTTCACCGGGCCTTTCGTCAGCTTTATTTTTGCCCCGTTTCCGGGCACCGGGTTCCCTTGGATCGTGGGTTGGCTGGTCATCGCCGCGACCGTCTTCACGCTTTATTTTGCCTTTGTACAATTGCGTTTCTTCGGTCATGCGATCAGCCTTGTGAAAGGTGACTATTCTGATCCCAATGATGCGGGTGAGGTCAGCCACTTTCAGGCGCTGGCAACGGCGCTGTCCGGTACAGTTGGCCTCGGTAATATTGCCGGTGTTGCGGTCGCCGTCGGTATCGGCGGGCCAGGTGCAACTTTTTGGATGATTGTCGCAGGCCTGTTGGGCATGGCGTCGAAATTCACCGAATGTACGCTGGGTGTAAAGTACCGCAACGAATATGATGACGGCACCGTTTCTGGTGGTCCAATGTATTATATGTCGAAAGGGTTCAACGAACTGGGCCTGCCGGGCGGTAAAATTCTGGCCGTTCTGTTCTCGATCTTCTGCATCCTTGGCGCGCTTGGTGGGGGCAATATGTTCCAGGCCAATCAGGCGCATCAGCAGATCGCAGGCATCGTCGGAGATTACCCGGGCTGGATCACTGGCCTGGTCTTTGCAGGCATCGTCTTTGCAGTGATCGTGGGCGGCCTGAAATCCATCGCGCGCGTGACTGAGAAAGTCGTTCCTTTCATGGGCGTGATGTATGTGGCTGCGGCTCTGGTGATCATCCTGATGAACGCGGATCAGATCGGTTGGGCCTTTGGCCAAATCTTCGCGGGAGCGTTCACCGGTCTTGGTGTCGCTGGCGGTATGGTCGGCGCATTGATCCAGGGCTTCCGGCGTGCGGCGTTCTCGAACGAAGCGGGCGTTGGTTCTGCGGCGATTGCCCACTCGGCGGTTCGCACCAAAGAACCGATCACCGAAGGGTTCGTGTCGCTGCTGGAGCCGTTCATTGATACGGTCGTAATCTGTACCATGACCGCGTTGGTGATCATCATCACCCAGCAGCTGATCGTCGATCCGGAGACCGGAAACTATATGCTGAACGAAGCCGGTAATGCCATCGCAACGGTTGACGGAAACTCGGGTGTCAGCCTGACTTCAGCCGCCTTTGGCAGCGCGTTCAGTTGGTTCCCTTACGTTTTGGCAATCGCAGTAGTTCTGTTCGCCTTCTCGACCATGATCAGCTGGTCCTACTACGGCCTCAAGGCCTGGACCTACCTGTTCGGTGAGGGCCACACCAAGGAACTGGTGTTCAAGGTCATTTTCTGCATCTTCGTAGTCATCGGTGCAGCGGCTAACCTTGGCCCCGTTATCGACTTCTCGGATGCGGCGATCTTTGCCATGGCGGTTGTGAACGTCTTCGCGCTCTACTTCCTGATGAAAGTGGTACGTCAGGAACTGGCGTCCTACGCCGAACGGCTGAAGAGTGGCGAAATCCGCAAATTCGAACATTAATCCAAACTACCGGGGCGGCGCGCGTCGCCCCGGTGCCTAGCCAGCCTGCAAAAAGCGCAGATTCTGGCCCAAACCCCCTTGCCAGTATGACCGAACTTGCGTAAACGGCGCTTCTGATCGCGTGACCGGCCGAGATGGCATGCCGAGTCGCGTCTGAAACCGAACCCCGAAAGGAGACGGAAATGCCTAAGATGAAGACAAAGTCGAGCGCCAAAAAGCGCTTTAAGGTGACTGCGACCGGTAAGGTCCTTGCTGGCCAGGCCGGCAAACGGCACGGCATGATCAAGCGGACCAAGAAATTCATCCGCGACGCCCGTGGCAACACCACCCTGTCCGCCCCCGACGCCAAGATCGTCAAGGGCTACATGCCCTACGACCGCTAAGAGGAGATTAAGAGATGTCCCGCGTTAAAGGTGGAACCGTAACTCACGCCCGTCACAAGAAGGTCATCAAGGCTGCCAAAGGTTACTATGGCCGCCGCAAGAGCACCTTCAAGGTTGCCCGTCAGGCCGTAGACAAGGCCAACCAGTACGCAACCCGCGACCGCAAGAACCGCAAGCGCAACTTCCGCGCGCTGTGGATCCAGCGTATCAACGCCGCTGTCCGTTCGCATGACGAGGCACTGACATATTCCCGCTTCATTAACGGCCTGAACCTGGCCGGTATCGAAGTGGACCGCAAAGTTCTGGCCGACTTGGCTGTGCACGAACCGGAAGCGTTCGGCGCGATCGTCGCCAAAGCACAGGCCGCGCTGGCTGCCTGAACCTCTTTCGAGAGACAGTGAATGAAAGGCCGTCCCAGCTGGGACGGCCTTTTTTTTGAATCCGTAACGGGTGTCGATTGCGCCAGGTTGGCAAATTGAGCTCCCTAGGGCGATGAAGATAAATATCTCACCGCCTCCAACATCCTGGGCTGAATTGTACTGCAGAGAACGCACCGCGCAAGCGCCAAGAGAAAGCACTTTCGGCTGCCTTCGTTCGAACGGCATCTAAACCGGGTAAATACTTTGATGGGCATGGCCTGTTTCTAAAGGTGGATACATCAGGCGCACGGCGCTGGGTCCAGCGTATTGTCATTCGCGGCAAACGCACTGAAATAGGCTTGGGGTCTGCATCCCTTGTGAGCTTAGCAGAGGCCCGAGAAGCCGCGCTAGAGAACCGCAAGCTGGCGCGGGCTGGTGGCGACCCATTGCAAGCCAAGCGCACTGCTGAAGCCCTACTTACGTTTGAGGAGGCCGCGCGAAAGGTTCATAAGATCCACGAACCAACTTGGCGCAACAAGAAACACGCGGCGCAGTTTATTTCCACACTCGAAACCTACACCTTTCCCCGCATTGGCAAGCTGAAGGTTTCCGAAGTCACCACGGCTGATGTGTTGGTTGTCCTTCAACCAATCTGGCTAGAAAAGGCTGAAACAGCGCGGCGTGTACGCCAGCGTATCGGCACTGTGATGAAGTGGGCCATTGCCAACGGTTGGAGGCAGGACAACCCTGTGGATACGGTTTCTTCCGCTTTGCCCAAGCAGGACAGGACGCAAGTGCACAGAAAAGCGCTGCCCTACATCAAGGTTTCTGAATTCCTAGAGAGCCTGAAGGCATCAAGCGCCGGGGATGCCACCAAACTGGCGCTAGAACTGCTTGTTTTGACTGCGTCCCGATCCGGAGAGGTTCGTCTGGCGGAATGGCACGAATTTGATTTGAAAAACGCTGTCTGGACCCGCCCAGCGCTGCGTATGAAAGCCAAGAAAGAGCATCGTGTTCCATTGTCTCCCCGCGCCTTGGAAGTGTTATCGGAGGCACAAAATTTGGGCTCAGGTGAAGGCTGGGTATTCAACGGCAACATACCAGGCAAGCCGTTGTCTGATATGACCTTGTCAAGGTTGGTTAAGGGGCTGGGCTATGATGTCGATGTGCATGGGTTCCGAACATCCTTTAAGACATGGGCGCAGGAGCGCACTAACACCCCGCGTGATGTATCTGAGGCAGCCTTAGCACATACGTTGAAAGACAAGTCAGAAGCAGCTTATGCACGTTCTGATTTTTTTGAGAAGCGGAGGAGCTTGATGGAAAAATGGTCTCATTTCATTGCTAAACGTTCTGATGACTTGATTAGGATTGGATAATTGTTTGCACCCGAAAACTACGTCAGCCTGAAACATGCTTTTTACTATGGTCCAACAAAGTTTGACCTTAGAACCTACAATCCCAAAAATTCCGTAACTGACATTCTTGAGCATCAAGTACTAAAGTGGGCATTCGAAGATTGCTCTCCAAGACTTTGCTCCCCAAGGGGTGAAGTCGTTAAGCTAGATGGGCACGGTCTGTTCGACAGAATTGAGTTCCCGCCTGAACTAGAAGAGGTCGCAAGCGAATTTGAGTTAGCTAGTGTTGGGTTGAGCCGCACACAAGTTCCATTCGAAATAATGGTCGAGTTATATGGGGATGCATCGATGCCTCCTAGACCGTCCATGCCGCTTTTCTTCAATCGTAGTCAGTATGTAGTTACTTTGAGAAACTATAAGAAACTCAAAGAGATTGCCTTGCGGGTCTACTCTGAGGAGGAACTATTTGATGCGTTAGGCTTGGCATTTGAGACTGACCCCGATTGGTCTGTACTAGAGAACTTCGAGGGTTGGTCAATTTGCTTGCCTGAGGAAAACTTCAAACCCGATTCCTCACTCCCTAGAGACTTGCCAGGTCCTGGTCAAACTAAGAAATCCAGAGCTCAATTGAAGAGGGAAATCATTGAAGGCTCTAAATCCAGAGCATTTCAGACCAAGCAAGAAGCCAGGAATTTATATGCCACAGAGGCGGTTTCATTTAGAGCATTCGATCTGGCTTGGGCTGATGCTGCTGAGATAGTTCCTAAAATATCGAGAAGCGGTAGGCGCTCTTCTAAACCATAACACTGTTTCAATACGGCATTTATATCATGACGGCTATTTCAGTTTGGACATCATTTGTAGTTGTTCTTGCACGATCCAAGAACAGCTTGAAAGGAACGAAAATTGGCTGAAATCCACCTCCGGAGACCGGCAGTTGAAGCCGCTACTGGCCTAAGTCGCAGCAGTATTTACGATATGATGGACCGTGGAGAATTTCCCCGCCCTGTCCGCATCGGAAAGCGCGCTGTCGCTTGGCCTGAAAGCGCAATATCCGATTGGCTTTCTGACCGACCCGCAACCAAATCGCTGGCTAGGTAAAGCAACACCCACGCAGTTAGGAAACTGGCGCGGGCGCTGGGTAGTCTAGACACATAATCCCTATCGCTTCGCGCCTCGCAAATCAATGAGGCTAATATGAATTTGAACGTCACCCTGATGGGCGGCGAATGCCCCCGCATTTTCACTCTATCCGGTCGCATCGGCCAAACGATGCATCACCTGATCCATGCAAAAGGTCAGGGCATAACATCTCTTGAAAACCCGGCCATCCGTCTTGCCGCACACATCCATTCCTTACGTGAAATGGGATTTCTCATCGACACTGAAATTGAACCCCACGGAGGAAGCTATCCCGGATATCACGCAAGGTACCATCTGCGGAGTTCCGTTGTTCTAGGCCACAGCAGTGGGGAGCAGAAACAATGATTGCCAACCCCAAGGCCAAAATTGACTCTCTCAGTCCATTTGAACGTCATCTGAAACGCAAACACAGTCTGCCGAACCATTGGCTTCGCACAAACAAAGAACTGCGCGGGGGACATCGCTGATGGCGGCAAAAGGCAAACGGCGCGACGCAGAAGGTCAGTATGTGACGCTTCCTTATGCTCAACTTAAATCAGAAGCATGGCGGTCCCTTTCGGGGGCCGCTGTCAAAGTCTGGTTGGAGCTTCACACGCGGTTCAACGGAGGTAACAATGGTAACGTGCGTCTTTCGATGAATGAAGCGGTCAAGGCATTGGGCATATCAAAAGGCACCGCCCAGCGCGCCTTCGTTGAACTTGAAGAAAAAGGATTTATCGCACTGCACAAACCAGGGAACTGGTATCACCGCAAGGCGCACGAATGGCGGCTGACAACCAAACGAATGCATAGTTCAAAGGGTGTCCAAATTGCGACAAATGACTGGCGCAGGTGGCGTGCAAAGACAAAAGTCGGTCCACCTGAGTACCCGTCGCCTCAGCCCATCGGTCCCCCACGAAACCGAAGGAACACTTCTGGCTCCACCAAAGAACCCGTCAGAGCAATTTCAGGGTCGCGCCAGGGTACTGAGGTGGGACACTAATACTAACCACTCTCGGGAACGCTTCCATGCAAGACGGATTAAAACGTGTCAATTGCGGGGAGGGCATCAAAAACATACCCGTACTATTCGGTTATGGAGACCGGTGCGGAAAGGCAAAGACTCGATTCAATAAATTGAGCATTCGGGGTTCCATGAAATTGAGAACCCCAAATTTTGCTATTGATTTCGGAAAAAGTCAGGAGGCAACACATGGGTGGATATGGATCGGGTCGCAAAAGCTACCGGCAAAAGGCAGAGGATTGCCGTTCGCTGGACGTAAACCGATTTCATAGAGAAGGATGTTTGACGCCGGGCGGACAAGGTTGGTGGGTTTGGTCGCGTGATGGCGAGGAAGTCGGTCGGATAAGATACAGGGCAGAGGAAGAGCGGTTGGTTTTGGATTACCGCGTGCGGCAATACGGTGGCGGTTGGGAGGCCGTCCGCCAACCCGTACCAATTAGCTACGCACCATGCCACTACGGCGGCAAACGCCCCTATTTTCTTTGCTCTGGTGTTGTGCGTGGGCGGCACTGCAATCGACGCGCGGTTAAACTTTACTCAGGTGGTAAATTCTTCCTCTGTCGCCAATGCTACAACCTCGTCTACACCAGCCAGGCCGAAGCACGGTATGACCGGATGTTGCGCCGCGCAAATAAGCTCAGGCGTGCGCTTGGTGGCAGGGCCGGTGCGGCCCACTCGATTGCAAAAAGGCCCAAAGGAATGTGGGGGTCCACTTACCGTCGAATCTGCGACGAGATTATTTCTTGTGAAAACGAGGCGACGCTAGACTTTCTTCAAAGCTATGGTGAAGCGCTCTGCTGCGAGGAAAAAGAAATGCTGCTCGATGGACTATTTTGGGCTTCCAAAGCACTCGAAAAGTAAATACGAGAAATACAAGCTTGCGGGTAGATTTTGTCGCTGTGATTCACCAGCGGTTGCATCCAATGTGAGGTGTATTGCTCTCTTCGAGTTCCCATTAGCCAACTTTATGTAAACCTTCGGTTTGCCTAAGGAGTACCCGCAAGCAACATTTATTTGAGGCGCGCCTTGTCAAATTTGAAGCTACTTAAGTCCGTAAAGTCTCGAAACGACCTAGCAGTACTTTTGAACTACCCACTTTCCGCTCTTACTTACTCAATTTACAAAGTACCTCAGGAAAATCGGTACCACACTTTCGAAATTCCCAAGAAAGGTGGAGGAGTGCGAACCATTCAAGCACCCTGCCCAGAGCTTAAAGGGCTTCAGTCGCGCCTTTCCAACCTCTTATATGCTTGCCATAGAGAACTTTTTCCACCTCAGGCGAACCCATTGTGGTCGTACTCACATGGTTTTCAAAAGAACCGAAATCTGACGATTTTTTCTAATGCTGCCAAGCATCAAAGCAAGCGTTACGTCTTGAATGCCGATTTGAAAGACTTCTTCCCCAGCATCAATTTCGGTAGAGTTCGCGGTTACTTTCAAAAGAACCGGGGCTTCGAACTTGACCCTGAAATCGCTACACTAATTGCTCAAATCGCTTGCCACGAAGGTACTTTGCCTCAAGGGGCTCCAAGTTCTCCTATTATCTCGGAGCTTATCGCAAGCATTCTGGATCAAAGGCTAGGTCGTTTGGCCAAGAGGTATAAGTGCACCTATTCCCGCTACGTCGATGATTTGACGTTCTCAACGAATATGGAGCAGTTTCCGAAAGAAATCGCTCATTTTGTCGCTAGTCCACCAAAGCCTTGGCCTATTGGTCGAAAGCTTCAGGAAGCCCACAATAGAGCAGATTGCAAACTTAATCCTTTCAAGCGGACGACGGCAGGTTCATGTGCGCTCGGCCCCAAAGTACTGGATGTGATAAAAAAGTCCGGTTTTGAGATAAACCCAGCCAAAACCAGGATGCAACTTTCCACGTCACGGCAGAGCGCGACAGGCCTTGTTGTAAATCAGAAGGTGAATGTAGCGAAACAGTACTCTGACACAGTTAGAGCGATGTGCCATTCTCAGTTTACCACCTCAAAATGTCACCACCCGGAAACTGGAGTAGACGCAAGTCTTTCTGCTTTGAAAGGCAAACTCGAGTTTCTAATGGCTGCTAAATGCTTTGAAACCGGAGTTCTTCCGTACCACGATTTGGAACAAGCGGCTTCAAGCCCTAACGGTTCCCCTATTCCTTCCCATTACAAATTGTACAGAAAGTTCCTAGCATACGAAAAGTTTCATGCACTTGAGCGGCCACTTCTCATTTGCGAAGGAAAAACTGACAATATTTACATACGCTGTGCGATAGCAGCTCTTTCAGCTGGTTTCCCTTCACTTCAGCCAACAAAAGTTGACAACGACAGAACTCGTCAGGCGTTAAGCTTTTTTAAACACTCTGAAAAACACGCAAAACTTTTGTCTATCTCGGGTGGTACGGGTGAACTGCACAAGTTTGTTTCCAAATATGGAAGCTTAGTAGGCAAGTTTCATGAAGGTGGGCAAAAGAAGCCGGTGATTGTGCTTGTCGACAACGACAAAGCAGCAAAGCCTATGTGGTCGGTAATAAGAGACCAAACTGGCTCGAAGACACCCATAGATGGAAGCGAGCCGTTCTATCATGTTACACGCAATCTTTTCGTTGTACCAATTCCGATACCAGCAGGTACCTCCGCAAGTATTGAGGATCTGTTCGACAAGGCTACACTAGCGACGGTCAACAGAGGCAAAACCTTCAAAAGGGAATTGAAGTCTCACCAAACAAAGAACCATTACGGCAAAGAGATATTTGCTAGGTGGGTGGTAGAAGCGAATGCAGCAAAAATAGATTTCTCTGGCTTTAAACCTCTTTTGCAAAGAATCGAGACGGTGTTGGCACAACCACTGAAACCTTCAGCAAAACCAACAGACTGAGGATTCTCTCGGGGTCGAGTGTTTCGCACAGGTTCTGCTGATAACGCCGATAGTATGGGCACTTAGGTGCATAGCGAAAAATCCATGATGTAACGGAATATGGGGGAGGGACTGGGGGACGACAGCTCGCCACATACCAGCAAGATTCTGTTTTTTATAAATTATTTTTAGTTTGGTGGCGGAGACGAAGGGATTCGAACCCTCGAGACGGTTTCCCGCCTACTCCCTTAGCAGGGGAGCGCCTTCGACCACTCGGCCACGTCTCCGCTGGCCGGTATATCCTTGCCTGTCATCCAGATACAAGGCGATTTTCTATGTCTGGAAAATTTTTCTGAATACCGATGATCAAACCCACAAGAAGGAGCGCTGGGGCTACCGGAAGCAGGGGTGCGAAACCCCCGAAATGCTGAAAAACATGCAAAACCTTGCCAACTCCACCTGTTCTGGCGCATATTTGTCTAGTTTTAAGGCTCTAATAACTATTCAGATTTAGCTTTCTGAGGCGACAGATATCGGGCGTGGGGTGTTTGGCACCCTGGTAGGTACCTTTTGGGGGAAGGGGACTTGGGTTTGGTCTGGTTGAAATTGTTTTGTGTTTTCTTGGTTCTAGCGACGCTGCCTGCGTCGGCCATCGCATCAATCGGAAAAGTGCTCAGTGCTAAACCGGGCGCGGATATTATCCGGGCCGGTAAAAAGATACGCTTGCGTGAAGGGATGGATGTTGTTTCAGGCGATACTATTTCGACCGACAGATCAGGCGTGGTTCAATTGGTGTTCGTAGATGAAACCAAGATTGCGGTTGGTCCGAACGCTCGAATGATCCTGGATGTCTCGATGCTGCGAGGCAATAGGAAGGCAAAAAACTTCACCGTGCAGGCGCTGGGCGGCAGTTTCCGTTTCATTTCGGGCAAAAGCAGAAAGCGCGCTTATTCGATCAAAACGCCCGATGCCACCATGGCCGTGCGGGGAACGACATTTGATATGTGGATTACATCCGGCAGCCAAAGCGCGATGCTGGTTATCGAGGGCACCGTTCAGATGTGCGGCCGACGCGGGTCGTGCCGGTCGGCAAGCCGACAGTGCAGTCTCTTTGCGACCGGTTCGGGCGGTCAGGTGGGGCGCCCGATAGATAAGGAGCAGTATGACAAAGCGCTAAAAGGTGGTTTCCCCTTCATACGCTCGCAAACGCAACTGCTGCCACCGTTTCGGGTGAGTGCAGAAGGGTGTTCGGGCAGACAGGCTCAGGCCCCAAAGATTGAATCTGAAAGGCCAGAGCGGCGCGAAGCGCGGCGGCAAACGGAACAAGGTCGTTCTGAGGTGTCGGCGGCCCGCGAAAGCGGGCGATCCGAAGCGCCAGACCGGGCCTCTGCCAGCGCCGAAGGGCGTTCCGGGACATCAGCGCGCGCAGGTGTAAGCGCCTCGGGTGAAACGAGAACATCCGTAAACGCATCCAGTGGAGATAGCGGTGGATCGGGTGTCAGGGCAACGGCGACGGCAGGTAACGCTTCAGCGATAGCTGGTTGGTAGCATCAGGTTACATATATTTTCATGTTCCCCTGCGCCTGGAAGGTGAACGTGGTGGGTAAGATAAGAGACAAAATTGGGCATCGATTAGTATTCAGGCTTGTAGGCTTGGGGCTGATCTTGATGGGCTGCTTCATTAGGGTCGCGGATCCGTATCCCGTTCAAATGTCCAGATTGATTTACTTCGATATCCTGCAGCGGATTTCACCACGGGCCTACAACCCGGATCTGCCGGTCCGCGTGGTGGATATTGATGAAAGGTCTCTGGCAGAATGGGGCCAATGGCCTTGGCCTCGTACCCTGTTGGGTCAGATGGTCGAACGATTGGGCGAATACGGTGCCGCTGCGATTGCCTTTGATATGCTGTTTGCCGAGCCCGACCGATACTCTCCGATGCGATTGTTGCAAGACCCGACCTTGTCCGGACTACTGCAGGTGGATCAGGCCGCGATCGATCTGGACAATGACGTCAGATTTGGGGACGAAATTGCGAGATGGCCAGTGGTTCTGGGTGTGGCAGCCCGGCAAACCGATAGCGGTTCGGCCATTGTACCGAAGGCGGGGTTAGTTGAAATCGGAGAGAACCCCGCAGCTGGCCTTGTCAGCGTTGCCCACTGGACCTCTCTGGCGCCGCCATTGGGGGAAGAAGCGGCCGGGATCGGGGGTGTTAATGTTTCGCCCCAAGGAAGTTTGGGTGTGGTGCGACGGGTCCCTGTGCTTTGGTCCGGGCCCAACGGTGTATTACCTGCGCTTGGGGTTGAAGCCCTGCGGGTGGCCATGGGCGAATCCGTTTATTTTGCCGAAGGATCGCAGGACGAGATCGGCATCATGCTTGAGGTTGGTCTGGGTGATTTTGTGCTGCCGACCACCGAGAATGGCGAGATCTGGGTGCGTTACAGACGGGACAATCCTGGCCTGTATCTGTCGGCCGATGATGTCATGCGCAGCGGTAGTGATCCAACGCTTCAGTCAGAGATAGAAGGACGGATCATTCTGGTCGGCACCTCTGCGGCGGGCCTGTTCGATATGCGCGAAACGGCTCTGGGTGAATCTGTCCCCGGTGTTTCGATCCACGCCCAGATTATCGAACAGATCATCCTTGGCGATGTGCTGAGCAGATCGGATGTTACCTCAGCGCTTGAGTTGTTGGCGTTCGTGATCCTGGGCGTCGTTGTCACAGTGGTCATGTCCAACTATGGGGCGGTCGCTTCTTTTGCTGCAGGCGGTGTTGCCGCATCGGCCGTAATTGCCATCAGTTGGTTGGCGTTCCAGAACCAGTCGGTTCTGTTTGATGCGACCTTCCCTTTGGCCGGAGGTATGGCCAATTTCGGGCTTCTGGCCGGGTACCTCTTTGTTTCGACCGAGCGGGAGAAGCGGGTGATCCGCCAGACTTTCTCGCATTATGTCGCACCGGAAATCCTCGATGAGATGGAGGCCAATGGGCATCAACTGCAATTGGGAGGTGAATCTCAGGAGATCACAGTGATGTTTTCGGACATTCGGGGCTTCACGCCATTGTCCGAGTCTGTATCAGCCACCGATCTGGTAGCCCTGCTGAATGCGCTGTTCTCAGAGATCGGGGATCAGATTCTGGTCGAGCGTGGAACGATCGACAAGTTCATCGGCGATGCGGTTATGGCTTTTTGGAATGCACCGCTGCCCGTGGATGACCACCCGTGCCGCGCTGCCTTGGCCGCGCTGAAGATGCGCGGCGCGCTAGATAAGTTCAACACTTTGCCCATCATGCGCGGGCGTCCTCCCATCGCACTGGCGACAGGCTGCGCAACCGGAGCCGCCTGCGTCGGCAATATCGGCTCGCGGCGCCGGTTCAATTACACAGTAATCGGAGATGTGGTGAATGTGGCAGCGCGGATCGAACAAAACTGCCGACATGTGGATTATGATATTCTAGTCTCAGACTCTATTCGCCGTGTCACCAATTCTGATCTTGCGCTGCTAGAGGCGGGCTTCGTGGATTTGAAAGGTAAAAGCGAGCCAGAGCCTGTTTATGTACTGGTCGGAGATCGGGAAGTTGCAGGCAGTGCATCGTTTCAAAAGCTGCAGACCGCACACATAGGTCTACTAGAGGCGATACGCGCACGGGAGTCACAGACCGTAGTCGCTGGATTGTGCAAGGAATGTGCCAAGCATGCGATGGCGGTTGAGCCAGGTTTGGCATCATTCTATCGCGCGCTACCGGGGCGCATGGCGGATTTCCGATCAGAGGTGCTTCATGCGCGGCCGGTGTTTAGTCATCATCATGGTCTGCGCGAAGGTGCAGAGTAAGTACTTCGCCATATGCTTTGGAAAAGAGAACGGGGCGCTGTTGAAAATCAACTGCGCCCCGCCGGAAGTATCAATCTCGCCCCCTCGAATACCATCTAAAACAACACGGGCTAAAACTTTCGATATATTCGAGATCGACCTTCTGTCCCTATATTTAACGTGTGAATCGGCATGCAAAATTGACCCACTTAGGTGGGTTATGAGCGAATAAAATTGACCCACCTGTTTTCGTTAAGATCCGCACAAAAGT
>NZ_JBQFRN010000014.1:0-101008 GCF_056537445.1 Ruegeria sp. CF1 | reverse complement strand
CACTTTTGTGCGGATCTTAACGAAAACAGGTGGGTCAATTTTATTCGCTCATAACCCACCTAAGTGGGTCAATTTTGCATGCCGATTCACAAAGGGAGATTGTACGCTGTCACGCGGCCAGATCTACTATCTGCTGCGCAACCCGGTCTATCTCGGTAAAATCCGCCACAAGGATAAGATCTGGAACGGACAACATCCGGCGATCATCGACCAGGACATCTGGGACCGGGTGCAGGAGAAAATGCGCCAAGCCTCGCGGCGATCCCGTGCAGACCCTACACCCAATGAGCGCCAACGTACCAATGACCCCGACGCCTGGCTCACGGGTCGTCTGAGGGATGAGACAGGTGATCGGTTGACGCCAACCCACACCACGCGCAAAGGCAGACGGTTGCGCTACTATGTCTCCAATAGATTGACCTCGGGCGGCAAGGATACTTGCGGCTGGCGACTGCCCGGACCGGCGCTGGAAAACGCGGTCATTGATGTCATCGTCAGACATCTGCAAGACGCCGCCGTCGCGCACCGGGTACTGGCGCAGCCGGAGGCCGGATCAGCCGAGGCAGTGCAGACTTTAGTTGCGGACTTAGTGATCCGGCGTCAAGGCCAGGGCGATCTGTTTGGCGCAGATATCCTGGCCAACGGTATAATTGCGCGAGGACAGATCGACCTCGAACTGAATCCCGAGACTCTGGCAAGCGCACTTGGCATCACTGCTGACCAACTGCACCCGGATCTCACACACATCACCGCACCCTTCGATCTGCGCCGCCGCGGCGTCGAGGCCAAGGTCATCGCCGGAGACATGGCACCCCAACCCGATCCTCACCTCCGGTCCATGCTGATCCGTGCCCATGGCTGGGCCCGTGATCTGAAAGCCGGGATGCAACTGATGGAAATTGCGCGGCAGGAAAACCTCCCCGGCGCCTTCATCCGCACACGCGCCCAGCTCGCCTTTCTCTCACCAAAGATTCAGGCCGCGATTCTCGACGGCACCCAGCCGCCCGAACTCACACTCAAGCGTCTTGTCAGCGTGACCCATCCACTTGATTGGGCTGAACAGGAGCGCCTATTCGGCTTCTGACACCTCCAGATCCGGCGTCCCTGATACAGGGTTCGGCCTCCCTGATCCGAATAAACATTTCCCTGTTTCCACAAAAAAATTCCCTGTTTCACGTTTTAGGGAATTTGCAACTTAAGCCATTGGAAAAAATAGAGTTGTGACATCTGAAATGCCGGGTTCCAGACCTGTTTTGCGAAAATTCCCTGTAAATTGCAGGTTATCAGGGAAACCCAGTCCAAAGCGACCCCGCCAAAATGCGTCACTGAGACTTGGGCCTGAATTGCACTCTGAGTGTACGGTCTGCTTCGTCTCTGATTGAAAGCGCATGCGCTTACTCGCGGGAATTGCGACACAATTCCGGGTCAGAAAACACAACTGAAGTGAGACGGGTATGAGTGGCGGGGAGACAGGGATTCGAACCCTGGGAACGCTCTCACGTTCAACGGTTTTCAAGACCGCCGCATTCGACCACTCTGCCACCTCCCCGCGTGAGGCTGGGTCTATGACGAGTTGAGCGCGGTGGCAAGCCATAAAGCGGGAAATCTTGCCGAAGCGAATGTAGCAGTCTTTCCATGGCCCGATGCCCGCGCTATGATCTGCGGGAAAGACCGCACAAGACTGGCAACAAGAACCAGCAATGACGCGGTGGGGCGCGGCCGGAATGGCCTTGTCAGGCAAGGGATTGAGAAAATGGAGCGAGCTACGGGCACACGCTTTGGGCCACAACGGCTGGCAATTTTGGTCGTGACCATGGCAGCATTGGCTGGATGCGAAGAAGGGCTACTTACTGCAGAGGACCCGCCTGAGGATACGGCCGCCGAAGATGCGGACAACACAAACCGGTTCGAACTGTTCCCCGAGGCTGCCGCGACCAATCAGCGCGATGTTGAGGCCCCCGAGGTTTTTCAGGTCACCGAAGCAGGATTGTGGGACGGGCGGCCATCGCTGGGTGGTATCTGGGTGGCGCATCCCGATGTGACTCAACCCGAGCGGGTGCTGATCAAGAATACAGCCAACAACAAATCGGTAACGGGTGCCCTGTTCCGCCGTGAGCGGAATTTGCCGGGACCCGCGCTGCAGGTCTCGTCATCCGCTGCCGAGCAATTGGGAATGCTGGCTGGTGCTCCAACCAGGGTGCAGGTTGTCGCGTTGCGACGTGAGGCTATTGAAGAACCCCCTGCACCTGTCGCCGCGGAACCTGCCGAAGAGACAGATAGTGCAGAGAGTTCGGAAACAACCGACACCGCAGAAGCGTCGGAAGCGGGCGCTGCTGAAAAGCCTCAAAAGCGGAAATGGTGGCAGAAAAAGCCAAGCACCGAAGCAGCGACCGGAGCTGCAGTCGTTGCTGGGGCTGCCGTTGCTGCATCGTCGAATGAAGATGCGCCCAGTGCAGAAGCCCCGACCAATGCAGAAGCCCCGACCAGTGAATTGGCCGCGAATGAGGCCCCAGCCCCAGAGAAACCGGCCAAACGCAAATGGTGGCAGAAAAAGCCAAGCGACGAGACTGCAGTCGCTGCAGCTGGCGCAGCAACCGCAGCGGCTGCCGGGACCGAATCCCCTTCGTCAGAAACACAGACGGCAGCATTGTCGGATCCCGAACTGACGGCACCGGCTGAAAAACCGGCCAAGCGCAAGTGGTGGCAAAAGAAAGACCCTAACGCAATCACCGAAACGCCTCTGGACCCGATTGCCGGAGCGGCAGCGGCCATCGAGGCCTCTGAACCAACGGCGGCGGCACCAGCGACGGCGAGTGCTGCGGCGACAAGTGGGTTGGCAAAACCTTTTGTTCAGGCGGGCACCTTCAGCGTAGAATCCAACGCCAAGAGCGCGGCGGACAAGATCCGGCGCAATGGCATGGCTGCCGAAGTCATGGAACTGAAAAGCGAGGACAAGTCGGTCTGGCGCGTTTTGGTTGGACCCGTTGCAACCCGCGCGGAACGTCGTGCGATGTTGAACGATGTGAAAGACCTTGGGTTTACCGATGCTTTCACGGCAAAGAACTGATCAAACAGGAGGCCCATGATGCTTTCCGCTTTGCGATCCACCACACTGTCCCTCGGGTTGGCGCTGTTGACACTGCCTGCCCATGCCTTCGACACCACCGCGCGTGCGGCTTATGTGATGGACCAGAAAACCGGCACTGTGCTGTTGTCTAAAGACGCCGATCAGCCTCTGCCCCCAGCGTCCATGTCGAAGCTCATGACGCTTTATGTGGCGTTTGAAGCCTTGCGCGATGGTCGTTTGACGCTGGACGAAACTTTGCCCGTCTCGGAACATGCAATGAGCTATGGCGGCTCGACCATGTTCCTGAACACGCAGGATCGTGTCCGGGTCGAGGATCTTTTGCGTGGGATCATCGTGCTTTCGGGCAATGACGCCTGTGTCGTGATCGCCGAAGCGCTCAGCCCCGACGGAAGCGAAGCCGGATTCGCCCGTTTCATGACTCAGCGGGCGCAGCAGATGGGCATGAACAACTCGAACTTTGCCAATTCCAACGGCTGGCCTGCTGCTGGGCACATGATGTCAGTGCACGATCTGGCAGTTCTGGCCGACCGGCTGATCACCGATTTCCCCGAGTACTATCCCCTGTTCGCCGAAGAAGAGTTCGAATTCGATGGCCGCGCGCCCTCGAACGCGCGGAACCGCAATCCGCTGCTGAAGCTGGATATCGGTGCCGATGGCCTCAAGACTGGCCATACCCAAGAGGCAGGATATGGTTTGGTCGGTTCTGCCAAACAAGGCGACCGACGGGTTGTCTTTGTTCTTTCAGGGCTCGACAGCACCGCCAAGCGCGCAGAGGAGGCTGAGGCCGTGGTTAACTGGTCGTTTCGAAATTTTGTCGAGAGGACAGTTGCCAAATCAGAAGAACCGGTAGCCCAGGCCAAGCTTTGGATGGGGGCGGAAAAGACTGTGGGATTGGTGCCCGAGGGTGATCTGACCTTGCTGTTCCCCGTTTTGGGCGACAAGGACATCAAGGCCGAGGTTGTCTATGACGGCCCTATCAACGCACCCGTCAGCAAAGGCCAGCAATTGGCCGAGCTTGTGATCCAACCCGAGGGATTGCCCGAAATCCGCCGCCCGCTGGTTGCGGAAAAGGATGTTCCCTTGGGCGGGTTTGTCGTGCGTATGTTGACCGTGGGTGGCATCGTTCTGAAAGAAGTGATCAACACTCCGCTGGAGCAAATGTGACAGCGCGCGGAACGTTTCTGACCTTCGAAGGCATTGACGGATCAGGCAAGTCCACGCAGGCGCGCCTGCTGGCCGAGCACTTGCGGCATCAAGGCCGCGACGTCGTTCTGACGCGCGAGCCCGGCGGATCGGACGGGGCAGAAGAAATTCGCAGCCTTGTGCTGCAGGGTGATCCGGACCGCTGGTCGGCCGAGACCGAGATCCTGCTGTTCACCGCTGCCCGGCGCGATCATCTTGAGCGCACGATTGAACCCGCGTTGGCAGAGGGCAAGGTTGTGATCTGCGATCGCTTTGCCGACAGTACCCGGATGTATCAAGGTCTGTCGCGCGGCGATCTGCGGGGTTTGGTGGATCAGTTGCACAGCTTGATGATCCGGCGAGAGCCAGATATGACCTTGCTGATCGATATGGACCCGGAAACCGGCCTGTTGCGCGCCAAAGGTCGACAGGGCACCGAAGAACGGTTCGAAGATTTCGGTTTGGAGCTTCAACAACAGATGCGGGCAGGTTTTCTGGGTCTGGCCCATGAATTCTCTGACCGTTTCCACGTGGTCGACGGCAATCGGGACATGGACAGCGTTGCGCGGGATGTGACAGATATTGTCATGACGTCCCTGCAATTGAGCTGACATGAGCGACGATATCCAAACACCGGATCAGGCCCCTGGTGCCCCGCATCCGCGCGAAACTCTCAAGCTGTTCGGACAGGATGCGGCCCAAGAGGCGTTTTTAACCGCGTATAACTCGGGCCGGCTGCACCACGGCTGGTTGCTGACGGGGTCGCGGGGTGTGGGCAAGGCTACCCTTGCCTGGCGCATTGCACAGTTTTTGTTGGCCACACCTCCGGCAGATGAAGGCGGGTTGTTTGGCGCCCCTCCTGCGCCTGAGACGTTGGACATCGACCCGGACCACCCCGTCGCTCACCGAATCCAGGCGGGGGCCGAGCCCGGCCTTGCCGCAATCACCCGGTCCGTCAACGATCAGGGACGGCTGCGCAACGAAATCGTTGTCGATGACATCCGCAAATTGGGCAAGTTCTTCGGCCTGTCCTCTGCCGATGGTGGTCGCCGGGTTGTTATCGTCGATTCAGCGGATGAAATGAATGTCAGTGCTGCCAATGCGCTGCTGAAGATGCTCGAAGAGCCGCCAGCGCGCACGACGCTGCTGCTGATTTCACACCAACCTTCGCGCCTGCTGCCGACCATCCGTTCGCGTTGCCGCACGCTGCGGCTTTCACCCCTTGACGCAGATGACATGAAGGCCGCGCTAGTGCAGACCGGCACAGAAATCCCTAGTCGGGCTGAACATTTGGCAGCCCTCGCCGCCGGGTCAGTGGGTGATGCCGTCCGCTTGATCAATCTCGGCGGGCTAGAGCTTTATGCCGAGCTGATTGCAATTCTGGGCTCCCTTCCCCGGCTCGACCGCCAGCGCACCCTAAAACTGGCAGAAGCGGCTGCTCCGCGAGGTGCTGCGGAACGGTTTGATCTGCTGCTTTCGCTGATCGACGTTGCGCTCTCGCGTTTGGCGCTGACAGGTGCAAAAGGTGCCGCCCCCATACCCGAGGCCGCCCCGAATGAGGCTGAAACTCTGTCGCGCCTCTCTAACTCGCAGCACAAGGCCCGCCAATGGGCGGAGGTCGCCGCGCTCATCACGACGCGCGCGCGGCATGGGCAGGCGGTGAACCTTGACCCTGCCTCGCTTGTCCTAGATACGGTGTTCAAGATACAGGAAACCGCCGGTCACAGCTGATGAGCCTCACCCCCGAAATTACCGACAGCCACTGCCATCTGGATTTCCCTGATTTCGACGGTCAGTTGGATGATATCGTCGCCCGCGCTGCCGAGGCTGGCGTGACCCGCATGGTGACCATCTGCACCCGGCTGCGCAACGAACCCGCTGTGCGCGCCATCGCCGAGGCTCACTCCCCAGTCTTCTACGCTGCAGGCACCCACCCGATGAGCGCCGCTGATGAGCCGATGGCCACGGTCGATGAGCTGGTCGCATTGGCTAAGCATCCCAAGTTCGTGGGCATTGGGGAAAGCGGGCTTGATTATCACTACACGGCCGAGTCGGCGGATGTGCAGAAACAATCACTGCGCATCCATATCGAGGCCGCCCAGCGCACCGGCCTGCCATTGATCATCCACGCGCGCGCTGCTGATGACGACATGGCCCGCATTCTGACCGAAGAGCATCGCAATGCGCCCTATTCCTGCGTCATGCATTGCTTTTCTTCGTCGGCAGAACTGGCCCGGGCCGCGCTTGATCTGGGCTTTTACCTGTCCATGTCCGGCATCGCGGCCTTCCCAAGAAGCCAAGAACTACGCGATATCTTCGCTTCGGCACCTGTTGACCGAATTCTGGTCGAAACCGATGCGCCCTATCTTGCCCCCCCACCATATCGCGGTAAACGGAATGAGCCCGCCTATACGGCACACACCGCCCGTAAAGGAGCTGAGGTCTTCGGATTGGATTACGCAGATTTCGCCGCAAAAACGCAGGCCAATTTTGATCGGCTCTTCACTAAAGCCGCCACATACAAGGCGGCTGCATGAGCGAGCTGCGCCTGACAATTCTGGGCTGCGGGTCATCCGGTGGCGTCCCCCGTCTTGGGGGGCATTGGGGTGATTGTGATCCGGAAAACCCGAAAAACCAGCGGCGGCGATGCTCGTTACTGGTCGAACGTGACGGGCCGGATGGGACAACTTCGGTTCTGATCGACACATCACCGGATATGCGCAGCCAATTGCTGGACACCGGGACGGGGCGATTGGACGGTGTCGTCTACACGCATTCCCATGCGGATCACATGAATGGGATCGACGATCTGCGGATGATCGTCTTCAACATGAAAACCCGCGTCCCTGTCTGGGCCGATGGTGACACGCAGAACGATCTGCTCAGCCGGTTTGGCTATGCCTTCGTTCAGCCCGAGGGATCGCCGTATCCGCCGATACTCGATCTCAAGACAATCAATGGGCCGTTCGAAATTTCCGGCCCTGGCGGCCTGATCCCGCTTCGACCATTTCGCGTAAACCACGGATCAATCGATGCGCTTGGCTTCAGGATGGGAAACGTCGTTTATCTGCCTGATGTAGCAGAGCTTTATGATGAGAGCATGACTGAACTGGCGAATCTGGACTGCCTGATTATTGACGCTCTGCGTCGTTCCCCGCATCCGACACATGCCCATCTGGAAAAGACGCTGGGCTGGATTGACCAGTTGAAACCTAAACGCGCCGTTTTGACCAACATGCATATCGATCTGGATTATGCGACGGTCGATGCGGAAACACCGGATCATATCACGCCTGCCTATGATGGCATGGTGATCCGGCACGCCCTGTAAGGCATGCTGCTACACGCGCTTACGATACCCCGTATGGCTCCGCCATGTTACAAAGCCTGATTGATGTCATCCTGCCGGTGTTTCTGGTCATCGGTGCCGGATACACGGCGACGAAGTTCGGCTATTTTCGCGAAACCCATATCGATGGGTTAATGAGTTTCACGCAGAACTTTGCCATTCCCTGCCTACTGTTTCTCGCCATTGCCAATCTCGATCTCGGCACCAGCTTCGATCCTCGGCTTTTGGTCAGTTTCTATTCAGCAGCTGGTCTGTGTTTTGTCGCTGGTATGATCGGTGCGCGCCTGATCTTCGGACGCGCGTGGGAGGATTCGGTTGCTATTGGATTTTGCTGTCTGTTTTCAAACTCGGTCCTCTTGGGGTTGCCTATTACCGAGCGCGCCTATGGGGTCGAAAATCTAGTGGGCAACTTCACAATCATCGCGTTCCACTCACCCTTTTGCTATTGTCTCGGCATCACGGTGATGGAGGTGCTTCGAAACCGCGGCAACGGCGGAGTGCGGATGTTGAAATCCGTGCTGTCGGCCATGTTCAAGAATGCACTCATTCTTGGGATCTCGTTGGGGTTTGTCGTAAACCTCACTGGACTGGCCATACCCGGAGTTGTGGACGAAGCCTTGAACCTGATCACCCGCGCGGCCTTGCCCGGTGCCCTGTTCGCGCTGGGGGGCGTGCTGGTCAAGTACCGGCCCGAGGGCGATCTGCGCACCATTATCTTCGTTTGCTGTATCTCGTTGATGCTGCACCCAAGCCTGGTTTGGTTCTTCGGATCATCTCTGGCGCTGCCGCAAGACCTGTTCCGCTCGGGCGTACTGACGGCGGCCATGGCGCCGGGGATCAATTCGTATATTTTCGCTAACATGTATGGCCATGCCAAACGCGTCGCCGCATCGTCGGTTCTGATCGGAACGACCGCGTCGATATTGACGGTCTGGTTGTGGCTGACTCTGCTGGGATGACGAAATTGCCAACACCGCATTGACTCTGCCCACCAGCAATACATCTATCGCAGAACCTATCCGGAGCCCTGCATGACACACGCCGTTATCGTCGCCCATGGCCAACCCTCGGACCCTGCACCTGCAGAAGCTGCGCTAGCAGCCTTTGCGCGAGAGGTAGATGAGTTATGTCAACGGGTTTCGGTATCGTCGGCCACATTGGCAGCCCCGCAGGCGTTGGAAAATTGCCTTGATGGATTGACCAGCGACACGGTTATCTACCCCTTATTCATGGCGCGCGGCTGGTTTGTCACCAGCGCTCTGCCAAAGCGGATTGGCCAGCGTTCTGTCACGATTCTGGACCCCATGGGTATCGATCCCGAACTGCCTGCCCTGATTACAGCGGCCATACATCAGGAACTGACGAACAGGGTTTGGAGCGCGGCGGACACAGATCTTGTGATCGCTGCACATGGCTCGGGCCGCAGCGCCAATCCGGCCATTGTCGCAAAGGGTTTCGCCGAGAATCTGGGTCGGCTTACCGCGTTCAATAGCATTCGCACCGGGTTCGTTGAGCAAACCCCATCAATTGCGGACGCCGCCACCGGGTGCGGTGGCAAGGCGCTGTGCCTGCCGTTTTTTGCCTGCACCGGAGGCCATGTTTTGGAAGATGTACCCGAGGAACTTGCCCGCGCCAGCTTTCACGGACACGTAATGCCCGTGATTTCAGAGCTTCCTCAGGTCAAGCGACACATCGCGGCGACGTTGGATACACTGTAGCGAAGCAAAGGGGGGCCACCTGCGTCAACCGGAATGCTGCGCATCCGATAGCTCGCAATAGAAACGGTGGCAGGATCGCCCGCTTCGTTTCGCGGCGTATAAAGCCAGATCGGCGGCATGAAGAATATCCTCGGCCTTGGGCACTTCGAATTGTGTCGAGAGTGCTGTACCAATACTTGCCGATATACGGCAGGTTGCCCCATCGAACTGCATCGGCTTGCACAGGCGTGAAATCAGGCGCCCTGCAATACCATCAAGCTTTGTACGATCGTTCATGCCCTTAAAAATCAAGACAAACTCATCACCCCCGACTCGGGCAACCGTGTCGTCGCTGCGTGTGACGTCCAGCATGATCTTTGCGGCTTGCTGCAGAACATAGTCCCCTGCAGCATGCCCCAATCGATCATTGACCGATTTGAAGAAATCCAGATCCAGATGCATCATTGCAAAACTCGATTTCGACGAAATCAAATGCCCCAGAATATGATCCATCGCACGTCGATTTTTCAGCCCGGTCAACGTGTCCGTATAGGCTTGTTCTTCTGCCGCCAGCATCGCACCTTGCAGACGCAAGTTCAGTGAGCGTGACGCTTCCATCGCGGCAGAATTTGCCTCGACCAGATACAACAATTCTATGGCCAGATCAGTGCCCGGGAAATCGGTGCTGGTCAGAGAATAGTCGCGTACCGCATCCAGTATCGAAATTCCAAACGACAGGTTGATGACCGCCCCGCTTCCGCCAGGAAACGGCGCAATCAGACCTTTGAACGCAGTCTGCGGCCGGTCTTGAAACCTGAGGTGTAGCTTTCGGTCCGGCACCATCATCAGCGCAGCTACTGTCGTGATTGAGCGAGGGCGCACCAGTTCAAAGACATCCAGAAAGCTTCGGCCGACCATAGGCCGATCCGGACGTAGCTTCTGCAGAGTTGGTCCAACCTGCCCGATCCGCCCCATGTCATCTACAAGGACGAACATCGGACATAAGGTGTCCAGCAACTGTCCAAGATCTGCGGTCTTGATCATGATTTACGTGCCCCAAGATCAAAGTGACGCCCTTCGGCAAACGCGCTTTCGATCAATGTGATAGAAATCAACTCAGCCCCGTTTTGGCACCCTTCATTGGACAGGATCACCAACGCCCCATAGTCATCCGCCATGGCTCGTAGTACACCTGTCATGACGCTGGAATACCCCGGCAAATCAGGAGTACAGTGCAGGTGATATTCCCCGGGCGAGTGTTCCTGCAGTTCCAAATCCGGCAATCTCAGATCGGACACAGCGAGGCGGACGCGATCCGACAGATCATCAAGCGAATGCAGAAACTCCAAATAGGTGACCCCGCCAAAACGCAATAGCCTGCGTAGATCTTCCATGTTCGAGTGTGAGACCAGATAAGTGCCCAAATCCTCAAGAAATTCGGATTTTGGGCGGTTCAAGTCAGCGCACAAAGCGTCGAGCACTCGGGTCGATATCTCCGCGTCATAGATCAACATCGCCTCGAACTCGTCAAATCCCAGCCCGGCCGTATGAGTCGCGCGCAACCAGCATTGACGCCCGTAGGTGGCGCAAACAAAGGATTGGATCGCCCTGTTGATCAGCCCGTGCATGAGTCGCCTCAGATTGAAAGACACTCTCAAGTGATCGCAGAAAACTTAACAAAAACCCAAAATCCGATACGGGATTATGAGAATCCGATCTAATCCCAAACTGAGGGGCGGATTGGGCAGCGATCAGAAATCGGTCGGCGCACCGCCTTCGGCCTTGCGGCGCTCAACAAACTCGGCCAGCTCCTCGCGGATCGCCTCATCCATCTTCGGGGCTTCGAAATTGTTCACGATCTCCTTGAACATCCGATGGGCACGTTCCGCAGTCCAGATACCACCAGCTGCTTCCCAGGCTTCGAAGTTTTTCCAGTCACTCAGGAACGGCTGATAAAATGCGGTGGTATAGCGATCTTGCGTATGTTGGATGCCAAAGAAATGCCCGTCGTTTCCAACAGACCGGATCGCTTCAAGGGCGATGTCATCCGGGCCCGTTGCTGTCAGTTCCGGCTGCATATACCGCTGAATCTGCTGCAGGATTTCGCAATCCATGATGAACTTCTCGGGGCTTGCGATAAGGCCTCCTTCAAGCCAGCCTGCCGCATGATATACCATGTTGGTGCCTGACTGCACCGCCGCCCAAAGGGAATTCGAGGTTTCCCAAACCGACTGCCCATCGGGCACATTTGCCGCGCAAACGCCCGAGGACCGCATAGGCAAGCCATAATACCGTGCCATCTGCCCAGTCATCTGGGTCGAGCGCATGTATTCCGGTGTCCCGAATGCAGGCGCACCGGATTTCATATCGACATTCGAAGTAAAGGTCCCGATCACGCATGGAATACCCGGGCGAACATACTGAAACAACGCAATCGCGCACAGCGCTTCGGCAAGCGATTGTGCCACTGCGCCAGCCATCGTTACAGGGGCCATCGCCCCGGCCAGAGTGAAAGGCGTCACGACAATTGCCTGCCCACGCCGCGCAAGCCGCAGGCAGCCATCGATCATTGGATGGTCGTGTTTCAACGGTGAGGTCGAGTTGATGTTAGTGTACATGCGGGGCGTGGCCTCGAATTCCTCGTGGCTCAGGCCACCCGCGATACGCACCATCTCCATCACGTCTTCGACGCGCTCTTTCCCCAGCGAATAGGCATGCATTGCCTTGTCGGTCAGGGTCAGCTTGTCATAAAGCACATCAAGGTGCCGTATGCTGGCGTGGATATCGACCGGCTCAACCGGATATCCACCTGCAAAGTGGATACAGTTGAAGTATTGCGTCAGCTTCAGCAGGTCCTGACACATCCGCCGGGTGCCGGGCACTTTTTTTCCGATTTCCATGTCCCAATAATTTGGTGGGGATGAAACATTGCCGAACAGAATGGTCCTGCCACCAATCTCGATCTGATGCTCCGGGTTGCGCGGCGTGATGGTAAATTTGCTGGGCGCCTTGCCCACCATTTCCATCACGAAATCCCGGTCCATACGGACGTTGTCGCCGGAAATTGTACAGCCCGCCTTGCGCAGGATCCCGATGGCTTCTTGATTGTAGAACTCGATGCCGATCTCTTCGAGAATCCGCATGGCACCTTCGTGAACCGCTTCGATTCCCTCGGGTCCCAACGGCTCGATTGGCTTGTCGATGTTTGTGGGCGGGTTCCAGGGCATCTGCTCGATCACCGCCGCGCCGCGCCTCGCGGCTGCGCCCGCGCGTCCACCACCGCGACGTTTGCGTGTCTTGCTCTCAGCCATCACCATCCTCCGCGCTTTCACTCCTATGAAAGCCCCGAAGATTCAGTATCGCCGTTCTGTCTGCGACAAGAGTTGTCGGTTTTATTATCCAACCCGGCGATTTGGAACCGAGGTTATTCGGTTTTCGACAACCAGCCGGGAATGTGCCCGATGTTGGGCAAGACGACATCCGCCAGCGGTTCGAGTGTTTTGGCCGTCGCCATGCCGGTCAGAACCCCGATGGTGACCATCCCTGCGGCGCGTCCCGCCTCTAGATCGTGAAGACTGTCACCAACCATCGCAACACGAGATGGCGCGACCTCGACATGCTGAGCAAAGGCCAATAGCTGCCCCGGACCTGGCTTGTAACCATGTCCGCTGTCATATCCGGCTACAAAATCAAAATGGTCCCGCACACCAACGGACTGCAGGTGCCGCAGGGCCGGCATTTCAGCATCGTTCGTCGCAACGCCCAGTTTCAGCCCGGCGCGCCGCAGCTCGGCAAGGAATGGTGCCAAGGGAACGGCTTGGATCTGCTCTGCGTTCGCTGACGCCCGGTTGAGTGTTTCGATCAGGTGCCCCAGAGATACCTCAGGCAAATGCGGTGTCAGGGCTGCAGCAACTTCATCGACCGTTCCGGCGATGACTACGCTATTCGGGTCGTAGCTCTCTTGTTCAAAATCAAATCCGATGGCCTTCCCCAACTCTGTCGCGCGCTGCACATCTCCATCAGAGAGCTGCAGCATCGCGATACGCCCGAACGCACCCCAAGTGGCTGCAAAATCAAAAAGAGTACCGTCCTTGTCGAACACGAGGGCGTCGATTGCCATGAAACAAATTTCCTTTGGGTTAGGTCCAGTGCATATCCGAAATTCCGGACAACGCGGCACGGGCTTGACCCGGCTCTTCGTAGGGCACGGAATTGGCGTCACAAAAAGCGATCACCCATGAATCGTCAAGCAGCAGAAAGTCCAACACAGACCCAAGAAATTCAGCCTCACCCGCACGGTCGCGCAAATCTTGTTCCGAGGCACCTGTCGCCCCCAGGAAAACGGGCAGCAACTCATCATTTCCCACCAGCCAGCCCAGCACATTCAGGGCCAGAGTTTCAGCGGAATTGGCGGAGATCGGCATAAACTGGCCTCGGACACTGTGTTGGAAAGGGTTTGTTAACCAGACTCATAAACACTTTAGCAACGCATGCAATCAAACGGTGAATGGCTATGTCTGTACAAGGCACCATACTCGTCCTCGACGGTGTTTCGACCAATCGCATAATGCTCAAGGTTCAGTTGACGGCCGCCTGGTACCATGTCGTGCAGGGAGAGAAACTGGCCGGGCTTGGTGCATTGCTGCGGCGGACACGGCCTGATCTGGTTCTTACAGCGCAAACTCTGCCCGACGGAAGCGCTGCGGATGTTAAGAAAGTGATGGCGGCAGATCCTGCTCTGATCGATGTGCCGATTGTTGCGATTGCACCGCAAAACGACAAAGCAGCGCGTTTGAAGGCACTGTCTGACGGGCTGGATGATGTGCTTGGCTATCCGTTCAAGGATACACTTCTATTGGCCCGCGTGCGCAGCTTGTTACGTACGCGCGCCGAACGGCAGGAATTAAACATCGAAGGTTCGGCCCAAACCATTGGCTTTGGCGAGGCGCCACAGGTGCTGATCGCCCCGCCATCGATGGCAGAGATCGCGATCCTGACGCAAACAGTTCGAACCAGCGCGTTGTGGAGTAATGCTCTGACCCATCAAACCCGGCATCGTGTGACCGGCCATACTATGCCTGATCTCAAAGGCATCCTGTCCGGAACGATCCCGGACGCGATTATTGTTGAGCTTGCACCGAATAGCTCGGGGCGGAACCTACTGGCAGATCTTCGGTCGCGCGGTGCGACACGAAATACGGTGCTGATCGGTGTGTTGCCGGATGATAATCCCGCACTTGCGGCCGAGGCGCTGGACCGAGGCGCTGATGCGGTCTGCATGGGCGGGTTTCAGACAGATGAGATATGCTTGCGGCTTGAAACTCTGATCGCCCGCAAGACCCGAGACGACAGATTGCGAGCGACATTGCGCAGGGATTTGGCCGAATCCCTGATCGATCCGCTGACCGGACTGTTCAATCGCCGCTATGCGATGCGCGCGCTGGACCAGATCGCGCTTCAGGCCCCAGAAACGGAACACGGATTCGCTGTGATGCTGGCCGATCTGGACCACTTCAAGGCAATCAATGACCGTTACGGTCACGCTGCGGGGGATTTAGTTCTGACCGAAACCGCGAAAAGGCTGCGAGTCGTGATAGGAAAAACCGGTTTTGTCGCACGTATCGGCGGCGAAGAGTTCATGATCGGGCTACCGAATACCTCAACCGACCAAGCGCTGAAGCAAGCGAAACAGATTTGTGAAACAATTTGCGAAAAACCTTTTCAGCTGCCGGATCGTCCGGCCCCAGTACCCGTAACGATCAGCGTGGGGGTGAAATTATGTACCCCGCCCGAACTCTCTCATCCAGGCGAAACAGACCCGGTTGGTCGATTGATCAGCTCGGCGGACAAAGCACTTTATGCCGCCAAAAAAGCGGGCCGCAACCAGGTACAGATTCGGCAAAGCGCAGCGTGACTAGTCAGTCCCGTTTTTTGTGTTTACGCGGGCCGCGTTTAACCACGTCCTCCAGCCGGTCCGCGTAAGCGGCACGTTGGTCATCATTCATGGCCGAGATCTGGGCCAGCCATTGCTGATGAAGCGCAGTCTGCAGATCAGCAGTTGCCTTCGACTGCTGTGCCAAAAGACTCGCAACCGCTGCGGGATCGAAAGGCACGGCCCTCAGCACTTGACTGAGAGCAGTAAAATCCTGCTTGCGACGATGTGATCCTTTTCCGCGCAGGTCCGACAACTCACCCCTCAGAGCCTTTCGATCCGACTTTGGCAGCGCATAATACAGCGCCGGGCCAAATCCCGGAGGCGCATCGGCATGAGCGCTTCCTTTAAAGCGCAATGCCGCACCCAAAATGACTCCGACAATCAGCAGATTCAAAGCAAGAGAGACAACCAGCAATATCGGCATCCATTTGCGTTTGGGTGCGGGATGATCGCTCATTCTGCGTCCTCCAGATAGTTTTCGTCTAAATTCAGATCGGCCATCAGATAGGTCGTCTCTTGTGAGATGAAATAATCAACAGGGTCCGGCAAGAAGGCCGGAGCGGAGAACCCGATCCAGACGCCAGCTGCGCTTGCGGCCACAAGACCGCTCAACCCTTGCCACCCCCCGATAACGCCTATCTTTTGCCGCCATGTCCGCCGCTGCGGTCTTGCAGTCCGGGCCAGACGTATGGCTTCGGCATCCGTTTCGATGCGAACCGCAAGATCGTCAGGAAACGTATCCCGCGCCGCACGCGCCCGTGCAAACAGATGGTCGAGTTCGTTATCTTGATCAGCCATGTTCGTACCCCAGTTCATCCCGACGCCCCGCCAGTATCGCGGTCAGAGATCGTTTGCCACGCGCGGTCAGGCTTTCAACCGCCTCGACCGAAATATCCATGATCCCCGCGATTTCGGGATTGGACAATTCTTCGATGTGCCGCAGAACCACAGCCTGCCGCTGCCGGTCCGGCAAATGCTCCAATGCAGCCTGCAACGCGTCCTTGCGGGCACTCTCCTGCATCTGGTCGACCACACTGGCAGTCTCATCTTCGGGTTCGGCCACATTGTCCAACGCTTGAGGCCGCTTTTTCCGGCGCAAGTCCACACATAGATTCAGTGTTACGCGATAGAGCCAGGTCGATAACTGCGCCTGCCCCGGCACCCAGTCAGGTGCCATCTTCCAAAGGCGCATCATCGCTTCTTGCGTCACGTCCTCTGCTTCTGCTGGGTTTCCCAGCATTCGCAAAGCCACGGAATAACTTCGCGGCCCCAACCGCCCGGTCAGCAGGCGGGCCGCCGTAGCATCGCCATCAGAAAACCGGCCCAGCAACTCTTCGTCGCTGGGCTCGGGCATGGCAGGTGTTCCGCCATGCTCGATGTCGGGATAAGAGGTCAGATCCTCCATCCCGTATCAGTTGTTGTCGGTGTCCGACTTCTGATGCCGCTTGTGTTTCCGGCCCATTTTATCTTTTGCATCCGCGTATTCCTGTTCTGAGATCGAACCGTTGCCGTCGGCATCGATGCGCTCGAACATCTTGGAGGCGCGGCGCGGTTTCGGCAATTCATCTTCGCTAAGGAAACCATCCGCATTTGCGTCGTGCTTTTCGAACATCTTGGTAACACGCTCGTTGGCCTTGGTCTGCGCCGCAGCCTGCATTTCTTCGACGCTCAGTTGGCCGTCGCCATCCGTATCGGCAGCGGTGAATTTCTGGTTGCGATGTGTCTCGATCTCGGCCTGAGTCACCTGCCCGTCCCCGTCGGCATCCAGTTCCTGAAATGTCGCACGCGGGCCCTTGGCCAAAGCGGAAGTGCCGGTCACAGTAACTGCAGCTACGACGATTGCCGAAATGAAGCTTTTGGTTTTCATTACATAGTTCCCTGAATTTGGCGGCCATTTGCCGCTGTTGATACCTATTCAAACGCGGCTTGGGCGGGTTTCCGTCGCTTCCGGCACAACTTTTTTTGGTTTATTTGAAACGCCAATAGAAAATGATACGCTAAGCAGCAGCGCCACAAAGCGACGCACCCCCCTTTTCCGTTGGGTCTGATCCTGCCTAAATGCCTTCAGGAAAGATGCGCGAGATACATATGATTGACCAAACTATTGACAGTTCGCTCGAAGAAGACCGCCCAACAAAACCCGCATTGATCCGAGGGTTCCGGTGCAAATGCCCGAATTGCGGTGAGGGTGCGCTGTTGCACAGCTATCTCAAGGTGAATCACACCTGTTCGGAATGCGGGCAGGAATTGTTCCATCATCGCGCTGATGACGGCCCGGCCTACCTGACGATCCTGCTGGTGGGGCACCTTCTGGCACCCGCCCTTCATGTCTCTTACGTGCAGTGGCGTCCCGATCCATGGACCATGGCGATTGCATTCTCGATCGGCTGCGTCGCGCTATCCCTGTTCCTTCTGCCCCGTCTCAAAGGGGCCGTTGTCGCCTATCAATGGGCGCGGCGGATGCACGGGTTTGGCAAGGCCGGATGACGACGGATAAAACCGCAATCCGGGATGCTGCTACCGTAATCGTATTGCGTGATCGGTTCAGAGACCCGTCGATCCTGATGGGCCAACGCGGCGCCAAGGCTGCGTTCATGCCGAACAAATTCGTATTCCCGGGCGGCGCGGTTGATGCTTCCGATGCAGGCATCCCGCTCAGTACGCCATTGCCCGATCTATGCACCGATCGCCTGTCACAACAATCAGCGCCAAACTTGCAGACCTCTCTGGCTGTCGCGGCGATCCGAGAGTTGTGGGAAGAAACCGGGCTTGTTCTGGGGCAACAAGGGGATTGGCAAGGCGCGATCCCGGCCGATTGGCAAAGCTTTGCGGCGATGGGCTACCTGCCGTCTGCAGAAGCACTGCAATTTGTCTTTCGCGCAGTCACACCGCCGGGGCGACCCCGCCGGTTCGACGCCAGGTTCTTTCTGGTCGATGCGGACGCGATTCAGGGGGATCTTGACGACTTCACGCATGCCTCGGACGAGCTATCGCATTTGCAATGGGTCAAGATCAGCCAAGCACGAGAGTTCGACCTGCCCTTCATCACCGAAGTTGTTCTGGCCGAAGTCGCTGCCCGTGCAGAGGACCCGAACCCGCCTGAAACCGTTCCCTTCTTTCTCAACAACGAAGAGGCCAGCCTTTTCCTGCAGCTTCGGGGCTATCCGATGCCCTATGCAGATTAACGCATTCGGCTAACAACCACTGTTACCTCGGGTTTCTTGCCGATCTCGGCCTGCGCGGTCTGACGTGCGATCCGGCGCAACCCTTCTTCCAGTTTGTCGTCATCACGCAGCGTCTTTGCGCCCGCACGCATCAGGAACTGGTTCAGGTCCTCTTCCAGCACCTCAATCAGCCCCGCGCGGGATGATCCCATTTCGGGCAGGCCCATCGTATCGCACCACGGCTCACCCAGCGGTTCGTCTTCTTCGTCCAATATCACCGTGATGGTGATATGGCCGTTCAGCGCCATGCGAATCCGGTCGCGCACCACGCCGTCCAAGGCGCCGATTTTGACTGTACCATCCAGATAGGTCCGGCCAGTCTCGATATAATCCGCCACTTTGGGCGCATTCCCAGTCAGATCCAGCATAGTGCCGTTAACAGCGAGAATCCCAGTACGTCCGCCCGTTTCGGCCAGTTTGGCATGCTCACGCAAGTGGCGGTGTTCGCCATGCATCGGGATGACCATCTGCGGATCGATCAGAGCGTGAACCTTCTCAAGATCAGGCCGGTTGGCGTGACCCGAGACGTGATACAGACCAGAGCTGTCATCGACTACATCCACTCCCTTCTCACTGAGCTGGTTCATGATGCGGATCACGCCACGTTCATTGCCGGGAATAGTCTTGGACGAGAACAGAAACAGATCGCCCTCTTTCGCTTCTAGTCCGCGATACTTACCGCGCGCCAGTTGGGCGCTGGCTGCGCGGCGTTCGCCTTGGCTGCCAGTCACAATCAACATCAGGTTCGCGCGTGGCACATCGACGGCCTCTTCGGCGCTGATAACCTTTGGAAAATCGGTCAGGATGCCGGTCTCGGTCGCCGCCTCGATCATACGCCGCATCGCACGACCCAGCAGTACGACCGAACGGCCGGCTTTCTGTCCCGCCTCTGCCAGCGTTTTCACGCGTGCCACGTTCGAGGCAAACGTGGTTGCGATGACCATGCCGCTGGCCTCTTGAACCAGACGGGTGATCTCGGGTCCGACTTCGGATTCCGAACGCCCGGGATGGCTTGAGAACACATTGGTACTGTCACAGACCAACGCTTTGACGCCGGGCTTTGCCACCTCGGCCCACAGATCGGGATCGAATGGTTCGCCCACGACCGGGTTGGAATCGAGCTTGAAATCCCCCGTATGCACCACGCGCCCGGAAGGCGAGTCGATAACGAGCCCTGCACTTTCAGGGATGGAATGCGAAACCGGCAGGAAACCAACGGTAAACGGGCCAGCCTTGATCTGTTCGGGCCATGGAGACGCAGTTTGCACCGCCTCGGTCGGGTGGCCGCGTTCTTCCATCTTGCGACGCGCGATATTGGCGGTAAAAGCGCGCGCGTAGACCGGCGCGCCCAAAGCCTCATAACAGTGGGCCACCGCCCCGACATGATCTTCGTGCGCGTGGGTGACAAAAACTGCTTCCAGCTGATCGGCACGCTCTTTAAGCCAGGTGATGTCTGCAAAGATCAGATCCACGCCGGGCGAGGTGTCCATGTCCGGGAAGGCAACGCCAAGATCCACAAGGATCAACCGCTCTTGCCCCGGCTTGCCGTAACCATAGACATAGGCATTCATGCCGATTTCGCCTGCACCGCCCAGCGGCAGATAGATCAGTCGTTCACTGCTCATGTTGAGCCATTTTCCTTGTTATAGCGATGTATCACGGTCAACCCGTGCATCGTCAGATCATCCTCGATAGCGTCAAAACCCACGTCAGCCTGATCAAACAGAGGCGCCAGGCCCCCGGTACCGACGACTTTCATCGCCATTCCGTATTCAGCTTTCACGCGCGAGATCAGCCCTTCAATCAGGCCGGAATATCCCCAATACACGCCGGACTGGATACAGCCAACCGTGTTTGTTCCAATCACTTTTTCGGGTCTCGTGATGTCGATATGCGGCAACGCCGCGGCACCTTGATGCAGTGCCTCAAGGCTCAGGTTCACGCCAGGGGCGATGATACCACCGACGTAGGCGCCGTCGGCTGCGACCACGTCGAAATTCGTGGCGGTCCCAAAGTCAACCACAACCACATTGCCGCCATGGCGGTCGAACGCCGCCGCCGCGTTGGCCAACCGGTCCGGACCGGGCACGGTGCCTTCGTCCACGCGCGGATTGACCGGCAGCAGGCAATCTGGCTTGCCAACAACAATCGGCCGGCATCCAAAAAAGCGATCAGCAAAGACCCGCAGGTTGAACACCACGCGTGGCACGGTTGAGGCGATGATCACATCCGAGATATCAGCTTCGATACCGTAGTGTTTCACCAAGGTTGAATACCAGGTGAAATAGGCATCCGCTGTGCGGGCATGGTGGGTTGAGGTGCGCAGAGTGCACAGGAACTTTTCGCCATCCCAGATCGAGAAAACGGTGTTGGTATTGCCGCAATCAATCGCCAGAAGCATCCCGCGCCCCTTTCAGAAGTACACATCCGCAGCCGGAATGCTGACCCGGCCCTTGGCGGTGTTTAGGACAAGGCTGCCACCCACGTCTACCGTTTCGAAGGTTCCAACCGTTTCGGACGTGGCTGTACGAGCGGTTATGACTTCGCCCAACCGCGCTGCTCGGGATAGCCAGGCGGTGCGGATCGGTTCGAACCCGTAGGTCATGAACTGGGTCTCATAATGCGCATAAGCTACCGCCAGTTCGGTCAGAAAATCCTCGGGGGTGGTGAGCGCGCCGGTTTCCGAGAGCAGAGAAACAGGTCGCACCGCTCCGGCTTCGACGCGATCAGTGCCCGGTGCCTCGGACAGGTTCACCCCAATACCTATCGCCAGATGTGACACCCCCCGGCCCTGCCCCGTGCTTTCTAGCAGGATACCCGCTAGTTTTCCGCCGTTGAGCAGCACGTCATTGGGCCATTTCAGTGCCAAACCTACTGCGCGCCCCGTTACCGCCACACAGGCATCATACAGGGCGAGCGCTGCGACAAAACTTCGAAGGGCCGCCTGTTCCGGATCACCCGGCGGGCGCATCAGCAAAGTCGCTGCCAGATTACCTTTTGGGTTGGCCCAAGCTCGCCCGCGCCGACCACGCGCGGCGGTCTGATGATGTGCCATGATCCAGACCGGACCGGTCGCTGTTGGCGCAAGCCGCACCGCCTCATTCAGAGTACTGTCGACTTCTTTCAGTATATGCAGGCCATATCCCTGCGGCCATTCGCTCATGTCAAAAAGGCCCGGTCGCGCGACCGAGCCTCGGTTGATCGAAACGCGGCAGTATCAGTTGACAAGCGTCGCCGCAGCAGCTGCAGCTGCCCCTTCCACACCGAACTGATAAAATACGCCAATCAACATCAGAGCCGCAGAGCCCATCAGCGCTGCCCACAAAACCGGGGTCGAGCGGATCTCGATCGGGTCTTCATTCTCCGCCCCGAAATACATGTAGAACACGATCCGCAGATAGTAGAACGCACCGATGACCGAGGCGATGGCCGAGACGATCACCAGCCCGAACAGGTCGGCATCGATACCCGCTTGCCAGACGCCGAACTTGGCGAAGAAGCCCAGCATCGGTGGCACGCCCGCCAGACTGAACATCAGGATCAGGACCGCCAGAGCTTTACCCGGATCGCGCTTCGAGAACTGACGTAGCGCATCAATATCAGTGACCGGTTTGCCATCACGCTCCATCATCAGGATGAATGCGAAGGTTCCGATATTCATCGTCACATAGATGGCCAGATACATTAGCATTGCCTTGATGCCCATCTCGGTCCCGGCGGCCAGTCCGATCAGAGCATATCCCATATGGGCAATCGACGAAAACGCCATCAGCCGCTTGATGTCCCGCTGCCCGATGGCCGCAACCGCGCCCAGCAGCATCGACAGGACCGAAAGCAGCACGATCACTTGCTGCCAATCCTTGATCACGCCTCCGAAGGCATCATGCATCAGGCGCGCGAACAGGGCCATCGCAGCCACTTTCGGAGCGGTAGCGAAGAACGCAGTAATCGGGGTCGGAGACCCTTCATACACATCCGGCGTCCACATATGGAACGGCACGGCCGAGACCTTAAACGCCAGACCCGAGATCATGAACACTAGGCCAAACAGGAGGCCAATCGAGACATCTCCATGATGCACCGTTTGGATGATGCCCGAGAACAGCGTGGTGCCGGTGAAGCCGTAAACCAGCGACGCACCATAGAGCAGCAAGCCAGAACTCAACGCGCCCAGCACGAAGTATTTCAGACCGGCTTCGGTGGATTTGGCACTGTCGCGCCGCAAGGCGGCCACGACGTAAAGCGACAGCGACTGCAGCTCAAGCCCCATATAAAGCGACATCAGATCGCCTGCGCTAACCATCATCATCATGCCGACAGCCGCAAGTGCGACCAGCAGAGGATATTCAAAGCGCAGCAGATCGCGGCGCGCCATATATTCCTGGCTCATCAGCAATACCGCAGCGGCAGACAGCAGAATCGCAACCTTTGCAAATCGGGCAAAGCCGTCATCCACAAACATGCCGTTGAAGGCCACGTTGGTACCTTCGCCATTCATCGCAATCCAGATTGCCAACACCGCCATCAGACCTGAAGTGGCCCAGACCAGTATGGGAGCCAGAGCATCCTTGGTGGTGTAGACAGCCCCGATCAGCGCCGCCATCGCATAAATTGCCAGAACAATTTCCGGCAGGATGATTGTCAGATCAGCCTGGATCATGTCTCCAAAGCCCCCTTAATGCGAAGCGGCTGTCTGGGTTGCGGCTTCAGCCGCGGCCAGAGCCGTGTCATAGTTCGAGATTAGCGCTGCGGTGGATTGCCCGATCACATCGGTCACCAGCGAGGGATAAACCCCAAGCAGAATGGTCATCACGATCAGCGGCGCGAAGATCAGCCGCTCGCGCGAACTCATGTCTGTGATGGCCTTGAGGCTTTCCTTGATCAGATCTCCAAAGACTACCCGGCGATAGAGCCACAGCGCATAGCCCGCTGAGAAGATCACACCGGTTGCAGCCACAGCCGTCACCCAGGTGTTGACCTGGAAAGCGCCCATCAGGGTCAGGAATTCCCCGATGAAGCCCGATGTACCAGGCAAGCCGACATTGGCCATGGTGAACAGCATGAAGACCAGAGCGTAAGCCGGCATCCGGATGACCAAACCGCCATACGCCTCGATATCGCGGGTGTGCATCCGGTCATAGATCACGCCAACACACAGGAAGAGCGCTGCGGAAATGAACCCATGACTGAGCATCTGGAAGATCGCGCCATCAATGCCCTGTTGGTTCGCTGCAAAGATACCCATGGTCACAAAGCCCATATGCGCGACCGAGGAATAGGCGATCAGCTTCTTCATATCCTCCTGCACCAGCGCGACCAGAGAGGTGTAGACAACAGCAATCGCCGACATCCACAGCACCACATCGGTCATCACCGCAGACCCCACCGGGAACATCGGCAGGCTGAAGCGCAGGAAGCCATAGCCGCCCATCTTCAACAGGATCGCCGCCAGCACGACCGAACCTGCCGTCGGCGCCTGAACGTGCGCATCCGGCAGCCAGGTATGCACCGGCCACATCGGCATCTTCACCGCGAACGACGCGAAGAAGGCCAGGAACATCAGCGTCTGCATGCCGCCGACGATATAGATGCCCAGTACGCTGAACCCTTCGGACGAGAACTGATGGCTCATCAGCGCCTCGATATCCGTGGTGCCCGCATCCGCATACATCGCAACCATCGCCACCAGCATCAGCACCGAGCCGAGGAAGGTGTATAGGAAAAACTTGAAGCTGGCATAGATGCGGTCCTTGCCACCCCAGATACCGATGATCAGGAACATCGGGATCAGGCCCGCCTCGAAGAACAGGTAAAACAGCACGAGATCCAGCGCCATGAACACGCCCAGCATCAGCGTTTCCAGCAGCAGGAATGCGATCATGTATTCCTTGACCCGGTCCGTGACCTGCCAGCTGGCCAGAATGGTCAGCGGCATGATGAAGGTGGTCAGCAGCACGAAAAGAACGCTGATACCATCGACACCCATCTTGTACTTCAGGCCCAGCAGCCACTCGCCCTCTTCCACCATCTGGAAGCCGGTGTTGGACGCATCAAAGCCGGTATAGATGCCGATTGAGACCAGAAAGGTCACGGTTGTGGCAACCAGCGCAACCCATTTGGCGTTGCGCTGCGCGGCTACGTCCTCGCCATGCAGAAACAGGGCCAGAATGCCTGCCGCGATGGCGGGGATGAAGGTGACAATAGATAGGATATTGTCCATTAGTTTGCGCCTCCGCCGATCGACATCCAGGTGACAAGAGCGGCGATGCCCAAAACCATCCAGAAGGCGTAAGTAAAGATGTAACCCGTCTGAGCTTTGCCTGCGAGGCGAGTAAAGAAGGGCACGACGCCCATCGAAATCCCGTTCAGGAAGCCATCAATCGTGTTGCCGTCACCGCGTTTCCACAGGAACCGACTCAGCGCAATGGTAGGTTTGACAAAGATCGCGTCGTAGATCTCGTCAAAGTACCACTTATTCTTGAGAAACAGGTACAGCGGCCGCTGGTTCGCCGCCAGACGAGCGGGCAGCGACGTGTTCACGATGTAGAACCAATAGGCGACGACAAAACCCAGCAGCATGGCAACAAAAGGCGATACTTTGACCCATTTCGGAGCCTCATGCGCATCGTTCAGGACATTGTTGTCAGGTGCCATATACAGCGCGCCTTCGCCCGGCTCACCGCCAAAGCTGGCATGCTTTTTGTCCGCCTTGTAGCCACCCTCGCCTTTATCAGCCTTCGCGTCGCCTTGGGCGTCATCTGCCTTGGCCTCACCATGAGATGCGTCTGCGGCAACTTCGCCATGACCGCCAGTCTCTTCCGCCAGCGGAATACCGTAGAACTTGGCCACTTTATCGGTGTAGCCGAAGAACTGGTTGTACCACAGCATCCCCGAGAACACCGCGCCCAGCGACAGCACGCCCAGTGGGACCAGCATGACCATTGGACTTTCATGTGCGTGCTCATGCGTATGCTTGTCGCCACGCGGCTCGCCATAGAAGGTCAGGAATATCAGACGCCAGCTGTAGAATGAGGTGAACACCGCTGCGATTACCAACATCCAGAAGGCATAACCTGTGCCACCTACAAAGGCGCTTTCGATTATGGCATCCTTCGACAGGAACCCGGCGAAGCCAAACGTGGTCAGCGGGATGCCCACACCGGTAATGGCCAGCGTGCCGATCATCATCGCCCAGAACGTATAGGGGATTTTCTTCCGCAGACCGCCGTACTCGGTCATCTCTTGCTCATGATGCATCGCATGGATCACTGAACCGGCACCAAGGAACAGCAGCGCCTTGAAGAATGCGTGCGTCAGCAGATGGAACATCGCGGCTGAGTACATGCCAACGCCGGCGGCGACAAACATGTAACCCAATTGCGAACAGGTCGAATACGCAATGACCCGCTTGATATCGGTCTGCACCAAGCCCACGGTTGCTGCGAAAAACGCAGTCGAAGCGCCAAGGAAGGCTATGAACCCGGTGGCCCCCGGTGCGAACTCCATCAGCGGCGACATACGGCAGACCAGGAACACACCTGCGGTAACCATGGTCGCAGCGTGGATCAGCGCGGACACAGGGGTCGGACCTTCCATCGCATCCGGCAGCCAGGTGTGTAGTATCAACTGCGCCGATTTACCCATCGCGCCAATGAACAGCAGAACACAGATCACCTCGATCGCAGTCCACTCACCCCAGAGGAAGCTCAGTTTTTCCTCCGCCAATGCCGGGGCCGACGCGAATATGTCTGAGAAATTGATGCTGTCGGTCAGGAAGAACAGCGCGAAGATCCCCAGCGCAAAGCCGAAATCGCCCACTCGGTTCACGATGAACGCTTTCATCGCCGCTGCATTGGCGCTGGGCTTGCGATAATAAAACCCGATCAGCAGGTACGAGGCGACACCCACGCCTTCCCAGCCAAAGAACATCTGAACCAGATTGTCCGCCGTCACCAGCATCAGCATGGCGAAGGTGAAGAACGACAGATAGGCAAAGAAACGCGGCTTATAGCTTTCGCCTTCACGCCATTGCGGGTCGTGATCCATGTAGCCGAACGAATACAAGTGAACCAGCGCCGAAACGGTCGTCACCACGATCAGCATGATCGCCGTCAGACGGTCCAGACGAATGGCCCAGCTTGTCGACAGCGAACCACTTTCGATCCAGCGCATGATCTCGATCTGCTGGGTGTGGCCATCAAATGAAAGGAAGACGATCCAGCTGAGCAGGCAGGCCAGAAACAGCAGGCCCGTGGCAGTCCACATGGCGGCTTTCTCACCAATGAAGCGCCAGCCAAAACCGCAGATCAACGCACCCACGAGCGGGGCAAAGAGGATGGTGGTTTCCATATTCTCTTACCCCTTCATCATATTGACGTCTTCAACCGCGATGGTGCCACGGTTGCGGAAGAAGCAGACCAGAATGGCAAGACCAATCGCCGCCTCAGCCGCCGCAACTGTCAACACGAACAGCGTAAAGACCTGCCCGACCAGATCGCCGAGGAAACTAGAGAACGCCACGAGGTTGATATTCACCGCCAGCAGCATCAACTCGATGCTCATCAGCAGGATGATGACGTTCTTGCGGTTCAGGAAGAGACCGAAGATGCCGATGACGAATAGCGTCGCCGCGACCGTAAGATAGTGTTCAAGTCCGATCATCGTCTCAAAGTCCCTGCCCCGGTTTCACGTCCTTCAACTCCATCGCTTTGGCCGGGTCGCGCATCATCTGGCCGATGATGTCCTGACGCTTGATGTCCTGACGGTGGCGCAGTGTCAGCACAATGGCACCGATCATGGCCACCAGCAGGATCAGGCCCGCCAGTTGGAACAGAAGGAAGTATTGATCGTATAGAATGACGCCTAGCGCCTCAGTGTTGTGGCGGTCGCTCGGTACCGGCTGCGCCAGATTGGCGGCGGCACCCTGCGCGCTGTCCCATGCTCCGATGGCCATGACGAACTGCATCAGGATCACCAATCCGATCAACAGCGCTAGCGGCATGTAGCGCGCCATCTCGGCCTTCAGCTCGGCAAAGTCCACATCCAGCATCATCACCACGAAGAGGAACAGAACCGCAACCGCGCCGACATAAACGATAATCAGCAGCATCGCCACGAACTCAGCCCCCAGCAGCACGAACAGGCCCGCCGAGGACAGAAAGGACAGGATCAGCCACAGCACCGAATGCACCGGCTGGCGGCTGATCACCGTGAACAGCCCGCCGGTGATGGCGCTGATGGCAAACAGATAGAAGGCAAAGACGGTCATTGATCCTCATCCTCGTTGTCGCCCATGACCTCTTGCGCCAGATCCAGCGCGCGGGTCATGGCCGGGATGCCGGCAAAGACCGACATCTGACCGATCGTTTCCACGATCTCTTGTTTCTTGGCGCCAGCCTCAAGCGCATGGCGCACGGTCTGACGCACCGCCGAGTCCGCCTGAGCGCCCTGACAGGTCAGCCCGGCCAGCGTCAGCAGAAGGCGAGTTTTGGCGTCCAGCCCGTCCTTGTTGACGGTATTGCCGAACATCATCTCCATGACCTCTTTGGGCATGGTTGGCCACAGCGCCTCGAACCCTTTGGGCGAGAAATTCTCCATCGCCGGGTTCATCGCCTTTGCCATGTCCTGAGCTTGCTTCATCATCAGCTCGAACGGATTTGTCGGACTGTCACTCATCTGTACGGCGCGTCCATTTCCAGATTGCGAGCGATTTCGGCTTCCCAGCGTTCGCCGTTATCCAGCAGTTTCTGCTTGTCGTAGAACAACTCTTCCCGGGTTTCGGTGGCGAATTCGAAATTCGGGCCCTCGACGATGGCATCAACCGGACATGCCTCCTGGCAGAAACCGCAATAGATGCATTTGGTCATGTCGATGTCATAGCGCGTGGTGCGGCGGCTTCCGTCTTCGCGCGGCTCGGCATCGATGGTGATGGCTTGTGCAGGACAGATCGCTTCGCACAGTTTGCAGGCGATGCAGCGTTCCTCACCGTTCGGATAACGGCGCAGGGCATGTTCGCCCCGGAACCGCGGGGACAAGGGCCCCTTTTCATGCGGGTAGTTCACGGTGGCTTTTGGGGCGAAGAAATACTTCAAGCCCAATTTCATTCCGACCCAGAAGTCCTGCAGCAGGAAATACTTGGCGGCGCGGGTGTAGTCGATTTGAGTCATATCAGCCTCCTACGCTCCAACGGGCAAACGCGCCCCAGAACCAGTCGAATTTCGCCGCGAAGGCCACGAAAACGACCCAGACGAGGCTGAACGGCAAGAACACTTTCCAACCCAGGCGCATCAACTGGTCATAGCGGTAGCGGGGTGTGATCGCCTTGACCATCGCGAAGATGAAGAAGAAGAACGCCATCTTGGCAACCATCCACAATACGCCGTCAGGCAGGCCTGGGATCGGGGACAGCCAGCCGCCAAAGAACAGCAGTGTGGTCAGAGCACACATCAGGAAGATGGCGATGTATTCACCAGCCATGAAAAGCAGGAAAGGCGTGGCCGAGTATTCGACCTGATAGCCTGCAACCAGTTCCGATTCCGCCTCGGGCAGATCGAAGGGTGGACGGTTGGTTTCAGCCAATGCCGAGATGAAAAACAGGAACACCATCGGGAAATGCGGCAGCCAGTACCAGCTGAAGAACCCGAACGAGCCATCCTGTGCGCGGACGATATCACCAAAGTTCATCGAACCGGTCGAGATGATGATGCCGATGATGATCAGACCGATGGATACCTCGTATGAAATCATCTGCGCGGCAGAGCGCAGCGACCCAAGGAATGGATACTTTGAGTTCGACGCCCAACCACCCATAATCACGCCATAAACCTCAAGCGATGAGACTGCGAAGACATAGAGGATGGCGACGTTGATGTCCGACAGGACCCAGCCATCGTTGAACGGGATCACCGCCCAGGCGATCATCGCGAGGACAAAACTGGTCAATGGTGCGAGGATAAACACTGTACGGTCGGCACCGGCGGGAATGACGACCTCTTTCACCACATATTTCAGTGCGTCCGCCACCGATTGCAGCAGGCCGTATACGCCGACAACGTTGGGGCCGCGACGCATCTGGACGGCGGCCCAGATCTTGCGGTCGCCGTAAACGAGGAACAACAGCGAGATCATCACGAACGCAACAACAGCAAGCACTTGCGCCAGAATGATGATGGCTATTCCGCCTGGGGTGTTAAAGAAGTCAGCCATTGGTCCTCACACCGTGGGTATTTTGGTTTCCGCGTGCGATGCAAAGGCCAGATGCCTGCGCAATCTGCGGCTGGGTCGGCGCGTTGGTGTAAACAGCATCTGCCGTCTGTACGCCACCCTTAATCTTCAATTTCACACGCAAATCCGGCGCGGCTATCTGCCACCCGGGCACCGCGTACGTCTGCAATATGAAACGTTTCTGGTTCATTCAGCCGCAATCTTCTCAGTCTTGCGGGTCTGCGCCTGTGCCGATAGTTCGGCCATCAATTGCGAGGCGCGGGCAATCGGGTTGGTCAGGTAGAAATCCTTGATTGCATTGCGGAAGCTGGCTTCACCCAATTTTCCGGCTTGTAGCGCCGCTGCTTCATTCTCAATCACCTCATCAATGCGCGCCAGATGCGGAACAGATTCGAGCAAGGAGGTTCGCAATTGAGCCAATGTATCGTAGGGCAGCGTAGCCCCCAGCTCGGCAGACAACGCCCTTAGGATTGCCCAGTTTTCCTTGGCCTCTCCCGGTGCAAAGCCTGCGCGCATGGCGAGTTGAGGACGCCCTTCGGTGTTCACGAACAGACCGTTTTCTTCTGTGTAAGCCGCCCCCGGCAGGATCACATCTGCGCGGTGCGCGCCACGATCGCCGTGACTGCCCTGATAGATCACAAAGGCACCCTCGCCGATCTCAACTTCGTCAGCACCGAGGTTATAGATCACATCGGCCGCGTTGACCGCCTCCATGCCACCTTCGTTGGTCGCATCCACATCCATCGCACCTACGCGCGATGCCGCGGTGTGCAGAACGATCAGCCCACTTTCGGTATTGCTTGCAATGGCTTGCGCGGCGGCCAGAATGGCAGAGCCATCGGCCTCCTGCAGCGCGCCCTGCCCGACGATGACAAGAGAGCGCTTGCCCTTGATCTCATCATCACCACCCATATCAACGATGGTCTGCAGCGCGGCACGGTCGCTGCCTACATGGTGATACTCATAGGTCAGATCGACGGCAGGCCCGACCAGGGTCACCTCGGCGCCGTGTGCCCAGGCCTTGCGGATACGAGCATTCAAAACCGGAGCCTCGTCACGCGGGTTGGTCCCAATCAACAGGATACGTTCAGCCGCATCAATATCTTCGATTGCCGCGGTCCCGGCATAGGCTGCTCGGTTACCCGCAGGCAGTTTGGCGCCGTCGGTGCGGCACTCAACGATACCGCCTTGCCCTTCGATCATCTGTTTCAGCGCATAGATGGCCTCTACCGGAGCCAGATCACCTACGATCCCAGCCAGTTTCTCGGCCCCCTTAAGAACCTCAGCAGCTTTGTTCAGTGCTTCTGGCCATGTGGCAGGACGCAGCTTGCCGTTTTCGCGCACATAAGGCCTGTCCAGTCGCTGACGCCGTAAGCCGTCCCAGACAAAGCGGGTCTTGTCGCTGATCCATTCCTCGTTCACACCGTCATGGTTGCGCGGCAGAAAGCGCATCACTTCACGCCCTTTGGTATCTACACGGATGCTTGAGCCCAAAGCGTCCATCACGTCGATACTCTCGGTTTTGGTCAGTTCCCAAGGGCGAGCGGTGAAGGCATATGGCTTCGAGGTCAACGCCCCTACCGGGCACAGATCGATGATGTTGCCCTGCAGGTTCGAATCCAGCGTCTGGTTCAGGTACGAGGTGATCTCGGCATCTTCGCCGCGTCCGGTCTGACCCATCTGGGTGATCCCGGCGACCTCTGTGGTGAAGCGCACGCAACGAGTACAACTGATGCAGCGAGTCATCGCGGTGCCAACCAGCGGACCAAGGTCCAGATCATCCACGGCACGCTTGGCTTCTTTGAAGCGCGTCCCTGACAGACCATAGGCCATGGCCTGATCCTGCAGGTCACACTCACCGCCCTGATCGCAGATCGGGCAATCCAGCGGGTGGTTGATCAGCAGAAACTCCATCACCCCTTCGCGGGCCTTCTTGACCATGGGCGAGTTCGTCTTGACCACCGGTGCCTGCCCTTCCGGACCCGGACGCAGATCGCGCACCTGCATCGCGCAGGAGGCCGCCGGTTTCGGCGGGCCGCCCACGACCTCGACCAGACACATCCGGCAGTTCCCGGCAATCGACAGACGCTCGTGATAGCAAAAGCGCGGCACCTCGACCCCGGCCTGCTCGCAGGCCTGGATCAGTGTCATCGCGCCATCGACTTCGATTTCCTGCCCGTCGATATTGACTTTGCGGAGGTCAGACATCGCTAGTTCGCCCTCAAATACACGCCTATGGCGCTGTTTCTTTCAATCTCTTTCCGCCCTAACGTGCAGAAAGAATTGGGATTTTCATAAGACACGCCGTTTTGGATCAGATACGCCTCACCCTTGGCGCGCATCCTGTCTTTTTCGGCATCCGAGTCCACATAGGCGCGGATTTCCTTGTCCGAATATCCCAATTTGTTCGCCTTGGACCGCAGATCCCACATCACCCCAATCGCCTTAAGTCGACGCCCGCTGATCGACGGACAGTACTCCGAAATCTCATTTGCGATCGCGATGTAGTAGAGTTCGTTGTCGATCTCTTTGACATCCCTCAAGGGTGGTTTGGCTTCGGCCATTACAGGCATCGAAATCGCGCAAATCGCGGCCAGAAGTCGTACAACGGTCATGACATTTCCTTTCGTCTTGGGATTCCCAAGACGGCGGTCAGCCGGGCTGCTATGCAATAACAGCCCATGGGTTTTGCCGTGATATGCGATACGGTGGCTCATGGTCGCTGACAGCTTCCGGCATATGTGAGCTTATCGTTTTCGATCCGTAGATTTTGCGGCTCGGTCTCCGGCCCAACCTTCCATACAATTCTGGACGATCCAAAATTCTGAATGCAGAATTTTGTGCCCTCATAACGGCCTGCTTCGCGTGCGCCTTCCAATGACTGCGAAACGCCATTCACAGTCACAGTGAAATCGGTAGGTGTCGTCTTCTTATCCACGTGTTTAGCGTTGGCGTTGAAGAAAATGCCGTCAAACGCCACGCGGGTCGCCCTCGATTTCGCTGTACCGCAGGCAGATACAAGTAAGCTTCCCACCAATACCATTGTCATTACGAATACGCGTTTCGCCATCATGACCACTCCTGTTTCGTGGCTGGCGCTTGTGGCATCCGCTGATGCGCAGGAGAAAGCGTATGAATCAACATCCCGTTCACTCCGCCGCGACCTGTACGCAACGATTGTCGCGCCACTTGCTGGCCTGTTTCAATTCTGCCCACCCAAAGGCATGCTCGCTGGGTCCTTCCGAGCGCAGCTTTTCCAGACGATCCAGCGCTTCGGCCAAACTGGGGCAATGCCCTTCCCGCACCCACCACATGACAAAATGTTGTTCGCCAAGGATTTCGAACCACTCTTGCCGACGCTCGTAGAACTGTTTGTGGATAGTCCCCCAAACAAATTTCTCAAGGCTGGCGACGTCTTCCCAAACCGTCAGGTTCGCGACGAATTGCGGATCATCCCCGATGCTGTTTTCGGTGTTGCCTGTTCCCGGTTCTCCGGACCCTTCCATCATCCAGACAAAGCCGGACATCCGCTTGCCAAGCCCGTTGACGCGATCCAGGTTGGCCATGAATTCAGCCACGCGCGGATCGTCTGTTGGCGCCAACAAACGGCCGACATTCAACTCGGCCAGATGATATCCTTCGGGCTGGATCAAAACGCGGCCACCAACGCAATAAGGCCAAGAATGAACATGCAGGCCCATCCAACCACATAAGCAACAGACCGGACCCCGCTATGCGGCTTGCCGATCCCGCGCAGGTGAATCACCAACATAACAACCCGCGCCAGCAGCGCTATTGAGGCCAGCAGGTTCACCCAGAACGGGCTGGCCCCCAACAGGATCGCCGCGACTGTAACAGTCAAAAAGGCAGGCAGAGTTTCAGTGCCGTTCAGATAAGCGCGGTTCAAACGATAGGCCCTGTCCGAATAATCCTGATCCGGAGTGGCCCCCGGTGCCAGCCCCTTGCCCGCTTTTGCAAGCGCCGAGAACGGCGACATGAACAGAACGATCAGGGTAAAGATCACCAAAGCGGCGATCGCGTGGGAATATTCGGCATAGACTTCCATCGATTTTACTCCGCTGCCATCGCACCCATGCGGCCCGATTTCTGGGCCTTGATGCGGTCCTCTATTTCTTCTCGGAAATTGCGGATCAGACCTTGGATCGGCCAAGCGGCGGCATCGCCAAGGGCGCAGATTGTGTGGCCTTCAACCTGTTTGGTGACGTCAAACAGCATGTCGATCTCTTCCAGTTCGGCTTCACCACGTACAAGACGGTCCATCACGCGCATCATCCAACCAGTGCCTTCACGACATGGCGTACACTGGCCGCAACTTTCGTGCTTGTAGAACTTCGACAACCGCCAGATTGCCTTGATGATGTCGGTGGACCTGTCCATCACGATGACCGCTGCCGTGCCCAGACCCGAACCCAGTTCTCCGCGCAGATAGTCAAAATCCATGATCGCGTCGCGCATGTTCTCACCGCGCACGCATGGCACCGAAGACCCGCCGGGTATTACCGCCAGCAGATTGTCCCAGCCGCCACGAATGCCGCCGCAATGGGTTTCAATCAGCTCTTCGAAGGAGATCGACATCGCCTCTTCGACGACACAGGGGTTGTTCACATGGCCCGAGATCGCAAACAGCTTGGTGCCCGCGTTGTTCTGACGGCCAAAGCCTGCGAACCAGTCGGCACCACGCCGCAGAATCGTGGGCACAACGGCAATCGATTCCACATTGTTCACCGTGGTCGGGCAGCCATAAAGACCCGCTCCCGCCGGAAACGGAGGCTTCATGCGCGGCATACCCTTCTTGCCCTCAAGGCTTTCGATCAGAGCAGTTTCCTCGCCGCAGATATAAGCCCCAGCGCCGTGATGCAGGAACAGGTCGAAATCCCAGCCGGAACCAGCAGCATTCTTCCCGAGCAGACCCGCGTCATAGGCTTCGTCAATCGCGGCCTGCAGAGCCTCACGCTCGCGGATGTATTCGCCGCGCAGGTAGATGTAGCAAGTATGCGCGTTCATTGCGAAAGACGCGATCAGGCACCCCTCGATCAGCGTGTGCGGATCATGACGCATAATCTCGCGGTCTTTGCACGTCCCGGGTTCGGATTCATCCGCGTTCACCACCAGATAAGCCGGGCGACCATCGCTTTCCTTGGGCATGAAAGACCATTTCAGACCGGTCGGGAAACCCGCACCACCACGGCCGCGCAGACCTGAGTCTTTCATTGTCTGGATGATCCAGTCGCGGCCTTTCTCGATCAGGCCAGCGGTGCCGTCCCAATGCCCGCGGGCCTGCGCGCCTTTCAACGTGCGCTCATGCATCCCGTAGATGTTGGTAAAGATCCTGTCCTGATCCTTCAGCATCGCGTGTTACCTTTGGCTGTCCTGACGCATGCGCCAGAGTTGAAATATGTTGACGCCCGCATAGATGAATCCTGCCAAAGCGGCAAAATCAAACAGCAGCGCATAACGCCCCGGCAATCCGATTGCAGGGCCAATGAACAAGGTCATTCCAAGCCAAATCACCATCGTCACCGCAATGACGATGCCGATATGTCGGCCCTTGCGGGCTATGGCCAGTTCCTTGTCCGTATCCATCTTGTCCTGATGCCCTAGGCGGGCACTCGTTTAATCTTCGTAAGTGCCGTCTTCTTTGGCACGTTTGGCAAACTCGGTTTCTTCACCTGCAGCCAGTTTCGCGGCTTGTTCGATCCACCCGTCCCGCTCGATCCGGCCTTTGAATTTCAGCCGTGCATCGACCCAGGCCACCTGCTCAGGCGTCCATGCAGCGATCTGGTCATAATGATAAAAGCCCAGCCCGTTCAGGGTTTCTTCCAGCTTCGGACCAACGCCCTTGAGCATCTTGAGATCATCCGGCTTGCCACCCCGCGCTTCTTTCAGCGTTTCCGGCTGATCCTCTTTCGCTGCTTTCGCTTCTGCGGCCTGTTTCACAGCAGGTTTCGCGGGGGTCGGCGCTTTGGGTGGCTTCGGCGCGGCTTTGGTCGCTGCTGCTTTGCCATCCTTGCCCAGCCACGGGGTCAGGATCGGAACCTCGGTCCCGTCGATGCGCTTGACGGTATCACCCAGATCGCTCGCAAGCTGAACACTTGCGTTATACTGCGTTCTGCCGCTTTCATACTCCGTCAGGCTGGACAGCCCCTTCAGAGGTTCCGCCGCATAGCGCCCGTTCTGAGGACCCGGAGTCGGCACTTTGCCCGCCACCAGATCATCGAGAATCTTGCCAAAGCTCTCGGTCGTCAGATCTTCGTAGTAATCCTTACCGATCTGCGCCATCGGGGCATTGGTGCAAGATCCGAGGCATTCCACCTCTTCCCAGCTCAGCTTGCCATCAGCAGACAGTTCATGCGGCTTTGCAGCGATCTTTTCCTTGCAAACCGCAATCAGGTCCTCGGCCCCGCAAATCATGCAGGACGTAGTGCCACAGACCTGAATATGCGCAACCGAACCAACCGGCTGCAGTTGGAACATGAAGTAGAACGAGGCAACCTCAAGAACGCGGATATAGGCCATACCAAGCATGTCGGCGACGGATTCGATCGCCGGACGGCTCAGCCATCCCTCCTGCTCCTGCGCGCGCCACAGCAGCGGGATGACCGCACTGGCCTGACGCCCCTCGGGATATTTGGTTATTTGCGCTTCGGCCCATTGCTGGTTAGCAGCGGTGAAGGCGAAGCTTTCGGGTTGTTCGGCGTGAAGACGGCGGAGCATTAGCGGTCAATCTCTCCAAATACGACGTCCATGGTGCCGATAATCGCGGCGACGTCGGCCAGTTGGTGCCCTCCGGCAACGTGGTCCATGGCTTGCAAGTGCAGGAACCCCGGCGCGCGGAGTTTGGCGCGGTAGGGCTTATTGGTGCCGTCGGCGACCAGATAGACGCCGAACTCGCCCTTAGGAGCCTCAACGGCGGCATAGACTTCGCCCGCGGGGACGTGGAAGCCTTCGGTATACAGCTTGAAGTGATGGATCAGGCTTTCCATCGAAGTCTTCATGTCCGACCGTTTCGGCGGGGTGATCTTGCCGCGCGCCAGAACATCTCCGGGACAGTCGCGGATTTTGGCGATGGCCTGACGGATGATCAGCAGTGACTGGCGCATTTCTTCCATGCGGACAAGATATCGGTCATAGCAGTCGCCGTTCTTGCCGACGGGGATCTGAAACTCGAACTCGTCATAGCATTCATAGGGTTGCGCGCGACGCAGGTCCCATGCCAGCCCCGAGCCACGGACCATCACGCCCGAGAAGCCGTATTTTTGAATGTCATCCTCGGTCACGACGCCGATATCGGCGTTGCGCTGTTTGAATATGCGGTTTTCGGTCAACAGGCCGTCAATGTCATCGAGAACGGCGGGAAACTCGTGGCTCCAAGCCTCGATATCATCCAGCAATTCCGGCGGCAGGTCCTGATGAACGCCACCGGGGCGGAAATAGGCGGCGTGCAGGCGGGCACCACAGGCACGCTCGTAGAACACCATCAGCTTTTCACGCTCTTCAAAACCCCACAGAGGCGGGGTCAGCGCGCCAACGTCCATGGCCTGAGTAGTCACGTTCAGCAGGTGGTTAAGAATACGCCCGATCTCGGAATACAAAACGCGGATTAGCGAGCCGCGACGCGGCACTTCAACACCGGTCAGTTTTTCGATGGCCAGACACCAGGCATGTTCCTGGTTCATCGGTGCCACGTAATCAAGACGGTCGAAATACGGCAGATTCTGCAGATACGTCCGGCTTTCCATCAGCTTTTCGGTACCACGGTGCAATAGGCCGATATGCGGGTCGCAACGTTCGACGATCTCGCCGTCCAGCTCAAGCACAAGTCGCAGAACTCCATGCGCCGCAGGGTGTTGCGGGCCGAAGTTAATGTTGAAGTTGCGGATCTTCTGTTCTCCGCTCAGCGCGTCCGTGCTGCCGTCATCGTATCTTGAGCCGTCCATCAACGCCCTCGTTTCTTCTTCGCTTCGGCCCGTACCCGGACCTTTTCCGCCTCAGCTGCCTTGGCAGCGGCCCCAGCCAGCAGAACCCCAAGCGCCCCCAACGCAATCAGTTCCCCCAGACCCATCAGCGGCGCTCCATCTCTTGCAGTTTCATGGCCATGATCCAAATCAGGATCAGCGTTCCAATCGGGATGACGCAGGCTACGACCCAGTATTTCTCGATCCCGAAATGCGGTAGCAGCTTCAGCATCGGGATAATCGTGGCAACCGTGACGGCAATCCAGATCAGGAACTCCATGACTTACGACTCCTGTTTTTCATCCCCCGGAAGAATGTAGTTCGCACCTTCCCACGGGGACATGAAATCAAATTGACGGTATTCCTGAACCAATGAGACCGGTTCGTAGACCACGCGCTTTTGCGCTTCGTCATAGCGGACTTCAGTATAGCCAGTGGTCGGGAAATCCTTGCGCAGTGGATAGCCGCGGAAACCATAATCCGTAAGGATGCGTCGCAAGTCTGGATGACCCGAGAACAGGATGCCGAACATGTCGAACACCTCGCGCTCGAACCAATTGGCAGAGGGGTGCACGTCCACGATTGAAGGCACCATGTCATCTTCTCGGATCGAGACTCGCAAGCGAATGCGCTGGTTCTGATACATTGACAGGAAGTGGTAGACCACATCGAACCGCTTGGCCCGTTCGGGGTAGTCGACGCCGGTGATGTCAACCAGGGTCGAGAACTGGCAGGTCCGCTCACTTTTGAGAAACTCAATGAATTCCACCAGATTCGAAGGAGCCACATCGACGTTCAGCTCGCCATGGGTCACATCCCAGGCCAGAACGCAATCTGCACGTTTCAGCTCCAACTGAGTGCCGAGTTCTTTGAGTGCTTCGCTCATCTATCCTCTCCCTCAGCGTACGATGGTGCCGGTTCGGCGGATTTTGCGTTGCAGCTGCATCAGTCCATACAACAACGCCTCAGCGGTTGGAGGGCAGCCGGGCACGTAGATATCCACCGGAACAACCCGGTCACAGCCACGCACAACGGAATAGGAATAGTGGTAATACCCACCGCCATTCGCGCAGGACCCCATCGAGATCACATAGCGCGGCTCGGGCATCTGGTCATAAACCTTGCGCAGCGCCGGGGCCATCTTGTTGGTCAGCGTTCCAGCGACGATCATCACATCAGACTGGCGCGGAGACGCACGAGGCGCGATGCCGAACCGTTCCGCGTCATACCGTGGCATCGACGTGTGCATCATCTCTACCGCGCAGCAGGCCAGACCAAAGGTCATCCAGTGCAAGGATCCGGTCCGCGCCCAGTTGATGATGTCCTCGGTCGAGGTCAGCAGAAATCCCTTGTCCTGCAGTTCTGCGTTCAGGGCCTGGGTGGCGACTTCCTTGTCGACGCCGGCGGTGTTTGCGCCCGTCATCACTCCCATTCCAGGGCCCCTTTCTTCCATTCATAGGCAAAGCCGATGGTCAGCACCGCCAGGAACACCATCATCGACCAGAACCCAACATCGCTGATGTCTTTGAAGCCAACGGCCCAGGGGAACAGGAAGGCGATTTCCAGATCAAAGATGATGAAGAGAATCGCGACCAGATAGAATCGGACATCAAACTTCATTCGCGCATCGTCGAAGGCGTTGAAACCACATTCATAGGCGCTGACCTTTTCGGGGTCGGGATTGCGAACAGCCAGGACCACAGCAGCCAGAATCAGTACGATTCCAAGGCCTACGGCAACGGCCAGAAACACCAGAATCGGGAGGTACTCCCGCAGCAGGTCTTCCACGTATAGCTCCTTTCCTGCGCAAGTCCCGAAAGGGTGCGCCGTCAATTGGCGATTTGACTGGACATTCTCTATCCCTGTGGGGTCAGAGGGTCAACCGAACAGAAACGCGCAGGTCGGCATTGTTACAATCATCCAGCGGGCTATTGCGGAGAACACTTCTGGAACAAAGTGATCGGCTAAACCTAACTAATCCATGCAGGTTTTCGTTTGTCGAAAAAGGCGCCGATTCCCTCTTGCGCCTCATCAGTTTCCCAACGCGCGACAAGCTGTCGAATGGTGTGGTCAATCACCGCGTCATCAATTCGCGGCCCAAGTGACTGGATCAGCTGCTTGGCCGAAGACACCGCACCGGGTGCACAGGACAGATAGGGAAGCACTTCAGCTTCGACCGCCTCGGCCAACGCCACAGCGGGCACCGCGCGGGTCAACAGGCCCAGTTCGACCGCTTCCGCCGCTTCGAATAGGCGGGCAGACATAAAGACGCGCCGCGACCGTGCTTCGCCCATTCGGGCAATGACATAGGGTCCAATCGTCGCCGGGATCAGGCCAAGCCGCGTTTCGGTCAGACCCATCTTCAGGCTTTCCACACCGATCGCCACATCGCAGACCGAAGCCATCCCGACACCTCCACCAAACGCGTTTCCCTGCAACGCGCCGATCAAGGGTTTGGGCAGCGTATTTAAGGCATTCAGCATCTCAGCCAGCTTGCGCGCTTCGGCAAAACGCGTCTCGGGATCGGCAGCCATCTGCGCCTGCATCCAACCCAGATCTCCCCCGGCGCAAAAGCTCTTGCCCGCGGCGGCCAGAACCACCACCCGCACCGCATCATCATTTGCCAATTGCCCAGCGGCCTGGGTTAGCTCTGCAATCATCTGCGCCGACAGTGCGTTGTGCTTCTCGGGTCGATCCAGCGTCAGAGTAGCCACGCCACGCGCGTCTGTGTTCAGCGTAATGGTCTCGAACATATCTTATTCCGCCCGCATTGCCCGCGCCATGCGCGCCGCCTGTTCCAGAACCGGCACATCCAGACCGGTCTCATATCCCAACCGTTCCAGATGTGCGGTCACGGCTTCGGTTGCGGCATTACCGGCCGCACCCGGCGCATAAGGGCAACCACCCAGCCCGCCCACGGCGGTATCAAATACCCGCACACCCAAGGCAAGCGAAGCGTCTATGTTGTCGATTGCCCGCCCGTTGGTATCATGAAAATGTCCTGCAAGCCGGGTAACCGGCACTCGTTCGCGCACGGCCAGCAGCATATGAGCAATCTTGTCCGGCGTTCCCTGCCCAATTGTGTCCCCCAGCGAAATCTCATAGCAGCCATGGGCAAACAGCGCGTCCGCCACCTCGGCCACCTTCTCGGGCGGGGTCGGGCCGTCATAGGGACAGTCGGTCACGCACGAGACATAGCCCCGGACGGGCAGATCAATATGTCGTGCTGCTTCGAGAATGGGCACAAACCGTTCGATGGATTCGGCAATCGTTGCGTTTATGTTCGCTTTCGAGAACCCCTCGGACGCCGAAGCAAACACCGCGATCTCATCTGCCTTGGCTGCCAACGCGTCCTCATATCCGCGCATATTCGGCGTCAGCGCAGCGTACCGCACGCCTTCGGTCCGTGTGATTCCAGCCATAACTTCACCGCTGCCCGCCATTTGCGGGACCCATTTCGGTGAGACAAAACTGGCAACTTCGATCCGGTTGAAACCGGCCCGGCTGAGGCAATCGACCAAGGCGACCTTCTCGGCCACCGGGATCTCGCGCTGTTCGTTCTGCAGGCCGTCGCGTGGCCCGACCTCGAATATTTCGACCCGTTCTTTCATCAGCGCATCCCTTCCCGGTTTCTTATCGTTTCAATTGCGGATGGCCCGACTGTGCCACGCAATCCGCGGGCCGAACAGATCAATCCTCGGCCAACCGAACCAACGCTGCACCGGCCTCGACCTGTGCACCTGCCTCGGCCAACACTTCCGCGACCACCCCATCTCGGGCGGCCAACAAAGAATGCTCCATCTTCATCGCTTCCAGAATGGCCAGCCGGTCGCCCTCTTTCACCTCCTGTCCCGCCGAGGCGAAGACGGCCTTGACCAGCCCGGGCATCGGCGCCTCGATCACGTTGGTGTCACCTGCAGCACTGGCATCGCGGTCCAGAGGGTCAATGACCTCAAATACCTGCCCATAGTCGTCGAATACAGTGACCTGTGACCCGGCCATGACAACATTGGGCATGGGTGTCCCATCGATGGTCCAGCCAGCGCCACGCCGCCGCGCAACAAGCTGCGCACCTTCGATCTCCCAAATCTGCCGATCCGGGCCTTCGACCTGGACATCCAGATCAACAACCTCTCCGTCGCGCATTAGCTGCACGGCCCGGTGCAATGCCCCCCAAAGGGTGAAGCCTGTCTCAGAGGCAGTCTCTATCAGGCCCAGCGCCGTCATCGCCGCAGCCACCGTTGACGCATGACCTGTATCAGCGACCTCTACCAGAGCCTCAAGATCGCGCCCGATCAGCCCGGTGTCCACATCGCCGGACGCAAACCCGCTGTGACGCGTCAGAGCACCGAGGAAGGCGAGATTTGTGACAGTCCCGGCGACCTCGGTCTGGCGCAAGGTCCGGTGGAGATTTTCCAAAGCGACCGCGCGTGTCGGGCCATGCACCACGACCTTGGCGATCATAGGGTCGTACCATGGGCTGATCGTATCCCCGGCGCGCACGCCACTATCGGCACGGCAGCCTTCCGGGAACTGTAGATGAGTCAGCGTACCCGTCGCAGGCAGAAAGCCTTTGGGCACATCTTCGGCATAAAGCCTCGCCTCAAAGGAATGCCCGCGGATCGACAAATCGCCCTGCCGCTTCGGCAGGCTTTCACCCGCTGCTACGCGCAACTGCCATTCGACCAGATCAACGCCGGTAATGGCCTCGGTCACCGGGTGCTCGACTTGCAGGCGCGTGTTCATCTCCATGAACCAGAACCGATCCGGGCAGAGCCCGTCCGAGGCATCGACGATGAACTCAACCGTCCCTGCGCCCTTGTATCCAATCGCCTCAGCCGCACGCACGCCCGCCTGCCCCATCGCCTCACGCATCTCGGCAGTCATTCCAGGGGCTGGGGCCTCTTCGATCACTTTCTGATGTCGCCGCTGCAACGAGCAGTCGCGTTCAAACAGATGCACCGCATGGGTGCCATCGCCGAACACCTGCACCTCGATATGGCGGGGCTTGGCGACGAATTTCTCGACAAGTACAGCATCGTTACCGAACGCCGTCTTTGCCTCACCGCGCGCGCTGTCCAATGCAGCCGAGAACTCCTCGGGCGCCTCGACCAGCCGCATCCCCTTGCCACCACCACCTGCAACGGCCTTGATCAAAACGGGATACCCGATGGTATCTGCCGCGCCAGCCAGATGTTCGGGGTCCTGATTGTTGCCATGATAGCCGGGGACGACGGGAACTCCTGCGTCCTCCATCAATTCCTTGGCTGCATCCTTAAGGCCCATCTTGCGGATCGCGTCCGCCGATGGCCCGATGAAGGTCAGACCTGCAGCCTCGACTGCATCCACAAAATCCGGGTTTTCGGACAAGAATCCATAACCAGGATGGATCGCCTGCGCTCCTGTATCCAGCGCCGCCTGAATGATCACATCACCCTTCAGATAACTTTCGGCTGGGGCCGCGCCACCAATATGCACCGCTTCATCCGCCATTTGCGCATGCTTGGCCGATGCATCAGCATCCGAATACACAGCCACACATGATACGCCCATCTTCTGAGCAGTTTCCATGACCCGGCAGGCGATCTCGCCGCGGTTGGCAATCAGGATTTTGTTAAACATAGCTTACCCCTTAACCGCCAGATCTTCGACAAGGCGGAAGCGTTCGCACAGCAATTCCATCTTGGGATCGAACCCGCCATTGCGTTCGAAATACCGGCGATGATCCTCGCGCCATCCCTCAAGCGTTTCATTCTCACCCTCGGCCAACGCAAAGTCTTCGGTCACATCGCAATATCGGCAGGTCGAAACCTCGACCGTTTCGATCACCAAAGCGGGGCGATCATCCCATTCCAGCGCAATATCCTGACGCCCAACGACCGGAGTATCTGCACTGCCTACGGGGTAGTCTCGCAAAGCACCACATGTCGCCGTTTTTCGGCCTAATCTTACCAACGCCAGCAGCTCGGCACTTAGCGATGCGCTGTCTCCAAACTTGAAGGTCTGCGCGCCCGGGTAGCGGGCCATTACTTCATTCAATGAAACGCTCATCTTACATCCTGAACACGCCGAAACGTGTCTCCTCAATCGGGGCGTTCAGTGCGGCACTTAGCGACAATGCCAACACATCGCGCGATTTGCGCGGGTCGATGATGCCGTCATCCCACAACCGCGCCGACGCGTAGAGCGGGTGGGATTGTTCTTCGAACATGTCCAGCGTCGGGCGCTTGAATTCAGCTTCTTCCTCAGCCGACCATGTGCCGCCCTGTCGTTCGATCCCGTCGCGTTTGACAGTCGCTAGGACACCTGCAGCTTGCTCGCCCCCCATCACTGAGATACGCGAATTCGGCCAAGTCCACAGGAACCGAGGCTGATAGGCGCGTCCTGCCATGCCGTAGTTTCCAGCTCCGAAGGACCCTCCGACAAGCATTGTGATCTTTGGAACGCTCGTCGTCGCCACCGCCGTCACCATCTTGGCCCCGTGCCGCGCGATGCCTTCGTTTTCATATTTCCGACCAACCATGAAGCCTGTGATGTTCTGCAGGAATACCAGTGGTGTTTTGCGCTGCGAACACAGCTCGACAAAATGCGCACCCTTCTGCGCGGCCTCAGAAAACAACACACCGTTGTTGGCAATGATCCCGACCGGGCAGCCTTTGACATGGGTAAAACCGGTCACCAGCGTCTCACCAAATCGCGGTTTGAACTCGTCGAACCGAGAGCCATCGACCAGCCGCGCAATCACCTCGCGGATGTCATAGGGCGTCCGCAGATCGGCCGGAACTACGCCCAAAATTTCCTCGGGATCATAGGCAGGCTCTTCCGGTGTTTCGAACTGTAGGCCAGGCTTCAGCCCGGCACCCCCCAACGACCCGACGGCCCGCCGAGCCAAGGCCAACGCATGCGCATCATCCTCGGCCAGATAATCCGCCACGCCGGACAGGCGCGTATGCACATCGCCGCCACCCAGATCTTCGGCTGTCACAACCTCCCCCGTCGCGGCCTTGACCAAAGGTGGTCCGGCCAGAAAGATCGTGCCCTGCTCTTTCACGATGATCGTCACGTCGGACATCGCCGGAACGTAAGCCCCGCCCGCCGTACACGACCCCATTACAACGGCGATCTGAGCAATCCCCTTCGCGCTCATCCGCGCCTGATTATAGAAGATGCGGCCAAAGTGATCGCGGTCGGGGAAAACCTCATCCTGATTGGGCAGGTTCGCACCGCCGCTATCGACCAAATAGATGCAGGGCAGATGGTTTTCCTCGGCAATCTCCTGCGCGCGGAGGTGTTTCTTGACCGTCAGCGGATAATATGTGCCGCCTTTCACAGTGGCATCGTTGCACACCACCATGACCTCGCGCCCCTGCACCCGGCCAATCCCCGCGATCACCCCGGCACAGGGCGCGGCATCTCCATACATCCCATGTGCCGCCGTCGCGCCGATTTCCAAGAACGGAGAACCCGGATCGAGCAGGTTCGCCACCCGACGACGCGGCAGCATCTTGCCCCGCGATTCATGCCGCGCCCGCGATTTTTCACCGCCACCCATGCGGGCCGCTTCGGCGGCATCTGCAATATGTGCCAGCGCATCCAGATGTGCGGCTCGGTTCGCCTTAAACCCCTCAGAGGTTGGTATGGCTTTGGATTTTAGTTTCATTCCATCTTCCCCAAGTCGCGCAATTCCACAGCGCGTTCAGCGGTTTCGGTCAGCAGGCAATTTGCGGCAACAATCGAGCGTATCGTTCCATCAGACCATATGCCGTAGGCCAGAGCACATTCAGCATCCCGAAATCCGATCCATGCGCGTTGAGCATCTCGCAACTGGTCCGAAAGTTCGGGACTTTGTTCAGCCAGTTCTGCTCGACGCAGTTTATACTGTTCGTTTAGAAATGAATCCCAAATTTGGGTTTCGGCTTGAATACACTCGGTGATGCCAAGGGTTGTTTCATTTCCCGGTATAGTTTGGCAGGCATTGGCAGCTGTACCGAGACATGATGACAAGCTATCGCCATGCTGCGTCTGAGAAAAACATTGTTGAATATACGACTGGTCTACCCAAGCGCTCTGAGCGGAAACAAGCGATGGTACTAGCATCGCAGCAAGTGCAATTCGCATCATGTAATTGCCTCCCCTGCAGCCCGCGCCTTCAATTCCTTCCGGATCACCTTTCCCGTCACCGTCATCGGCAACTCTTCCAGAAACGACACCTCACGCGGATAGGAATACTGCGCCAAACGGTCCTTAACCCAATTCTGCAACTCAGCGCCCGACGCCTCAGCCCCCGGCTTCAATACCACATAGGCCTTCACGATCTCGGTCCGCAGCTCATCGGGCTTGCCGACCACGCCCACCGTTGCCACTGACGGGTGGGTCAGCAAGCAATCCTCGATCTCCGCCGGACCGATGCGGTATCCTGCCGAGGTGATCACGTCATCATCGCGACCGACAAAGCGCAGATAGTCCCCTTCCCACACGCCACGGTCACCGGTGATCAGCCAATCACCTCGGAATTTCTCAGCCGTTGCTTGCGGATTATTCCAGTATTCCAGCAGCATTGAGGCCGAACCGCGCCGGATGGCAACATCGCCTTCCTCCGTCGTCGGTTGGCCATGATCGTCAATTACCGCCACCTCATGACCCGGCACCGGTTTACCGATACAGCCGGGGCGAACGGGGAAGTCCTCGGCGCAGGAGGATACGACCATGTTACACTCGGTCTGGCCATAAAACTCGTTGATCGTCAGACCAAACGCCTGCTGGCCCCAAGCCAACATCTCAGCGCCCAAAGGCTCGCCCCCAGACGCCACCGACCGCAATCCCGGTATCGACTGATCCGCAGCTTTGAGCATCCGTAAAGCCGTCGGCGGAAAGAAGACGTTCCGCACCCCCGCCCGCGCGACCACATCGGCGCAGGCCTTTGGGGTGAATTTGTCCAAACGCGTGGCAACCACCGGAACACCCAGCGCAAGCCCGGGCATCAGAACGTCGAACAAACCGCCGATCCACGCCCAGTCTGCTGGAGTCCACAGGCAATCCCCATCACGCAGGTGGTTGTGGCTGATCGAGACGCCCGGCAGGTGGCCCAGCAGCACACGATGACCATGCAGCGCACCCTTGGGACTGCCAGTGGTGCCGGACGTGTAGATCAGGACCGCCGGATCTTCGGGGCCGGTATCGGCAAAGGGCACCGGTTCCCCCTCCTGCCCGATCTCGTCAACCAAAAGTGGCTGGGCCAGATCCCCCAGCAACGCGGCCCCTTCTGTATCCGTCAAAACGATCCGCGCACCTGCATCTCTGACGCGCGATGCCAGCGCATCGTGTTTGAACAGCTTGAACAACGGCACCGAAATCGCACCGATCTTCCAGATCGCCAGATGCGCGGCGGCACACCACGGCGACTGGCTGAGCAAGACGCCAACCCGGTCTCCTGGCTGGACCCGAGCTATCAACGCGCGAGCGATGCCATCAACCATAAGCTCCAGTTCGCCAAATGTTACCACGCTCGGATCGCCCTGGGTCAGATCCAGCAAAGCAACCCGATCGGATTGTTGCGACAGGCATTGCTGCGCCATGTTCAGCCGATCAGGGATCGCCCAGCTTTGGTCGCCGCGCAAACCCGGTATGCGCTCAGCGGGATGCATGCTGATTTTCCCTTATTTCATTAGCGGTTGCAGCTAGCCTCCCCGCTTCAGCAATTTCCGGAGTTTGATGCAGATCAGAGCGTTTCTGCGCCGCGGCATCCAAAACATCGACATCAACGCAAGCAAAGGCACGAATATGACAAAGAAACTCGCCGCTTTGACCCTTTCTACCGCACTTGTCGCTCTGGCTGCCCCAGCCTTCGCCCAATCCCAGGGCGATTGGACTGTCGGTGTTGGTGTCGGCTATCTGGACCCCAAATCCGACAACGGTACTCTGGCCGGGTTCGACGCCGAAATCGACTCGGACACCCGTCCGATTTTCACCGTCGAATACTTCGTTCAGGACAATCTCGGGATCGAGCTCTTGGCCTCGACCCCCTACAAGCATGACGTCACTCTCAGTGGCAGCGTTGACGCGGGCAGCGTCAAGCATCTTCCGCCTACTCTGTCGCTGAACTATCACTTCCCGACCAATAGCGCGTGGAAGCCCTATGTCGGCGCTGGTCTGAACTACACCATCTTCTTCGAGGAAGACTCGCCTTTGGGCGATCTCGATCTGGACAACTCCTTCGGCGTTTCTCTGCAGGCCGGTCTGGATTACATGGTCACGGAAAAAGGCGCGGTGCGTCTGAACGTGCGCTGGTTCGACATCGACTCGGACGTCAAACTTGACGGCAACGACATCGGCACCGCCGAAATCGACCCGTTCCTGATTGGCCTGTCCTACGTTCATCGTTTCTGATCCAATCGTAAGAAGCCCCGTGGTTCAATGAACTGCGGGGTTTTCCGTCACAACATCTCGTTCATCATTTCGCGCCCAATCAGCATGCGGCGGATTTCGCTGGTGCCCGCGCCGATCTCCATCAGCTTTGCATCTCGGAAAATCCGGCTGACCGGCGAATCCGACAGGAATCCGGCACCACCCAACGCCTGAACGGCCTGATGCGCCTGCACCATCGCCTGTTCCGAGGCATATAGGCAGCACGCTGCAGCATCCTGACGGGTTACATCCCCGCGGTCGCATGCCTTGGCAACTTCGTAGACATAGGCCCGCGCCGAATTCATTGCTGTGTACATATCCGCGATCTTGCCCTGCATGAGCTGGAAGCTCCCGATCGGTTTTCCGAACTGCTTACGCTCGGCCAGATAGGGCATCACTTCATCCAAGCAGGCGGCCATGATCCCGGTTCCAATACCCGCAAGAACCACACGCTCATAGTCCAGACCGGACATCAGAACGGCTACACCCCGCCCTTCTTCGCCCAGAACATTCTCGAACGGCACTTCAACATCTTCAAAGATCAACTCAGCGGTGTTCGAGCCGCGCATGCCAAGCTTGTCGAAATGAGGCGAAGTCGAAAACCCGATCATCTCTTTCTCGATCAGAAAGGCCGTGATCCCCTTTGACCCGGCGTCCGGATCGGTCTTGGCATAGACGACCAGAGTGTCTGCATCCGGCCCGTTGGTGATCCAGTATTTGTTGCCATTCAGCCGATAGTGATCGTTTCGCTTTTCTGCACGTAGCTTCATGGAAACCACATCCGACCCAGCCGAGGACTCGGACATAGCCAACGCCCCGACATGCTCACCCGAAATCAGACGGGGCAGATATTTTTTCTTCTGCTCTTCTGTTCCGTTCAACTTGATCTGGTTCACGCACAAGTTCGAATGCGCGCCATAGGACAAAGATACCGAGGCCGAGGCGCGCGCCACTTCCTCAACTGCCACCGTATGCGCCAGATAGGACATACCGGCCCCGCCATATTCTTCAGGGACTGTGACGCCCAACAAACCAAGCTCACCCATCTCTTTCCACAGCTCATTCGGAAAGGCATTGGACGCGTCGATCTCGGCCGCCATCGGCTTGACCCGTTCCTGAGCCCAGCGGTGCACCATCTCACGCAAGGCGTTCACGTCCTCGCCCAGATCGAATTGCATTGTGGCCATAAACATGCAGGGCTCCTCCGATTGCATTAATGAACAAGCGTTCAATAATCAGATAGCAGCGTTTCCTCCTCGGGTCAATGACGACACGCAGGCCAACGCAAAACGCCGCCCGGCAAGGGGCGGCGTTTTCAGATAAATCGAGCGTGCGCTGAAAGCGCACTCCGCTGGACTACGACTGATAGACAGCGCTGACTTCAGCCCGGATAATGCGTGCAATTTGGGCACAATCTTCCAGCGAAAAGGTCAGTGGAACGCGCATATCCATGATCCCTGCCAATATCCGATCACTGACCGGCATCGGGGCGCTGTCGGCATAACGCCAACTGTCATAGCGTGAGGTAAAGCCCGACGGTTCAGTCCCCCCGAACCACTTCAGTTCGACCCCGCGCGCGGCGCAACGCTGGATTACCTCGGCAATGCGCTCGGGTGTCCAGTCCAGCAACAGGAATTGTATCGATGAACCGACATAGGTCTCAGCATCAGGCCGCTCCACCATCGTCAAACCCGGCGTTTCACGCAGGCCACGCTCAATCTCAACATAGCGTTCGTTCCAGCGCTGCACCTGCCGGTCCAGATCGCGCAACTGCGGGCGCAGGATCGCCGCACGCAGATTATCCATCCGGCCCGAGACATTGGGGGTGGTGTATTTGATCTGCTCGAACACCTCCGGCCCAGGCGCGGCCAGATGGCGTTCATAAAGCATATAAGACCCGGACAACATCGTAGCCTTGGCGGCCAGTTCCGGATCATCCGTGATCAGCAACCCGCCCTCGCCCGAATTGACATGTTTATAGGTCTGGCACGAGTAACATCCAATGGCCCCCTGCCGCCCAGACAGTTGTCCGCGCCACAACGCACCCATGGTATGCGCGCAATCCTCGATCACGATCACGCCGGCGGCGTCGCACATCTGCATCAGCCGATCCATATCGCACAGATGCCCTCGCATGTGGCTAAGCATTAGTACTTTCGCCTGATCCAGCTTGGCCTCAAGATCATCCAGATCGATGGTCAGGGCTTCGGTCACACCAACAAAGACCGGCTTTGCCCCAACCGACGCGATCGCCCCTGGCACCGGGGCCAGAGTGAACGCGTTGGTCAAAACCGGATCGCCCGGCTTAACCCCCACCGCCCGCAGAGCTGTGGCCAAAGCATACCCCCCAGATGAGACTGCCAGACAGTATTTCGCACCCATTTGGGCGGCGAATTCCTGCTCCAACAAAGCCGTCTCGCTCAATTCGCCAGGGGCAACATTGTAGCGGTGCAAACGACCATGGCGCAAAACGGCCATGGCGGCCTCGATCGCCTCTTCGGGAATGGGTTCTTGCTGGGTGAAATTACCTGTGAATGTCTCAGTCATGAATCCGTTTTTATGCTGAGTGTTAAGCGGGTCAAGGGATCAGGCTGCCGCTCCGATCAAATCGGAGACCAGTTTCGGTAAATCATCAAAATGATGCAACAACGCCTCGGGCTCCAGCGCAGCCATCTCATCGCCCGACGGGCCGAATGTCACCAGTACCGACGGCACTCCCGCAGCCCGCGCCGTATTTCGGTCGGTATCTGAGTCGCCGATCAATACGCAGTGGTCAGGGTGCCCTCCGGCGCGACGCGCTGCTTCGCGTAACGGTTCAGGGTCGGGTTTCCGCACCGGTAATGTGTCTGCACCGATCAGTGAAGCAAAGTGATCACGGACACCCATCCGGGTCAGCAGCAAATCAGCCAGGCCTTCGGGCTTGTTGGTGCAAATCCCCACGCCATAACCTGCATCTTTCAGTGTTTCGACGGCTTCAAGCGCACCGGGATAGAAATAGGTATGCGTATCGATCGCCTGCCCATAGACGTCCAAAAAGACCGGATAATAGGCTTCGACAACATCCGCATCATAGGCGCCGACCCGCTTCAATCCATGGGACAACATCAAGCGTGCACCGCGTACCGATACCGCAGCATCAAGCTCGGGCGACAGAACATCCCCATGACCCATCTCGCGAAAACAATGGTTTGCAGCGGCCAGCAAATCACCAGATGTATCCGCCAAAGTTCCATCCAGATCAAAGATTACCGTTCGCATGCTCACCTCCTGAACCGGCGGGATTCCGCCATGTCGTGTTGCAAACGGCAATCTTCTTTGATGGCTGAACCGCTTGCGCCTTTGCCCACAGCGGATAAAACGGGCGGCGACAAAACAAAAGAGAAAACGATTTCATGAGCACTGCCCTTGTCATTCTTGCCGCCGGAAAAGGCACAAGGATGAACTCTGATATTCCCAAAGTCCTGCATCCGATCGCTCAGGCCCCAATGCTGGTTCACGCCATGCGAGCCGGTGCTGTCCTGTCGCCCGAGCGCACGGTGATTGTTACCGGCCACGGCGCGGAAGCTGTCGCGCGTGTGGCTGAAGCCGAAGATGAAAACACCAGCATTGCGGTGCAGGAAGAACAGCTTGGCACTGCCCACGCGGTTGCGCAGGCGCGTGCAGCGCTGGAGGGCTTTCAGGGGGATGTGGTCGTCCTCTATGGTGATACCCCGTTTCTACAGCCCGACACCCTGCAGCGGATGATCGAAGCGCGCGCAAAAAACGATCTGGTCATTCTTGGATTCGAAGCTGCAGACCCCGCCCGTTATGGCCGCCTTGTGATGAACGGGGACGCCTTGGAGCGGATCGTCGAATTCAAGGATGCCACAGATGAAGAGCGCACTATAACCTTCTGTAACTCAGGACTTTTGGCATGCGATTCCGAAACCTTGTTCTCGCTGATCGATGCCGTTGGCAATGACAACGCCTCGGGTGAATACTATCTGACTGACGTAGTCGAGATCGCCCGCAGCCAAGGGCTGACCGTAACTGCAGTTGCCTGCGACGAAGCTCAGACGCTGGGCATCAATTCGCGCGCTGATCTGGCGGCGGCGGATGCGGTGTTTCAGGTGCAAGCACGGTCTGCATTGCTGGATCTGGGGGTCACTCTGATGGCCCCTGAAACGGTTTATCTGGCCGCAGATACCGTCATTGGCCGCGACACTGTCATTGAACCCAATGTGGTTTTCGGCCCCGGAGTGACCGTGGAGAGCGGCGCAACGATCCGGGCGTTTTCACATCTCGAAGGCTGCCATGTCAGCCGAGGTTCGGTGGTCGGACCCTATGCCCGGCTGCGTCTGGGTACAGAGCTGTCTGAAAACGCCAAAATTGGCAACTTTGTCGAGATCAAGAACGCCGAAATCGCCGAAGGCGCTAAGGTGAATCACCTCAGCTATATTGGCGATGCCTCAGTCGGGGCGGCGACAAATATTGGTGCGGGAACCATCACCTGCAACTATGACGGCGTGATGAAGCATAAAACGACCATCGGGGAAAACGTGTTCATCGGATCGAACACGATGCTGGTGGCCCCGGTCACTCTGGGTGATGGCGCAATGACCGCCACGGGGACCGTAGTGACCAAGGATATTGAGCCAGACGCATTGGCCGTAGCGCGTTCCAAGCAGGAAAACAAACCCGGCTATGCGCGTAAATTGTTTGAAATGTTGAAGGCGAAGAAGGCTCGCCGCGACAAAGGAGCCTGAGTTATGTGTGGAATTGTTGGTGTTCTGGGCAGTCACGAAGCTGCCCCTATCCTGGTCGAAGCACTGAAGCGGCTTGAATATCGCGGTTATGACAGCGCCGGTATTGCGACCGTGAACGATGGCGCTTTGGGCCGCCGACGGGCCGTCGGCAAGTTGGTGAACCTAAGCGACCTTCTGGTTCACAACCCCCTTCCGGGTAAATCCGGTATCGGTCATACCCGCTGGGCCACCCATGGTGCCCCATCGGTTAACAATGCACATCCGCACAAGGCCGGGCCTGTCGCCGTAGTGCACAACGGCATCGTTGAAAACTATCGTGAACTGCGGGCCGAACTGGCCGATAATGGGGTCGGTTTCGTGACGGATACCGACACTGAAACCGTCGCCCTGATGACGGAACGCTACATGTCCGAAGGGCTGTCTCCGGTCGACGCCGCGTTTAAAACCATTGATCGGCTCAAGGGTGCATTTGCGCTCGCCTTTCTGTTCGACGGTCAAGAAGACCTGATTGTCGCAGCGCGCAAGGGTTCGCCCCTGGCAATTGGTCACGGCGACGGTGAGATGTTTGTTGGGTCTGATGCGATCGCGCTGGCCCCCCTGACGGATCGCATCACCTATCTTGAGGAAGGCGATCGGGCGGTTCTGACCCGCACTTCGCTTGAGATTCGAACCGAATCGGGAGAGCTTGCCAACCGCGAAATTCGGCAAATTCAAATCGATCAGACCCGTGCCGACAAAGGCGGCCACAAGCATTATATGGCCAAGGAAATTGCCGAGCAGCCTGTTGTGGTGGCCGAAGCCATCCGCTCGTATCTTCCGACCGGAGGCGATCAGGTTGTATTGCCCGGTGACGGTCTGGATTTCACCAAGCTGGACCGTCTGACCATGGTGGCTTGCGGCACGGCATTCTACGCTTGCCTGACGGCAAAATACTGGTTCGAACAGCTGGCCAAGATGCCGGTTGAAGTCGATATCGCCAGCGAGTTCCGCTATCGCGAACCTCCGATCTCGGACCGGACGTTGGCGCTGTTTGTAAGCCAGTCGGGCGAAACCGCCGACACGCTTGCTGCCCAGCGCTATTGCGAAGGCAAGGCGGACAAGATTGTCTCGGTCGTGAATGTCGCGGAAAGCTCGATTGCGCGCGAAAGCGATGTGGCGTTGCCGATCCATGCGGGTGTTGAGATCGGTGTTGCCTCGACCAAGGCGTTCACCTGCCAGCTTAGCGTGTTGCTCATGCTTGCCCTTAAGGCCGCTGCAGATCGAGGCACGCTTAGCGATGAAGAGATCGCGGATCACGCGGCCGCCCTTCGCGGATTGCCGACTGTGCTGAATGCTGCGCTGGATCAGAACGACGCTATTCGCCAATCCGCCCAACGCCTGTCCGAAGCGCGCGACGTGCTGTTCCTGGGCCGTGGCCTCATGTACCCGCTGGCGATGGAAGGCGCGCTGAAACTCAAGGAAATCAGCTATATTCACGCCGAAGGCTATGCCTCGGGTGAGTTGAAGCACGGCCCCATCGCCTTGATCGACAAGCATATGCCGGTTGTTGTCATGGCACCGCGCGACGCAGTTTTCGACAAGACAGTTTCGAACATGCAGGAGGTGATGGCGCGCAAGGGCAAGGTAATCCTTGTCTCGGATGATGACGGTATCGCTGAGGCAGAAGATGGAGTTTGGAGCACGATCCGTATGCCACATGTGCACACCAGCCTTGCCCCGATTCTCTATTCGGTGCCCGCGCAATTGCTAGCCTACCACACGGCGGTGGCCAAAGGCACAGATGTTGATCAGCCCCGTAATCTGGCAAAATCCGTCACGGTTGAGTGATCAGGCATGCAAGCCTATCTTGATCAGATCAAAGCCCATGCCGATCCCGAACGCGCAGAACAGGTGGCGGCCTATCACAAGGTAGACCGCGCCTATCTGGGTGTTCCGAACCCGGTTCTGAACGATCTGACCAAGGCTTGGCGGCGCGAACTTGAAGTCATCGACCGCATCGCTGTCGCCGATGGCTTATGGCAGACCAACATTCATGAAGCGCGGGTCGCGGCAGCAAAGCTGCTGACCCAAGCCCGTATCCGACCGGATGACGCGGTGTGGGACCTGCTGCAAAGCTGGCTACCGGATTTTGACGCCTGGGCCGTGGCCGATCATGCCTGTATGGCGATGCAAAAGCGTCTTTCGGCTGATCCAATCCGGCTGGACCAGGTCGAACGTTGGACCACGTCGGGCCACATGTGGACCAAACGCGCCGCGCTGGTCGCCACCTTGCCCTGGACCAAACAGAACCATCCCAAACCGAAAGACCTGGCATGCCGCGACCGTATACTCGGCTGGGCTGCCACGTATGTCTCCGATCGGGAATGGTTCATCCAGAAGGCCATCGCATGGTGGCTGCGCGAATTGTCAAAGCATGATCCAGGGCGCGTAGTCGCGTTTCTGGAAACGCACGGCGCAAACATGAAACCCTTTGCCCGCAAAGAGGCTGGGAAATACCTGCGCGCTCAGTCGGAATAGACTTCCAGTTCCACCAACTCGTCATATGGCACCAACAACGCGCGCATGGCTTCAAGCGACAGCCGTCCGCCACCGCCTTCGGGGCCTGGTGCGGGAACAAGCGTGACATAGGCCTGCGCACCCGTGCGCGGCACAACCACGCGGCCGTTGATTTCAGTTTGTACCAGAGGCGTCTGCAACCAGCGCCCCGGTGTGTTGGGATCGCCCAGCCCGGCAACGGTCGTTTTGGCGCCAGACCACCCTGCGGCAGCCACAGGCTCAGGAGTTACCTCCGTCGCCTCTGCTGTAACGGGTTCAGCCGCCGTCTCGTTGGATGAACTTCCGAACACCCGATCCGTCGTGGACCGAACGGCATCGCAACCGGCAACGAGGCTAAAAGCTAAAACCAAAGCATATTTCATAACACAAAACCTAGAGCGCTGCGCCTAACTGTACCAGTCCAAAACGCAGATGGCACTTGCCGCGAACATGCCTCCGCTTTACCTATGAGCCATGACAGCTCCGCTTATAGACCCGTTTGCCCGCGCCATCACCTATCTTCGCGTCTCCGTTACGGATCGCTGCGATTTCCGCTGCGTCTACTGCATGTCCGAAGATATGAAGTTTCTTCCCAAGAAAGACCTTCTGACTCTGGAAGAGTTGGATCGTATGTGCACGACTTTCGTCAATTTGGGCGTCGAGAAATTGCGCATCACCGGGGGCGAACCACTGGTTAGGCGAAACATCATGTCATTCTTCAACAGCATGACCCGACATCTGGACAGCGGCGCCCTGAAGGAGCTGACGCTGACAACCAACGGATCACAATTGCACCGATTTGCGGATGATCTTTACGCAGCGGGCGTGCGGCGCGTGAATGTATCGCTCGATACGCTGGATGAAGACAAATTTGCCAAGGTCACCCGATGGGGCCGCCTGAAACAGGTGCTGAACGGCATTGACGCAGCGCAGAAGGCTGGCCTGCGGATCAAGATCAACGCTGTCGCTCTGAAAGGGTTCAACGAGCCCGAGCTACCCAAGATCACCGAATGGTGTGCCGAACGTGATATGGATCTGACCTGGATCGAGGTGATGCCCATGGGCGACATAGGCAACGAAGACCGGCTGGATCAGTATTGGTCGCTCAAGGACGTCCGCAAGGAATACCAGAACCACTATACGGTCACTGATCTGGCCGAACGGACAGGTGGTCCGGCGCGGTATGTCAGGCTTGAGGAGACCGGACAAAAGATCGGTTTCATAACGCCACTCAGCCATAACTTCTGCGAAAGCTGCAACCGCGTGCGCCTGACCTGCACTGGTGAGATCTACATGTGCCTTGGCCAGGAAGATATGGCTGATCTGCGCGCACCCCTGCGCGATCATCCCGATACCGAGAAACCGTTGGAAGACGCGATCCGCGCAGCCATCAACCTCAAGCCCAAGGGCCATGATTTCGACTATTCCCGGCAAGCCGTCGACGGTCAGATGAGCCGCCACATGAGTCATACGGGCGGCTGAGATGCCCGGCACACCCGCGCAGCCAACGCTGCTGTACAAACTGTACTGCGGCCTCATTTCAATTGCCGAACCCCTGATTTGGCGGAAAGTACGCAACAAACTGCACGCTGCGGGTGTTCCCGAAAGCCGCCAGCAAGAACGGCTTGGCCATGCCAGTTTGCCGCGCCCAGATGGGCAGCTGATCTGGTTTCACGCGGCCAGTGTGGGTGAAAGCCTATCGGTTCTAAGCCTGATCAACCGTCTGGGGCAGCGCCTGCCGAATGCTGAGTTTCTCATCACCTCAGGCACCCCGACCTCGGCGACGTTGATTGCTAAGCGCTTGCCTGCCCGGACGCGCCACCAGTATCCGCCATTGGACAGCGCCGCTCCGGTGCGCGAGTTTCTGGACCACTGGAAACCCGATGCAGGCATCTTTGTAGAAAGTGAAATCTGGCCCCGGCTGATCGTAGAGGCCGCAAATCGCGGCACGCCACTGGCGCTCTTGAATGCCCGGCTATCTGACAAATCAGTGGATAGTTGGAACAAGCGCCCGAACACGGCGCGCTTCATTCTGGATCATTTCAAGGTATTTCTGACCCAGAACGACAAAACCGCCGCTAATCTGATCGCAATTGGTGCCGACGCGAATCGCGTACAGCCCGGCACCAACCTCAAGGCCATGTCTGACCCGCTGCCCGTAAATCAGGATGTCCTGACCGAAACCCAAGCGCAGATAGATGGTCGCCCGATATGGATTGCCAGTTCGACCCATGCAGGGGAAGAAGAAACGGTTCTGGCAGCCCACAAAGCGTTGCTACAGCGCTGGCCCGACCTGCTATTGCTGCTGATCCCTCGCCATCCGGAGCGTGGAGACGACGTTGCTAAATTGGTGAGTGATGCTGGTCTTTCGCATGCACGACGCAGCGCTGACCAACAGATAGCATCAGACATACAGGTCTATGTCGCGGATACATTGGGTGAAACCGGAACCTGGTACGCCCTCTGCCCCATCGTTTTCCTAGGGGGATCGCTGAAAGAGATCGGCGGCCATAACCCGTTTGAACCGGTTCAGGCGGGGGCTGCGGTGATCACCGGCCCTGGTTATTTCAATTTTGCCGAGACATTTGAGCCGCTCATCAAAACGGGCGGCGCCGTCCGGATCAACTCGGCCAACGCATTGTCAGATGCTGTCACCCTCTGGCTGTCGGACAAAGCCGAACTGCACACCGCTCGAATGGCAGCCGATGCCTGCGTGAAAACACAGAGTTCGGCTTTGGATGCGGTGATCGAAACGCTCTGCTCCCGCCTGTCTCTCGGCTGACAAAACGCACCGATCCCTCTTCATCTGGCTAAAAATACCTCGGGGGGGTGGGGCAGAGCCCCCACCCTTCCCATCAAGCAGCAGGCATCCGCTGCTCAACAATCTCGGCCCACCAACTACACCCGGCAGGAATGGCCTCGTCGTTGAAATTATACTCGGGATGATGAACCATGGCCGTATCTCCATTGCCCACCAGAATATAAGCCCCCGGACGCTCTTCGAGCATAAAGGCAAAATCCTCACCCCCCATGACAAGGGGCGCCTCGTCACAGCTGCCCGAGACCGATTTCGCCACCTCGGCCGCGAAATCGGTCTGCTCGTCACTGTTCACCATCACCGGATAGCCACGAATATAGGTCACATCCGCCGTGCCACCAAAGGTCGCTGCAACTCCTGCGCAAATCTCGTTGATCCGTTTCTCGGCAAGATCGCGCATCTCTTTGCTCATGGTGCGTACGGTGCCTTTGATCTGCGCTGTTTGAGGAATGACATTGAACGCCTTCGAGGATGTCTCGAACGATGTCACAGACACCACGACCTGATCGATCGGGTCGGCATTGCGCGAGGCAATCGTCTGCAACGCCAACACGGCCTGCGCGGTCATCACGGTCGTATCCACGGTCTCCTGCGGTTTCGCGGCGTGGCCACCGCGACCTTCAAAGGTGATGTCGAACTGATCGGTCGCGGCAAAGAACGAACCCGGACGGATAGAGAAACTGCCGACCGGACGGCCCGGCCAGTTGTGCATGCCGTAGACTTCCTGAATGTTCCAGCGCGCCATCATGCCGTCTTCGCACATTTCGCGACCACCGCCGCCACCTTCTTCAGCGGGCTGGAAGATCACCACTACAGTACCGTCAAAATTACGCGTTTCCGAAAGGTATTTCGCCGCCCCGAGCAGCATCGCCGTATGTCCATCATGGCCACAAGCATGCATCGCCCCATCGGTTTTCGAGGCGTAATCCAACCCCGTCGCCTCGTGAATCGGCAGCGCATCCATATCAGCACGCAGACCGATGACTTTGCCACTCGAGTCTGATTTGCCCTTGATCACACCGACAACCCCGGTGCGACCGATCCCGGTAACGACCTCGTCGCAGCCGAACTCTTTCAGTTTGTCCGCGACCAAAGCACTGGTGCGGTGGGTTTCAAACAGAATCTCGGGGTTTTCATGAATATCCCGTCGCCATTCGGTGATTTCGGCCTGCAATTCGGCAAAGCGGTTCTTAACTGGCATGTCTTCTCTCTCCTAATTCAAGCCGCCGGCATCCGGCGCTCGACCATTTCGGCAAACCATGAGCATCCCATCGGGATGATCTCATCGTTGAAATTGTATTCAGGGTGGTGCAGCCCGGCGCTGTCGCCATTGCCCAGCACGATGAAGGCCCCGGGGCGTTCTTCCAGCATGAACGAGAAATCCTCGCCCCCCATCACCATCGGCGCCTCATCACAGCTGCCACCTACGGAAATGGCGGCCTCAGCGGCAAATTCCGTCTGTTCTTCGGCGTTGATCGTCACCGGAACTCCACGCGTGTATGAGACTTTGACAGTGCCACCGAAGGTTTCAGCAATACCCTCAGCCACCTCGCTTAGCCGCGTCTCGATCAGGTCGCGCATTTCATTCGAATGCGTTCGTACAGTACCGCGCACCTGCGCCGATTGAGGGATCACATTGAACGCTTTGGATGAGGTCTCGACCGAAGTCACAGACAGAACCGCCTGTAAAATAGGGTCCGCGTTACGCGACACGATGGTCTGAAGTGCCACGATCAGTTGCGACAACATCACTGTAGTATCAATTGTTTCATGCGGTTTCGCCGCGTGGCCGCCTCGACCTTCCAGATGAATGTCGAACTCATCCGCAGCCGCCAGCAGCGGGCCAGACCGGATCGCAAACCGCCCCGTCGGCACACCTGGCACATTGTGCATGGCATAGACTTCCTGAATGCCGAACCGATCCATCAGACCGTCTTTGCACATCGCCTCGGCCCCATTGCCGCCTTCTTCCGCTGGTTGGAAAATCACAATGGCTGTGCCGTCGAAGTTCCGCGTCTCAGACAAGTATTTCGCCGCGCCCAACACCATCGCCGTATGGCCATCATGGCCACAGGCATGCATGGCGCCATCGGTTTTCGAGGCATAATCAAGGCCCGTCTGCTCCTGCATCGGCAGCGCGTCCATATCGGCACGCAGGCCGATCACACGACCCTGCGTGTCGGTCTTGCCCTTGATGACGCCAACGACACCGGTGCGGCCAATGCCCGTCACAACCTCATCGCAACCGAACTCTTTCAGCTTTTCAGCCACCAAGGCGCTGGTGCGGTGGGTGTCATAGAGGATCTCAGGGTGTTGATGAATATCCCGCCGCCAACCGGTGATTTCTTCGTGCATTTCGGCAAGTCGGTTCTTGATTGGCATCTGATCCTCCCAAATCAGGCGACGGGTAATCGTCGTTCCACCAGCTCGGCAAACCAGCTGCAACCGGCGGGAATGGCGTCGTCGTCGAAGTTGTATTCCGGGTGATGGCACATGGCCGTGTCCCCGTTTCCGATAAAGATGTAGGCTCCGGGCCGTTCTTCAAGCATGTAAGCAAAATCTTCTGACGGCATGATTGGATCGGTGCTGTCATTGACCTTGCCTGCTACGGCCTGCGCGGCCTCAGCAGCATAGATGGTTTCATCGTCCGAATTCACCGTCACCGGATAGCCCGGTGTCCACGTCATCTTAGCCGAAGCTCCAAAGGCCGAGGCAGTGTCTTCGGCGATCCGGCGCACGCGTTCTTCAGCGACCTTTCGATATTCTGGGTCAAGTGTACGAACAGTTCCCCGCAACCGCACCGTATGGGCAATCACATTCGAAGCCACACTATCGGTTTCAAAAGTCCCGACGGTCAGCACCACCCTTTTGATAGGGTCCACGGTACGCGACACCACTGATTGCAAAGCTACAACAATGTGCGACGCAATCAGCGTTGTATCTACCGCCTCATGCGGGGCGGCAGCATGACCGCCTTTACCCGTTACAACAATTTCGAATTCATCCGAAGAAGCCAGCAATGCGCCTGGTCGAATGGCAAACTCACCAACCGGCATTCCCGGCATGTTGTGCATGCCATAGACTTCCTGAATACCCCAGCGCTCCATCAGCCCGTCCTGACACATGGCCAGACCACCCGCCCCGCCTTCTTCGGCAGGCTGGAAAATCAACACAACGGTACCGTCAAAATTCCTCGTCTCGGCCAGATACTGCGCCGCGCCCAACAGCATCGAGGTATGACCGTCATGACCACAGGCATGCATCTTACCAGAAACCGTCGAAGCATAGTCCAGCCCCGTCGCCTCTTCTATGGGCAGCGCATCCATGTCGGCACGCAGCCCGATAACACGGCCTAGCGTATCCTGACGTCCCTTGATCACGGCAACCACGCCAGTCTTGCCGATGCCGGGCGTGATCTCATCCACACCGAAGTCTTTCAGGCGGTCGACCACAAACCCTGCCGTTTCCTCCACATCATACATCAGCTCGGGATACATATGCAGGTGACGGCGCCATTTGGTGATCTCGCCATGCATTTCGGCGAGCCGGTTCTTGACGGGCATCTCTAACCTCTCCTTTGAGATGTTATTCGCAGAGCCTCTTTACCAGACGCTCCATAAATTTTTGACCTGCGTTGAATTGAGAAATCGTAATGAACTCATTCGGCTGATGGGCCTGCGCGATATCACCGGGGCCGCAGATAACAGCGGAATAACCGGCTTCCTGAAACTGCCCCGCCTCAGTGCCATAGCTTACCACATGTGTCGCATTGTCACCGGTGAGCGCGCGCACCAGCGTCTCGGCCTCGCCATCTTCTTCAGGCACAAGACCGGGGATCGAGAAATGCTCGGATAGCTCGATCCGGGCTTCCGGATGTACCGCTTGCATTTGGGCCTCGACTTCTCGAACCTTATCAAAATAGGCTTTCTGCCAGACCGCCTTTTCATCATCCGGAACGGTGCGAAAATCCATCATGAACCGGCAATCCTTGGCGGTGATGTTATGCGCGGTCCCGCCTTCGATCATACCAACATGGCAGGTAGTCCAAGGCGGATCGAACACTGACGCAATGTCTGAAGGTTGCGTCGCCATATTCTCGGCGTTCCGATCATTGGCCCAATTGATCAGCGGCGCGGCCTCCATGATCGCATTGACGCCTGTGTGCATGATTGAGCTGTGAACTTCGAACCCCACCACATGCGTGTCAAAGCCAAACCCGCCTTTATGGCCGGTGACGGCCTGCATCATCGACGGCTCGCCCACAATCACGGCTGATCCTTTGGGCAGATCCTCCTGCATGTGGGCGATCATCGGCGGCGCGCCGGTGCATCCGACCTCTTCATCAAAGCTCAGCGCCAGTTGAAGCGGACGTTTGATACCTGAATGATGTGCCTCGACCAAAGCCCAAATCGCCAGAGCGTCGAAGCCCTTCATGTCGCAAGTACCGCGACCGAAGTATTTGCCGTCTTTCTCGGTCACAACGAAAGGATCGGTATCCCAGGGCTGACCATCGATGGGCACGACATCCGTATGCCCCGACAAGACGATTGCACCTTCTTCCCACGGACCGACATGCGCAAATAGTGCCGCCTTGTGAGGCTGATCCGGATCAGGCCAGCGATGTGGTTCGATCCCATGACTTGTTAGATAGTCTTCGACCCAATCCACCAGAGGCAGGTTCGTGTCGCGGCTGACTGTCGGGAACGAAATCAGCCGGGTCATGATTTCTAACGGCGTCAAGCGTTCAACCATGAGGGTCAATATCCGCTGTCAGTGGTCAGAATGAAATGACCCGGCTCGACCTCATTGTATTCAGATGGTTCTGGCTTGTAGCCGATGGGATGAATCGGGGACGGAATAGGTTTGAAGTTCAGGTCTTTTTCCGACTTGCGCTTGTTCGGGTCGGCAATTGGTACCGCCTTCATCAGCGCCTGCGTATAAGGGTGCTGTGGGTTCTCAAACACCCGAGCACGCGGACCCAGTTCGACAATGCGGCCCAGATACATCACACCGACATGGTGACTGACCCTTTCGACCACCGCCATGTCATGGCTGATGAACAGATAGCTTAGGCCAAGTTCCGATTGCAGCTCCATCATCAGGTTCAGCACCTGCGCCTGAACCGAGACGTCCAGCGCCGAAACGGCCTCATCCGCGATGATTAGCTTGGGATTCAGCGCCAGTGCTCGCGCAATCGCAATCCGTTGCCGCTGACCACCCGACATCTCATGCGGGAAGCGGCGCATGAAGCTGCGCGGCAGTTGCACCTTGTCGAACAGTTGCGCTACCCGGTCCTGCAGTTCTGACCCCGAGGCAACCCCATAGTTCCGCATCGGTTCAGCGACCTGATCAACCAACTGCATCTGAGGGTTCAGCGAGGCGAACGGATCCTGAAAGATCATCTGCATGTCCAGCCGCGCTTTGCGCAGGCCGGCCTGGTCCAGCTTCATGATGTCGACACCGTCCAGATCAACCTCACCCGCCATCGGCTCCACCAACCGCAGGATCGAGCGCCCTGCCGACGACTTGCCACACCCAGATTCGCCAACGAGGCTGAGTGTTTGCCCCCGGTTCAGCGTGAACGAGACATCTTCGACTGCATGCACGTTCGAGATGGTCCGGCGCAGCAATCCGCCTTTCACCGCAAATCGCGTGGTCAGGTTCTTGACCGTCAGCAACACTTCGTTCGTACCCGGGATCGGAGCGATCTTCTGGCCTTCCTCACCCAGCAGTTTCATTGGCTCGGGCGCGGCTTTGCCCTGCATCTCGCCCAATTTCGGAACCGCCGCCAGCAACGCCTTGGTGTAATCGTGCTGCGGGTTTTCGAAGATTTCTTTGACGGTGCCTTCCTCGACCTTGTTGCCGCGGAACATAACCACCACGCGGTCCGCCATCTGCGCGACCACAGCCATGTCATGGGTGATAAACATTACTGCCGTTCCGGTCTCGCGCTTGAGGCGGTCCATCAGCGCCAGAATCTCGGCCTGGATGGTCACATCCAGCGCGGTGGTGGGCTCGTCCGCAATCAGCAGGCGAGGCTCACACGCCATGGCCATGGCGATCACCACACGCTGGCGCATGCCACCGGACAGTTCATGCGGATATTGCTTTAAACGTCGCTCGGGCTCGGGGATGCGCACCTGACGCAATAGTTCCAGCGCGCGCTCTTCGGCCTGCGCTTTGTTCATGTCCTTGTGGATTCGCAATCCTTCGGTGAGCTGCCGTCCGACGGTGAAAACCGGGTTCAAGGCCGTCATCGGCTCCTGAAAGATCATTCCGATCTCATTTCCGCGAATCTGCTTCATCAGATCTTGATCGGCGTGGGACAGATCCATTTCCTCGCCGCCGCGGCGATCGAAAAGCAGTTGTCCGCCAGCAATTTCACCGCCGCCGAACTCGACCAAGCGCATCAGCGATAGAGATGAGACTGATTTGCCCGACCCCGATTCGCCCACGATACAGACGGTTTCGCCTGGGTTAACCTCGAACGAGACGTCCTCGACGCCCACCACCGGGCCATCTTTAGTTTGAAATTCGACCCGCAGTTTTTTGATCTGGGCAATTGGCTGATCCAGCACGCGCGCTCTCCCCTTGGCGGCTTTTCGGATTGGGTGCCAAACGCTAAGGCGGGCAGATGTGAAAAGTCAAACCGATAGGTCAAATTTCGCAAGGCAAGGCTTGCAATTTTCCAAAACTCTGTTTCGATACGCCGCGTAACCGTTCTGGGGAGAGGTCTGAATACACGAAGGCGATACAATCGTTTCCGTTTGATTCCAAATCCTTATCCCTTTTGACGGCCACGCCTAACCCGCGGGCATCGCGGAGATAATCGAGACACGTATGTGTCCAACATGGAGTGTATGATGAAAATCAAAACCCTTTTGCTTGGTGCGATTGCAAGCACGGCAATGGCCCCGATGGCCATGGCCGAGCGTGGATCGGACGGCAATGTCAGCATCATTTACTGGCAAGCCCCATCGATCCTGAACCCGTTCCTTTCGGGTGGCACCAAGGATGTGGAATCCGCGTCGCTAGTGATTGAGCCGCTCGCCCGGTACAATCAAGATGGCGAAATGGTTCCGTTCCTGGCATCCGAAATTCCGACAGTTGCAAATGGTGGCGTCAGCGAAGACCTGACCTCGATCACTTGGAAAATCGCGCCGGGAATCACCTGGTCAGACGGCACGCCATTCACCTCCGCTGATGTTGTGTTCACTGCAAACTATTGCATGGACCCAGAAGGCGGTTGTGCTCAGGTGACCAAATTTGAAGGTGTCACCAATGTCGAGGCTGTCGATGATCTGACCGTCAAAGTCACATTCGATGCGCCGACCCCGTTCCCTTACGGCCCGTTCGTGGGTGGTGAGAGCCCGATCATCCAGGCGGCACAGTTCGCGGATTGCATGGGAGCCAAAGCGCCCGAATGCACCGAGCAGAACTTTAACCCGATCGGCACAGGCCCATTTGTTGTCACCGAATTCAAGCCGAATGACGTGATCACTTTCAAGGCCAATGATAACTACCGTGACCCGGCAAAGCCTGCGTTCGCAACGGTAACATTCAAAGGCGGTGGCGATGCAACTGCTGCTGGTCGTGCGGTCATGGAAACCGGCGAATTTGACTATGCCTGGAACTTGCAGCTTGCGCCTGAAGTGATCGCGCAGATGCAGGAAGGCGGCAAAGGTACTCCGGTCGCAGGCTTCGGCCCGCTGGTGGAACGCATCATGCTGAACCAGACCAACCCGTCGCCAGATCTGCCGGAGGGCGAGCGTTCGACTGCAACGCATCCGCACCCGTTCCTGCAGGACCCTGCTGTTTACAAGGCCATGTCGCTGGCCATCGACCGGCCGCTGCTGGTTGAAATCGGCTACGGTCAGGCCGGTAAGGTTACCTGCAACTGGGTACCTGCGCCTGCCGCGGTGAATTCCGACACATTCAGCTGCGATACTCAAGATATCGAAGGTGCCAAGAAGCTTCTGGATGACGCGGGTATCGTAGATTCCGATGGCGATGGCATCCGTGAAAAAGACGGTGTACCGCTGAAGATTGTCTATCAGACATCGACCAACGCAGTTCGCCAGGACTTCCAGGCGCTGATCAAAGAATGGTGGAGCCAAATCGGTATCGAAACTGAGCTGCGCAACATCAATGCTTCGGTCTTCTTTGGTGGTGATCCGGGTTCGCCTGACACCTTCCAGAAGTTCTATGCCGACGTTGAAATGTATGCCAACACCTTCAACGGCACTGACCCGCAGTCCTATCTGGGCAACGGCCTGTGCGACAAGGCACCCAAGCCTGAAAGCCAGTGGCAGGGCGAGAACATCAGCCGTTTCTGCAACGAAGAGTTCGACAAGCTGCATGGCAAACTGGCCGAAACCGCAGGTGCGGATGAGCGCGCGCAGATCGCGCGTCAGCTGAACGACATCATGGTTGAAAATGGCGGAATGATCCCGCTGGTGCACCGTGGTCGTCTGTCGGCACACGCCAACACGCTGGGTGGCGTTGTCCTGAACGTTTGGGACAGCGAGCTGTGGAACATTGCGGACTGGTACCGCAAGACCGGTTCCTAAGCGTTAATCTTGCAAAACCGCGCCCCGACCCATATCGGGGCGCGGTCATTTGCAGACCACTCCAACAAGAAGACGCATATAAAGGCGCCTCTTAATGCTCAACTTTACCATCAGACGACTGGTGCTGGCCGTTCCCACGCTACTGTTCATCAGCCTCGTCATCTTCCTGCTCCTCGAACTCGCACCCGGCGATCCGATGGCGCAGGTTCCACTTACCGTCCCCCCCGAAGTCAAAGAGAAGATGCGCGAAGCACTGGGCCTCGGTCAGCCGATGCATATCCGGTTCTGGAAATGGATCGTGCAGTTCTTCTGGATCGAACCGCAGGTTCTGGTCGACTCGATCTTTGGTACAACCTTCTCCGAAGGTGACCTGCGCGTGATTTCGTGGCAGACCCGCTCACCCGTCATGGACATCGTCGTTCAGCGCATCCCGCAGACCCTGTGGGTTGTTGGCACCGCTTATGTGGTCGCCATCCTGATCGCTCTGCCCATCGGTATCTATTCGGCTTACCGGCAGTATTCCTGGTTCGACCAAATGGGCACATTCGTGTCGATGGTCGGCTTCTCGGTACCGCCGTTCTTCTCGGGCGTATTGGTGATCGTGATCTTCTCAGTCCAGCTTGGGTGGTTCCCGTCGATCTATGACACTACCCATGTGGTCAATAGCTGGGACAGCTTTGTTGTACAGCTGAAACAGATGATCATGCCGGTCATGGTTCTGGCTCTGCAGATCACCGCACAGCTCAGCCGATTCATGCGCGCCTCGATGCTGGACAACCTTAATCAGGATTATGTCCGCACCGCCCGCGCCAAGGGCCTCAGCGAATACACGGTCGTCATGGTCCACGTCCTGCGCAACTCGATGATCCCTGTGGTCACCGTTATCGCGCTGGGTATTCCGGCCATCTTCGGCGGAGCGATCATTACCGAGCAGGTGTTCAAAGTGAACGGCATTGGCCAGTTGCTGATCGGGGCTATTCAGGCCAATGACTTGCCGATGGTCCAAACCCTGACCTTCATCTTTGCCGTGCTGATCGTCCTGTTCAATCTGATCGCCGACGTTCTCTATGGCATTCTGGACCCGAGGATTCGTTATGACTGATCATGATCGTACCGATACACTGGTCCCGGACGAAGGGCTTGCGCCCGCCTCGACAGCGCTGCCAACCACCGATGTGATGGAAGAACTGGCCACCCCACCGCGGAGCCAATGGCGCGATGTCTGGGATCAGTTCAAGACCCACAAAGGCGCGATGATCGGAGCGATTCTGTTCATCTTCATCGTCGCAGGCGTCTATCTGGGCCCATACTTATGGAGCATCGACCCCACTCAGATCGACATCCGTTCGCGCAATCAGGGCCCCAGTTGGGCGCATCCCTTTGGCACCGACCAGTTGGGCCGCGACATCCTAGCTCGCATGATGTCAGGCGGTCAGACATCGGTGTCAGTCGGCATCACCGCGATGCTGTTGGCGCTGTTTCTGGGCTCGTTCATCGGTGTTCTGGCCGGGTTCTTCAAACGGCTGGATGGCCCACTGATGCGCCTGACGGATCTGTTCTTGGCCTTGCCGTTGCTACCGCTGCTGCTGGTCATGATGCTGCTCTTCCGCGAGCCGCTATCTGCCGCCTTCGGGTTAGAGCGTGGAATCTTCATCCTGATCGTCTGCGCCATCGGCATCACCTCATGGATGCCCACAGCGCGGATCGTGCGCGGCGATGTGCTGGCGATCAAAGAGCGTGAGTTCGTTCTGGCCGCCCGGTCCATCGGCACCAGCAATGGCCAGATCATCACCCGGCACATCCTGCCGAATGTTCTGTCTCCGATCATGGTGTCGGCCACGCTGGGGATTGCAACTGCGATCATCACCGAAAGCGCGCTTTCCTTCCTCGGCCTCGGATTTCCGCCGGACTTCCCGACATGGGGTCGGCTGCTCTTCGATGGCGTCGACTATCTGCAGCAATACCCCGAGCGCGTGTTCTGGCCCGGACTGGCGATCTCACTTACCGTCCTCAGTGTAAATTATCTGGGTGACGGCCTGCGCGATGCGCTGGATCCACGTATTCGCGGACGTTAAGCGAACTTAGTCGGCGCGCTTCAGCGCGCCGGCCAATACGATGATCAGAACGGCCAGCGGTAAAAGAACTGCAAAGGCAAATCTCAGCGTCATCAACTCGGCCAGAAATCCGATCAGAGGCGGCCCAATCAATAAACCTCCGTATCCCAAAGTCGCGACGCTTGCGATCGCCTGTCCGGGCGGGACATGCGGGTCGTTGGCCGCGCGGCTAAAGGCCAGAGGCATGATTACCGCATAGCCCACTCCCATCAGAGCAAAACCTGCCAAAGCCAATCCTGCCCCTCCCGCCGATACCACGCCAAACACGCCCAGCGCGGCGCAAACGCCGCCAAATCGTGCTGTTGCAACAGGCCCGAAACGCGCGATCACCACCCCGCCCGCAAGCCGGAACGCAACCATCGTGACCGAGAAGACCGCATAGCCTAACGCCGCGATACTCTCAGCCGCACCGGTAACGTCACGCAGGAAAATCGCGCTCCAATCCGCAACAGCCCCCTCGCCCAAAGCGCCGCACAGCGCTGTGAAACCCACAAGGATTAGGGCGCCCGACGGCAAAGCGAACACCGATCCAGGTTTCGAAGCCGATCGTTTCGAAGTCCAGCGTACCCAAGACAAAACAAGCGCAAGCGCGACGACAACGCCACCCGCTAGCAGAAAATGTTGCAACACCGACAGCCCCATCTGTACGGCACCGTATCCGCTGAGCGCCCCCAGCCCGGCTCCAAGGCTCCACATCGCGTGAAAGGACGACATGACCGGTTTGTCATAGGCCTGTTCGACCTCTGCCGCCCAGGCGTTCATCGCAACATCCATCGAGCCATGGAAAGCTCCGAACACAAACAGAAACGCCGCAAGCGACCAGAACCCGCCGGCGAGAGCCAAAAGAATCAGGGAAAAGGTATAGAGAACCGCGATAACCCGCGTGATCGCCACTGCCCCAAACTTGTCGGTCAAACGGCCTGTGATCGGAAACGAACACACGGCCCCTGCAGCCATGAACAGCAAACCAAGCCCTAGCGCCTCGTGCGTCAGATCCAGCCTGTCCCGAACCGCAGGTATGCGCGATGCCCAGATGCCGAACAGCGCACCGTTCAGGATAAACATGGCGGCCACAGCCCGCCACGCCGCAACAATACCGATCACAGGGAATCCTCATAAAATCTGCCAAACGCCACCCGTTCTACAGATCATTCGTCGCCCGGCATAGACCGCTTATTCAATTCGCTTCCGGATCTGGCGCACCCCGAACCAAACGGCAAGGATGACAGGCACGGTCACAATTGCCGTCAGCATCCCTTTGCTAATCCCGGCCTGCGTCAGTGGGTAGAGCAAGTAGCTGACCAGAGACACCGCATAGTAGCTGATCGCCACCACAGATAATCCCTCGACTGTGTGCTGCAATCTAAGGGCCAGATCAGCACGCCGGTCCATGCTTTCCAGCAGAGCCTGATTTTGAGCGCTGCGTTCGACATCGACACGGGTACGCAACAGGTCGCCGGCGCGAATAGCTCTGTCGGACAAGGCCTGCAAACGGCGCTCGGTTGATTTCACCGTCCGCATCGCGGGGTCATAACGACGCATCATGAAATCGGCAAAACTCTGACGTCCATTGAATCTTTGTTCACGCAACACCTCGATGCGCTGATTGACAATCGCCTCATAGGCACCCGTGGCGCCGAACCGAAAAGAACACCGTGCCGAAAGTGTCTCAAGCTCGATCGAGGTAGACAGAAGATCCGGCAACAATTCGTCCGGGTGGGCTGTTTCGTCGGACATCTGCCCCATCAGGCGGGTCAATTGACCATCCAGTTCGCCGATGCGCGGCATCAATTGCTTGACCCTCGCAAATCCCAGCATCGACATTGCCTTGTAGGTCTCAATCTCGCACAGTCGCTGAACGATCCGCCCGGTCCGACGCCGCCCGGTGCCTTTCTTGACAAACATCGCAAGGCGCATATGGCCTGCCGGATCAATTCGGAAATCACAAGCGCAGATAGCGGCATCATCCAGCACCCGCGCCACTGCTAGGCTTTCCGGCTCGAACCACTGAGCCAGCGAAGCCTTTGCCGCCTCATCTCCCTCGTACTCGACGACGCGAATTAAGGCCGATGTCACGCGCTGCCCCGGGCTCGCCATCAACCAATCTGGCGGAAACACCTCAAAGTCTGCCGGATTGAATGCACGTTCACTGACGTTCGGAGTGATCGCGGTATAGGTCACAAACTCGGTATGTTGTTCCCATTTCAGCCAATGACGCCCGATTTGACCCGCGTAGTGAGTGGCTTCTGGCTGAGGGTGCTGCGCGCCGTGGCGATCCAGCAGATTGATCAGGTGGGCCATATCCTCGCCACGATCGCGCGTAACCGCTTCTTTGGGCTTCTTGATCGCCAGAAACACAACCGTGCTGGGCAAGGGTGCAACCGGAAATGGGCGTGCATGCAGTTCATTGGCCAGCGTATAGCGAAGCGGATGATTGTCTATGGGCGTCATGTAAGGCTCCGGTGTATCACCGGCACTATAAGGCAGACCGACACAGCATCAATTGTTTATTTATTTCAATTACTTACAAGGATACAACGGTATACAATCCCGCTATCTTATTGATTCGGCTCCCATAGCTCGATGGGATTGCCTTCAGGATCGTGGATGCGGGCGAATTTCCCGACCTCGCTGTCCCACTCCGGGTTCGTCTCGACGGTGATTCCGGCGATCTTTAATTGGACGATCAACGCGCTCAGGTCATCGACACGAAAATTGATCATCCATTGCTGCTCGGAGCGGCCGAAATACTCGGTGTCCTGCGCAAAGGGTGCGAACACCGTATATCCTTCCCGCTGCTTCCAGGGCACAGGATCGTAGTGATTGACGCCCAAATGCTTCTCATACCAGGCACTCAACGCCTGCGGATCACGGGCCCGAAAGAATATCCCGCCAATTCCATTTACCTTCTGCATGGTCTGCCTCCGACTATCCCGAACACTCGCCAAGTTTAACACAGCCCGCTTGCTTCATATGGCTAAAAAACCTTGAGGGGGTTGGAGGCAAGCCCCCATCTCATCACAAAAGAAAAGGGCGCCCTCAGGCGCCCTTTGCAATCAGATTGTCCCTTCTGATCAATCGATCATGGGCAACAGCTTGTCGAGCGAAGCCTTGGCGTCGCCATAGAACATGCGGGTGTTCTCCTTGAAGAACAGCGGGTTCTCGATGCCCGAATAGCCGGTGCCCTGACCACGCTTGGACACAAACACCTGCTTGGCTTTCCAGCATTCCAACACCGGCATCCCGGCGATGGGGCTGTTCGGGTCTTCCTGCGCCGCAGGGTTCACGATATCGTTCGAGCCAATCACGATGGCCACATCCGTATCCGGGAAGTCGTCGTTGATCTCGTCCATCTCAAGAACAATGTCATACGGCACCTTCGCCTCGGCCAGCAGCACGTTCATGTGGCCCGGCAGACGACCGGCAACGGGGTGGATCGCAAAGCGCACGTTCTTGCCCTTGGCGCGCAGCTTGCGAACCAGCTCGGACACCGATTGCTGCGCCTGCGCCACGGCCATGCCATAGCCGGGAATGATGACGATACTATCTGCATCATTCAGCGCCGCCGCGACACCATCTGCCTCGATGGCGATCTGTTCACCCTCAACAGCCATCTGTTCGCCCTGCGGGCCACCAAAGCCGCCTAGAATTACGCTGACAAAGTGACGGTTCATCGCCTTACACATGATGTAGGACAGGATCGCACCAGACGAGCCCACCAATGCACCAACCACGATCAGCAGGTCGTTGCCTAGCGAGAAGCCGATGGCCGCAGCCGCCCAACCCGAATAGCTGTTCAGCATCGACACAACCACCGGCATGTCGGCCCCGCCGATGCCCATGATCAGGTGATAGCCGATGAACAGCGCTGCCAGCGTCATCAGGAACAGCGGGAAGAAACCGCCCGAATTGGTGTACCAGATCAGGCAGATGAACGACAAAGCAGCCGCACCCGCGTTCAGAGCATGACCGCCCGGAAGCTTGGTCGCTGCCGAGGTCACCTTGCCCGCCAACTTGCCATAAGCCACGACCGATCCAGTAAAGGTGATCGCACCGATGAAGATACCGAGGAACAGCTCAACATGCAGGATCGCCAGTTCGGCCGCGGTCTTCTTGGCGATCAGCTTGGCGAACGCCCCCAGATCGGACAGGTCCGCCTGAGACGCGCTGTCAGCAATCGCCATGACTTGCGCCACATTGCCGATCTCGAAATGGGCATTGAATCCCACGAACACAGCCGCGAGACCCACCAGCGAATGCATCGCGGCCACAAGCTGTGGCATCTCGGTCATCTGGACGCGCTGCGCCACGTACTGACCGATCAGACCACCGCCCGCGATCAGCAGCAACGACAGCAGCCACAGGCCTGAACCCGGACCAACCAGCGTCGCAAAAACCGCGAGCGCCATACCAACAATGCCATACCAGACCGCCCTCTTGGCGCTTTCCTGGTTCGACAATCCACCCAGAGACAGGATGAAAAGGACAGCCGCAACGACATAGGCGGCAGTAGTGAAGCCAAATTCCATGTGCCCGGCCTCCTTAAGATTTCTGGAACATGGCGAGCATGCGCCGGGTTACGAGGAAGCCGCCGAAGATGTTGATTCCGGCCATGAAGACTGACAGCGCCGCCAGCAGAATGACCAGGAACGACCCCGATCCGATCTGCATCAAGGCTCCAACGATAATGATCGAAGAGATCGCGTTGGTGATCGCCATCAGTGGTGTGTGCAAGCTATGGCTGACATTCCAGATCACCTGGAAGCCCACAAAGATCGCCAGCACAAAGACGATGAAATGCTGCATGAAGCTGGCCGGAGCGATCAACCCCACCAGCAACATCAACGCACCGCCGACGCCCAGCAACGTGAACTGTTGCTTGGTCTGCGCTTTGAAGGCCGCGATTTCCTGCGCCCTTTTCTCTTCCGGTGTCAGTTCCTTGACCTCGGCCTTAGGCTGTGCCGCAATCGCCTGCACCTTGGGCGGAGGTGGCGGGAAGGTGATCTCGCCCTCATGGGTCACGGTCGCGCCACGGATCACGTCATCTTCCATGTCGTGATTGACCTTGCCGTCCTTCTCGGGTGTCAGGTCAGCCATCATGTGACGGATATTGGTCGCGTACAGAGACGATGACTGCGCCGCCATCCGGCTGGGGAAGTCGGTATAGCCGATAATGGTCACGCCATTGTCGGTCACGATCTTCTCATCCGGCACCGTCAGTTTACAGTTACCGCCCTTTTCCGCTGCAAGGTCAACGATGACCGAACCCGGCTTCATGCTTTCGACCATATCTTTGGTCCAAAGCTCAGGTGCCTCACGGTTGGGGATCAGCGCCGTGGTGATGACGATGTCCATCTCGGGTGCCAGTTCCCGGAACTTGGCAAGCTGGGCGTTGCGGAATTCTTCCGACTGGACCGATGCGTAGCCACCAGTCGATGCACCGTCCTGCTGTTCTTCCTCAAAATCCAGATAGACGAACTCAGCCCCCATGGATTCGACCTGCTCGGCCACTTCGGGGCGCACGTCGAACGCATAGGTGATCGCACCCAGCGAGGTCGAGGTCCCAATCGCGGCCAGTCCGGCCACACCGGCACCGACGATCAGCACCTTGGCAGGTGGCACCTTACCAGCCGCCGTCACCTGACCTGTGAAGAAACGGCCAAAGTTGTTGCCTGCCTCGATCACAGCACGGTACCCGGCGATATTGGCCATCGAAGACAGCGCGTCCATCTTCTGCGCGCGCGAGATACGCGGGACCATCTCCATCGCGATCACGGTCGCGCCCTTGGATTTGGCGGCCTCCATCCCGTCTTCATTCCCAGCCGGATTAAAGAATGAAATCAGGGTCTTGTTCTTGGTCAGACGCTTCAGCTCGGTGGCATCGGGCTGACGCACCTTGGCAATGATATCCGCAGCCTTCCAAAGCGAGGCAGCGGTCTTCATGACCTCAACGCCTGCGGCTTCATAAGCGGCGTCCGAAAACCCCGCAGCAGCGCCTGCGCCCTTTTCGATCAGGCACTCATAGCCCAGTTTCTGCAACTGCACAGCCGAGTCCGGAGTCATCGCGACCCGGTTCTCGCCCTTGTACGTTTCCTTTGGCGTCCCAATTTTCACCAGTCGGTTCCCCCTAATTTTTGATTCAGGCCAGGTGGGTGTTCAGCATAGAATGACAAGCAGACATGTATCCTGCGCAAGATTATTTCGCAAGCGCAGCAATTATGACGCTGTGTCATGATGACCACACCCTTATATCCATCGTCTGGTCTTGCGTTCATACCGGGCGAAATCGGCGCGGAATGTGCGGCGCAGACGGTCTTCCTCGGGTATGATAAAGCGGCGTTCCAGCACCCAGACAAAAACCGGGATCAGCACCAGCGACAACACCGCGTCAAAACGCAGGATCAGCCCGGTCAGGATCAACACATCACCCACATAGATTGGATTGCGGCAGCGCTTATAAATCCCGGTCTGCACCATGGTCGAGGGTGTTTCGTGCGGAAAGACCGTGGTTTTGTGCCGGCGGAACTCGATTACCGCCATCACGGCCAGAATGATACCGCCACCGATTAGTATGCCGCTGAGCAGATCTGTCACCGCCCCATCCAGAGACAACCCCAGCGGCAACACGCGGGCCTGGACCCAGGCGAGCAAGGCAAAGCCCACAAGCCAAACAGGTGGTATGTCGATCAGGCGCATGGCTGTCCCTTCACGCGGCGACACATGGTGGCAGATGTCGCTTCTGATCGCTCTCCTATCGTTTTCTGACCGCATTGGCAAAAGCGCAGGGTGTCGCATCGACCCAGGGCGCTGGACAACCCGCACCAATAGACAGACACAACGGTATCAGATAGCCAGTTACAACCTGACTGTTTCAGAAAGACAAAGCCTCGCCATGACCGATTTCGCCAAAACCAAATCCATGTTTCACCTGCCCGAGGGTGTTCTTTATCTCGACGGTAACTCTCTGGGCCCGTTGCCGAAATCAGCCGGTGACCGTGTCGGAAGCATGATGAAGGACGAATGGGGTCAGTTGCTGATCACCGGCTGGAACAAAGCCGGGTGGATGGGTATGCCGACCGGCCTGGGGGATCGGATCGGACGGCTGATCGGGGCCGAACCCGGCAGCGTTGTGGTGGGCGATACTCTGTCGATCAAGGTGTATCAGGCGGTCGCCTCAGCGCTGGAGCTGAACCCGACCCGCAAGGTGGTCTTGTCGGACAATGGCAACTTTCCTTCTGATCTTTACATGGCAGACGGGTTGCTGCGATCGCTGGGGCCGGATTACGAACTGCGCGTGGTCGATCCCGAAAACGTCGCTGCACATATCACCGAAGAGGTCGCCGTTCTAATGCTGACCGAGGTCGACTACCGCTCGGGCCGTATGCACGACATGAAGGCATTGACCGAACTGGCGCATGCCAAAGGTGTCGTGACCGTCTGGGACCTTGCCCATTCTGCGGGGGCAATCCCGGTCGATCTGTCCGGTTGCAACGCGGATTTCGCCGTTGGCTGCACGTATAAGTACCTCAATGGCGGTCCAGGCGCGCCCGCGTTCGTCTATGTCGCTCCGCGCCTGTCGAATCGCGTTCGCCCGGCACTTTCGGGCTGGTTGGGGCATGAAGCCCCCTTTGCCTTCGATCTCGACTATCGTCCCGGCGCAGGGATTGAGCGGATGCGGGTCGGCACACCTCCGGTCATCCAGATGGCGGCTTTGTCAGCGGCGATGGATATCTGGGATATGGCTGACATGGTGGATGTGCGCGACAAGTCCATCGAATTGACCGAATTGTTCATCGCGCGCGTCGAATCCACCTGCCCCGGATTGACTCTGGCCAGCCCCCGCAATCCCGCCCAGCGCGGCAGTCAGGTCTCGTTTCACTTCGAGGAAGGGTATGCCGCCATGCAGGCCCTGATCGCGCGTGGCGTAATCGGTGATTTCCGAGCCCCCGATATCATGCGCTTTGGCTTCACGCCTCTATATGTCGATGAAGGTGATGTAGAACAGGCCGCCGAAATTCTGGCTGATATCATCACCAACAAATTGTGGGACAAGCCGGAATACAAGATCCGACAGCGCGTTACCTGATTTCAAGCGCCGCACCCAAAAGCGTGGCCAATTGCGAAACGCCCTGCTCAAACTCTTCAGCGCTGGAGGCCGTCATTTTGATGCCCTTCAGCGATGTGGTGATTGTCTTCGCGGCCTCATCCGGGCCGACAGGCAAATGCGCGCGACCCGCCGCATCCTCGCGCCGCAACCAATCCGCATAAAGACGAGTCAGTTTGGCCTCACCCTCCTGAACGATGTCCGTCGACATGGATTTGGTCGCGTCCAGCATTTCAAGCCCATGGGGTGATGCCAAGATTTCGGCCATCCCGCTGGATTGCGCCTCGATCGCCTGCGCGAGGATCTCAGGCAAAGCGCCTTCGTTGGCCAGTGCTTCAGCGACCAGGGTGACTTTCTCGCCATAATAGAACTGCGTCAGTTCGCGAACGATGGCCTCTTTATTCTTGAAATGAAGATAGACCGCAGGTCGGGACATCCCCGCCCCTTTGGCAATGTCATCCATCGAAGTTTTCCGAAACCCATAGGTCGCAAAGGCCTGAAAAGCCGATTTCAGAATGGCCGCAGTCTTGGAATCTTCACTAACACTCGTCATGAAGCACCTTTGACACTTCTTGTTTATTTTGTCAATTGACAAGCTGACACTTTCCATTAAATATGTCAGAAACCAACCAAAGCTAAGAGAGGTGCGCCATGGCGACGGCCCTAAAGATCAACGGAAAGACCCATCAGGTTGATCTGCCTGATGATGTACCCCTTCTGTGGGTGTTGCGAGATGAGGTTGGACTGACCGGCACCAAGTTCGGTTGCGGCGTGGCCGCCTGTGGCGCCTGCACCGTTCATATCGATGGCGAAGCCGTGCGGTCCTGTCAGGTGGCGCTTTCGGATGTTTGGGGCGATGTGACCACAATCGAGGGGCTTGGCACGCCAGACGCCATGGCCACGATCCAGAAGGCCTGGGTTGATCACCAGGTGGCCCAATGCGGCTATTGCCAGTCGGGCCAGATTATGCAGGCCGCAGCCCTTCTAGCCGAAAACCCGGCCCCAACGGATGCTGATATCGACGACGCCATGCAGGGCAACCTGTGCCGCTGCGGCACCTATCCTCGCATCCGCGCCGCCATCCACGACGCCGCATCCAAGCTGAAGGAGGCTTGAGCCATGGGACGTATCGGTAAAATCGTTCGCCGCACATTCCTGATCGGATCTGCCGCCATCGTAGGTGGAGTGGCCTTCGGTGCCTACTACGTCACGCGTCCAGCTGCGAACCCGCTGAAACCGCGTGACGGGGAAACCGCGCTTAGCCCCTTTGTTCTGATCGACCAGCAGGGCGTGACCCTGTTCGCCCCCCGCGCTGAAATGGGTCAGGGCGTTATGACCACCTGGGCAGCACTGATCGCCGAGGAGCTGGATGTTGAGCTGGACGAAATCCGTGTGCTGCACGGACCTGCTGCTGCCGCCTATTACAACCATGCTCTTATGGGGGAAAGCCTGCCAGGCAAGGGCTATGACATCTCGGATTTCCAGCACAATCTGGGTGAGGCACTGGGTGTTCTGGGCAAAACGTTAAGCCTGCAGGTTACCGGCGGCTCAACCTCGATGAAAGACGGGTTCGAACGGATGCGGATGGCCGGCGCTACTGCGCGAGAAACCTTGAAGCAGGCTGCCGCGGACCAACTGGGGGTCGATCGCGATCAACTCATGACCGAAAATGGTGCTGTGGTTGCCCCGGATGGCACGCGCATTCCCTATAGCGAATTGGCCGAGGCCGCAGGCCAGATCGAACCGCCCGAAGTCACTCTGCGCGATCCGTCCGAATGGCGTTTGATCGGCAAATCCCTGCCCCGCGTCGACATTCCGGGCAAATCCACCGGCACCGCCACCTTTGGCATCGACGTGCGCCCCGAGGGCCTGAAATTCGCCTCGGTCCGCATGAACCCCAAGCTGGGCGGGGCAATGAACGGCTTTGACGCCAGTGCTGCAGAAGCCATGCCCGGCGTTGAAAAGATCGTCGATCTGGGCACGGGCGTCGCGGTGATTGCCAACAACACTTGGCTTGCCATGCAGGCGGTCGAGGCGATTGACGTGGATTGGGGCGATGCCCCCTATCCGCCCGATACTGATGCGGTATTCGCGCAAATTGCCAAGGCGTTTGATGACGCCCCGAACTCGACCATGCGCGATGAAGGCGATGTCGAAACGCTTCCTGAAGGTGCCACCGAGATTACGGCAGAATATACCGTGCCCTATCTGGCCCACGCCACAATGGAACCGATGAACGCCACGGCGCTCTATACCAGTAACAAGCTGGACCTGTGGTGCGGCAATCAGGCCCCGACCCTGATCCAGATCCGCGCAGCCAACACCGCCGGTCTAGATACCGAAGCGGTTGAGATTCACACCACCTATCTGGGCGGCGGTTTCGGCCGCCGGGGCGAGTTGGATTTCGGCGAGATCGCCACAAAGGTCGCCATGGCCATTCCAGGCACCCCTGTGCAAACGACGTGGAGCCGCGAAGAGGATATGCGTCACGATTTCTACCGCCCCGGCGCGATGGCGCGCATGCGGGGGGCAGTGAAGGATGGCAAGGCCGTTCTGATCGACGGTAAGGTTGCTTCGCAATCCCCGACCCACCAAGCGGTCGAACGTGTGACGGGTTTCTCTGGCGGCGGCCCCGACAAGGTTCTGGTCGAAGGCTTTTTCAACCAGCCCTACGCGGTGCCGAACTACAGAATGAGTGGTCACGTTGCCGATTTGGCTGTACCGGTTGGTTTCTGGCGCTCGGTCGGCAACAGCCACAATGCCTTCTTCCACGAGACCTTCCTGGATGAAATGGCCCATGCCGCCGGGCGCGACCCGCTGGAGTTCCGGCTGGAGTTGGCAAGGTCCGAGTTCGCCCCGGCTGCGGGGTGCCTGGAGGCCGTGAAAGAGATGTCAGGCTGGACCGGCAAAACCCCCGATGGTGTCGGACGTGGCGTGGCAATGGCCTACAGCTTTGGCACCCCTGTCGCACAGGTCATCGAAGTGGTGGACGAAGACGGCACCATCCGCATCAACAAGGCCTGGATCGCCTGCGATGTCGGCTTGGCTTTGGATCCGGCGACGGTCGAGGCGCAGATGATCGGCGGCATGATCTACGGATTGTCTGCCGCCGTTCAAGAAGAGATCACCTTTGCCGATGGTGAGGTCGAACAGTATAATTTCCCGGATTATGATGCGTTAAGGATGCAAAGCACACCGATCACGGAAGTCCGGATGCTCGAGACCAACAAACATCTGGGCGGTGTCGGTGAACCGGGGACACCGCCGTCGATGCCCGCTTTGGGCAACGCGCTGTTCGACCTGACCGGCCAACGCGCGCGCAGCTTGCCGCTGAACAAGCAGTTCGACTTGCTCGTATGATCAATTTGCGCCGACCCGGCTAAGGGTCGGCGCTCGCTCTTTCTGATGGCCTTAGAAGTTGACAGAGAGAAAGATTGCAGCTTCCGTCGCTTCAAAATCACTTTCGAACATGTCGAGATATCCGATTGAAGCCTCCAGAAACACCGTCTTGCTTGTGCGTCCTCTCACACCCAAACGGGTTGACCAAACAACATCATTGTCAGTGTTTGCAACTGTTCCACCCCCTAAGTTCTCGCGTTCAAACCAATAGGTCGCGCTGAGCGATGCATAAGGTGAAATGACAGAGCTGCCATTGAAGAACGGACGACTTACTTCGACCTCGGGCGTTAGGGCACTGTATTTTGCTTCTTGGATTTCACCAATAAACTCGGCTGGATTTCCCAGATACGTCCCGGTGAGATCGTAATCCTCGGCACTGTAATTATAGTAATCAAACGAGATCGACGGACGAATTAAGTAAGCTCCAGCCTCATATTGTCCGATTGCCTCGAGATTCGCGCGCCAACGGGTGCGATCAAAATCACCGCTCAGCTCCAGCACATCCACATCCGTGGAGAAGCGACCGATCGTGGCGAGACCGTTTAGAACCCACCTCTCAGACATCCGCCAGGCGAAATAGGGTCCGATCGCGAATCCCGAAGTATCCTGAGAAAACTGCCCCTGAAAGCCGTCCAGCTGAGTGTTTTCGTATTCAAGCTGCAAACCAAGCACGAGGTTTTCTTGGACAAGACGGTCGATCCCAATTTCGAAAAAGCTGTCGTTCACATCCAGTTCGCTGTTTCCACGGGTGTCTTCAATGTCTGTGTAGGTGAAATTGGTCCATACATTCCAAACAGATTCTGGCCCAAACTCGCGCCCCTCCGTCAGCGGAGGGCCGACAACCGGATCGCACAAGGCAGGGTCAAGCTTACCCGTCGCATCCGCCACGCAGGCTTGGTCATCGCCCGATGGTCGCCCACTTACGTAGAGCGGATTAACGGGTCGACCTGTCTCGCCTATGTTGCCAATTCCACCGCCCGACCCTCCGGAACCGCCACCAGAGCCACCACCGGATCCGCCACCGGATCCACCACCAGAGCCACCACCGGATCCGCCCGAGCCGCCGCCACCGCCGAAGCCACCCCCGGAACCGCCGCCGGATCCACCCGAGCCGCCTCCGTTTCCTCCCCCGCCGCCACCATTGCCACCACCCCAACCCGGCAGCGTCCAATCTCTTTTTTGGTTTTGCGTATCGATCAGACAGTCGCGCCCATTTGGTGCCCCTCCGCGTTTGAACAGACGATGAACGCCCCCTGATCCATTAGATACGAAGGGAGACAAGCTTAGATGAACTCCAGGCCGAGATCGGCTCCAGGTATCAACGGTCGTGTTGCCCTGTGCAGCTTCCAGACGAAAAGCACCGCTTTCCGTCTGCGATAACCACAATGAGGATGAAGAGTCAGGTGTTCGCCCGATGTAAAGCAGGTCTCCGGCCGAGCTGCATTGTTGCGCATGACCTGCAGTTCCCAGGACCGCCAAAAAAAGTGCCGCAGGAACGAATTCTCTCAAACCGCGAGGGTACTTTCCTGAAAAGCTGTGCATGAACTGCTCCGAACCCAGTCAGATTTGAATATTGCCAAGGGTATCTCGGCGCAAATTCGCGGTTCAGGGAAGATATCCAATTATCTTTTTATTCGAATGTTGCCGGCAAACCTTAGAACGATCCATCGACAGATTAGCGTGACTAAGCAGACTGCCGGATCGCCCCGACCGTTTTCGCGTTTTTCCAATCGTATACGGCGCGACCAAATTCCTTGAACAATGGCCGCGAGACCGGGTCATTCGCCGCGTCCCATTCAGGGTGCCATTGGACCGAAAGGGTAAAGCCTGGGGCATCCTCGACATAGATCGCCTCAGGCGTGCCATCAGGCGCGTGGCCATCGATCACCACATTCTCGCCCAGCGTCTTGATCCCTTGTCCGTGTAACGTATTGGTCATAACTTCGGCCGCGCCCAGCAGGCGGTGGAACACACCACCTTCGGTTAGCGACACGACATGGCGCAGAGCAAACTTCTCCTCCAAAGTGCCGTCGGGTGGCATCCGGTGGTTCTGACGCCCCGGGAGGTCACGAATCTCAGGGTAGAGCGTACCACCCAAGGCGACGTTTACTTCTTGAAACCCGCGACAAATTCCAAAGAACGGCTGACCCCGCTCAGCACAAGCCCGGATTAAAGGCAGCGTGATTGCATCCCGCGCGCGGTCAAACTCACCATGCGCCTCGGTCGCGGGCTCGCCATATTCTTCGGGGTGAACGTTCGGACGGCCGCCGGTCAGCAGGAAGCCGTCGCAAACCTCGAGCAACTCATCAACCGCTACATAACGCGGGTCGGCGGGGATCAGTAGCGGCAGACAGTCAGACACGTTCGAGACCGCCTCGGAATTCATCGTTCCGCCCGCATGGGTCGGATACTGATCATTCATCAGATAAGAGTTGCCGATTATTCCAACGACGGGGCGCGCCATTCCAAGTCCCTTGTATCGCTCATTTCCTGCAAAACCTATCGGCAGGTTTGGCCGCGCGCAACGGCACAGACCCTGCATGGTAGCGCAAGCGCGTGTTCAGCGACGCACATCCCCGATGAAGTTCGGCGTAGGGGTCAGATCTCGCCCGTCAACCCAGCGGCTTCGATACCTGCCAACGCGGCCGCTGCGTCATTATCCGAAGTGTCGCCGGTTACACCCACGGCACCGATCACCGCGCCCTTGCGGTCACGCAGCAGCACACCGCCAGGAACCGGAACAACCTGACCGCCATAAACCCCGTTCACGGCCGCCATGAAATAGGCCTGCCCTTCGGCCCGCTGCATCTGCGCGGTCCCCGCCATACCCAGCATTACCGATCCGTAGGCCTTACCATGTGCGATAGCAAAACGCCCCGGCGCGGCACCGTCTTCGCGTTCGAACGCGATCACGTGGCCTCCGGCGTCCAGGACAACAACCGAGAGCGGTTTCAGCTCCATCTCGCGCCCTTTTTCCAGAGCTTTACGAATGATGGTCCGCGCTTTGCGCAATGAAATGTTCATGCCCGATCCTTTTCATCTGGCCAAAAATACCTTCGGGGGAGCACGAGGGGGCAGACAGCCCCCTCGTTCCTGCCCTTGCCCCTAGCTCAAACTTGCCTTCAGTTCCAGGCGACGGGCGTGCAGCACAGGCTCGGTATAACCCGAGGGCTGCACCCGCCCCCGGAACACCAGATCACAAGCCGCCTGAAACGCCACCCCGTCAAAACCCGGTGCCATGGGCCTGTAGGCCGGATCGCCTTCGTTCTGACGGTCCACTACCGCGGCCATTTTCTGCATCGCCGCCATCACCTGTTCCTGACTGACCACATCGTGGTGCAACCAGTTGGCCAGCGCCTGCGAAGAAATCCGGCAGGTCGCGCGGTCCTCCATCAGACCTATGTCGTTGATATCCGGAACTTTCGAACAGCCAACTCCCTGATCAATCCAGCGCACAACATAGCCCAAGATTCCTTGTGCGTTGTTTTCGATCTCACGGGTGATCTCACCAGCGCTGAGATTACGACCGCCAAGCAGAGGTATGGTCAGCAGATCATTCAACGTACCACGAGCCCCATCAGCAGCCAATTCATCCTGGCGCGCCAACACATCGATCTTGTGATAGTGGGTTGCATGAAGCGTTGCCGCAGTAGGTGACGGCACCCAGGCGCAGGTTGCACCGGATTGCGGGTGGCCGATCTTGGTCGCCAGCATGTCCGCCATCCGATCGGGCATGGCCCACATACCCTTGCCAATTTGCGCTCTGCCTTTCAGGCCGCAGACCAGTCCGATATCCACATTGCGATCCTCGTAAGACGCAATCCATGGCGTATCCTTGATATCGCCCTTCGGCAGCATCGGGCCTGCTTCCATAGAAGTATGAATCTCATCCCCCGTCCGATCCAGGAATCCGGTATTGATAAAGGCCACGCGCGATTTTGCGGCCCGGATGCATTCCTTGAGGTTGGCCGATGTGCGCCGCTCTTCATCCATAATGCCCAGCTTCACCGTATTGCGCGGCAGGCCCAGGATATCCTCGACCATGTCGAAAATCTCGACCGAAAACGCCACCTCCTCGGGCCCGTGCATCTTGGGTTTGACCACATAGACAGACCCCTTGACCGAGTTCCCGCCCTCGCGCTTCAGGTCATGCATGGCGATCAGCGTTGTGCAGAGCGCGTCCATCAAACCTTCACCAATCTCGCGCCCTTCGGCATCCAGCACTGCGGGGTTCGTCATTAGATGGCCCACATTTCGCACCAGCATCAGCGACCGACCTTTCAGAGTGGCTGGCGTGCCATTCGGAGCCATGTAGGCCAAATCCCCGGCAAGCTTGCGCGTGAAGGTTGTGCCGCCTTTCGTAACCTCTTCGGTCAGGTTGCCGGCCATCAAGCCAAGCCAGTTTCCATAGGCCAACACCTTGTCGGTCGCGTCGACACAAGCAACAGAATCCTCGCAATCCATGATGGTCGAAAGCGCGGATTCCAAACGGACATCAGAAATACCTGCAGGATCGGTGGCGCCAATTGTGCTATGCGCATCAATCCTGACTTGAATGTGCAACCCGTTGTTGCTTAGCAATACAAACTCCGGTGCTTCAGCTGCGCCAGCGTAGCCTGCGAACTGAGACGGGTCGGCGAGCTTCGGCATCAGCGCACCGTCCTTAACGCTTAACCCGGAGACCTCCGCCCAGGACCCTTCGGATAGCGGCACAGCCTCATCCAGGAACGCCTTCGCCCAGGCGATGACCCGCGCACCGCGCCCGGCGTCATAAGCCTTGCCTGTCGGCAGATCGCCTAACGCATCTGTTCCATAAAGCGCATCATATAAACTGCCCCAGCGCGCATTTGCGGCATTCAACGCAAAGCGCGCGTTGGTGATCGGCACAACCAATTGCGGTCCGGGGATTAGCGCGATTTCAGGGTCGACACTGGCTGTCTCGATCTCGAAATCGTCGCCTTCCTCTACCAGATACCCAATCTCACGCAGAAAAGACTGATATTCAGCCGCGTCAATAGGCAACCCCCGCCGCGCCGCGTGCCAGCCATCGATCCGGCCCTGAATGTCAGCCCGCTTGTCCAGCAGCGCCCGGTTTTTCGGCCCAAGTTCATTGGCCAAGCGCGCCAGACCCGCCCAGAAATCAATTGCCGAAACTTTCGTGCCCGGCAGCGCCTTCTGTTCGATGAAATCCACCAGAACCGGGTCAATCTGCAGCCCGTTGCGGGTCTCTCTGCTGCTCATATTCCGAATCCCCTACGATTGTGTGCCATTGTATGCGCTCCTCAATTAGGGCGTTCGTTTCCGATAGGCAACTTCTGTCCCGACATGAGGGGCATTTGACCCAGCGCGAACCGTCTCAAATGAACAGCGGCAATGGCACATCGGTTGCAGCGTCCGCGCGAAGCCCATAACGTCTCGCCAGATTCCCAGTCGATGAGGCCCCCGATGCGCGACGCCGCCCCCACAACGATTTATCTGAAAGACTACACTCCGTTCGGGTTTCTAGTGGACAGTGTGCATCTGACCTTCGATCTGGCCGCACACGCCACTCGCGTCACTTCCCGCATCGCCTTCCGCCCGAACCCCGAGGCGACCGACCGCACGTTTTTTCTGCATGGCGAAGAGCTAAAGCTGATCCGTGCCGCAATTGATGGCGACGTGATCGCGCCTGAGGTGACCACCGAAGGCCTCACCGCAACGGTTCCAGACGCGCCTTTCGTGTGGGAGGCCGTGGTCGAGATCGATCCCGGCAACAACACCGCGCTTGAGGGGCTGTATATGTCGAACGGCATGTATTGCACCCAATGCGAGGCCGAAGGGTTTCGCAAGATTACCTATTATCCCGACCGCCCCGATGTGATGAGTGTATTCACCGTACGCATTGTATCCGACACACCGGCGGTTATGCTGTCCAATGGCAACCCGGTCATTTCTGATTGGAACAGCGCGGAATGGCACGATCCTTGGCCAAAACCAGCCTATCTCTTTGCACTCGTTGCTGGAAATCTGGTGGCCACGTCAGACAACTTCACCACCAAATCCGGTCGCGACGTCGAACTAAATCTCTGGGTCCGCCCCGGCGATGAAGGCAAATGCGCCTTTGGCATGGAAGCCCTTAAAAAGTCAATGAAATGGGATGAGGACGTCTATGGCCGCGAATACGATCTGGACGTGTTCAACATTGTGGCCGTGGACGATTTCAACATGGGCGCTATGGAGAACAAGGGGCTGAACATCTTCAACTCCTCCGCCGTTCTAGCCAGCCCTGAAACCTCGACCGATATGAATTTCGAACGGATCGAGGCGATCATCGCACATGAGTACTTCCACAACTGGACCGGCAACCGCATCACTTGCCGTGACTGGTTCCAGCTGTGCCTGAAAGAGGGGCTGACCGTGTTCCGCGACGCGCAGTTCACTTCGGATATGCGCTCGGCCCCTGTAAAACGTATCCACGATGCCATCGACCTGCGCGCGCGGCAATTCCCCGAAGATAACGGGCCACTCTCGCACCCGGTCCGCCCCGAAAGCTTTCAGGAAATCAACAACTTCTACACCTCAACCGTCTATGAAAAAGGCGCCGAGGTGATCGGGATGCTGAAACGGCTGGTCGGGGATGAGGCCTACAGCAAAGCACTGGACCTGTACTTCGATCGCCACGACGGGCAGGCCTGCACGATCGAAGATTGGCTGAAAGTATTCGAAGACACTACGGGCCGCGACCTGACCCAGTTCAAACGTTGGTACAGCCAATCCGGTACCCCTCGTGTCTCAGTTGCCGAAGACTGGACCGATGGCACCTATACCCTGACGCTGCGCCAGCGGACCGAGCCGACGCCGGGGCAAGAAGACAAGCAACCTCAGGTCATCCCTATCGCTGTGGGTCTGCTTGGTCCGAACGGGGACGAGATACGTACGACCGAAGTGCTGGAACTGACCGAAGCCGAGCAGAGTTTTACCTTTACCGGTCTCGCGGTCAAACCTGTGCCCTCGGTCTTGCGTGATTTCTCGGCCCCTGTGATCCTCGAACATGAGATCAGCAATGCCGAACGCGCCTTCCTTCTGGCTCATGACACCGACCCGTTCAACCGCTGGCAGGCAGGGCGATCGCTAGCCGAGGACACCCTGCTGCGCATGATCACCGATGAGGCAACGCCTGATACCGACTATCTTGACGGCTTGCTGGCAGTGCTAAGGAATGAGGCGCTGGACCCGGCCTACCGGGCACTGATGCTGGGTCTGCCGACGCAATCGGAACTGGCCGCAACACTATTTGACAAGGGCATCACCCCCGACCCGATGGCGATCTGGCGAGCGGTGGAGACTTTGCGTCAAGCCACGGCGCAACACGTCCAAGACCTGCTCCCTCGTCTGAACAGTGAAACGCTGGTGGACGCGCCTTATCAGCCGGACGCTGAACAATCAGGCAAACGCGCCTTGGGCAGCGCGGCGCTTGCGCTGACCTCGAGACTGGATGGAGGTGCCAAGGCCGCAGAGCAATATGCACATGCTGACAACATGACCCTGCAGTTGGCCGCGTTGTCTTGTCTGCTACGCGCGGGCAAAGGCGAACGTGAGCTGGCCGCCTTCTATGATCAATGGCAGCATGACCGGCTGGTCATGGACAAGTGGTTCGCCATGCAGGTCTTGATGACCGGACCGGAAAAATCGGTTGAGACCGCGCACAGATTGACCGAGCATGCTGATTTCAATTGGAAAAACCCAAATCGTTTCCGCGCCTTGATGGGATCTCTGGCAGGCAACCACGCAGGCTTCCACCAAGCGAACGGAGCAGGTTACGCGCTGCTGGCAGACTGGTTGATCCGACTTGATCCAGTAAACCCGCAGACCACCGCCAGGATGTGCAGCGTGTTCCAAACTTGGAAACGCTATGACGCCGACCGTCAGGCCTTAATACTTGCACAACTGAATCGCATTGCCGACACGCCGAACCTGTCCCGGGACACGACCGAAATGGTCACGCGCATATTGGGCGCATGACCGCGTTTACGTTCACTCGACAGAACCGAAATCAGCGAACGGTTCTGATCCTGATCGGCGTTTACGCGATGTTGATCGCTTTGATGATCCTGCTGAACGCGGTCTGGTGGCTGATGGCGCTTCTGGCCCTGACTACCCTGCCCGCGCTGTGGGATGTTATCAAGGACACCAGCGCAGGTATGGAGCTGACCGATGAAACCCTGCGTTGGCACACCGGCCAACGTCAGGGACAACTCAAGCTGTCCGAGGTGGATCGATTCCGGTTTGACACGCGGTGGGATTTCTCGGTGCGCGTCTCAGCGGTTCTGAAATCCGACAAACGCGTGCGTTTACCCGATGAATCACTGCCACCACACAAGCAATTCGAAATGGTCCTGAATCAGGCGGGATTCGCGGTCGAACGACATCATTTTAGAGTTTTCTGAAACGATTCATGGAGTTTGGGCCACATTGGCACCTGAATCGCGGGTTCTCCGCGACGTAGTCTTGATTTGGGCAGATTTTTTGGCAAACTGGACGGGTTACAAGTTTGTTCCAGTTCGAGTTTTGCCATGTTTTGGTCTTTGAAGGCTTTTGCCGCCCGTATTGTCGGTTCTTCTGATCCCACCCCTACACCTCTGCCTGCGTCCGTCGCCGATGCTACTGCATGGCTTGTCGCCTCGGGGCAGTTGAACATCCCAATCGCAGAATCAGATGAAAATGATGCGATCGGGCATCAGGTGATCGAACGTGGCCGCCATCTGGCGCGGCAGGATATGTGGGCAGAACTGTCGCTGGAGATGCGCGCTGCAGATGAGGGGCGCAAGGCTACGCCTTGCGGGCAGCCGATCTCCGAGCTGTTGGCATTTGGGGCCCGGTCCGATGTGGTTTTGGCGGCCGAGCACGCGCTGTCGGACGGCAAAGCACTGTCAGACTATGATCTGCTGGGCGGGATCTCGGAATTGGAAGGCGAGATTCAGAACCATCCCGATGATCCGATGATCACGCTTGTGGTTGCCTTGGCCCATATCGATTTGGCGTGGGCCTGGCGCGGGACGGCGCACCCGGACACGCTGCCGGCGCTGCACCAATCCCGTTGTGCCGCGCATTTCGACCGGGCTGCTGCGCTGCTTCCGAAATGCCGCGCTGCGCTGCCCGACAGTCCGGCGATTGCTGCAGCGGATTGCGCTTTGCTGGCAGGACACATTGATCCGCGCACCCGCGTTGCTGATAAATACGAGGCCCTGATCACGCTGGATCCCCAGAACCATCGCCACATGCGCGCGATGGGCAGCCACCTGCTGCCACGCTGGTTCGGCAGCTATGAACAGCTTGAGGTGCAAGCCTTGCGAAACGCCGCACGGACCCAGAAAAATTGGGGTGCGGGTGGGTATACCTGGGTGCAATTCGACGCCATCGCGCTGGATGACGAGGCCTGCGCGCGGGTAGATGTCGAGTACTTCCTTGAAGGTTTGCGCGATATCGTTGCACGTCGTCCGGATCAGCAGACAATCAACCTGCTGGCGGCCTATTGCTCGGTCACATTGCAGAACAGAATGGGCCAGAACCCGCGCGCCGATATCGCCCGCAAACAGATTTGCGAGGCCGCAAACTGGCTGATCCGCGATCACATGACCGAACTGCATCCGCTGATCTGGGCCCACGCGGCGAACGGGTTCAATAACAGCCTTCGCGTCAACTCGGCCGAGCGTTTTGCCGCCCGTGGTCGCCGCGATGCGCTGAAGGCAATCGCCAATCTGTTGCGGGATGAGTTGCGCAGTGGGCAGAGTGTGACCTTTACACCGTCGGGGCTGCAGTTCTCGGGGAACTAAAGCGCCATTGCCCCTTGCCCCTTTGGCGCGCCGGGCCTAATACGCAGGCTTAGACTTCTGCGGAAATGAGGCGCGCCATGCTCGACCTGACATACGAAATGCCCAAACCCAAAACCATTGCCGGGGCCAAGCACGATTGGGAACTGGTGATCGGGATGGAGGTGCACGCTCAGGTCTCGTCCAACGCCAAACTATTCTCGGGCGCGTCGACCCAATTCGGGGCCGAGCCGAATTCGAACGTGGCGTTTGTGGACGCCGCAATGCCGGGGATGCTGCCGGTGATCAACGAGTATTGCGTTGAACAGGCCGTGCGCACCGGGCTGGGTCTGAAAGCGGATATCAACTTGAAATCGGCCTTTGACCGCAAGAACTACTTCTATCCCGACCTGCCGCAAGGATACCAGATTTCCCAGCTTTATCAGCCTATTGTAGGTGAAGGAGAAGTTCTGGTCGAGATGGGCGACGGTACCGCGCGCATGGTCCGCATCGAACGCATCCACATGGAGCAAGACGCGGGCAAATCGATCCACGACATGGACCCGCATATGTCCTTTGTCGACCTGAACCGGACCGGTGTGTGCCTGATGGAGATCGTTTCGCGCCCCGATATTCGCGGGCCGGAAGAGGCCGCGGCATATATCGCCAAGCTGCGTCAGATCATGCGTTACTTAGGCACCTGCGACGGCAACATGCAAAACGGCAACCTGCGGGCGGACGTAAACGTTTCGATCTGTCTGCCGGGTGCTTACGAGAAGTATCAGGAAACACAGGACTTTTCGCATCTGGGCACGCGCTGCGAGATCAAGAACATGAACTCAATGCGCTTTATCCAGCAAGCGATCGAGGTCGAAGCCCGCCGTCAGATTGCCATCGTCGAAGGCGGCGGTACCATCGATCAGGAAACCCGTCTGTACGACCCGGACAAGGGCGAGACACGCTCGATGCGGTCCAAGGAAGAGGCGCATGATTATCGCTACTTCCCCGACCCCGATCTGCTGCCGCTGGAGATCGAACAGGCATGGGTGGATGACATCGCCGCCAATCTGCCCGAGCTGCCAGACGATAAAAAAGCTCGTTTTATCAGTGCGTTCGGCCTGACCGACTATGACGCATCGGTGCTGACCGCCGAGGTGGAATCAGCGGCTTATTTCGAAGAGGTCGCCAAGGGGCGCAGCGGCAAGCTGGCCGCGAACTGGGTCATCAACGAACTGTTTGGACGCCTAAAAAAAGAAGACCACGACATCACCGAGTCTCCGGTGTCTCCGGCTCAGTTGGCGGGTATCATTGATCTGATTTCGTCGGATGCCATCTCGGGCAAGATCGCCAAGGATCTGTTCGAAATCGTCTATACCGAAGGCGGTGACCCGGCGCAGATCGTTGAAGACCGCGGCATGAAACAGGTGACAGATACCGGCGCGATCGAGGCCGCTTTGGACGAGATCATCTCGGCCAATCCGGCGCAGGTTGAGAAGGCCAAGGTGAACCCGAAATTGGCCGGATGGTTCGTCGGTCAGGTGATGAAGGCCACCGGCGGCAAGGCCAACCCGAAGGCCGTTAACGAACTGGTCAGCAAAAAGCTGGGTTCGTAAACCTTCCGAGTTGTACAAACCCCGGACAGGGGTTTGTTCGATTTGTACATAACGAAAACTTAATTTCAGAGCGCTCAAATCGGGCAAGCCATCGGCTTGACTCCCTGCCCGAATGCGCATTCTCATCTTGCCAAGTCAGAGAGGTGAGCATCAATGAAAAATCGTTTCGATCAGGAACTGGAAACCCGGCTGGTGCGCTATGCCGCCATCGACAGCCAGAGCGATGAGACCTCGCCATCGACCCCCAGCACCGAAATCCAGTTCGACATGCTGAACCTGCTGAAGCAAGAGCTTACCGAAATCGGTGCGCAGGATGTTGAGATGACTGGTGACAGCGTCGTGGTGGCAACCATCCCCGGTACGGCCGAAGGACCGACCATCGGGTTTCTGGCGCATGTCGACACCGCGCCTCAGTTCAATGCAACCGGCGTGAAGCCTCGGGTGATCAAAGGGTATAATGGCGGCGAGATTACTTTCCCTGATGATCCCGAGCTAGTGCTGTCGCCTGAAGAGCACCCTTATCTGGCCGAAAAGATCGGGCATGATTTGATCACTGCGTCGGGAACAACTCTGCTGGGGGCCGATGACAAAGCGGGCGTTTCGATCCTGATGACGATGGCGCGACACCTGCTTGAGAACAAGGACGTGCCGCACGGTCCGATTCGCATCGCCTTTACCCCGGATGAAGAGATCGGGCGCGGTGTTACCGAACAGCTGCCCAAAGATCTGGGCGCGGATTTCGCCTATACGCTGGACGGGCAGGAACTGGGTGAAATCGAATACGAAAGCTTCTCGGCCGATCGGGCGGTGATCAAGATCACCGGCGTGTCGATCCACCCCGGTTTGGCCAAGGACAAAATGGTAAACGCCGCGCATCTGGCGGCGAAGATCGTGCAGACCCTGCCGCAGGCGACGATGACGCCCGAAGTCACGGACGGGCGTCAGGGGTTCATCCATGTCACCGATATGAATGGCGGCTCGTCCGAGATGGAAATCAAGCTGATCCTGCGCGATTTCGAAATGGATGCGCTGGAAGCCCAGCGCGAGATCGTCCGACAAGTCTGCGCCGCCGTACAGGCCACCGAGCCGCGTGCGACCATCACCTGCGACATCTCCCATCAGTATCGCAACATGCGCTATTGGCTAGAAAAGGACATGACGCCGGTTGATCTGGCCCGCGAGGGCTGCCGTGAACAAGGGATCGAGCCGGTCTCGGTGCCGATCCGAGGTGGCACCGACGGCTCGCGCCTGACCGAATTTGGCACACCAACACCTAATATCTTCACAGGCATGCAATGCATACACGGCCCGTTGGAATGGATTTCGGTTCAGGACATGGCGGTCGCAACCGAAACGTGCCTGTCGCTGGTCAGCAAGGCAGCGCGAGGCTAAAGCAACAGTGCGGGCTGAATTTCGCCAATGCGTGATCTTGGCTTTCGCCCGCCTGTCAAAATGTTAATTTGCCCCGACATGGCAATCAGGACCAGTTGATGCAGCGCTACGAATACAAAGTTGTCCCCGCTCCGCAAAAGGGCACCAAGGCGAAGGGCGTGAAAACGCCCGAGGGCCGGTTTGCCACCTCGATCGAGCAACTGCTGAACCAGATGGGACAGGATGGCTGGGAGTATCAGCGCGCCGAGTTGCTGCCCAGCGAAGAACGTTCGGGTCTGACCGGGTCAACCACCAACTGGCGCAACGTGTTGGTTTTCCGCCGGGCTCTGGCGTTGGAAAAACCTGAGCAGTCCGAACCCGTCGAAGAGGACACCGCCCCAACCGCGCGCGCAGTCCCGGGACCCGAAGAGGTTTTGGCCAAAACTCCTGCCGCCCCTGCCCCAATCTCGGAAGAGCCCGAAGACCCGCCCTTGTCTTTGAAACCTTCGGACGAAGTGGCGGATGACGAAGTGCGCCCCGAGCAAGCACGCCCAGCCGAGCCGTGATTGGATAACAATCAATCGAATGATACCGCGTGAAGGGGCAAGGCCCTTATTCCCTGCCCCATAACGGTTATGCTTTGTCAGTTCCGACCCGCGAACCCCATCGGCGAGAAACGACGCAGCAAGGGGATTGCTGCTGAGCCAGTTGACCTTGAATTTGGCACATCCAGGAAGCTAGGCGCGCAACCGCCAGACAGGGCAACTGCATGACCTGCGAAACCAATATTTGCGGAGCCAAAAACGAGCGTGGGGTAAGAGGGTTTATTGCAAGGTTGTCAATTGCAAGCTGATTGCCCTGCATACATCCCAGCGCCTGCACCTGCTGCAGTCGCGAGTGTCTTGCCTGTTCCGCCTCCGAACCGATTTCCAACCACTCCCCCAAGGGTAGCGCCACCAAGGATTCCCGCAGCGCAGCGAGCGTCTTGCTGTACCTGCGCCTGAGTTGGCGTCGTCGGAGCCCCGCAAGCAGCCAAGAGCAGTGAGGTCGCAAGCGCACAGGTTGTCAGTGCTTTGTTCATCTCGATTGCCTCTCAAATACCAAATAGTTATCTGAGTAAGTGGCTCTGGCGCGTCTAGCGTACAAGAGATCAGCGTCTGTTTGATTCGAGATTAATCAAAACTTAATAAAGAAGACTAAGGGTCGAGCGCTTAATACGATATTTGCTGGTTTCCGATGGTTGCGGGTGCCGGGTTCCTGGTAAACCCCGACATTGGACGGCCGCGTTTTTATTGTAGAAAACGGGCGATGAGCGCGGAGCATCACAGTAAGATTTGACGCACAATAAAGCGCGACTACTGAATCTTCTGTTCCCCTATATTTGCCCCCAAGACCACATAGGTCGCGAGCCAGATCGAGCAAATATACATAGATATCTGAAGAGATGGTGCCCCCACACGGCACTGAACAACGTAATCTCAATGCCCCTCAATGCGTCAAGATGAAGAATTTATCTCAATATAAACAACGGCATTAATCTCTCTATTCGTCTGCATGCCTCATAATGCGTCTTGATACCGCATGAAAAACAGGGGATAAAATGGGGGATACGAAACTCTATCCCCCGAGGAACGCATGGCAGGAGCCCTCTACAAGCTGAGCGCCGCAAAGGTCCGTACTGCCGGACCGGGCAAGCATAGTGATGGTGGTGGCCTGTATCTGTATCGGCTGGCGTCTGGTGACCAATGGGTGTTTCGGTTCACTATCTCGGGCAAGCGCAAGGAAATGGGTTTAGGCGGTTATCCCGGCGTGACCTTGGCACAGGCCCGCGAACAGGCTGACGTGTACCGCGCCATAGCCAAGAACGGCGGCAACCCTATCGAGGTGCGCAACAGCGAAAAGGCGCAAGCCGCTGCCGACCAGATTGCCAACGATCCGAAGGCCAGAGAAAAGCGGTTGTTGAAGAACATCGCCCCTGAGGCGTTCAAGGCCCGTCAGGCGCAGTTGAAAGACAATGGTGTAGCTGGCCGTTGGTACAGCCCTATCAAAACGCACATCCTGCCAGCGCTGGGCGACAAGCCTGTCGAAGATATCACCGGCACCGCCATAGCCGACGCGCTGCGCCCGATATGGCACACCAAGACCGACGTCGCCAGGAAGGCGCTAACCCGCCTCAAAGCCTGCCTTAGCTACGCCAGCGCTAAGAAATACGAGATTGACCGCCATGCGATAGACGATGCGCGCGAACTACTGGGTAAGCAGGTCCACAAGGCAGAGAATATCCCGTCAATGGATTGGCGGGACGTTCCAGCATTCTATCAGAGCCTGGAGGGCGGCGGCACGGTTCAACTCGCTCTGCAATTACTGATCCTGACCGGATTGCGGTCGAAGCCGATCCGCTTTGCTCGGGCTGACCAGATTGACGGATTCGTGTGGACAGTGCCCGCAGAACTGGTGAAGGGGCCACGCGGAAAGACTGACGATTTCCGGGTGCCTTTATCGGCGGAAGCGATACGAATTGTTGAACTGGCTGAAAAGACCGCCCGCGATGGTTTTCTGTTCCCCGGCGTCCGCAAGGGCGTAATCAGTGACGCCAGCATGTCCCGGCATATGGAGCGGCTGGAACTAGCCGCCCGCCCCCACGGGTTTCGGTCCAGTTTCCGAACATGGGCCGACGAGGCAACCAGTACAGACTATGAAATCAAGGAAACCGCGATTGGCCATAAGGTCGGGTCCGCCGTTTCCCGCGCCTATCAGCGATCCGATTACTTTGATGAGCGTCTATTACTGGCCGAACGCTGGGCGGCGCACGTCACTGGCAAACAGGCAGAAATAATCCAATTCCACGGATCAACAAATCAATAGAAATGTCCGATTATCCCCAAGCAACGAAATTCTTTGTGGACAACCGCGCGCCGCACCCTTCCCCTAAGGAGAATCACACAGTATGTTGTAGACAGGTCCTGACACGCCACGATGCGTCGTAGGGCTTCACCGCAGAGGGTCGCCGCCACTTCTCACAATATTGGCGACCCATCTGCTTCAACCCCAAAGCAGGAGCTTCGGAATAACAATGCATACGATTGGAGATAGGGCCAAGGCCATTTTCAGCAAAGATGCTGAGTTCGTTTCTCCCTCTCGTGTGCCTCATTATATGGCAACCTGTCGTGATAAACGCAACAGTTATATTTCGCATCTAGCGAACGGCTGGGCCGCATATCATCTACGGATGATCCGCCAGAAATGTGTAATGTTCTATCCGAGGCTTCTGCTCAATATGGAGAAATCCACATGGCAGAAGTTGCCGAAAAGCCTAAAAACCTGATCCGCCAAACTCGCGCAATTGAAGAGTACGGACTGAGCCGGTCAACATTCGACCGCGCAGCCAACGCAGGCTTGTTAAAGAAGTACAAAGTTGGCCGCGCTACATTCTTGGATACGTATCAAATTGATGCGCTTATCACAGGTGAAGCCCAGCCCGTTTAATGAAAACCCGCGCCAATGGGCTCAACATTGGACACGGGCAATTTCGTTATATCAGTAACGGCTTACGACGCCCTTAGTCTACAATGTTCGTTCCCCGCGCGCAAGCGAGGTCAGAGCAAATGACTGTAACTACAGGTACAGAATTCAAGACTGAACGCCCATCACCGGGCACACTCTGGGTAACGGGCTGGCACAGCCTGAAATCCGAAACCACAATCGCTGCATTTCTTGTCGAGAGTGATGGCGCAGATCCGCGCACCATCCTCGTCAGCAAGAACAAGCGGCGCATTTTCGAAGCGCTGATTGACAACCCCATGTACTGCGCCAGCCCCTGCCGGTTGTCGCACTACGTCATGTTGTTGCGTGAGGAACAGGGTCTCAACATTGAGACCGAGTGGTACAGTAACGACCCGAAAACCGGGCGTGAACGCTACGGCGTGTATGTACTCAAAGACAAGGTGACGCGGATCACCGGAAACGAGGTGCGGTCATGAGCCGCCCTCTTATTAACGTTGATAAGCATGGCCGCGATGAATCCGGCGAAAGCTTTGACTTCACCGCCACGCCCCAGGCCGTCGCTGAGGGGCTGATGACCATCAGGCCGGTAACGCTGGTTTACCCAGATGGACGCCGGGAAATGGCCACACGGGCGCTGATAACGCAGAAGGGCATGGCCCGCCTTCAGAAGCATTTCGGAGGTGGATCATGAACGGTTCAGACCTGACATACAATCTGGGCGGTGTCTGGCGCAATGGACGGGGCTCTGCGCCCTGTCCTGTCTGCCAACCCGAACGTCGTCGGGATCAGCAAGCCCTGTCAATCTCGGAATCTGGCGGCAAACTGCTGCTGTACTGCTTCAAAGGTGGCTGCGGGTTCAGAGAAATCGCAGACGCTGCGAACGTCCCAGCCAATTCGGCACGGATCGACCCGGCGGCACAGCGTGAAGCGGATCAGAAGCGCAAGGAATACGAGGCAAACAAGCTACGGCAGGCGCGCGGTATCTGGGAAGCAGCGCGGCCCATCGAGCGCACCAAGGCCGAGGCTTATCTACGGGGGCGGGGTATCACCTGCCCCCTTCCCGCTTCCCTGCGATTTGCACCTGATATCTTCCACAGCCCGTCCACGTCGTGGGCAATGGCAATGGTGGCGGATGTCACAACTGGCGGCATTCACCGGACGTTCTTCGATAAGAAAGGCAACCGTCTCACTAAGTCAGTAAAGATGATGCTCGCGCCATGCTGTGGCGGCGCTGTGGTGCTGTCAGAGGCGCAGGGGCCGCTTGTGGTGTGCGAAGGCATCGAAACCGGCTTATCGCTGCTGTCTGGCTTGCTGAGCGAGCCTGCAACGGTTTGGGCCACTCTGTCCACCAGTGGAATGAAGGCACTACGCCTGCCGGACAATCCGGGGGCGTTGATTATCGCAACAGACGGAGACCCAGCCGGACGGGAAGCGGGCGACAGCCTCGCATCTAGGGCACACGCCCTTGGCTGGAAAGTATCGATGATGCCCGCACCAGACGGGCAGGATTGGAATGACGTCCTAAGAGACGGAGCAGTGACATGAACGTAGCACAAACCATACCGTATAAGGCAGAAGGCCCCCTACCATTGCTGCGGGAAATCCCCCGTGGTGCTGATTATCCAGTTAGCGCCCTTGGGCCACTCGCAGGGGCCGTAAAGGCCGTTCAACAGGCAACTCAGGCCCCAGTGGCAATCGCCGCGCAATCGGCCCTGTCAGTGGCGTCTCTGGCGGTGCAGGCCCATGCAGATGTTGAAACTCTGGCTGGTTATTCCCCAACTTCTCTATATTGCCTGACGGTTGCACAATCGGGTGAGAGAAAGAGCGGATGCGATAAGCTGGTCATGAATGGCTTGCGCGAATTCGAGCGTGACCAAACGGCCCAACACAAAGAGGATATGGCCGAATGGCAACTTGCCCAAAGGCTCTGGACTGCCAAGCGCGACAGGCTGTTAAAAGAGGCCAGCGGATCAAAGCCAGACAAGGCAGCAGCAGCCGAAGCGGATTTGAAGGCCATGGGGCCGGAACCTGCTCAACCACTATCACCGAAGCTTACGGCGTCAGAACCAACAATAGAGGGATTGGTGAAGCTCTACCTTGTCGGGCAGCCCAGCCTGGGCCTGTTTTCTGACGAGGGCGGCGGGTTTCTGGGTGGCCATGCCATGAACTCAGACAACCGCATGAAAACCGTCGCCGGGTTATCAAAGCTTTGGGATGGTGAACCTCCTGACAGGGTTCGTGCCGGTGATGGCGCTGTTAGCCTCTATGGGCGCAGGCTGGCAATGCACCTTATGGTTCAGCCGGTCGCGGCAAGGCCGCTGCTATCAGATCCAATTGCTTCTGGTCAGGGATTCTTAGCCAGGTTCCTGATTACTGAGCCGCCCAGCAATATCGGCGCGAGATTGAACCGGCCCGACGCGGATTTAGCGGGATCAGCAAAAATAGCAATGGCCGGACGCCTGAATCAACTCTTAACGCTTCCTAAGCCGCTGGATGAGGATAAGCCACAAGAACTCAAGCCAAGGGCGCTACACCTGTCAGGCGGGGCAAAAGACCTGCTGTTTGAATACTACAGCGCGACAGAGCTTGCGCAGGGTCGTGGTGGTGACTTTGAACACGTCAAATCATTCGCCTCTAAGTCGGCGGAACAGGCGGCGCGGATCGCCGGTGTCCTGACGCTGTGGCACAATCATGAGGCTGCCGAGGTGTCGCTTGACGCCATGACCGACGCCATACAACTGGCGCAGTTCTATCTGGGAGAAGCCAAGCGGCTGGCAGAGGCGGCAACGATAACAGAGCGGATCGAACAAGCCGAACAGTTGCGACGGTGGATATTGGACTGCTGGCCCGAGCGAGCAGTCGCCATGGGCCGCTCATCTCAAACAATCCTACCCGGTGATGTTGTTCAGTATGGTCCTAATTCTTTCCGCGAAACACGCAAGGCTAAAGAACTTCTGAATGTGCTGGTGGAGCACGGTTGGCTGCATCAACTCGAAGCCGGAACCGTGGTTGATGGTGCAAACCGAAATCTAGCGTTTGGAATAGTGAGAGGGTGAGCCAATGACGTTCTTTTTCGATGCTCGAGCTGTAGCAGCAAAAATTCAAAATCAGCAGGCCACCCCTGCTAAAGCTGCTAATCTCGCTAAACAGGACGCCGAACCCCGGCCCCATTTAGCGACTTTAGCGGATTTAGCAGCCCCAACCGGTGAAATTGCAGAAAATCGGGTGGCGCAGGTTGAGCCACCTGAATTACCCCACCCTGTCCAGCGACAGCCCCCGGAACGCGGCCTAGTGCCCGGCAAAGTGGGTTGTGGCGGCAGGCCGGTCACTTGGACGGGCAAAGTAGTCAGCTTGGACGACTGGCGGAACCTGACGGAATGGGAGCGCCACGGACCGAACGGCAGACTGTGGAATGGCAAAACTCAGCAGTGGGAGCAGACGAAATGAGCAGTGATGACAACCTCGAATACGGAAAGAAATCGGACATGAGAAATGAGATTTCAAAAGGCGAAGTTGCGCGAGAAACAGAAGTCAAAATGAAAGGGTCGGCATCAGAGGGGCACGAAGTTGTAATGTCTCGCGAAGATAGTTTGCGAAAGATTTTCTGCACAGATGACAATATCCAGGCCGAAGCACTTCTTTCACACTGTCTAAAGGCGCTTAACAGGAACGAAGCCGGGGATAACGGTGACGCTAACGACGAGCGTGGGTTCATGCTGTCCATTGTGCGAGATGTGGAGCCCCGTGACGCCTTTGAACGAATGCTAGCGGTTCAGATGGCGGCAACCCATGTCGCTACAATCCGGTCGGCACGGTGGCTCGCGACATGCGAAAACCTTCAGCAATGCCAGGCTCATAACACGGGCTTCAACAAGTTGACCCGAACATTTGCGGCGCAGTTGGAAGCGCTTCGCAAATATCGCAATGGCGGAAAGCAAACGGTGACTGTCCAACATGTGAATGTGGAAGACGGTGGTCAAGCTATTGTCGGGAACGTTGAGACCGGGGGGAGTAAAAAGTGAAAGTTGACACCAACCCCATGCAAAGTGCACATGCGGCTCCACGATGCACAGTGAAGTCAAAACGCACCGGACTTCCATGCAAAAACCCTGCGGTGACAGGTTGGTCAGTTTGCCGAATGCACGGTGCCGGCGGCGGTCATGGCCCTGGCAAGGCCAATCCGGCCTACAAACACGGTATTCGCAGCAGGGAGGCTCAGGAGATGAGGAAAAACATCAACGAGCATGTGCGTCTGGCTCGTGAACTGGATCGACTGCAAGATGGACGCTGATAGAACGCACGGGATTTGTGCACACAGAAAGTTGGCGACTTCGCAGAAGCACTTGGCAGAAATTCGCAATCATTATTC
>NZ_JBQFRN010000013.1:0-103472 GCF_056537445.1 Ruegeria sp. CF1 | reverse complement strand
TCCAAACACAGCCCGTGCGGACTACAATTGATCAACCCGATCAATTGCTTAACGATCAAACCTCGTCAGGCTCATAACATGAAGGTCGTAGGTTCAATTCCTACTCCCGCAAATAAAAATACACCGTGCAACATCAGATGTTTACGCACCGCCCTAGGGCGGTGTTTCTATTTGCACCAATACTTCTAGAAGCACTGTGGAAGCAACGATAGGAAACTTCTTTTCGTAACTAGCCACTTACCCCCTCAGCTCTTTTTTGCCAACTTCTGTGCTTCGCCCACGGTGACCTTGCCGTGACGACCGATGGAAATCCTCTCCTTAGAGCGTGTTGAAGCATTCAGGGAACGAACAACTGGTTCGGCGAACTGCTGTCTTTGGTATCAACTATTTTGGTAATAAAACGATAGCCTGCGGCTTGACCCGCTTGGTGGGCGGGGAAATGGAGCGGCGCGGATGACTTGATCTCTGGCGGCGCGTTCGATTTCAGGTGAGCCAGAGCTATCGACGATATCAACCCAAGCCAGTGATCCATCAGGATTAATTTCGAAGAATACCTGCGCAAACCCGCGGACCGGTACATAGACGACGGGCGTTTGATTGAGGTGGACCAGGACTTGTCCGGCATAGTTAGTGGTATCGGAGTTTCCAACGCCGCGACCCGAGGATTGATTTCGGCCACTGCTGGTTCGGAACGGATCAGCCCCTTCCTTTTGATACAGGCTTAAGGGCGACTCTACTGTCCGCGAAGGGTTGCGCAAATTGTCGAAGTTACTGAACCCATCGAGCGATTTTGGCGTATCCGTTGCGGGCCTTCTGTCCGGGAGGCGGGGGCGTTTGGAAACAGATACAGCCTGATCGGAAGGCGCGGCTTGTTCTTCTGGTGGCTCGTTTGTTGGCTCATCGACCGAACTTGGGATTTCTGGTTCGACTGCCGTACTCTCAAGTGGAGGGACCGGCGCAGTAGAGGCGTCTGTGGGCGGTAAAGCTGCCAAGCGCTCGGGTTCCGGGTCGACCGCTGACGTTACGGAGGTATCTGCGTCTGTGGCTGGTTCCGGATTGGACGGGGCGACCGGTTTGGTCGGCACCTCTTCCTGTAGCTCTGATCGTGGGGCGACGGGCGCTCCGACATCGGGTGAAGATACCTGCTGAGGATTGGGGGAAGCGACGAGTGTATCGCTGATCGGGATGTCGGCAGTATCGGGCTTAACAGTGTCTTCAACCGGAGGCTCGGGTGTTTCAGCAGAGTCCGGCTGCACCGGGTCCGTCGTGTCTTCGGTGAATTCCTCGAATGTGTTGCCAAGCTCGATCAAACTGACCGATTCCTCATTGGCCCGCAGTTCTGGCAGACTGGAACCGTAGAAACTGATCCCAAAGATATGCAGGACAAGCGAAAGCACACCCGCCAACGCAGCGATGGCTGCTGACTTCCGGATCATTATAAAGCCTGCTGGGTCACGAGGTACACAGATGGCGCCCCATGCCGTCGAAGGGCACCGGTTACCTCCATCAATCGTTGGGCTGAAACATTGCGGTCGGGGACAATCCTGACGGGTCCGTCATCATGGCTGGCCATAAAAGCCTCAGGGTCGGTTTGCACTCCGCGAAAGCTGAGGATGCCATCAGCGTTCAAGACAAGCGCATCGGGAGGGTCGCGGCCTTCGAGTTCCGATGTGTCGACAAGCTGAAGCTCGGGATCAAGCGGTGGTGCCAGGGTGCCTGCAATCAGAAAGAAGATTAGCATCAGAAAGACGACGTTGATCAGAGGGATGGTCGAGTCTCGTTTGCGGCTTGGGCGACCAAAGCGGATCATCGGTCTACTCCAACACCGTGACGGTCAAGCCATCGCGGCCACGCAAAACAACCAGCAAATCCACAAGTCGTTGGGCGGATGTATCCGCATCAAGGCTTACCAGTGCCTGACCGGCCCCGATCCGCGTAGACAGTTCATCCAGCGCCAGTGTTTCGCCATTCAAAGTCACGCGCTCGGTACCGATCTGGATGAATATTCGCTCGACGGGTTCAGCCGATTCTGATGCGCCTGAGGTTGCGCTGCTGATTTCGATCTCCGCGAACTTTGAGAAAGTTGAAGACAACATGAAAAACAGCAACAGCAAAAAGATGACATCGATGAGCGGGGTCATCGACATCGGTCGTCTGACAAAGGGCGCCGTGTTACGCATGTTCAGCGTTCAGAATCTCGGTCCTGCCTGAGGCGGGCTGGTTCGAGCTGTTCGGGACCAGAACCGTGCGCAGTGCTTTGTCCGCAAACACCCGTTCCCGGGCAGTTCGGCTTTCAAACCAAGACAAGACCATTGAAGTCGGCATTGCCACCGCAAGGCCAACGGCTGTTGTTACCAGAGCAACCCAGATGCCACCTGCCAACAATGAGGGATCGACAGAAGACCCGGCAGACTGAAGGCTTTGGAATGCATTGATCATTCCCAAAACTGTTCCGAACAATCCAAGCAGGGGTGCAAGCTGGGCGACCGTATCCAAAAGCCGAAATCCGCGCTCCAGCCCGGCCAGTGCCAATCCAGCTTCGGCATCCAGTCGAGCGTCCAGATCAGGAGTGTCCGGCGCGTCCATCGCGGCTTCGACAAGCGGTGCAAGATAGCTGCTGCTCCGAGCGAGGCGCGCGCGTGCAGTGGCTCGATCTCCAGCATCCCAGGCTTGCAGCGCTTGTGACAGAACCTTGTGCCGCCCTACGCCACAGGCAGCGAACTGCCAAAGCTTGTAAAGAGTAACTGCTAAGGTCAGGACCGACATGACAATAAGGATAGCCACAACGGGCCCGCCAAGGGTCAGGATCTCTCGAAGAGAAGAGAGAATATTCATCCAAGCAACTCCACTTCAATCCGGCTGCTGAGCGTTAGGGTCGATTGACAGATGTCGCTCTGAGAGCCTTTTACCACGCATGAACTCGCGCCATTGATCAATGCGCGCCCAACAGTCGTGCAAGACATCTCTGGCAGATCGAACTGACGGACACGTGGGCGATCCAAAGGTAAGTCGCGAAAATCAAAAAGCGAGAGGGTAACGACACTGCCTTCGGTGTCAAATATCACCGTCTCGAATACGGCTTCATCGATAGTGGCTCCGGATTGGTTGGTCACCAGAAAGGTCAATCTGCAGGCACTACCAACGTCTTCCAACGCATTGAGCTCTAACGAAATCTCAGCGACAGGCGCCTCAGCGGATTGGGCCAGAGCTGCAAAAGGAAGCAGGCATGCGAAACAGGTAAGCAGGACACGGAGAGATCCCATTGAAGGCACCTATATGCTTGGGCGAACCGCGATTGCCCGCGTTGTATAGCCGACAATGGTCCTCTCATACCTGATAGTACAATCACTTCAAAGGAGCGCTGAAACGATTGTGAATTCGACCATGTTCGAAGTCATATTCGAGTAAGTTATTTAGCAAAGTGACGTATAATATGGCAAAATGACGGAATATTACCTCATTTCGTCAAGATACGATCTGCAATCCGAACAAGTCGCCCTTCATAATCAAAAGAAACACAGAATGGAGGCGCGTTTTGAGCTGGAATATTTGCGTAGTCGGGGCGGGGAAGATCGGTCAGATGATCGCGACTTTGCTGAAAACCTCGGCACATTACACGGTGACTGTTGCCGATCACGATCTTGCGGCCCTGTCAGCATTCAAGAAACGGGGCATTTCTACGCGGCAGATTGATGCCAGCGATAGCGCGGGCTTGGAGAAAGGCCTTAAAGGGTTTGATGCGGTGATCTCTGCTGCGCCGTTCTTTCTGACACCGGCGATTGCGAGCGCGGCCAAAACTGTTGGGGCGCATTACTTTGACCTGACCGAAGATGTCGCCGCCACCAACGCGGTGCGCGAGCTGGCGCAGAACAGCGAGACGGCATTTATGCCGCAATGCGGGTTGGCCCCCGGGTTTGTCGGGATTGCAGGCGCTGCGCTGGCGGCGGAGTTCGATGAAATCGACAGCCTGCATATGCGGGTCGGGGCGTTACCGCTCTATCCGACCAACGCGTTGAAATATAACCTGACTTGGTCAACCGATGGGCTAATCAACGAATACTGCAACCTCTGCGATGCCATTGTGAATGGCGAGAGGGTTAAGACAGCCCCCCTCGAAGATTATGAGCTGATCGGCCATGACGGAGTCGAGTACGAGTGCTTCAATACATCGGGCGGGCTGGGCACCTTGCCCGAGACGCTAGACGGTAAGGCGAAGGCGGTATCCTATCGCTCGATCCGCTATCCGGGCCATCGGGATATCTTGCGCTTGTTGCTCAGTGACCTGGGACTAGAGCGTCGCCGCGATCTGCTGAAAGAGATTTTTGAAACGGCCTTGCCGCGTACGGATCAAGACGTCGTGTTGGTCTATTGCACTGCAAAGGGCATCGTTGACGGCACGTTGCGTGAGAAATCCCTGATCAACAAGTCCTTTGCGCGCACCATCGATGGACAAGTCTGGAGTGCGATCCAAGTAACCACTGCGGCAGGCGTATTGGGTGTCGTCGATCTGATGCGGACAGGGGTTCTGCCCTCGAAAGGCTTTGTTCGGCAAGAGCAGGTAAAGCTTGCCGATTTCCTGAACACCGAATTTGGCCGGCTTTATCGCGCCGGTGACGTTACCGAACAAAACAAGGCGGCTTGAGATATGAAAGACATTATAATGACTGCTGAAACCACGCTTGCGAATTTGGACCTGACTGCAGCTGAGCTTAGCGGCGGGTCGCTGCGGGTGACCTCTCCGATAGATGGCAGCCTGTTGGCCGAGGTTCACGAAACTCCGGTTTCCGAGATGGGGGCCATCTTTGCCCGCTCGAAAGCGGCGTTCAAGGAATGGCGCGTTGTGCCGGCTCCGCGCCGGGGTGAGTTGATCCGACTGCTGGGCGAAGAGCTGCGGGCCGCCAAGGACGACCTTGGCGCGCTTGTCAGTTGGGAGGCAGGCAAGATCACCTCGGAAGGTCTGGGCGAAGTGCAGGAGATGATCGACATCTGTGATTTTGCTGTTGGTCTGTCGCGGCAGCTTTATGGTCTGACCATTGCTTCGGAACGCCCGGGTCATCGGATGATGGAAACGTGGCATCCGGCGGGACCGGTCGGAGTGATCTCGGCCTTTAATTTCCCGGTGGCGGTATGGTCGTGGAATGCTGCGCTGGCCCTGGTCTGTGGTGATCCGGTAGTTTGGAAACCGTCCGAGAAAACGCCTCTGACCGCGTTGGCTTGCCAGAAAATCTTTGAGCGGGCGTTGGCCCGGTTTGGTGACGCCCCCGAGGGGCTTTTGCAGACCCTGATCGGTGGTGCCGATCTGGGTGAGGCGCTGGTTGCAAGCGAGGATGTGCCGATCATTTCAGCCACCGGCTCGACCCGGATGGGCCGCGCGGTTGCGCCGATCGTGGCGCAGCGCTTTGGCAAGTGTATTCTTGAGCTCGGCGGAAATAACGCGATGATCGTTGGGCCGTCGGCTGATCTGGAAATGGCGGTGCGCGCGATCGTATTCTCGGCTGTCGGGACAGCGGGGCAGCGCTGTACGACACTGCGGCGGTTGATTGTACACAACTCGATCCGCGAGGAACTGGTTGGGCGTCTGAAGAAAGCCTATGCAGGTCTGCCCATCGGTAATCCGTTGACCGAGGGTACGTTGATTGGGCCGTTGGTGGATGAAGCTTCGGGCAATGCGATGACCGCAGCGCTTGAATCAGCAAAGGCCGAGGGTGGTGCCGTGTTCGGAGGTCAGCGCGTGACCGAAGGTGTGCCGGGCGGTGTTTATATGCAACCGGCCATCGTTGAGATGCCGGGCCAGACCGCGACTGTGAAGGCCGAGACCTTTGCTCCGATCCTTTACGTCATGGGCTATGACGATTTTGCCGAGGCGATCGAGATTCAGAACGACGTGCCACAGGGCTTGTCGTCCTGCGTTTTTACACTGAACATGCGCGAAGCCGAGCAATTCCTGACAGCGGCCGGGTCGGATTGCGGGATTGCCAATGTGAACATCGGCCCGTCCGGGGCCGAGATCGGTGGCGCATTTGGTGGCGAGAAGGAAACCGGAGGCGGGCGCGAAAGCGGATCAGATGCCTGGAAAGCCTACATGCGCCGTCAGACCAACACGGTAAACTATTCGGCCGAGTTGCCATTGGCGCAAGGTGTCAAATTCGACATCTGAACTCGAATGTCCGGCGGCACCTGATCGTGCCGCCGGATTCAATCAGCGAACAGGTAATCCAGTTGCATGATCGCTTTGGCCTGATCGGCACTGATCCCCAGAAATTCCGCGATAATCACCTCATTCTCCGAACGTTCCGCCGCTTCGCGCAAATGGAACAGCCCATCATTCTGGGTACTGCGGATCAATTCAGATTCGTAAGCCAGCGCATTGCGAAGGGTCGGTAGCAGACGTGCGAGAGAATCCTGTGAGCTGTTCTGGCCCGCAAGACCGACGCGATAGGCATGGCCGGTCAGATATTCATCTGAATAGGCACATTCGATTTCCAGAACACGTGTTTGGGCCTGGTCTGCACAGAAATCCTGAATGACGTCCAGATTGGCCGGATCTACGCAGAGTACCAGCCTGTCGCTTTGGAAATAATCGAACAACATACGTGCAACGGCCCGCCGATGGCGCGACCGCTTAATCAGGGTCGTCTCGATTCCACCCAAATCGGGCAATGGCGTATCCTGCTCATCATAGATGTATTCGATACAGGGAATGGGGGTTTCCGACGCGATCTGGTCAACAAGCCGTTTGGCGACATGCCACTTCTTGCAAACAATCAAAAACGCCTGCCGCTCGGGGCCTAACGTATTGCCGACCTCCCAAAAGCGCTGAGCGAAACGTCGTCCTACCCGACCGCGACCGGCAAGGAAGTGATACAGATTACGCCCTTCGTCCGAGATGTGGAACGTGACTCCTTCGCTGGCATAAAGCTGACCCAACCGTTCCTTCAACTCATGGGCCTCGGGGCTGATCTTGCGAGCGAACAGGTAGTTCTGCCCCAACAGCATGTCATAGTGATCATTGTAGAAGGTGACAGGCATGCCATAGTCGGAAAACATCAAAAATGTCAGTGTACGGTTTTCGATTTCCTGCTTCGGGACGAGGTGGCGAACAAGCGTCTGAAAGAACGTCTCGTCCGGAATCCAGGTGGTCGAGAAAAACCGGACCACATCGCGGCGTTGGTGCAGGAAGTCCAGAATCATCTCGACTGTGCGACGGCGCAGGCACCACCACTGGCTGCCGATCTTGACCTGCAGGTCTGCAGGTATGCCGCGGGTCAGACCGAAACGCTTTTGCATTTCGTATGCGGCATAGAACAGGCGCGGCTGATTGCGTTCGTTGAAATAGTGGCGATAGATCAGCCGGTCTTCTTTCATTCCGGTCTTAATCCAATTGCTTTCGAAGAAGTCATGGCTTTCGATGAAATCCATGTCGCGTTCATCAAGGAAGCTGTGCACATACTCGGCGGTTTTAATTGCCATGCAATCGCCGGACAGCATGTAAAAATGGGTGACCCTCGGGAACTGATCCACCGCCGCCTGCAATGCATGGAGCGTGGCCTGAACCAGTGACCATTCGCCCCATCCGCATTTGATCCGCTTCGTTGCAAATGTGACATTGCGGTTATCTTTCAGGGCGTCGCGTATCTGCGCATAATCCGTATCGTTGGCGCGGGCGTCAAAATGGATCGCCATACAATCGCCGGCAGCCGTCAGCTGACGTGCCTGCGCAATGATCGCGTCAGGATCTTTGTGGCACAGCAAGATATAGGCAATCTTTGCCATTTGCGTCTCGTAATTCCCCGTTTCTGCCCAATTGCAACCGTGATACTGAGGATGAGCGATTGAATAAACAGAATATTTTTGGTTCTTTGGGTCAAAATGCCGGAGTATCAATGCGATAACTGGCTAAGGAGGCGCAGTAGATGGGTTTTCCCGGAACGTGGATGACCGAAAGTCAAAGCATGGTCTACCGTGTTGTGCCGAAATGCGCCTGTTCGACGATCGGGCAAATCATGTATTTCTCGGATCATGGCAGCTTCTTTGATGGTGACATTCACGATGCCAAGGACGGAATGCACAAGTGGGCCTTTGGTGCCAGTCAGGATCCGATTGCCAGAAATGTTCAATCGCACCAGTCCTATACATTCACCTGCGTGCGTAATCCCTACACACGCATTCTCAGTTCCTTTTTTGACAAGATCTGTGGCATCCAGCGCAACGGCAAACGATATCGCGGCAATCTGGTGCCAACGCTGATTTACAACTATGGAATCGAGGTTGGCGGTGACGATGGCAAAGGCGAGTTCGATCAGATCGCCAGTTTCCGCCGGTTTCTGTTATTTGCACGTGACACGATCCGTTGGCGGCGTCCGATGGACCCCGACATTCACTGGTCGGCCATGTCTGGCCATGTCTCGACGCTGATCGCTAATGGCGGGCGATATGATCGGATTTTTTGGACCGAGAAGTTCAACGATGGGATGCAGGGTGTATTGGACAATCTTGAAACCTCGCATCCCGTGACTCTGTCCGAAATCCCGCGCTTCAACGAATCCGAAGGCCATGGGCCAAAACGCGTGCATCCGGTCGAGGATTACTTTGACGATTTGTCGATGCATCTGGTCTACGAGATCTACAAACAGGATTTTGAACTGTTCAAGTACGATTTCGAAAATCCCGCCAACAAAATGCCGACGGGTGAGATCGATCTAGATGAGATTCACGCCAAGCTGGGTGATTAAGACGCTCGAAGTGTGAGGCTCCCGCCCATCGTCAATGTCTCTTGTGAGACATCTCCTCTGGTTGGGCCCGGCGCCGCGCAAAGCGCGGCGCCGGGCCCAAATTCCGATACATGGAATCGGCGCAGCCGATTCCATGTATCGGGTGCGGGAGTATTCGCCCACCCGCAGTGCTTAGACCTGACGGACGGCCCCTTTTGCGGCACTGGTCGTCAATTTGGCATAGGCTTTTAGCGCGGTGGACACTTTACGCTTACGTGGTGCAACGGGCTGCCAGCCCTTCTCGTCCTGCTCTTCGCGCCGCGCGGCCAGGTCTTCGTCGGAGACCGCCAGATGGATGCTGCGGTTGGGAATGTCGATTTCGATCGTGTCGCCGGTTTTCACCAAACCGATCTCACCACCTTCCGCTGCTTCGGGCGAGACGTGGCCGATTGATAAGCCCGAGGTGCCACCCGAGAAACGACCGTCAGTCAGCAGCGCGCAGGCTTTGCCCAGCCCCTTGGATTTCAGATACGAAGTCGGATACAGCATTTCCTGCATTCCCGGCCCACCACGCGGGCCTTCGTAGCGGATCACCACCACGTCACCTTCCTTGACCTTGCCGGTCAGGATGTCATTGACAGCCTGGTCCTGGCTTTCGCAGACATAAGCTGAGCCCGTGAATTTCAGGATGTTCTCATCCACACCCGCAGTTTTCACGATACAGCCGTCGCGCGCGATATTGCCGAACAATACTGCCAGACCGCCATCCTGGCTGAATGCGTGCTCTTTCGAGCGGATCACGCCGCCTTCGCGGTCAGTGTCCAGCTCCTTGTAGCGGTTCGACTGGCTGAAGGCTTGTGTAGTACGCACGCCGCCGGGCGCCGCTTTGAACAGGTCCTGAGCCTTCGGGTTGTTGGCGACTTTGATGTCCCAGTTGGCAATTGCTTCGCCCATGGTGCCCGAATGCACTGTATGGCAATCCTCATGCAGCAAGCCTGCGCGGCTGAGTTCACCGAGGATCGAGAAGATGCCACCAGCGCGGTGGACGTCTTCCATGTGCACGTTTTCGATGTTGGGCGCGACTTTGCACAAACAGGGCACTTGGCGGCTCAGGCGGTCCATGTCGGACATGGTGAAATGCACTTCACCTTCGTGCGCGATGGCCAGCAAATGAAGCACCGTATTGGTCGATCCACCCATTGCGATATCCAAGCTCATGGCATTTTCGAACGCGTCGAACGTGGCGATTTCACGCGGCAGGAAGCCTTTCTCGTCCAGATCATAGTGGCGCTTGGTGATCTCGACGATGCGGCGACCAGCTTCCAAGAACAACTCTTTACGGTCGGCATGTGTGGCCAGGGTCGAGCCATTGCCCGGCAGCGCCAGACCCAGTGCCTCGGCCAGACAATTCATCGAGTTCGCGGTGAACATGCCCGAGCATGAACCACAGGTTGGACAGGCGTTTTCTTCAATGTGTTGCACCTGCTCATCGGTAAATCGATCATCCGCTGCGGCAACCATGGCGTCGACAAGGTCGATCTTCTTGGCGTCCAGATCGGCGATGTCGATCTTGCCCGCCTCCATAGGTCCACCCGAGACAAAGATCGCAGGGATGTTCAGACGCATGGCCGCCATCAACATGCCGGGCGTGATCTTGTCGCAGTTCGAGATACAGACCATAGCGTCCGCGCAGTGGGCGTTAACCATGTATTCAACAGAATCCGCAATCACCTCACGCGAGGGCAGCGAATACAGCATCCCGTCATGGCCCATGGCGATGCCGTCATCGACCGCAATGGTGTTGAACTCTTTGGCGACACCGCCAGCGGCCTCAACCTCACGCGCAACCATCTGTCCCAGGTCCTTCAGGTGGACGTGACCGGGTACAAACTGGGTGAACGAGTTGACGATGGCGATGATCGGTTTGCCGAAATCGTCGTCTCCCATACCGGTGGCGCGCCACAGGCCGCGAGCACCGGCCATGTTGCGGCCATGGGTGGAGGTTCTGGATCGGTACATTGGCATGATGCTGTATCCCTATTGCCCAAACTGCGATATTGGGTGTGTACGTTATAGCGCACGTATCATATGTACGTTATAACGCACAAGACAAATCGCAGGGCGCGGCTATGGAATCGGACGAACTAACGCTGAAACTAAGGGATGTGCGGGCGGCATCCGGGCTGAGCCTGTCAAAAGTCGCGGAACTCACCGGGGTCAGCAAAGCTATGCTGGGCCAGATCGAGCGTGGCGAATCAAGCCCGACCATCGCGACCCTGTGGAAGATCGCGAAGGGTTTCCAGCTCCCGCTGAGTGCTTTGATTGGTACTGCTGCAATGCGTGACACGACAGATGCCGATGTGTTCAGTACCGTGAGATTTCCAGGAAGCATCGAAGTCAAGATTGTCTTTCCCTTTGATCCCGCATTGGGGGCCGAAACATTTCATGTCGAGTTGTCACCCAATCAAAGCCACGAATCTCCGGCCCATGCAGCAGGCGTAACCGAAGAGGTTTTTGTTCTGAGCGGAGCTTTGGACGTGCTGCGAAATGGAAACTGGGTTCCGCTGCAATCCGGTCAAGGATTGCGATTTTCTGCGGATGTGCCGCATGGATACCGCGCTGGTGATCAGGGAGCTGCTTTTCTAAATATGCACCACTATTCGCAACCAGCGGAAGTTTCAGAATAGGAAAGCCCCATACAATGACCGCACTACTGGACAGTTTGACCGTCGTCGATGCCATCGGCTCATTCGGGGCTTTGATCGTTGTTGCGGCATATTTTGCGACCCAGATGCGAGTGATGAACTCGGAGGATCTGGCCTTTCCGCTGGTGAATCTTATCGGTTCGGTGCTGATCGTGTTCTCACTGCTGCAGAACTTCAATCTTGCGTCCATGCTGATCGAAGGCTTCTGGATCATCATCAGCGTTATTGGGATCATCCAGTATTATCGCCTGCGTCGTTTGCGATAAATCCAGTGTGGTCGGGACGCTAGCGCTATCCAGCCTTGAACCTGCATCCTGCCAAGTATAGGGAAAACCCAAGCTCGCTTAGGGGAGGCATAGATGCAGGACGATCCAAAAACCCTCGTTTCTACCGAATGGCTTGCCGCACATCTCAAGGATCCGGATCTAAGGATTCTGGATGGGTCGTGGTACCTGCCGCAGCAAGCGCGAGACGCCAAGGCAGAGTATGACGCTGCCCACATCCCTGGTGCGCGGTTCTTTGATATTGATGAGATATCCGACCATCGTTCCGACTTGCCGCATATGGCACCTCCGGTCGAGAAGTTCATGTCGCGCCTGCGCGCGATGGGCGTTGGCGATGGCCATCAGGTCGTGGTCTATGACGGTGCGGGGCTGATGTCGGCGGCGCGGGTCTGGTGGTTGTTCCGTCTGATGGGACAGGACAATATTGCCGTTCTGGATGGTGGACTGCCAAAATGGCAGTCCGAAGGGCGCGAGATCGAAGACCTGCCCCCCATTATTCGCGACCGTCACATGACGGTGCGGGTTCAGAACCACCTTGTCCGCGATGTGACGCAAGTTTCATCAGCCGCGAAGCTTGCGGATCACGAGATCATCGATGCCCGCTCGGCGGCCCGTTTCGTCGGGACCGAAGCTGAACCGCGCGAGGGGTTGCGCTCGGGTCATATCCCAGGCTCGCGCAACGTGCCTTTTGGAATGCTGTTGAACAAGAATGGCACGATGAAGTCGCCCGAGGACTGCCGCGCGGTTTTCGAAGATGCCAGCGTCGACTTATCGAAACCCGCGATCACATCCTGTGGCTCTGGTGTGACTGCCGCAATTCTCAGCCTTGCCTTGGAACGCATGGGCAAGAAAGACCACGCGCTATATGACGGCTCCTGGGCTGAATGGGGTGCCTTCCCAACCCTGCCCGTCGCAACCGGAGAGAACTGATGTTCGAGAACCTTAAACCGCAGCCAGCAGACAAGATTCTGGCGTTGATGCAGATGTACCGCGACGACCCACGTGATCAGAAGATCGATCTGGGCGTTGGTGTCTACAAGAACGCCGAGGGGGTCACTCCGGTGATGCGCGCGGTGAAAGCAGCTGAAAAGCGTATTCTCGAAGAGCAGGAGAGCAAGGCTTATACCGGTCTGGCTGGTGATCCAGCCTTTGCGGACGCGATGATCGACTTGATCCTCGGAACTTCTGTCCCGCGTGGCAACATTGCAGCCGTAGCCACCCCCGGTGGTACCGGAGCCTGTCGTCAGGCGTTTGAGATGATCCGTATGGCCAACCCCACCGCGCGTGTTTTCGTGTCGAACCCCACATGGCCAAACCATTTGTCGATCCTGAACTATCTAGGGATCGAGACAGTCCAATACCGTTATTTCGACGGAGAATCGCGTGGCGTCGATTTCGACGGTATGATCGAGGACCTGAAAACTGCCAATGCAGGCGACGTGGTTCTTCTGCACGGCTGTTGCCACAACCCAACGGGTGCCAACTTAAATATGGTGCAATGGCAAGAGGTCGTGAACCTGATCAACACGCGTGGCCTCGTCGCAATGATCGACATCGCCTATCAGGGCTTTGGCGACGGTCTGGAAGAAGATGCGCAGGCAACCCGTCTGGTAGCATCGTCAGTGAAGCGCTGCCTGATCGCGGCGTCTTGTTCGAAGAACTTCGGCGTCTACCGTGAACGCACCGGCCTGCTGATGGCGATCAGTGACGATCCGGCACAGACTGCACTGAACCAGTCTACGCTGGCATTTCTGAACCGCCAGAACTACTCATTCCCGCCTGATCACGGCGCGCGGGTGGTGACGACGATCCTGAATGACGATGCTCTGCGGGCAGATTGGGCGACCGAATTGGAAGATGTCCGCCTTTCCATGCTGGGCCTGCGTCAGCAACTGGCTGATGAGTTGCAGAGCCTTAGTGGATCGGATCGATTTGGATTTATCGCCCAGCATCGCGGCATGTTTTCGCGACTGGGTGCCGCGCCAGAACTGGTTGAAAAGCTGCGTGCCGATCACGGCATTTACATGGTCGGTGACAGCCGCCTGAACATCGCTGGTTTGAACGCCAATACTGTGCCCATTCTGGCGCAGGCGATTGTAGATGTCGGCGTCTGAGCGATATCTTTGAATGAAGGAAAACCCGGGCGCGAACGCCCGGGTTTTTTTTGTTTTTACTTGGTTGGCTATTAGCCCTTGGAGAATTCCGGATACGCTTCCATACCCAGTTCAGCCATGTCGAGGCCGTTGATCTCGTCCTCTTCGCTAACACGGATACCTACGGTGGCCTTCAGGATCGACCATAGGATAAGAGCAGCACCAAAGGTGAAGACACCATAAGCAATGATCCCGGTCAGCTGAGTGATCAGGCTGGCTTCGCCATAGAAGATCACGGCGATGGTGCCCCAGATGCCAGCGAACAGGTGGACCGGGATGGCGCCGACTACGTCGTCGATCTTGAACTTGTCCAGCATCGGAACCGCGAAGACCACGATGATACCGCCCACAGCACCGATCCACAGAGCGCCGAACAGGGTTGGGGCCAGCGGCTCAGCAGTGATCGACACCAATCCCGCCAGCGCGCCGTTCAGCACCATGGTCAGGTCGGGCTTTTTGTACAGCAGCTGTGTCATGATAAGGGCGGCAACGGCACCGGATGCAGCAGCCATGTTGGTGTTGGCAAAGATGCGCGATACGTCCGAGACATCTCCTACAGTGCCCATCGCCAGCTGCGAACCACCGTTGAAGCCGAACCAACCCAGCCACAGGATAAAGGTACCCAGAGTGGCCAGAGCCAGGTTTGAACCAGGCATCGGGTGCACTTTACCGTCCTTGTACTTACCGATGCGCGGCCCAAGGATGAGGGCACCTGCCAGAGCCGCCCAGCCACCGACCGAGTGCACGATGGTCGAACCAGCGAAGTCCGAGAAGCCTGCTTCGGACAGCCAACCACCACCCCACTGCCACGAGCCCGAGATCGGGTACATGATGCCGGTTAGGACAACAACGAAGGCAAGGAAGGGCCACAATTTGATCCGTTCAGCCACCGCACCGGACACGATCGAGGCGGTCGCTGCGACAAAGACCAGTTGGAAGAAGAAATCCGAACCGATTGAGGCGTAGTCAAGCGCCGCAGCATCTGCACCGACACCCACTGGGTCAAGCACGGTAGTCGAGAAGAACGGGCCCAGCCAGCCAGAAATGGTCCAACCATCACCGGGGTACATCAGGTTGAAGCCGATCAGCCAGTACATGATCGCGGCGATTGAAAACAGCGCGATGTTTTTGGTCATCTGCATCGCGACGTTCTTTGAGCGCACCAGCCCGCCTTCGAGCATGGCAAAGCCTGCAGCCATGAAGAACACCAGGAAACCGCCCATCAGGAACAGCAGCGTGGTGAATATATATTGGGTGTGTTGCGCGGGCTCTCCGGTAGCGGCCTCTTGCGCAAGACCCATCTGCGGCAGTGCGACGATCGCAGCGGCAGGGATGAGAGATTTCATCAGGTTCATTGTTAGTCCTCGAGTGATTGTGAGTAAGCGCGCTTAAAGCGCCTCTTCGTTGGTTTCCCCGGTCCGCACGCGCAGGGCTTGCTCGACATCGAGGACGAAAATCTTGCCGTCACCGATCTTGCCGGTCTTGGCGGTTGTGGTGATGGTTTCGACGATCTGGTCGGCCATGGTGGCGGGCACCACGATCTCAAGCTTGATCTTGGGAACGAAATTCACGGCGTATTCGGCACCGCGATAAATCTCGGTGTGACCCGATTGCGAGCCAAACCCTTTGATCTCAGTCACCATCATGCCGCGCACGCCTGCATTGGTCAGTGCTTCGCGCACCTCCTCAAGCTTGAACGGTTTGATTGTCGCAATGATCAGTTTCACGTCTTTCCCCTCTACTACTCCGGGCGGCCCGGCATTTTGCACCTGCAGAAAAATGCGCGACAGAGGTTCAGATGGAACGTTTTCGGAGGGTAAATGAGGGTAAAAAATCAGCAATTATGCACAATTTTTGCACAAAACACGCTACTTGGTGAAAATATAGGCAAACTTGTGAGGGGAAATACGGGTATTTCACACCTCTACATGGCCGTTCCGGCGGGGTATGGTGCCCCAAAAGCATAACCGGGCAGAGTTTGAGCATGACTGAGTCCAACCGTCGCAAATCGCGCCTTGTCGCGGATAAAAGGTACCCGACCAAAGGCCGAAAGCCTGCGGCGACCAAGCGGGCTGCAAAACCCGCTGGTAAGAAGTCGACGGCCCGAAAAGCCGCTCCGCGCAAAACGGCGCGGAAGAAAACGCGGCGCAGTTCTGGTGGGAAGGGCGGTGGCATTTTCCGCCGGCTGTTCCGCTGGCTCTGGCGCATAATTTGGGGGATCACTTGGAGGGTCGGCGCAGTGGCGGGGTTGCTGTTGGCGCTGGCGGTGGGTGTTGTTTACACCTCATTGCCGGATGTCGATGCCCTGCTTGATGGGCGGGCACGTGGTTCGGTGACCTTACTGGATCGCGACGGCAAGGTCTTTGCCTGGCGCGGCGATCAGTTTGGCGGCGTGATTACGGCGGATACAGTTTCGCCGCATCTCAAGAACGCCGTGATTGCAACCGAGGATAAACGGTTCTACCGCCATTTCGGCGTCAGCCCGCGCGGTGTCGCCAGCGCGGTACGCATCAACCTGAGCGAAGGACGTGGACCGCTGTCTGGTCACGGTGGTTCAACGATCACCCAGCAAACCGCGAAACTTCTATGCCTGGGTGTGCCTTATGAGCCCAGCGAATGGGAGTCTGAGGCTGCATATGAAGCCGATTGCCGTCAGGGTTCGCTATGGCGCAAGGCGAAAGAGGCAGTTTATGCCATTGCGATGGAGGTCAAATACTCCAAGGATGAAATTCTGACGATCTATCTGAACCGCGCCTTCCTCGGTGCGGGAGCCCGCGGCTTCGAGGCCGCCAGCCAGCGGTATTTCGGTATTTCAGCAGCCGAAGTGTCTCCGGCCGAGGCGGCAATGCTGGCAGGTCTATTGGTGGCCCCGACACGCTATGCGCCAACGAACAACCTGCAACGTTCACAAGATCGGGCACGTTTGGTGGTTGGGCTAATGGAGACTCAGGGCTATCTGAGCAGCGCGCAGGCCAGCGAGGCCCGCAGCCGTCCGGCGCAGTTGTCCGAGGCCGCTGCCGCGCGTGCTGGTGGTTACTTTGCCGATTGGGTCATGGCCAGCGGGCCAGAGTTTTTCACACGTAACACAACCGAGGACGTGGTGATCCGAACCACACTGGATCAGCGCATTCAAACGTCGGCGGAAGAGGCGCTTAAATTCATCTTCCAGGAGAAAGTGCGCGAAGGGTCCAAAGCGCAGGCCGCTATTGTGGTGATGTCAGCGGATGGCGCGGTTCGAGGTATGGTCGGTGGGCGCAAGACCCGTGTTTCGGGGGCGTTCAACCGGGCTACGCAGGCTCTGCGTCAAACGGGTTCGTCGTTCAAACCGTTTGTCTATGCGACGGCCTTGGAGTTGGGATATTCACCGCTGGACACGGTGATGGATGAACCAACGTGCTGGAACATCGCAGGTTCAGGACAGTGGTGTCCGAAGAACTACACCAATAAGTTCTATGGCCGGGTGACATTAGCAGATGCGTTGAAGAATTCGTTGAATATTCCCGCAGTCAAAGTGGCGGATATCTCGGGGCTGGATAACGTGCGCACGGTTGCCAGTGGTTTCGGCCTTTCAAGTGATCTGGCCGAGGGACTCGCGCTGGCGCTCGGCGCATCGGAAAGCACGCTGATAGAGATGACGGGCGCTTACGCCGGTATCCTGAACGGCGGTTCAGCGGTGGAACCCTATGGTCTGACCGAGTTGAAGCTGCTTGGTGAGACCGATCCAGTTATGATCACGACAACCGGTATCGGTGAACGCGTCATCAACGACAAGGCCGCCAAACAACTGACCTGGATGATGGAGCGTGTGGTCTCTGAAGGTACGGGTGGGCGCGCGAAGCTGCCGGGCTGGCAGGTGGCGGGCAAGACCGGCACGACCCAGGCCGCGCGGGATGCCTGGTTTATCGGATTTACCGCGGACTACGTTACGGGCGTTTGGATGGGGTATGATGATAATACGCCGTTGTCAGGTGTCACGGGTGGAGGCTTGCCGGCGGAGATATGGAAAGAGACCATGCTGCGCGTGACAGAAGGGATGACGCCCACGCCGTTGCCCATGCTGGCGCCGGACCCACCGGTCAGAACCGCGCAGCCGCAGCAACAGCGCCGTAAGAATCAAACTGGTTTGGACCGTGCGATCAACAACCTGCTGAACAACATCTTCGGAAACTGACCAACAAAAAAAGGCGGTGCGCTGAGCACCGCCTTTGATGTCTGAATGATCGTAAGATCAGACGCTTTCGTCTAGCGCTGCCAGAATTGCATCACCCATTTCGCTGGTTGAAACCGGCTCAACACCATCTTCGGCCAGCAGATCAGCCGTGCGAACGCCGTCGGCCAGAACCTTCTCGATCGCGGTTTCCAGACGATCCGCTTCGTCGCCCTGGTCAAAGCTGTAGCGCAGTGCCATGGCGAAGCTGAGGATACACGCAATTGGGTTGGCCTTGCCTTGACCTGTAATGTCCGGGGCCGAGCCATGAACGGGTTCATACATGGCCTTAGGGCGGCCATTCGCCATCGGTGCGCCCAGCGAGGCAGACGGCAGCATGCCCAAAGACCCGGTCAGCATCGCTGCGCAATCGGATAGTACATCGCCAAACAGGTTGTCGGTGACGATCACGTCAAACTGTTTGGGCGCGCGCACAAGCTGCATCGCGCCGTTGTCTGCATACATGTGTGACAGCTCGACCTCGGGGTATTCCTGACCGACACGTGTCACGACCTCGCGCCACAGGATGCCCGATTCCATCACATTGGCTTTTTCCATCGAGCACAGTTTCTTATTCCGGCGCATCGCCAACTCAAACGCGGAACGTGCGGCGCGTTCGATCTCGGATTCGGTGTAGCGCTGGGTGTTGATGCCCACGCGCTCATTGCCTTCTTCAAAGATGCCGCGCGGTTCACCGAAGTACACGCCAGATGTCAGCTCGCGCACAATCATGATGTCGAGGCCAGCGACCACATCCTTCTTCAGCGACGAGAAATCCGCCAGCGCGTCGAAGCACTGAGCTGGGCGCAGGTTGGAATACAGGTCCATTTCCTTGCGCAAACGCAGCAGTCCGCGTTCGGGTTTCAGGCTGAAATCCAGATCGTCATACTTAGGGCCGCCAACAGCCCCCAGCAGCACAGCGTCGACCTCTTGTGCCTTGGCCATGGTCTCATCCGATAGGGGCTTCCCGTGCGCATCATAGGCAGCGCCGCCGACCAGATCCTCGCTCACGTCAAATTGAAGACCGCGATTGGCGCCGAACCAATCGATGATTTTGCGCACTTCGGCCATAACTTCCGGGCCAATTCCGTCTCCGGGCAGGATGAGGAGCGAGGGGTTGGACATCGACAGTCTCCTTGCGTTTTGTCGCACAGGCCCTAGCGTTTGCGGCGCATCGGGTCAATGAGACGAACCCATCAAATCACGAGGAAACCACATGCTGACACCCGGAAATCCGGCCCCATCGCTAAAAATCGAAACAGTAAGCCATGGCACCTTTGATCTTGAGCGCGACACTGGCGAAAACGGAACGCTGGTGATTCAGTATCGCGGCCTGCATTGCCCGATCTGCGTTCGCCAAATGGGTGAGGTCGAGGCTGCGCTGGATGAATTCGCCGAGCTGGGGATTGCGGTGATCATGATCACCACGGATACCGACGAACGTGCGGCCGAGACGGTTGAGAAGGCCGGAGTGTCGAAGCTGCGCGTAGGATACGGCCTGTCCATGGCCGACGCGCGGGATGTCTGGGGCCTGAACATCTCGGTGGCTCGTGAAGGTAGTGCCGAGCCAGCGTTGTTCGCTGAGCCGGGACATTTCTATATCAAACCTGATCAGACCCTCTATTACGTCTGGCAGCAGACAACGCCCTTTGCGCGACCGCCGATGTCGGACATCGTCGGCGGTTTGAAATTCACCTTGGCTAATAACTATCCTGCGCGCGGCACCTATACCGGCGCGCTGTAGGCGGTTTTAAAGCCGGGCCTTCAACCCGTCGGCCAGCAAATCCCAGACTCTGCGAATGCGCGGGGTCTGTCGCATCGCCTGAGGGGCAGCCAGCCAGACCGGCAGCACCGGTATCTCGACATCAATATCTAGCACTTCGACCAGAGGATCGGACTGCGCGATGCTGAGTTGGCTGAAGCCCACCCCACACCCTGCGCGGATCAATTCCCAATAGGCGGTCTGGTTGTCGCATCGCGTGGCAAAGCTGCCCCGGCTGGCAGGCCAGCCCTTGTTCCGCATAGCGGTGATAATGTCTTCATTGGTGTCAAATCCCACAAGGTCGTGCTGCATCAACTCTGTCGGCGTTGTTGGTCGCCCTGCACGATCCAGATAGCTTTGGGCGGCGCAGAAACATAACGGAACCTCACCGATATGCTTTGCCACGATGTCAACCTGTTCGGGCCGATACATGCGCACGGCAATATCGGCCTCGCGGAACAGCAAGTTTTCGCTGGCATCCGAGGCGACCAGATCAAGCTGAATCGCCGGTTCTGCCTCACGGATTGCGGCAAGTATCGGCGGCAACAGGTGATGCGATACAAATACCGAAGCGGTGATCCTGACCGACCCTTCCAGCTGTTGCGCCTGACCCGCTGCCGTCAGCCCCAGGGCATTGACTGCGCTGTACATCTGCTGCGCCATTGGCAGCACTTGCTGCCCCACCTCGCTGAGCGTCAGTCCACGCGCGTGACGATCAAACAGCGAGACCCCCAATTCTTCTTCCAGCGCATGCACCTGACGTCCAAGCGTCGGCTGGCTGCGACCCAGTTGCTTTGCGGCTGCGGATAGTGAGCCGGTTTCGGCAACCGCCAGAAAGCTTTGAACTAAGGACCAGTCGGATAGTTGGAGTGTTTTAGCCATTCAAAAACGAATACATAATCTGCGATTTTTCGCAATTTCCAAAACATCGTGAATGAATAGATTGATCCGGAACGGAGGGATCAATGCCACAAACGGTACTTATTCTCGGGGCCACCGGTCGATTTGGACGCAACGCTGCAAGAGCCTTTTCGGATGCGGGATGGATTGTGCAAAAGTTTGATCGACGCAGGGAGGAATTGCGCACGGCGGTACGTGGAGTAGACGTCATCGTGAACGCCTGGAACCCGCTTTACCCCGACTGGGCGGAGCAGGTGCCAGAGTTGCATCGTCAGGTAATCGCCGCTGCATCAGAGCGTGACTTGACGGTCATTGTCCCGGGGAACGTTTATGTTTTCGGTGCGGATACGCCCGGCCCCTGGTCGACCAGGACACCGCATCTTGCGCGAAATCCGTTGGGACGCATTCGGATCGAGATGGAAGAGGCTTATCGTGCCTCGTCGGTTCGGACCATCATGTTGCGGGCAGGTGATTTCATAGACACCACGGCCTCTGGCAATTGGTTCGATCAGATTCTCATCAAACACTTGCGGCGCGGGCGCTTTGTGTATCCCGGCAATCCGGATATCGAGCATGCTTGGGCCTATCTGCCCGATTTAACTCGCGCTGCTGTGGAGTTGGCAGAAATGCGCAGCCTGCTACCGCGTTTCTGCGATGTCCCCTATGCTGGATACACCTTGACCGGCAATGAAATGGCATTGGCGCTTTCGCAGGTTGCGGGGCGTGAACTCACCCTTAAACAGATGGCATGGTGGCCTTTGCATCTGGCCCGCCCGTTCTGGCGTATGGCGCCTCATTTGCTTGAGATGAGGTATCTATGGAATACTTCTCACCGGCTGGACGCACGCCTCTTTGATGCTCTGCTCCCGGAATTTGCGCAGACCGACCTAAATGACGCGTTGAGGAACGCCGTGTCTGAACCTGTGCAATATGAATCCCGCCAGCGATTCGGCACAGTCATACGGTCATGATCGAAGCCTATTCGTCGAATAGATCGACCCAGACAAGCCGGTGACGGCTTGCGGCGACGGCCGCGTCACGGGATGTGGGTTCCGGCCAGTAAATGCCCGCATCGTGCACACGCCAATCCGCCGAAGGTAGGACATAATCCACTCTCATCTCGCCAACGCCCTTCCACAAAACTGTTGAAGTTGACCCCGCAGGGTCAACAGGCATCGGATCCTGCAGTTGCGGATTGGCCAGAAGATCACGGATTGCCGATTTGCGACCCTCGCCTTTGTAAGGATCCTGGTTCGCATCACCTGCGATGACAAAACGCCCCGTAGGTTTCTCACCCAGATCACCGTTCAGCAAAAGCGACCAGAGCCGAATTTCATCCCTGTTGCGCAGTCCGTTCCGATCTTCAGGTCCATCAAAGACAGGCGGGCTGGCGTGAAACGTCATCAGGTTTAGGCGACCACCCGGGGTGTCGACCGGAACGACCCAATGCGATGTAGAAGACAGCCGCTGAACAGCCTGCGCTTGTGGTGATGGGAAGGGCTCTCCATCCTTGGCTGGCAGCTGGGCATTCGGCAAGTCGCGCCACCGCATCTGGGTGAATGACCGCAATTGATCGGTAGCGATAGGATAGCGGGACAGCACTGCCAGCCCATTCTGGCCGGTGAACCGCCCCCAGCCTTGTGCATCGCCCGGACCGCCCGTCTCGCCGTCCCCATCCAGATCCAACGCGGTTTCGATCCCGGAATTGGGTTGCTCGGCGTAACTGTATCGATAATCCAAGCCGTTGCTTTTCAGCGCCTCGACCAGCGCAGCAAGGGCAAGCCCGTCTAAATCCCAATCGATGCCTTGCAGCGCGACGATATCGGGTCGGGTTGTCGTCAGCACCTCGATCACCGCAGCGACCTGAGGGTCGTTCCGCCGAATATCACGCAGCAACAGGCCGGGACCTTCGCGACTGAGTTCTGTATTGAAACTTGCGATGCGCAATGTCTCTGCCTGTGCCGTAAACGGCAACAGCAACAGAACCAGCAGTCGGATCATGCGATCTGAGTTGACTCGGAAGTTGAGTATGCGCGGCGCTTCTCAACGATCAGGCCGGCAATGCGCAGTGTCGCCATGCCTCGCATGATCATGCTGGCAGGCAGGAATGCCCATGCGCAAAGCGTCCAGATCAATGTCTGCGGATTGCTGAGCGCGATCGGCGTGATGAAAGCAGCCATCAGCTTGATCAGGGCGGGAATCAGGAAAGGCAGCAAAGCCCCAATTGCGATGTTGAGCCGCCCGTCACGCTGCAGACGGGTGACCACATCACCACCCTTGGTTGGGTCAAACAGCGGTAGATTGGTCCAGACGTTGAACGCGCCGTTGCCTGTTGGCCATCCCCGAAGCTTCACTGCATAGGCAAAGCTGGCGATGGTAACCAAGGCCGCGACATAAGCGACGCTGGCGGAGATACGCACCAAATCTACAAGGGGCTGGCTGGCATCGGCGGGCAGCATCAGAACCACAAGACGAACGGGGGAGTAGGGGAAATCCACCACATTCGCGACCATCAGGCCAACTGAATAAAACAGGCCAGTAAGTTCCGAGGGGGCATAGGCGTTTTTGCAGATTAGCGTCAGGAAGGTAACCATCGACATCAAACCGACAAAGCGCAGCCTGTTCACAGGTGGTGCGTCACGAAATTCGATAAAGCTTGGAAAGGCCGAGTTGTATTCCGAGAAAGTCAGGATAAACGCAAGGATCGCCAGAAAGACGACAATCTCAGTCCCATTCGACGTCGATGTAGGCAGGTACAACGCAGGGGTAAGCACCATAAGTGCTACCAATAATCCACGTATCGCCGCCCCCGTTGTGCGTGCAATCACAATCCGAACCCTTTTCCAAACCGGCGTAGTCGATTCTGTGCCGACTTATCGTCCAACTTGTGCTCACCGCTCGTTCGTTGGCGGCTACCTCATGGGTGCCAACTTTGCCGATAAGCGGTATTTCGCTCAAGCCAATGAGCAAATAACACGCAATTTCGGGCAAAATGATGGCGCAACTGGTGCGGGATTGCATCAATTTCGACGCAAATCCGACGTGTATCTCAAATTGATACCTATATGTTGTGGTGCACTGGGTTTTTGCCCCAAGAATGCGAACAGGGCCGCGCTTGCGACCCTGTTAGGTTGAGTATCAACAGATTCGTCCCCAGAATCATACCCAGGGGCGGGCCTGACTCGCATGATCTTCGAACTTGTCGATGTGATGGTCTTTTTCCATCGTCAGGCCAATATCGTCCAGACCGTTCAGCAGGCAGTGCTTGCGGTGTGGGTCAATGTCGAACTCGATGACCATGCCATCCGAAGTGGTAATCTGCTGATCTTCCAGATGCACCGTCATGCGGGCGTTTTCACCCTTGTGCGCGTCATCCATAAGAATCGCGTGATGCTCTTCTTCGACTACGATGGGCAGGATGCCGTTCTTGAAGCAGTTGTTGAAAAAGATGTCGGCGAAGCTGGTCGAGATCACCACCTTGATACCGAAATCCTTGATCGCCCATGGCGCATGTTCCCGCGACGAGCCGCAACCGAAATTGTCGCCGGCCACCAGAATCTCGGTGTTGCGATAAGCGGGTTTGTTCAGAACGAAATCTTCGTTCTCGCCACCATGATCGTGATAGCGCATCTCATCAAACAGCACGACACCCAGGCCAGAGCGTTTGATGGTTTTCAGGTGCACTTTGGGAATGATCATATCGGTGTCGATATTGATCAGTGGCATTGGGGCGGCCACCCCGTGGACTTTTTCGAACTTTTCCATTTCTACACTCCTGCGGGGTAGGGCCGCGCCCGTGCTCCGCGTTTAAGCTTCTTTCGCTTCTGTTGTTTCGTCCTTGGGTGCGTTCTTGACGAAGAACGCCATGAAGACCAATCCGAACCCGTTGAACAGCATCTCAATGCCCAGGAAGATCCCCAGTATACTCAGCAGAGCAGCCGGTTCCTTGCCCACATAGGTCCAGATGATGCCGGCGAGGATGATCGACAAGATGCCCGAGATCATCGTGGGCCAGAAAAACTGCGTTCCTTTCATCTGGAACGACAGAATGACCCGTGCGATGCCGCCTGCCATGAACAGGATGAGCATCACAGTTGCCAGCGTCAGCGTGCCCTGCAGCGGGTGATCCAGAAAGGACCAGCCCAGAAACAGCATGACCGCACCCATGATGAGTGACAGGATCTTGTTGCCAGTGCCTTCAACCGTGAAGCCACCAACGATCTGCATTCCGCCCGCAATCAATAGCAACACGCCAGTTACTACTGTTACGGCAACGGACGCCACGACCGGTGCGCCCAATACGAACACCCCGAATGCTATGGACAAAAGTCCAAGCAGTAGCCATTTGACCCAATCACTCATGTTAGTCTCTCCATCAAATATCTAGATATGAGAGACTCTTACATCAATTCACGGACGTCTGTCAGCCGTCCTGTGATTGCCGCAGCGGCAGCCATTGCGGGGCTCAGCAGATGGGTACGCCCACCGCGACCCTGACGGCCTTCGAAGTTTCGGTTCGAAGTCGCGGCACAGCGCTCGCCCGGTTGCAGCTGGTCGGGGTTCATCGCCAGACACATTGAACAGCCCGCAAGACGCCACTCGAAACCGGCATCTTTGAAGATCTCGGCCAAACCTTCTTCTTCGGCCTGTGCACGCACCAAGCCCGAGCCTGGTACGACCATGGCGCGCATGCCGTCCTTGATCTTCTTGCCCTTCAGGATTTCCGCCGCAGCGCGCAGGTCTTCGATCCGACCGTTGGTGCAAGAACCGATGAAAACAGTGTCGATTTCAACATCGCTCAGCTTTTGACCGGCTTCCAAGCCCATATACTCGATCGAACGGCGGGCCGCGTCGACTTTACCGCCTTCGAAATCTTCGGGATGCGGTACGGATGCGGTGATCGGCAGCACATCTTCGGGACTGGTGCCCCAAGTGACGACCGGCGCGATATCTTCACCACGCAGCGTGATGACTTTATCGAAATGCGCATCTTCGTCGGTGTAAAGCGTCTTCCACCAGTCCATCGCGGCTTCCCACTGCGCGCCTTTGGGGGCATGCGGGCGGCCTTTGACATATTCAAAGGTGGTCTCATCCGGCGCGATCAGGCCAGCGCGGGCACCGCCTTCGATGGCCATGTTACAGACGGTCATGCGCCCTTCCATCGAAAGATCGCGGATCGCTTCGCCGCAATACTCGATGACATAACCTGTACCGCCAGCAGTACCGGTCTCGCCGATCACAGCCAGAGTGATATCTTTGGCGGTCACACCCGGCTGCAGTTTGCCGGTGATTTCGACCTTCATATTCTTGGACTTCTTCTGGATCAGAGTCTGGGTGGCCAGAACGTGTTCAACCTCGGATGTGCCGATGCCGTGCGCCAGAGCGCCGAATGCACCATGAGTCGCCGTGTGGCTGTCGCCGCAAACAACGGTCATGCCGGGCAGGGTCCAGCCCTGTTCGGGGCCGACGATATGCACAATGCCCTGACGGACGTCGTGCACAGGGTAATAGTGAATGCCGAAATCTTTGGCGTTCTTGTCCAGTGCCTCGACCTGAATGCGTGATTCCGGGTTTTCGATACCATTCACACGGTCCGGCGTGGTCGGAACGTTGTGATCCGGCACGGCGATGGTTTTTTCTGGCGCGCGCACCTTGCGGCCCGCCATGCGCAGGCCTTCGAATGCCTGTGGGCTGGTCACTTCGTGCACCAGATGGCGGTCGATATACAGCAGGCAGGTGCCATCATCGGCCTCGTGGGCGACATGGGCATCCCAGATCTTGTCATAGAGTGTTTTGGGGGACATCGGTCCTCTCCCGTATGTAATGAGAAATAGCTGGCGAGTTGGCTTAGGCCGCCGATAGGCGGGCCAAGACCGTGCGGGCAGCCCCAAAGAACCGTTCACGCAGACGCGCGCGATCTTCCAGATTCTGTTCTTGGGCCACATTGAGTCTCATACGCACCAGATATAACGGGCATTCGTGTCAATCAAGGTTCAATCCCAACCGTCTCACTGCGGGCTTGCATCATCCAGCATCGCTGTCCAAGCTGACCTGCAGGAGAGGTGAATGAACCAGGATTTACTACCGGAGACGCTCTCGGAGCTTTACGCCAACATGACGGCGGCGTTTTCCTCGCAAATTGAAGGTCTGGTCGAGTTGATCGTCACCCCAGGATGGCGGCAGTATCAACTCATCATCATCCTGTTTCTCTGGGCAATCTCATTCTTGCTGAAACTGCTGACGCAGGGCCGATGGGAAACCTGGGCGAGGGCCCGGGTGGGATGGCCGAAATGGCGTCTGCGGATATTGATCCAACTGATGCGCCGTCTGACGCTGGTGTATTTTGTGTTGCTGTCTGGTGGGCTTTATCTGGTGATGCAACAGGTCACATGGCCGTCGCGGAGCTATATACTTGGTGTCTTCGCAACGCTGGCTGTCGCATGGCTGGCCATCGCGTTGGTTTCGCGATTGGTGAGAAACCGAACGCTGCGACAAATATTTAAATGGTCTATGTGGGTCTATGCCACGTTGATTGCGTTGAACCTGACGGATGATGTAGCCGGGTTCCTTGATGGCGTCGCCATTTCTATCGGTGATCTTCATATCTCGGCGCTGGGCATCATCAAGGCTGTACTGCTGATCGGCGTCCTGCTGACTTTGGCGCGTGTCGGCACACGCGCGGCTGAGCGCGGCCTTACGAACAATCAAGACATAACACCATCGATGCAGGTTCTTCTGGCCAAGGGTATTCAGGTGCTGCTCTACGGGGCGGTGTTCATGGCGGCGATCCGCACCCTCGGGTTTGATCTGACTGGCATAGCGTTGCTGTCCGGGGCCATTGGCGTCGGGATCGGGTTTGGCCTACAAAAAGTGGTTTCGAACCTGATCTCAGGCATCATCATCCTGATGGACCGGTCGATCAAACCGGGCGACGTGATTTCACTCGGGGACACATTCGGTTGGATTAACGCGCTGGGCGCGCGCTATGTCTCGGTGGTTACGCGGGATGGTCGGGAATATCTGATTCCAAACGAAGATCTGATTACCAATCAGGTTGTAAACTGGTCGCATTCCGACCGTTTCGTGCGGTTGGATCTTGATTTCGGCACCAGCTACGACGACAACCCACACAAAGTCCGCGCGACTGCGATCCGTGCCGTCAAGACGGTCGGTCGAGTACTGAGTGGAGGCAAACATGAACCTGTCTGCCATATCACTGGTTTCGGTGACAGCAGCGTGGACTATGTGTTGCGCTTCTGGATCAGTGATCCGAACAAGGGTCTGACAAACATTCGGGGCAATGTCTTCCTGGCGCTGTGGGATGCGTTCAAGGTCGAAGACATCTCGCTTCCGTTCCCGCAGCGTGAAATCCGCGTATTGGGCGGCCCGGAGGCCGACGCTGAGGTGCAACATCTCGCCAAAGAGTGACCGGATGTGCGGCACCGCGTCGGCCCTTTCATTGAAATGTTGCAATCCCCTTGTTACCTTATTAGTACCCCGGCGCCGGGGTTTGGCGGCGCGCAGCAAAGGAGGATTATGTCCTGTCTCTACATACACAGGCGGGTTTGCCCGCCGATGATGGGGCCGATGTAATGGCCCACTCTCAGTCAATCAGCGACAAGCTGCTTGAACGTATCCTTTCCTCACTTTCCGATGACAAGGCCGAAGACGTCGTGCAGATCAACCTGCAAGGTAAGTCTTCTGTTGCGGATCACATGGTGATTGCCTCGGGTCGGTCGACCCGTCAGGTCTCGGCCATGGCGGAAAAGCTGACGGATCGCATCAAGCAGGAATTCGGTTTCACCTCGAAGGTCGAAGGCAAGGATGCCGGCGACTGGGTGCTGATCGATACGGGCGACGTGGTCGTTCATATCTTCCGCCCCGAAGTGCGTGAATTCTATCAGCTGGAAAAGATGTGGCTGCCTCAGGGCGGCAGCGCCTCGGCGAATTGAGGCGCCATCCCGGCCTGTATTGAGGGGCCGGAGGCGAGAGAGACATGCGTATCAGCATCGTTGCGGTTGGGCGATTGCGCGCCGGACCGGAGAAATCCCTGCTTGACGACTACCTGACCCGATTTGACAGGACCGGCCGCGCGCTGGGCCTTGGTCCTGCGAAGGTGATCGAGGTCGAAGACAAGAAAAACGCAGGCATGGGGGCCGAGGCGGCCCTGCTGCGCAAGGCGCTGCCCAAGGGTGTGGTGATCTGTACGCTAGATGAGCGCGGACGGGTGTTGTCCTCGCCTGATTTTGCAAAAAAGCTGGGTGGATGGCGCGACGCGGGCCGACAGGATCTGGCGCTGATCATCGGCGGAGCGGACGGAATAGACCCTAATCTGCGGGCGGAGGCTGATTTTTCCCTATCCTTTGGGTCAATGGTCTGGCCCCATATGTTGGTCCGTGTGATGCTGGCCGAGCAACTTTACCGGGCCGCGACCATCCTTTCAGGCGGCCCTTATCACCGGGTCTGACATGGCGCAGCTATTGATCGTCTACCACTCGCGCACCGGCGGCACCCGGCAAATGGCTGAAGCCGCAGCCGAAGCAGCGCGGGATGAAGCGAACACCATCCTGAAAACCGCCGATCAGGCCGGTCCGAACGACTTGCTGGCCTCCGATGGCTATATCTTCTGCGCGCCCGAGAACCTGGCCGCGATCTCTGGGCTGATGAAAGAGTTCTTTGACCGCTGCTATTATCCGGTGCTAGGTCAGATCGAAGGTCGACCCTATGCGCAGATGGTCTGCGCCGGATCAGATGGTGAGAATGCCGCGCGACAGATGGCACGGATCGCAACGGGGTGGCGGTTGAAAGAGGTGCAACCGCCCCTGATCATCTGCACTCATGCGCAAACACCCAAAGCGATCTTGGCCGAAAAGATCATTCCTGAAGAACAACTTGAAAACTGTCGTGAGGTTGGAGCGGCCTTGGCCGCAGGTCTCAGCCTCGGGGTGTTCTGAGGGTCAGTTCAGATCGACCACGGTCGTGTCTTCGCTCCAACCACCGACATTGTCGCGCGCCTGAATTTGCACCTGCGTGGTCCCGTCCGGAATCACCACCCCGCCAAGTGACCGTGTAAAGGGCTGCTCATCGACATGAGGGTGATGCAGCACACGCATCCCCAGCTCGTTCCCCTGCATATCCAGAACACGCCAGCCATCGGCATAGTCATCCCATCCGGTGTCGGAGTGGCGGATCGTGACGTCGAACCGCCAGGTATCCCCATTTGATTGGGCTGAAACCTGTTCGACCGTCGGAGGGTCGGCGAATGCGGGGCTGGCCAGTAAGGCGCTGAGAATCAGATATCGCATGGGGTCAAACTATGCGCTCGCGCATCGCATTGCGATCACGACTCTGTGTTTGGTGGCGCAGTCATGATTACGGTGCGTGAATGCGAGGCGAATTCGCGACGATAGAGCACACCGAATGTGACGATTGAGCTTAGGATCAGGGCTACCGGTCCAAGTATCCATGCGATTGAAGCCAACGCAAAATATGTCGCCCGCAACGCGCGATTGAAACTACGAGCCGCCGTGATGCAGATATCAGCGGATTGTGTGGCGCGTGGATAGGCCTGTGGATCATCGGGATCATTTGGAACAGCGGCCATCAGGATTGCGCAATACCCAAACAGGCGATGCGACCAGACAAATTTCAGAAAAGCGTTCGACAGAAAAAGCAGAATAATCAGTATCTTGATTTCCCAAACCATGGCAGGCGCACGGCCGATGGCAAGATCTTCAGCAACCCCAGCAAGGCGTTCGGTATTGCCAAGCAATGCCAAGCCGCCGCCTATTGCAATCATGATAGTCGAAGCGAAGAACGTGCTGCCCTGACGCATGGCCGAGATCACTTGTGCATCGAACACACGCGGCTGGCGCGTCACCATTTCACGCATCCAGACCTTGCGGAAATCATCCATCATCAATGAAACCGACGGTTTCTGAGAGGACGGATTTTCGATCCTCCACCCAATCCCTAGCCATGTCGCGAACAACAGCAAAACGGCAGCATAGTCCAGCGAGGAAAACAGTAATGTGCGGTCGATCCAGGTCATGCCGCGACACTATTGTTGGATTCGGCAACTTGCCAGTCGATAAAATTGGTAATATAATTTTACCAAATGGAGGATCAGCGATGGAAATGCCCAAGCCAAATCCGGATGTCTTAGCACGCAAGCAGGCATTGGTTGCGCGACTACAGCAAGTGCTGCCGAAGGATGCTGTTATCCATGAAGAGGCCGAGACCAGGGCTTATGAATGTGATGCGCTGACCGCCTATAAATGCCCGCCAATGCTGGCTGTACTGCCTTCGACCACGCAGCAGGTTTCCGATGTCTTGCGTATTTGCCATGAACTGGGTGTGCCGGTTGTACCGCGCGGCGCGGGCACGTCATTGGCGGGTGGTGCCCTGCCGACGGCAGATTGTGTGATTCTAGGCGTTGCACGGATGAACGAAGTTCTGGAAATCGATTACGACAACAGATTTATCAAAGTGCAATCCGGCCGAACCAACCTGAGTGTAACCGGTGCCGTTGAAGAAGAGGATTTCTTTTACGCCCCCGATCCCTCATCTCAGCTTGCCTGCGCCATTGCAGGGAATATCGCGATGAATTCGGGCGGGGCGCATTGCCTGAAATACGGGGTGACGACCAACAATCTGATGGGTGTGACTATGGTCATGATGGATGGCAGCGTGGTCGAAATTGGAGGTGCCTATCTGGACGCTGGCGGGTTGGACCTGTTGGGTGTTATCTGCGGATCCGAAGGGCAATTGGGTGTCGTAACTGAAGCAATGTTGCGCATCCTGCGCAAACCTGAGGGCGCGCGTCCTGTTCTGATGGGCTTTGACGATAATGAAGTAGCCGGTCAATGCGTCTCTGACATAATCAAATCGGGCATATTGCCTGTCGCGATCGAGTTCATGGACCGCCTTTGTATTCGAGCCTGCGAGAATTTCGCCCAAGCGGGTTATCCTGATTGCGAGGCGTTGCTGATTGTCGAAGTTGAAGGATCAGAGGCAGAGATCGATAGCCAGTTGTCGAAGATTATCGAGATCGCCAAGCGGCATAATCCGGTTGAGCTGCGAGAAAGCCAATCGGCTGATGAAAGCGCCCGTATCTGGCTGGGGCGGAAATCGGCCTTCGGCGCGATGGGGCAAATCAACGATTATATGTGTCTGGATGGGACGATCCCGGTCTCATCGCTACCCTTCGTCCTGCGCCGGATCGGGGAGCTGAGCAAAGATTATGGCCTGCCAGTCGGCAATGTGTTCCATGCCGGTGACGGCAACATGCACCCCTTGATCCTGTTTGACGCCAACAAACCCGGCGATCTTGAGAAATGTGAAGCGTTCGGGGCGGACATCCTGAAGCTTTGCGTTGATGCGGGGGGCTGCCTGACTGGTGAGCATGGGGTCGGCATCGAAAAGCGTGATCTGATGACACACCAATATGAACCACAGGATCTTGAGGCGCAGATGGCGGTGAAAGATGTGTTTGACCCGCATTGGCTGTTGAACCCAGCCAAGGTGTTTCCGCTAAAGGCGTCTGCCACGCGCAGGATGGCCGCGGAATAGATGAGCCTTCCCCATCAATACCCAGAGTATTTGCGAAAAGATGAAGTGCCATGACACCTGAAACCGAGGCTGAACTTGCGGACATCGTTGCCGGCCTGGATGGCCCAGTGCGTATTGCCGGAGGCGGCACGCGCGGCCTTGATGGGCCCGAGCCTGTGCTGAACCTGTCGGGACTGCACGGAATTACACAGTATGAGCCGGGCGCATTGACTCTGGTCGCGCATGCCGGGACTCCAGTGACTGAGATCGAAGCGGCTTTGGAGGCCGAGGGTCAGCAACTGGCGTTCGAGCCGATGGATCATCGCGGTTTGCTGGGCACCACGGGGGAACCGACAATCGGCGGTGTTGTCGCGGCCAACATCTCGGGGCCGCGTCGAATTCAGGCGGGCGCGTGCCGGGATTTCCTGTTGGGCGTACGTTATGTCGACGGGTTGGGGCAGGTGATCAAGAATGGCGGGCGGGTGATGAAGAACGTCACCGGTTACGATCTGGTCAAGCTCATGGCGGGTTCCTGGGGCACGCTAGGGGTGCTGTCCGAGGTCTCACTGAAAGTGCTGCCTAGACCTGAGGTCGAGACCACTCTGGCAGTCGGGGCCGCTGATGTAGGAACCGCAGTTGATCTCATGTCCACTGCCCTGAAATCCCCCTTCGAGGTGAGCAGCGCAGCCTATGATCCACTGGATGGTCAGGCCTTGTTGCGGATCGAAGGATTTGCCGACTCGGTTGCCTATCGGGTAGGTCGATTGCGCGAAATCCTTGGGGGCGAATGCACCGAGTTAGAGAATTCGAGCAACCACTGGGTCGATCTGCGCGATCTGCGTGCGTTTCAGGATCTGGAAGGTGATGTCTGGCGCTTATCGGTGAAACCCGGCGATGCAGCCAGCCTTGCAGAACGGATCGACGCGGATCGAACCTTATTTGACTGGGGCGGGGGCTTGATCTGGGTATTGGTGCCAAAGGGCACCGATCTGCGTGCACGACTGGGTCACTTTGAAGGACATGCAACGCTGGTACGCGCAGAGGCTGACACCATCGTTGAATTTGGGCGATTCCAACCAGAGAGCACGCAGATTCAGGCTCTAACAAAGGCAATTCGGAAGAGATTTGACCCTCGGAACGTGTTCAATCCGGGTCTGATGGGGTAGGCGATGCAGACGAAATTTACCGAAAAGCAGTTGCAAGACCCAGCGATTCAGCGATCCAACGAGATACTCCGAAATTGTGTTCACTGTGGTTTCTGTACAGCAACCTGCCCGACTTATCAGGTGCTAGGCGATGAGTTGGACAGCCCTCGCGGGCGCATCTATCTGATCAAGGACATGTTGGAGAATGAGCGTGTTCCGGACGAAAAGACTGTCAAGCATATCGATCGCTGCCTATCCTGCCTCGCCTGCATGACCACGTGCCCCTCGGGCGTGCATTACATGCACCTCGTGGACCACGCACGGGAATATATCGAAGACAACTACAAGCGCCCGTTCTCGGATCGGGCTCTGCGCTGGATATTGGCCAGAATCCTGCCTTATCCGACACGCTTTCGCTGGGCTCTAATCGGGGCAAAGCTGGGTCGTCCGTTCCGGTTTCTGATGCCGGATGCCCGGCTAAAGGCGATGCTGGACATGGCGCCGAGATATATTCCACCAGTCAGTCGCAATGATGACCCTCAGAGCTTTGCAGCAAAAGGCGCTAAGAAGAAACGCGTCGCCCTGATGACGGGGTGTGCGCAAAAGGCTTTGAACACCGATATCAACGACGCCACGATTCGTCTGCTGACCCGGTTGGGCTGCGAGGTCGTTGTCGCCGAAGGTGCCAGCTGTTGTGGCGCATTAACCCATCACATGGGTAAAACCGGTGAAAGCCATGCGTCTGCTGCAGCCAATATCCGGGCCTGGACACGCGAAATGGATGGTGATGGTCTGGATGCGATCGTGATCAACACCTCGGGGTGTGGGACCACGGTTAAAGATTATGGGCACATGTTCCGCAGTGATCCGCTGGCGGTGGATGCGGGGCGTGTATCCGCCATGGCGATGGATATCAGTGAGCTTTTGGTGCAGCTAGAGATGCCGGACAGCGACAAGAAAGAACTGGTTGTTGCCTACCACGCGGCGTGTTCATTGCAACATGGGCAAAAGGTTACCTCTTATCCCAAGAACCTGCTGAAATCGGCTGGATTCACAGTGTTAGAGCCTAAAGATAGTCATTTGTGCTGTGGCAGTGCAGGAACCTACAACCTGATGCAGCCTGAGATTTCGGGTCAGTTGAAACAACGAAAAGTGCGCACGCTTGAGGCTAGGAACCCTGATGTTATCGCGGCAGGTAACATCGGATGCATGATGCAGATCGGCTCTGGGACTGACACGCCCGTTGTCCACACAGTCGAGCTGCTGGACTGGGCCACCGGAGGGCCGGAACCGCGCGCATTGCGCGACGGCATGGCTGGGGTACCCCAACTGCGCTGATCGATTGCTGCACCCGCGCATCAGGTCCGGTTGAATTTAATCCAAGGGGCAATTGCCCTATTTTCGCCGCACCAACGGCATACGAATCTTGGTCGGACCTCATGACCGGAGACCCGCGTGCGCAACTGGATCACGGCTATTGTCTTCAGCTTGCTGCCCTTGGCAGGACAGGCGCAGGATACTGGGCTTAGGAGCCTGGAAACCACCGATGCTGGGCGCGAGTGGATGGCAGTTGGTCGACTGGATATCGACGGCACCGGGTTTTGTACCGGATCGCTGATATCTCCGACTCTGGTACTGACGGCTGCGCATTGTCTGTACGATAAAACCACGAAACAGCGAATTAATCCGGCCCGGATCGAGTTTCTGGCCGGTTGGCGCCTTGGTTCCGCCTCGGCTTATCGTCCGGCGCGTCGAACAGTGGTTCACCCCGACTATGTTTATGAAGGCAATGTTTCTGCAACGCGGGTGCGTCATGATATTGCGCTGATCGAGCTGTGGCAGCCGATCCGCAACACCTCGGTCATTCCTTTCGAAACCGGACGCCGTCCTGCCCGCGGTCAAGAGGTGGGGGTTGTCTCGTACGCGCATGACCGCGCCGAAGCGCCAGCACTGCAGGAAGTCTGTTCCGTCATTGGGCGACAGGCTGGAATTCTGGTTATGTCCTGCAACGTGGATTTCGGGGCATCCGGCGCGCCGATCTTTTCGTTTGACGGCGAGCGGCCACGCATTGTGTCGGTCGTTGCAGCGAAGGCCGAATTGCAGGGTCAACGCGTTGCGCTGGGCACCGCCTTGGATGAATCGCTGGAATTGTTGCGGGCCGAGCTTTCGCAGGGGCGGGGTATGAACGCCACATTGGACAACAACACCAAAAACCTCGGAGCAAAGTTCCTTAAGCCATGATGCGTGTTTTATTAAGTATCACCTTGCTTGTTTCTATTCTCGCAACTGCCGCGCAGGCCCAGACCAGCGGCAAGCGCCGACTGACGGATCGCGATGATCTGTATGGGTGGGAGGCGGTCGGACGTCTGGATATTGGCGAACAGGGCTTTTGCACCGGTACTTTGATCGCAAAGGACATCGTGCTGACAGCGGCGCATTGCGCTGTGAGCAAGGCCACCGGAAAACCCTATGCCCCCGGTGAATTGACCTTTCGCGCCGGTTTGAGCGACGGTCAGGCGCTTGCGGATCGCAAGGTCATCCAGATTGCGACCCATCCCGAGTTTGTTGCCAATGCGCCGGTATCGGCGTCACGTGTTCGAATTGATGTGGCTCTAATGCGGCTGGAAGAGCCGATTCCCTATTCGATTGCTGATCCGTTCGCCCTGCACAGCGGCCGCGTCAGCGACAGCGAAATCAGCGTCGCCTCGTATGGTCGCGGTCGGGCCGAGGCGATCACGCGCCAACGCTCTTGCCGCATCCTGCAACGCGGGCAGGGGCTGATCAGCTTTGATTGCGATATTACATTCGGTTCGTCGGGCTCCGCTATTTTAGCAAAAAAAGGCCCGCGTTGGCAGATCCTGTCGGTTGTTTCGGCGGGCGCATCGGATGGTCAACGCAAGATCGGCTACGGGATGGAGCTGTCGGGGATTGTCTCGGAACTCAAGGCGATATTGCGTCGTGACGCGCCCCGACCCACGGCAACAATCCGCAGATTGCAGCCGGGTTCAGCCAAGTCCAGTTCGGGTGCTAAATTCCTCAGCGCGGGCGGGTCTTGAACCCGGTCCTTTTACTTCCCATCTGAGTTTTACCGGATCGCCAAAGCTGGGGTCCGGCATAAATCACCGCCCGTCCATTTCGGAGGGCAATTTTGTGAATCGCTCAAAGATGAGGATACGACATGCGTACATTTGACTTCGCACCACTTCACCGCGCAACCATCGGTTTCGACCAGATTGCAGACATGATGGACCGGGTTTTGACCAATGACGTGGCTCAGCCCAGCTATCCCCCTTACAACATCGAAAAGACCGATGCTGATACCTACCGCATTTCGGTCGCTGTTGCCGGGTTTTCCGAGGCCGATCTGTCGGTTGAGGTAAAGGAAAATTCTCTGGTGGTTTCCGGCAAGAAAGCTTCGGACGAAAAAGAGCGCAGCTATCTGCACCGTGGCATCGCCACCCGCGCGTTCGAGCGCCGCTTTGCTCTGGCCGACCACGTTCGTGTCACCGGCGCGAGCCATGAAAACGGCATGCTGAACATCGATCTGAAGCGCGAAGTGCCAGAAGCGCTGAAACCGCGCCGGATCGAAATTTCGTCTGGCAAGGCCATTGAAAAGGACGTGGTTGACGCCAAAGCCGTGAACTGAGGCTGTTGATCACTTAGCGACAGTCCCGCCTCTCTGGGTTGTCGCACCACACGCCCCGCGTTCCTCCAGGCGCGGGGCGAAGTTGTATCCATCGCAACACGCACATGGTGGGCAACACGTTTTCACGAAAATCTGGCAATAGTTTAGGTCGTCAGGCTAGTCTCTTCTGGAACACTTCAATGAACTGAATTTCGTTCATTGCCTTCAGAGGGAGACGAAATAGATGCGAATGAAATCCGTTTTTGCCGCTATGGTCTGTGCCGTTGTTGCATCGACCACACTGACCGCGACACCAACCCGTGCCAACGATACAGGAGCGCTTATCGCTGGGGTCGCGTTGGGTGTGCTGGGAGCGTCGATCGCCAAACACCATCACAAGCACGGATCAAAATACCAGAAGCATCCGCACGTTTCGCCCGAGGAGAATGCGATCGGGCTTTGTATGCATCGGACCCACACCGCCATGAGCAATCAGGGCTACTATGCCGTCGATTTTGAGCGGACGCTTTCCTATACGACGAATTCTGATGGCATCGATCTGATTGATTTGGAGGTCGCGCGCTCAAAGGACAGCAATGATGCGCGGAGCCACATAAAAGCCCATTGCGCTATTCAAGATGATTCTGTGGTTAATTTCCGGTATTCGAACTACTGAGCTTGCCATCGGCAGCTTCAACTTAAGAAATCCAAGAGCTTCTATTTTCCCTTCTGAAAACCAGCGGGCAATGTGTCTCGGCCTTGTCTCTGCGTCTATCTTTTTAGCGTCGAGTTTGTCACAGTCTTGGTGATTTGGAGACCTAAGGGGATGTAAATTTCCATAACATTCCCTATGTCATTGGATGATAAGAAGAATAGGGATAGCAGATGTCGAACCAGCAATTCGAAGCATTGATTCAAGAGACGCAACAGAAAGTCCGCGAAAGCCAGTCGCAGATTGAAGGCTTGACCTCACGGATCGAAGCGGCGCGTGCCAAGATCGGAACCGCAGAGGCAGATATCGACATTGAAAATGCCACTTTGGAAGATGTGCACGCCCATACCGAGGTGATGAACGCCAACATCGCTGAGCTGATCATGGGGCTCGACGACGTGACCAACGCGTTTTCCAAGGATTTCGACGAAATGCGTTCGAAAACCGGGTGGGAGTCGTTCGTCGGCATCTTCGCCAAGGCCAAATCCGAGTCCATGCGGCAGGAACGCATGCGCACCGCCAATATCGACGACAAGCTACAGGACCTGATCGCTAAATCGGATGTGATCGTCAAACTGCTTGAAGGACAGTTGGCCGTGCTGGAAGAACAGCGCGTCAAGGTCGAGGACAACCTGACCGTCACGCTGGACGACCGCGAGGCGACCGTGGCCGAACTGGAGGCTTTGCGGGCAGAGATTCAGGGCATGGACCCGGCGATCATCACGCTGGAAAACAAGATCAGCGTCGAACAGGATGCCGCCGCGCGGACTCAGTTGGAAACCGAACTGGCTGACCTGAATAAGCAATACAACGCCAAGGTTCAGGAAGAGCAGGTCAAGCTGGCCAAATCCCAGACGCTGGAACGCTATATCGAAAAGGGTAAAACCTGGGTCGATTCACTCCAGAACCAGGCGGCGACGCAGATGGTGCTGATCAACAAGCTGCAGACAGATACGCAACAGCGCGTGGTGCTGTATGATGCCCTGACCAAATCGCTGAAAACCGCGCAGCAGCAGGACGTGGCCCACCGCATCAACGAGATCGGCGTGCAAACTGACCAAGAGGCGCAGACGGCGATGGCCGCCATCGGCACCGCGACCAACCAGAAAATGGCCGACATGCTTGAGGCGCATGAGGACCACATGGTCTTTGCCCGCGACGTGCTGGAGAAAAAGGCCAAGGCGGATGAGCGGTTCGCGCGGCGCTTTGCCTCGATTGTCGAGAAGCATGATAAGAATTTGTATGGTGGTTAAGTGCGTTTCGCTCACCAACAATTTCTATTACTAGCAGTTAGTCTTGGTCCCTTGGAGGTGCCGAGATTCTTGGAAAAAATTGGTTTTATAGATCAGAAGCCGACTTATCCTAAAGTGCTACAGGCATTGCTTATTGCACTAATTGCGGCTTGCTTAATGCGACTTCTGTGTTGGTTGAGTTGGGGCAGCGAAAGGGGGCGGCGTTTTCAGTACTCGGTTGGGATCAACCCTCAAGTAGTACTGCATAGTGTCGGTTCGCCTCTCTTTAGATGGTGGTTTCATATCGACAAAAACGGGAAGGACTTGGACGCCCCAAGATGACCGATACCAACCCCACCCAAGACCATGTCGGCCTGACCGACACCTTCGCCTCACGCCGCTATTTCCGCAAATTCGAAGTCATCACCGTCCACCTCCTGCGCGTGGCCGCGACGATGGAGGCGGAGGGCGCAATCAGCAAGCAAGAGGTGCGGATCGTGTCGCGCTACCTCTCGGGGCTGCTCTACACCTTCCGCGCGCTTTCCATGAAGTATCTGCTGGTCGGTCGCGATACGGGACGGTTTTTTGGCAGCCTTGCGATGGACAAGCGTGACAGCGGGTTTCCGGTGGCGGCTGAGCTGCTGACCATGGCCAATGACGCGCAGCAGGCGCAGGTGCATCTGGCGAATATGCCGTCCGAGGATGACCTAAAAACTGACATGGTGCGGACGATCATTGGGGATCAGGAAATCCCCACCAAGCTGCAATTCGCGCTGTCACAAAGGCTCTACTATGAGGAATTGCTGAAAGGTCAGCTGTTCTGGGCCCGCAACGATCCCGAATGCCACTGGATCGGGAATGAGGGCGAACGGCGCAAGTTCATGATCCACTGGGCGGTCTATGACAGCCAGATCAACCTGCCGGTGATCTATCTGATGCAGCTGGAGGATAGCGGCAAAACCGCCCTTCCCAAAGACCAACGCCGCTGGCCCGAAGTGCAGGCGCATCTGATGGCGCAGTCTCTGGGCGGGTTGAAACTGGTGACCATAGCCAAAGGGTTCGATCAGGATTTCGACGACCTGCACCCCAAACACCTGCGCCGCATCCATGTGGGGCCGATGTATTCTTCGGCCTATACCGAGCAATCTGGTCCTTTGAGGCAGGTGCTGGAGGATGCGCAATCTCCGCAAGGTCAAGATTGGGCGCTGGCCTGGACCACAGAAGAGTTGGAAAGCGAAGAGGTGATCGAAGAACGCGCCGGCTGGTTTTCTACTGTTGAGCGCGAGGTCTTTGCGCTCGACCCATTCGGCGCGCAAGGGGCCGAAACCGGGGCCACCCGCACACAACGGTCGATCATCTTGCCCCAGCGCCCGTTTCAGGTGCTGGCCGAACGCAACCCGCCGGGATTCGCCGATGTGCGCAAGTTTGTTGTTAGCAAAGCCGGACAGGTGCTGAGATATTGAGACCAGTGGCGGGCTGAAGCCCGCCCTACGTGATTAGAGTAGGCCGGGCTTCAGCCCGGCATTGCGAGGAAGAAGATGAGTTTGACGTCAGATCAGATGGAATTGCGCGAAGACGACATTCGTAAGCACTATCCGGCAGCGACTGCCTTGCTGAATGGTTTCGAGCATGCTCCACGGATTGCCAAAGCGGTTGAAACGACTGTCGAACGGTCTCCTGGTGTCTCTACCGGGCGGCGCTTTCGGTCGACGACGCCGGGGTTGGTGACGCGTCGTACTGCTCGCAAGGACGGGGTGCATCTGGTTGAACGAATCGAGGCATCGGACGATGGCGATGCGCTGGTCTCACCACCACAGGCGACCACGCAACAGGCGATACGACGTGCCATCGCCATCGCTCTGGCCATGGCTGAGGCTTATGCGGAACAGACCCCGCTTGCCGATCTTAAACGCGCCAATCTGGCCGGAGATCTGCCTGCCGCGCGCAAGACCGAATTCTCTGAACTGCTGACGGCCGAGGCTCTGATCACCTCGCACACCTTCGGCAATGCGCTGGCGTACTTGATGTCCTCGCATCTGGGAGAGACCACTGTCGATATCGGTGAGATCGAAGAGGTTCTGACCGACAACGGCCAACTCGCCTTGCACGGCGCGCTGTGGGAGTTGGACCAGACCCTTGCCAAACACGCCCCCGATGATGCCCACCTGATCGCGGCCACCAGCGCCTATGCCGAGCAACTGTTGGAAAAGGTCGCTCTACGCGCCCAGTCCGCAGGCCATCTGGCACCGTTCCAGAGTGCCGCCTGGCATATCGAGGCCGATGATCTGACGATCCGGGGGTTCGAGCCCGCCTCAAAAGCCAAATCCACCACTCTGACCATGACGTTCAAGAAGCCGAACGAGGTGGTCGGCAACCATATCGCCAAGTATCAGGCGATGAAGCTGGCCAAGATGGTGATGGCCTATGATTTCGACCGCCGCCTGAACCCGTTCGCGGAACTTGGCGGGTTCATCTTTACCTTCATGGGCGACGGCAAACCGGGCACCGGCAAGACCACCCTGATCCAGATGATGGCCGGGCTGATCAATGACTATTGTCAGAACGCGGGCTATCCGTTTCGCTATCAAAACCTGAGCACCGACAATATCGACAGCTATCAGGGCAAATCCGGCCAGAACGCCAAGGCGTTTATCAATACGATCATCGACCCCACGGTTATCGGCTTCGGCACCATCGACGATATCGACCAACTGGCGGGCAAACGCGGCGACCGGCAGTCCTCAGCCGGGCAGCTGGAAATCACCGCCGTGCTGATGGAGAGCTTTGCAGGCGCCAACACCGTCGTGCGCGGCAACTGCACCTTTGGCATGTTCTCGAACTACCCCGAGAATGTGGACGACGCCTTGCGTCAGCGGGCGGGCGCGCGGTTCCTGGTGGACGGCCCGCAAACGCGGGAGGATTATATCGACATCCTGCACCTGCTGATGGGACGCAACCACGACATTCCGCTGGGCGAGCACGAAGCCTATGCCGCGCAGGAGATCAAGAAGGCCGTCGCCGCCAGTTTCGAAAGCCACTCCCGCCCGCATGAGGACGCTTTGCTGCAGGTCTATGACCGGGTCTCCGGCGAGATCGGCCAGATGGACACCATCGCCAAGCTGGGCACCTACCTCAAGGCGATCCAGCAGGCGGATGAGCGCTTTACAGGCCGCGCGATCAAGAACATCACCGACGCGGTCAAGGTCCGCGCGATGGATTTCGAACTGCCCGATGAGTGGATGGAAAACCCCGACCTGTTCCTATTCCGCGACTACGACACCAAGAAGGCGATGATCGAAGACCTGCGCCAGCCGATCACGGTGGAAATGGTGATGCAAGAGATCAACCGCTACGCCGACAGCGAGTTCCGCTATGCTGACAAGAGCGACGAGGTCGCCATCGAAAACGCCGTGCGCGAGATGGGCCGGATGGAGGAGGCCAAGCGGCGGTATCTGGAGGGGAAGGGGTGAGTATTTTCCGACTAGCCATCGTCGTCGCGATATTTTCTTTCGTTCCAGCGATTTTCATGACCGTAACGATTTGCGGTTGGAAGGGTTTATCACCTGAGAACTTTCGTATTGTTCGCACATGCTCAGTGACGGACCCACCAAGCGAAGTGTTTTTTGGCTTTCTGACAATTGCAGGCATTTTGTGCGTGGCCGCCACAGTATTGTACTATTTTTGGCGGTGAGTTTCGAAATGACAAGTTTAGCTTTGACACATTCAATAATCGCGGCGCAGCCGCGACGCGCCCGACCCGCCCCCCAGGGCGGGCGCGTTCCGCACCCACCCTCGTGCCGGGTGCATCGCTACCGTTGCGCGGGAAGGCATATGTCATGATCCGCCTCATCGAAAAAGGCCTGATGTTCGGCAACCTCGTCCACATCTCCAGCCCGGCTCTGGTCGAGCGGTATAACCGCGCACTGCAACATCTGGCGGGCAAGACCACGGCGCTGACGGATTTCCATGTGGATATCTCGGGTTTTTCTCCGGAAGTGGGGATTGAGCTTGAGGATGAGCTCTACCTCAACCCCAACGGGGTCAACCGGCAGTTCATCCTGCTGACGACCGAGCAGAAGCACGCGCCTTTGCTGAACGTCAAATTCTCGACCTCGCGCGATATTCTGCGCGAATTCATCGAGATGAACGAGGCACAGTTGTTTGCCCTGACCGCCACCGATGCGGTGGCCGGAGAGCTGGTGAACTCGGTCATCAAACTCACCACGCCCCGCGATCTGCTGAACCTGCGCAAGATCGAGATCGAGGCAGACACCGCAGGCGGCACTCTGCGCAAAGCGCAACAACTGGCGGGCATGGTCGAACGCTTCAAAACCGAAGAGGACGCTTGGTTCGACGATGTGCTAATCGCCAAGATGATCGAAACCGCCAAAGAAACTGGCGACGTAACGCGCAATCCGGTGCGCCTGCGCCATACCGCTTTCGAGCAGCGTAATTTCTGGACGGCACACTTTGGCGGGCTCTACCTGTTCCCGGATATGGATCACCCGGCGGCGATTTGCATAGGCGAAAAGCCCGACGATATGCCGATCAAATACATTTTTGACCCGTCGCAGCGGAACCAGATTGCCAAGTTTCTCGACTACAACGATCTGGTTGAACCTATCGTTAAGGCGCGCGGCGTGGATGCTGCCGCGATCCTGCAACAGAAAATGGATTTTCTGACCATTGCTGCGGCTGCTGACGCAGACGTTGATCTGAGCGGGCTGGATCGCAGCGACATGCGCCGACTGGCACGCAACCACGCGGATCGCCTGCCCGAGGCGTACCACGGCCTCGCACAACTGTTGCGCTGGGCGACAGATGGTGGGCGCTGGCCACGCATCACCTCGGATCATCCCGCCTATTTCTACACATTGCGCGCAGCCGATACGCCGAACCGCGATCTGGTGAATATGCTGTTGACCGAATTGGCTCCGCTGGATCCGCGGCAGATGTTCATCTGCCACAAGGAATTGTTTTATAGTACTTACAGGACCTGGCCCGAGACCAAGAAAGCCTATGTTGCCGACTTCCTTGCCCGCGAGTATCAGGTGGACAAGGCTGGTGCGCGGGCGGCTCTATTTGGTCATGAACCGGATATGACCGGCAATGACCGGGTCAGCGAAACAGTGATCGCACGGGTCGGCCCTTGGGGCGCGGTCAGGAGAGATTAAGATGTTCGGAGCGATGCGCCTGTTTCTGATCCTGCTGGTGATCCAGACGATTGCCTATTTCGCGCTGTCCTTTTATTCGCGAGGAGTTAGGCGGCGAAAGTTGGAGACGTGGTGGGACGAAAAGGGCAAAACCGGTAACAAAGAAGCGTTTGTTGCGCGTGGTTTGCACGTCTACGACAACTCATTCCGGCGCAAACTGATTTTGGGTGTCTATATTGTACCTTGGGTGGCGATTGGCGCGCTGATCTACATCGTGAATTACATGTGAGGGTTAAGGCATGGCCTATGTGAAATGGGCGTTCATTATCATCTTCTGGGGCACGATCGCCGTGATCTTGCAGTATTCCCTACCGCAGCACGATGTGGTGCGGATCGTCAACACCTATGAGGAACGTCAGGACCTGACGGACTGGACGCGAATTTTCTGGTCCGAGCCTGAAGATCAATCCACCAGCCTGTCAAACCGCGATGTACAGTTCATTCAGGCCGTACGCGCCAACGGGAAGCCCATTGTCTATCGCAACGAAGACACCGGTTGGGGCTGGCCGCCTTATTTCAAGTTCGACACTGCGAATCTTTACACCGAGGCCAACGATGCCAAGTCGACCAAAGATAACCCCGATTGGGTGGTCGTAACGCATTACGGCTGGCGCAATGAGTTCATGTCGATTTTTCCCAACGCAATTTTCATCCGGCATGTCGAGGGGCCGGATGTCCGCATCATCCCGTGGTTCAATATCGTCTTCCTGACTGTGTTTGCTGCGCTGGTTTGGGCCATCTGGGTTCGATGGCGGCGGTTTCGGCAAAAGAAGATCGATCCTGTTTTGGAGAACATGGAAGATGGTCTTTACGCCGCTGGTGATGCAATAGATGAAAAGCGCAAGGGCTTTCGCCGCTGGCTGGACAGTTGGAAATCCAAGTAAAGTGGTACACCAAAAGGCGTGCGCTGTGGTCTGACTGCTCATCTCACGATGAACTCTGCATGAAGTGCCCCGGCAGCTTTGATGGTTTTCAGGATGTCGATCATATCGCGTGGCGACACGCCCAAGGCGTTCAACCCGGCGACCACTTCGGACAAGGTGGTTGCCTCGGGGATTTCTGCAAGCCCCGTTCCTTCTTCCTCTTCGATCCCAGCGTAGGTGCGCGGAACAACGACTGTTTCGCCTCGCGCAAACGGATTTGGCTGAACAGCAATCGGGGCTTCCTCGACTGTGAGGGTCAAGTTGCCCTGCGATACCGCGACGCGTGAAATCCTGACGTTCCGACCCATAACAATTGTGCCGGATCTCTGATCCACCACGACGCGGGCCTTGCTTTCGGGTTCGACCAGTATGTTTTCAATACGTCCAATCGCATGCGCGGTTGATACGGCCCGCGTCGCCTCAATGCTCAACTCCACAGTGCCGGAATCGCGCATGAGTGCGACGGCGCGGTTGAATTCTCTGTTGATGGCGGCCTCAATGCGGCTTGCGGTCGTGAAATCCGGTTCTCTCAGCGCCAGTCTGAATTGAGTCAAATCAGCAAGCTGAAAATCGATCTCGCGCTCCACACGCGCGCCCGAGGGTATGACGCCCGATGTCGGCACCCCGCTTACAACCGACGCTGCTTCGCCTTCAACCGCAGCGCCTCCGGCTAGCACTGTCCCTTGCGCCACGGCATAAATCTGACCATCTGCTGCATTCAGGGGTGTCATGATCAATGTCCCCCCAAGAAGTCCTTTGGAATCTCCAATGGCAGAGACGGTGACGTCAATCTGACCGCCGACGCGCGCGAAGGGTGGTAGGGTGGCGGTGACCAAAACGGCGGCGACGTTTTTGGGGCGAAAATCTTCGCCATTCACGTTTACACCCAGCCGTTCGAGAATGTTGGACATAATCTCTTCGGTGAACGGAGAATTGCGCAAGCCGTCGCCGGTGCCATTCAGGCCAACCACAAGGCCGTAGCCAACCAGATCATTGCCGCGGACACCGTCGAAATCCACCAGATCTTTCAGGCGTATTGCCCCGGCATTGGCAATGCACGGTAAGACTATCAAAAGGAATGCGAGTATCTTCATCTTAAGAAATTCACCAGTGACAGGTTGGCATTGCGAACGGTCACGGAATACAGACTCTCCAGTTGGAACTGCACGGTTTGCAACTGTGCCGCAGTCTCATAGGGATCTGCAGCGATCAACGCATTGCGCGCATGCTCAGCGCTGGTCTTTGCGGCGGCGTTGCGCGTTGCGGCTTGCTCCACACGCGCCTCAGCCGCGCCGACCTGGGCGCGCAAATTGACCGTCGCATCCTGTGTATTGGCCAGCTCAACACCAAGCTGCGTGAACATTGCGGTTCGTAGATCAGGCGTCCATCCAAGCGCATCATTTGTGGCCAGAGCCGCAACCGCAACATCGCGCAAAGCGTCCTTGAGCGCGGGGTCTGTCGCAGTGATCGGAAGCGTGATCCGCTCGTTCTCGGAAATCTGCATCGGAGCCAAGGTGCCCGTACCACCTTGATATATCACCGCATCAAATCCGGCGGGGTCGTTGAACCAATCCTCAGCGGCCTGTTGGATATCTGTTAGGGAGGTCAGTCCGGTCAATTCGGCCTGCAGCGCTGTCAATAATGTTTCAGCGGAGGGCAGAGGTGAGACGTCAGTCGACGTTCCGGAATACAGGCTGCGCCCTCCCGCCCGCGTATTCAGGGCTGAGATCATTGTGTCGAGCTCATTTCGTGCCTGAACCGATGCTTGTTCATGTGTCACGGTCTGGTTCGCCGTGCCGAATGATAGCAGCGACGCTGACATCTCGGCGACCGAGCCGCTTAGCGTTGTCAGGCTCAATTGCATTGCGTCCGTGAATAGCCGCGCCTCGGCGGTGGCGATGGAAAGCGCGTCCAACCGTTCCAGGCTGCGATCTAGATCCAGTAGGTGCGAGTAATCACCACCCAGACGGCTCGAGATATCCTGCACCTTGCCGGTGGACATCTCATACGACAGTGTTTCGATTTGTGATTTGATCTCGGCGCTGCGAGTTCTGAGGGTAAGACCGCGGGCCAGATCCCCGATCGAATTCAGTGTCATGTTCATAACCTCAACAGGGTATCCATCAGTTCATCCACGACGGCGACGATGCGTGCGTTTGCGGCATAGGCCTGCTCGATCTGCATCAAGCGCTGCAGTTCCGCGTCACTGTCAACACCTTGCTCCGCGACGATTTTTTGCATCTCCAGCTGCGCGTTTGCTGCAAAACTGCTGCGCTGGTCAGCTGTGTGTGCGTTTGCCCCGGCTTTGGAAAGCAACGCCTCGGCGATCTCGGCCGCGCGCATCGTGCCTGTCCCAAACCCCACGCTGGGGGCCGGGCGCGAGTCGGTCAGAACGGCCCCAAAAGCTTGCAACTGGCTGGCATCACCCGGCGCACCGAGGGTCAATGCCCCCAGACCCGCGCGTAATCTCCAGCTGTCACCCCCTGCATCCGGGTCGACCACAACATTTAGTGAGATGCGCGACGCAAGACCGGTTTCAGAAACCGGATCAAAGCGGCTGCCGTTATCCGTGAAGACGCCCGGATCGGTCGCGGCAGCGGTCGGGTCCAACCCGGTGGTTTCAAAGCGCTCGATCAGGTCGCGGGCGACGGCGTCCAGATCGGCTTGCGTTTCGACGGTCAGTTCGTCGCGGACCGAGAACTGGGCCATCAATGCGCCGCCTCGGATTTGGGCGAACTCTCCGCTCACGCGAACGGGTCGGCCGTTGATCTCGAGCCCGGACAACAACCCGTTGCCAACGGTCATATGCGGCATGGTATCGCCTGTGGTCGAGAACGAAAACTCGGCCGCGGTTCCTTCCAGCAGGATCAACCCGCCATCGGAATAGAGGGAAATCTGATCATTATCGCGCGCGATCGCGTTGACAGGCACCAACTCGTTGACTTGATCGACCAGAATCTGACGATGATCCAACAGCGCGCCAATATCACCGCCCGAATTGCGGACAGCGGGGATACGAGCATTCAGTTTCTCGATGTCTTTCAGAGTCTGATTCAGCGTATCGACCTGTTTGCCTATCGTGCGATCCGCATCGGATCGCATTTGCCGCACCCCTTCGGACGCTGTATTGAGCGCTGTGCTCAATGTACCGCCTGCACGGGCGGCCTGATCCAGCCGTTGGGCTGAGCCGGGCAGGCTTGCAGCTGTAATCAGGCTGCTTTCGAATTGGGCCAGTCTGGACGAGATCGAAGTGGCATCGTCGGCTGCCCCCAACAGTTTCTCGTAACTTGAATGAAATTGCGCCACGGTTTTGGCTGCCATCAGGTCTGCATCGGTCGCACGGCGGTTTGCGATCAGTACCGGATCCTGGTGCCGAGTGATACCAACGACACGAACGCCATTACCGGAAACTGTGCTGGTCGCCAGTTCAAGCGATCTGCGGGCATATCCCGGGGTCAACGCGTTGGCGATGTTTCCTGAAACCACCGCCGCACCACGGCTGGCTGCGCTCAGCCCGCCCAGAGCGTTGTTCAGTGCTGTCGACATATTCATCGGACGCATCCCTTTCGTTGATCAATCATCATGTCAGCGTTTGATATTGGTGGTTTCCTGCAGCATCTCATCCACAGTCTGAATGACCTTGGCGCTTGAGGAATAGGCCCGCTGGGTCTGGATCATTGAAGTCAACTCGGTGGCGACATCGGTGGTCGATTCCTCGCGTGCAAAAGACACAAGATCGCCCGTCGGCCCCTCGCCTGCGTTCCACAAGAAGAAGGTACCGCTGTCACGCGAGGGGGCATAGGTCTGACTGTCCAGTGCCGTCAGGCCGTTTGGATTCGGCACATCGGCCAGTGGAATCTGGAACATCCGGCGACTGACCCCAGTATCATAGAAAGCATAGACATAGCCGTTCTCATCAACCTGTACGCTTGTCATCGTGCCAACGGCCGAACCATCGCGTGTGATCGAAACCGGAGCAAAGGTATCGGAAAGCTGTGTAATGCCGTCCGCATCGCCGATCTGGCCGATGTTGATCTCCATTGGTCCGCCGGCGACGTTGACGACAACGCTGCCGTTTGCCGGGTCATAGGCACCGCCGGTCACGGCGGTGACGCTGGCTAGTGTACCACCGGCTGTACGGCTATCGGTGAAGGTCAGGGTATATTCTCCGATGACAGCGCCGCCCGAGGCTGAATCGCGCAATGTCATGGTCCATTCATTGCTGCTGCCGGTTGCAGGAACGGTGGGGACCAATTCGATATCGACGCTTTCAGACTTGCCCAAATTGTCAAAATACTCGACCGACAAGGGCTGCGTGTCACCCGGAGCACCGGCGTCGGTCGCTGTTGCAGGCAGGTTCATCCGCAGGTTCATGGATGTTGTGGGGGCGCCCGAAAGTTGATTAACGCTTAGCTGAATGGGTTCCAGAGCGGCAGGCGTATCCCTCGGGACGCTGGGGATCGAGCCATCTGGGTTGGCACGCCAGCCAAGAAGTACAAGGCCGGATTGTGTGACCAGATACCCCTCCTCATTGGTGCGGAATGAGCCTGTCGTGGTCAGCAGCATCTCATTTGAACCTGACGCGATCTGCGAACTGGGACGGACAGGCAGCATGCCTCTACCGCGCACGGCCAGATCGGTTGAATTGTTGGTGGTTACCAGCGATCCGCGCTGATCTATCAGGCGTTGGCTGGTGGTTCTGACCCCGCCTGCCGAATAGCTGCCGCCCTGACCAGACGTGACCATGGAGTGAAAGTCGGTCTCGACCCTTTTATAGCCAAATGTCGATGAATTGGCGATGTTGTCAGAGATCGTGGCCAGCCTGTTGGCGTTGGCCTTCAACGCTGCCACACCGGCATTCAGCGAAGAGGATATGGTCATCGGTACGCCCTTTTGTTGCGTCATTCGTTGATGCAACACGTACCGCACTGGCCCTTAACAGCCGGCTAACAGCTAAAATGCTGTCTATCCTTTACCCGCTAAGGGTTGCGTAAAAAGATGATCTCAATCCGATTATTGCGTACCGCCATGGGGTTTTTATCCGAAAGCTCTCGGTCCGCGTGCCCAGTCACGCGGTCCAACCGCTGTGGCTGGATGCCTTTGTTCTGCAGCAGTTGGCGGGTGCTTTGCGCCCGCGCGGTCGACAGATCCCAGACCGGGTTATTCGCCAACACGACGGGCGCAGACCGCACATGCCCTTCAACCGCGATTGCGTTTGTCACCAGATCAGAAGACCGCGCTACCAAAAGTGTCAGCGCGCGCATCATTTGGGTTGGCGTGTCTGTCCCCGATTCGAACAACGGTTGTCCCTCAGTGGCGAACAGCTCGACCACCAGCCCTTCGTCGGTGACGCGGGTCACGATGTGCTTGCGCATCTTATCGGAAACAAGGCTTTCCCCAGCGCGCCCCAGCAACTGCGCCTCGAGCGACGAGAAATCTTCGAACGCACCCTTACCGCCGCCTTTCGCATCCACGCCGGTTGATCCGCGCGCCTGTTTTGCCTCGGTGGGGTTCCGATTGCTGGCACCTGATCCATCCATAACCATGGTTTTTTCCGAAAACATGTTGTCACCGCCGAAGGCACCATCACCACCGCCCGAGACCGGATTGACCGGAATCGTAGGCGAAAAATAATCCGCCAGACCCTTGCGTTGCGTCTCGGTCGTTGCATTCAGCAGCCACATCAACATGAAGAACGCCATCATGGCAGTGACAAAGTCCGCATAAGCGACCTTCCACGCACCACCGTGGTGAGCATCGCCACCCGATACACGTTTCTTCTTGATGATGATTGGCGCCGCATTGGATTGCGCACCCATCTCCACCACCTTCTATTCACCCGCTTACTGGCCTAGCAGGGCAGGTGTTAAGGTGGTCTTAACACTTAAAACTGTTCTGAATTCTAAGACTGCGACACCGGGTTTACACCAGCGCGCCTCAAAATCAGAGATAATCGATTGAAGCTGTTTTCGATACCATCGGGATCGGCCTTCGCAAAAAAGCTATCTAGCTCTTCGTGGACCCGGACGGCGCGATCCAACAAAGGATCTGTTCCTTCGGCATAGAGGCCGGCTTTGATCATCACCTCAGATTGCTCATAACTGCCGACCAGCTTGCGGGTTTCTGTAATCAACTGGTTCTCATCCGCGGTCGCCGCACCTGGTAGGCTGCGTGATACGGATCGGCTGAGGTCAATGGCCGGGAAGCGCCCGCGTTCGGCGATGTCTCGGCTCAGCACGACATGTCCGTCCAAGACGCCGCGCAGAATGTCCGCAATGGGCTCGTCCATGTCAGAACCCGCGACAAGAACACTGAAGACTGCGGTGATGTCACCTTGATCGGGAGTTCCGGGACCCGCCCGTTCGCACAGGTTTGCAATCAGCGGCGTGACCGATGGCGGGTAGCCACGTAGCGATGGGGCTTCACCCATTGCGGCGGCAATCTCGCGGTGCGCTTCGGCAAAGCGGGTAACTGAATCGGTCAGAAACAAAACGTTTAACCCTTGATCCCGCAGGTATTCCGCCACCGACATGGCCGACCATGCGCACCGTCTGCGTATCAGGGCCGATTGATCCGAGGTTGCGGCCACGACGACGGATCGTTTCAGACCTTCGGCACCCAGGGCGTTCTCGACAAACTCATTCACTTCGCGCCCGCGTTCGCCCACCAATGCAACGACCACAGCATCCGCCTGGACTGAGCGGGCAAGCGTCGCCAGAAGTGTTGATTTGCCAACGCCTGAACCAGCGAACAGGCCGATTCGCTGACCTTGGACAATGGGCAGCATCGTGTTGAGGATGGCCAACCCGGTTTCCATACGACCGCCCAGCGGCTTGCGCGATACCGCAGTTGGCGGGGCCTGCATAAGGTCACGTTCAAGCGTGCCAGGCAGCAGGGGCTTGCCGTCCAGAGGTTTGCCAAACGGATCGATCACCCGCCCAAGCCAATGCATTCCGGGCGCAAAGGTAGGCATCTGGTTGAGAGAGACCTGATCCCCCAGGCTTACGCCATCGGGTGCGGAGGCTGGCAGCATATGGATCGCGCCTGATTCGACATGCAGGACCTCGCCCGGCAGGTCCGGGCCTTTTTGTCGGCGCAGCGTCAGATGATCCCCGATCCGGGCTTGGGCGGTCAGACCATCGATTTCAACCACGCCGCGCGCAACACCGGTCACACGCCCGATATGGTGTACCGCCGACATCCTATCGAATTCGCATTTCAGACGCATCGGATCGAGATCGGCCATCGCAGGTCCTCCAAATAGATTTGTTGAAAACGGTTTCTAAAGGAATCGGGGTTAAGCCTTGATTGAAATTGATCGAGGGAGAAGCCCCGATGTTCAATGACCTGAACGTCTTTAAGACTGCGTACGCAATGGCAACCCATGCCGGACAACGGCAAGCGGTTGTTGCGCGCAACATGGCCAACGCGGATACGCCGGGATACAAGCCCCGCGATATTGAAGCCTTCCAGACAGCGATTGAAAACACGAGCCGAGAGGTCGCGATGACCGCGACTCGGACGGGTCATCTGAATGGTGATGTGCGCGCTCAGCCTTGGGCTGAATTCACGGTCGCGGCTTCGAGCGATCCGAATGGCAATGGTGTTTCATTGGAAGAAGAGATGCTGAAAGCTGTCGAGGTAAAGCGACAACATGACCGGGCATTAGCGATCTACAAGTCTTCAATCGGTGTGCTGCGCACGAGTCTGGGCCGGGCATAGGGGGTTTCACGATGAGCGATTTTTCCTACTCGTTGGACGCGTCGGCTAGCGCACTGCGTGCGCAAGCAGCGCGGTTGCGTCATGTGTCCGAGAACATCTCGAACGCCGATACGCCGGGATACCGGCGTAAGATAGTCCCGTTTGAGACAGTCGAACGGGACGGAAAAGAGATGGTTCAGGCGGGGCGCGTCAAACTCGATCGTCGCGACCTGAGCCGAATTTATGATCCTGGCCACCCTATGGCTGATGAGACTGGCCATTACAGAGGATCAAACGTCGATCTGATGATCGAAATAGCAGACGCCCGAGAGGCACAGCGCAGCTATGAAGCCAACCTCAAGATGTTCGACCAGACCCGGCAGATGTCATCAAGTCTGATGGATCTACTCCGAAAATAAAGGAATACCAGAATGGATGTTCGCTCACTTACCGCCGCACAGAACTATACGGGTGCGCGCCCTGCAACGCAGGCCGACCCCGGACATCAGGGGACAGCGCAAGGGCTGCGATCCTCGTTTCAGGATTTCGTGGCGACGCTGGAACAAAGCGAGCAAGTCACGCAATCTTCGATGGTTGGGCAGGCCGACCCGCACGCTTTGGTTCAGGCGCTGGCGCAGACAGAGTTGGCAGTGGAAACGGCTGTGATTGTTCGGAACAAAGTCGTTGAAGCCTATCAGGAAATCTTGCGGATGCCGGTCTGAACGATGCTGAGCGAAGGTCTGTTCTACGACATCGTGCGCCAGGCGCTTTGGGTTGCAGTCATCACGTCGGTTCCGATCCTGGCGGTGGCGCTGATCTCGGGCCTTACAGTTGGTTTGTTTCAGGCGCTGACCTCGGTTCAGGAGATGACCCTGACCTTCGTGCCTAAGCTGATTGCAATCGTGGTCGTGTTCTGGATGTCGATGGGCTTCATGACCCAGACCCTTGTTACGTTTTTTACCGGGACATTGGTCCCGCTTATTGCCGGAGGTCGCTGATGGACACCACTTATGTCACCTTGTCCCGCCAATCCGGTCTCATGGATGAGATGCGAATGGTGGCCAACAATATCGCCAATGCCAACACGACCGGGTATCGTCAGCAGGGGCTGGTGTTCTCCGAATTCGTCCGGGATATGCCGGGCAACCCTTCACTATCGCTCAGCCGTGCGCAGGTTCGAAACACTTCTCTGCAACAAGGTGTGCTGACCGAGACAGGCGGGTCCTTCGACTTTGCCATCGAAGGGGACGGGTTCTTTATGATCGAAACGCCCGCTGGGAACCGCCTGACGCGTTCCGGCAGTTTCTCACTCAATGCTGAGGGCGATCTGGTGACGATGGACGGGCACCGGGTTCTGGACAGCAATGGCGCGTCGGTCTTTGTCCCGCCCGACGCCGCAACGATCGATGTTGGCAGCGACGGCACGATGAGCGTCGATGGACAACTTCTGAGCCAGATCGGTGTCTACAACGTCGCCGATCCCGAAAACCTGGTGCGCGAAGGAAGCACACATTTCCGTGCAGGCGGGCAGGTGGACCCGGTGGACGAGCCGGTCGTGCTGCATCGGTTTCTCGAAGGATCGAATGTCAATGCCATTGGTCAGGTGATCCGGATGATTGAAATTCAGCGGGCCTACGAGCTCGGGCAGAGTTTTCTTGAGGCCGAAGACGAACGGGTTCGCGGGGCGCTTAAGGCATTGATGCGCTGATTACCGGAAGGAGAATACGACATGCGAGCATTGAAGATCGCGGCTACGGGCATGACCGCACAGCAGATGCGGGTTGAGACAATTTCAAACAACCTCGCGAATATGAATACAACCGGCTACAACACCCGCCGGGCCGAGTTTGCCGATCTGCACTATCAACAGATGGCGCGCGCCGGGGCGGTCAATGCCTCGGATGGAACGGTCCTTCCGACAGGTATTCAGCTTGGGTTGGGCGTGCGCCCTGCCGCCGTCACCGTACAGCTGCAACAGGGTGGGCTCTCGGCAACAGGCAGTGATCTGGATATCGCCATCGAAGGGCGAGGTTACCTTGAAGTCACCATGCCGAATGGCCAATCCGCCTTTACCCGAGACGGAAGCCTGAAACGTTCGGCCGAAGGTCTGATCGTAACTTCTGATGGCTTTGCCGTTGCCCCTGAAATTACCATTCCAGACGATGCCAGATCGATCTCGATCAATGCGGCGGGTGAGGTCTATGCCTATTTCGATGATACGGCCGAGGGGCAGTTGCTGGGCGAGTTTACGCTGGCCAGCTTCTCGAACGCCAAGGGTCTTGAGGCCATTGGTAGCAACCTCTTCAAGGAAACCGAAGCCTCGGGTGCACCGGTGGTCGGCACCCCGGGCGAAGATGGGCTGGGCACATTGCGGCAGGGCTATCTTGAGGACAGCTCTGTCGATGCGGTGCGCGAGGTCACGGAACTGATCGAAGCGCAGCGTGGCTACGAAATGAACGCCAAAGTTATTTCCGCCGTCGACCAGATGATGGGCGCGACCACGCAGGTGCGGTGATGCGCCTGTTAACCCTCATACTATGCATGATGCCGATGCCAAGCTTGGCCGAGATCGTTGTGCCGACCCGCACGATCCGCGCCAAAGAGGTCATTGTCTCATCCGACCTCGAAATCAAAACCACTGAGGTCAATGGGGCGGTTCGTAGGCCAGAGGATCTTATCGGTCAGGAGGCACGTGTTGCGCTTTATCCAGGTCGGCCAATCCGCCCTGCCGATGTCGGTCCGCCTGCGATCGTGGACCGAAACGATCTGGTGACGCTGGTGTTCGATCACGTCGCGCTATCGATCACTGCCGAAGGCCGCGCGTTGGGCCGGGGCGCAGCAGGCGAGCGTATCCGTGTCATGAATCTGGCGTCTCGCACAACAGTAACGGGCGTAATCCGTCCCGATGGACAAATTGAGGTTAAATGATGCCGAGCCTTTCGAAACCCCTGCTACTTGTCGTTCTGAGTGTTGCGGCGTGTGGACGATTGGACCACCTTGGCAAGCCGCCCAGCCTGACACCAAACACGGAATCGCCTGAGCATGTTGCGATGCTGTGGCCCGGACTACCTTTGCACAGCCAGCCTCAGCGAACCGTTGATCAGTCATCATTGTGGAGTGGCGGTCAGCATTCCTTGCTTGGTGATCAACGGGCGATGAAAAAAGGGGATATTCTGACAGTCGTGATCGAGCTGGATGAAAAGGCCGAAATATCCAACGACACCAACCGGTCGCGGGCCGGGTCAGAAAGTCTTGCGGTGCCGGAACTCTTCGGCCTTCCTCAGCGCGCAGGTGAACGACTACCTGAAGGGGCCTCACTTGATGATGCCGTTTCAATTGACTCGGCTTCGGTCAGCAAAGGCAAGGGATCGGTCAAACGCAAAGAAAAATTGACCTTGCGCGTGGCGGCAACGGTCGTCGACGTGTTGCCAAACGGTGTGCTTTCGATTTCTGGATCGCAAGAACTGCGGGTGAATTTCGAACTTCGGGAACTGCTGGTCTCGGGCTATGTCCGCCCCGAAGATATCTCGCGCCAGAATGAAATCACCTATGACAAGATCGCGTCAGCGCGGGTGTCTTATGGTGGCCGCGGGCAGATCACGGATGTGCAGCAACCACGCTATGGACAACAGATACTTGATACCTTGCTACCGTTCTGAGGGCCGCTCTGATGGGAAAACTACTACCGATCGTTTTTCTGGTTTTCGGCCTGGCTGCCGGTGCGGGCGCCCGGATCCTATTGTCCCCGTCCGGGGAAGCTGAAGATCTTGCGGAGGCTGGGCAAAAACCCAATGAAGACAAGAAAAACAAAACTAAACCCGGCAAAGATGATCAATCAGAAACACATGAGTATTTGAAACTCACCAAACAGTTCGTGGTCCCCGTGGTTTCCGAGGACGAGATATCGGCGCTCGTCACCATGTCCCTCAGCCTTGAGGTGAGGCCGGGGATTGCCGAAGCGTTTTATGAGATCGAGCCAAAATTAAGGGACCGGTTTCTGCAAGTTCTGTTTGATCACGCCAATATCGGCGGGTTTGACGGCGCATTCACGCGGTCAGACAACCTGACGGCTTTGCGCAATGCGTTGCTGGAGGTTGCGAGAAAGGATCTGGGCGAAGATGTCTCGCAAGTTCTGATCATGAGTGTCAGCCGACAGGATACCTGAACGGGTTGGGGTTACGATTCCTGAGCTTTAGATTGTCGCACGCGTCGCTTGTGTTCCTGCAGGCGGCGCGACAGATCGGCAACGGCCAGTTTGCGCCCAAATGCCCCACGCAATTCTTCCATTGCCGCAAGCTTTTGTGATCGCAGGCGCGCCAACTCGGTGTTCAGGTTGCGCCGTGTCAAAGATTCCCAGCCGTGCCACAACAGGTCTGCGCCGGTGACCTGATAGCCATCCGACTGTGAACTCGTCGATTTTACTTCGGCTAATTGAGAATCCAGACGCGTCAATTGCTGAAGCAACTGGGCTTCGCGCTGCAACAAAGGGTGCAATTTTTGGTGTTCCCGTTGATAAACAGCTTCGGCGACGGTCAAAAGGTTGCCCATGCGATCTTGCGTCATCCGACCTGACCCTTCGCTCGTTTGCGCATGGCTTCGGCAAACCGAATAGCAGCTGCAACGGGTCGGTAGTATTCTTCGGTAATTTCCTGTCCGATCCCGACGGTCGCGTGCAATGCGCGTGCTGTTGGTGGATCGGAATGAATAGGAATGCCTGCGTCTCCGGCCGTGGCCCTGATTGTTGCCGCGATTTCATCTACTCCTTTGGCGACGCAAACCGGAGCGCTGCCACTTGCACGCGACCATTTCAGCGCCACCGCATAATGCGTCGGGTTGACGATCACCACATCGGCCTTGGGCACATCCGCCATCATCTGATTGGTTGCTATGTCCTGCGCGCGTTGGCGACGCTGCTGTTTGACGTGCGGATCACCCTCGGAATCCTTGGTTTCATCCTGAATTTCTTTGCGTGACATTCTGTTTTTGCGAAGGTGTTCGGCATGTTGCCACAGATAGTCGATCACGCCGATCGCCAGCGCGATCATTATGGCGATAAACAGAAATTGGCTTAGTAAGTTCATCATCAACAGAATTGAGGATCTCGGAGCGGCTGCACTAGCTGTCAGAATCTCTGGCAGGTGGACGTGTAAAAATAGGGTCAGGCATGTTCCATAGATCAACAATTTAACAAAGCTCTTGGCGAATTCGAACAACCCGCCCCTGCCAAACTTGTTCTTTGCGTTTGAGACGATCGAGATGCGTGAACCGCGTGGTTTCAGCTTTTCCGGCGCGAAGATCAGTGCGCGCTGGGCGATCAGGCTGAGCAACACCGCGACTGCCGGTACGATAAACAACGCGGCGATTGGTGCCATAGTTGATCTCAGAATCCCAGCGACGGTGGATGTCGCGGGTCCGACGGTCAGCAAGCTTGCGAATTGATCTGATTGGTCGATCAAGACCACGAACACAGTCCCCAGATGCTCTGCCGTGAATTGCCCCGTGAGCAAAAGTGCGACGAGCAGTCCCATGTATGCAGCCACAACCGACAGATCATTGGACTTCGCCACCTCGCCTTGTTTGCGGGCTTTTTCCAGCTTTTGCGGGGTCGCCTCAAATGACTTATCACTGTCGTCGTCTGATGCGCTCATCGCAGCCCTCCAAGCGGGTTCTGGAGAAAGGTGAACAAAGCGTCAGACCAGGTTGCCAAGATCAATGGTGCCCCGGCGAAAAGCAGGAAAAGGCCTGCGAAAGTGATTGCTGGGGCACCGACAAAAGCGACCATGAGCCGCGGCATGGCGCGGTTAATTACGCCCAGTGCGAGGTTGTAGATCAGCGATGCGATGACAAAGGGCGTCGCCAGCGCAAAGGCCAGTCCAAAGCTGCGGGCGACTTGCGCAACGCCCCATTGCGACAGATCAGGCGCAGTTGGAAGCGCGCCCATCGGAAACAGCATATAGCTGTGGATCATGAACTGCGCTGCACGGATATGAAGGCCAAGCAATACCGCCAGCGCCAAGCCGGCCAGCGTCAGCAGATACCCCATCGCCGGGACAGGTTCTGCGGCCGCTCCGCCCAGGATCTGAGACAAGGATGTCGCTTGCGCCGCGATTGAACCTGCAGTTTGTAATGCAAGGACAAAAAGGCGCAACCCGATGCCGAGCATAAGACCGATCAAGACTTCGATGGTGATTAATCCAATCATTTTGTGAAAGCCCGGCATAACACCCGATGCGGGTATGGCGGGAATGACAATCATTGTGAAAGCAACTGCCACGCCCAGTTTGACCCGCACAGGGACGCTGCGTTCACCAAAGGCCGGTAGCAGCGAAACCAATGCGGACACACGAAGAAATACGGCGAACAGATGCCACAGGTTTTGCCCCAGATGTGGCAAAAGCTCTGACGGGACTGAGATCACGCGGGCACCGTTCCGACCAAGGCGGGGCGCGCCTCAAGCCCGATCTCTTCAAAAGACAGGACGGGGTTGGCGACGCCGCGCGCGTGCATAATGGTCCTGAGCAATCTGCGTCGGCGGGTCGTGGTTACGACCGCCGGGAACAACCCGTGATCTGCTGATTTTGCGACGCTATCGACAACTCCATCGGCCAGCTTATTGAACAGGTTGGGCGGTAGTGCCACGTCGATACCTGCGTTCGCGGCGTCGATCTGGTAGGTGGCAAATGTGTCCTCCCATTCCGGCGCGAGTTGGATCAGAGGGATCGAGCCGTCCTCGCGCTTCATGTCGGCAACCAGTTGAAAGCCCAGCCGCTGGCGGACCAGTTCGCAGATCCCTTCGGGCTGGGTGGTGGTCAATCGTGCTTCGGCCATGCTTTCAAGGATCAGCGCCATGTTTCGGATCGAGACCCGTTCGTCTAGCAACAGCCGCAGAACAGCATGCAGTGTGTCGATCGGCACCTTGTCTGGGATCAATTCGTCCAGCATTTTGCGGTTGGCTTCGGCTCGGGTCGGATCGCTGAGCCGCGTCATCTCGGACAGCAGGCGGCGAAGGGATTTCAGGGTCAAAAGGCGCGAGAAATTCTGTTTGATGATCTCCAGCAGATGGGTTGCCAGAATTTCAGGAGGGGTGACGATGGTGGCCCCATTCAGTGCGGCGACCTCCTGGTCCTTGGGCAATATCCAGCGCGCCGGGGCACCGTAGACGGGTTCGGTCACATCGGTGCCATCAGGTAGAAAGTCGTGCCCGTCCTGTACCAGTGCGAGCACGAGTTCAGAATTCAGAACACCACGCGCCTGTTCGACCCCTTGTACTTTGATCACATAAGTTCCGGTCGGAAGATCGGCGCGGTCAGTCAATCGAATTTCGGGCAGGATAAGCCCAAAGCTTGAGGCGACATAGGTCCGCATGTTGGCGATCCGCGCGTCAAGGCCGGTACCGGGGTTCAGCACCATGCTGACCAGATCAGGGGCGAATTCCAAGTGAACGTCGTCGAGGTCCAGGATATCACCGATAGCCTGCGAGACCGGAGTATCAGACTCGGCCTCGGGGGTCTGAGCCTCTGCCTCGCTGGCGTTGCGTTGTCTGAGGCCTGAATAAGCCGCATAGCCCAGCACCCCCGCCCCAAGAATGAACGGTAAGAACGGCAAACCGGGCACCAGGGCGAACAGCACCATCAGAACCGCTACGGTGCCCAACGCCGCCGGGTGGCGTCCAAGCTGCGAGAAGATCGCATTGTCGGTTGCACCCTGCGTACCGCCACGCGCCAACAGCAAGGCGGACGCAATCGAGATGATCACTGCTGGTATCTGCGATACCAACCCGTCCCCAACGGTCAGGATTGCATAGGTTTCGAAGGCGGACGATACCGGCATCCCATGCACGATGACCCCCATGACCAATCCCATCACGAGGTTGAGAAGTGTGATCAGCAACCCGGCAATCGCATCGCCTTTGACGAATTTCGACGCGCCGTCGAGCGAACCAAAAAAGGTGGTTTCCTGCTGCTCGCGCTCGCGCCGTTCTTTGGCTTGCTGGTGATCGATGGCTCCAGCCGACATGTCACTGTCGATGGCCAACTGTTTGCCTGGCATCCCGTCCAGCGCGAACCGGGCACCCACTTCGGCCATGCGGGCCGCACCCTTTGTGATGACCATGAAGTTCACGATCAGCAGAACGCCAAACACCACAAGGCCCAGAAAGATGCTGCCGCCCATGACAAACTGGGCGAAACCTTCGATCACGTCACCAGCGGCGTTGGTGCCGGTGTGCCCCTGACCGATGATCAGCTTGGTTGAGGACACGTTAAGCGACAAGCGCAACATCAGTGAGGCCAGCAGGATCGTCGGGAAGGATGAGAAATCCAGTGGCCGTTCGATGAACAGCGTCAATGTGAAGATCAGAATCGCCAGCGCAAAGGATGCCGCCAGCCCCACGTCCAGTACCCAGGCTGGCATGGGCAGGATCATCATCACGATGACCGCCATCAGCGCCAGCGCCAGCAGTATGGTCGGAGAGAACAAGGTGCGGGGATCGATACGGGGCACTATCTGCTCCTAATTGAAAGCGATAAAGGCGGTGGCTGTAGAGGTTTCGGGAACCAGTGACCCCAGCGCGTTCTGGCCGACCGGATGAGCGTTCAGCGGGATGAGTGGGCTGGCAGATGCGGTGAATGGATCGCGTTCGTGGGCTGTGCCCGAGCCATCCAGTTGCGCCAGGACGGTCTGAAAACGGTCAGAATATGAGGCCGCAAGGTGCTGCTTGCGCGAGTGGTAGGCCCCGACAGCGGCAGGCCATGATCCAAGTTCCGCATAAAGCTGGGCCAGAAACCGTGCTGCATAGGTTGCGTTTTCATCCGGATCGAACATCGCGTCGATCGAGCGAAAAGCCTTACCGTGCCAGCGATAGTTGATCTGAAAGCAACCGACGTCAAAGCTGCGTACACCGGATTTGAAGATGTCGAACACGTAAGACTTTGCCTCAACCTCGGAGGCAAACCAATATCCCTGTCCTTCACGATTGACGGTCCATGGCCAGGGTTCCAGAACCCCGTCCAGCGTGCGGCCTGTTTCAACGCGGGCAATTGCCTTTAGAACATCGAGCGGAACGTCTTCGGCCAGCGCAGCCCGTTGCGCTGCGCGGTCACAAAGAGCTGCCGTTGTCGCCGCGTCTGCGGCCTGCGCCAAAAACATAAGCGCCGCAATCAGGAGGTTTTGAATTGGCATTCTGCCGGTCCGGGATTCTGATCAGTCCGGGCCAAGCTATCCAGTTACCTGTTTACAGAGAGTTAGCGTGCCTTAGTTTCGATCAATCTTTCGACCGAAGACCACGCTGGTGTTGGTGCGCGACACGCCAGGGATGCGCGCAAGTTCATCGACCAGAATGTCGAGGTCTTCGATCCGTGGCGCTTCGGCGGAAAGCAGCAGGTCAAATTCGCCATTGATTGACAAACACAATTTGACCTCGGGATAAGCTTCAAGCCGCTTGATGATACGTGTGGTTTCTTTCTGCTGCACTTCAAGCAGAACGATGATCTGAACGCGTGGCGTATCTTCGGTTTCGTGCAGGACGACCGAGTAACCAGCGATGACGCCCCGCTCTTCCATTCGATTGATGCGTTCATGCACCGTTGTCCGTGCGACGCCAAGTGTTGTTGCAATGCGGGTCGTCGAGTCGCGCGCATTGTGCTGTAAGGCGGCGATGATGCGTCGATCAAGCTGGTCCATTACGGCTCCGGATTCAGGCGGTATAGTCCCGGTTTAGGGCAGTTTGGTGCCCGGGCTCAAGGCTGGTGCGGATAACGGGGATGCAGTTCATCAATGACAATCGGATGCGCATGAGGTTTTGGCCCAGACAGGTGGGGGTGATCCTGCGGGAGGTCAGGATGGCCGTGAACCACCGCATTGTCTTCGCGCCGTGGCCAGGCAATGAGCACAAGAACCAGACCCAGAATCGCGGCAGTTACCATTCCGGCCATCGCCACAGTTGCGCCAAATCGGGTCATCAGCCACCCGGCCAGGGGATAAAGCACCAGCCAGCAAGCATGAGACAGAGTGAACTGTGCGGCAAACACGGCGGGTCGATCTTCGGGGTGGGCGGATCGGGTCAGCAGGCGGCCCGAAGGCGTCAGCATGCTGGAATACCCAAAACCAATCAATAGCCATGTCGTTGTCAGCAAACCTAATGTCATCGGCAGAGTGACAGATAGCAGCGCTGCCACCGCCATGGTGCCCGTCGCCAATGATGCGCCACCCAGCATGACGCGACGCTCTGGAATGTGATCAAGAAGGCGTGGCAGTGCAAATGCCGCGAGCATCGAACCGCCGCCGAACCCGGCCAGCGCGACGGCAACGGCGCTTTCAGAAAGACCAAGATCGCCGCGCACGATCACGACCGTGTTGACGATGACCATCGAACTGAGCGCGGCCGCGCTCCAACTCAGCGCCAGCAGGCCGCGCAGGCGCGGGGTCTTAAGGTAAATCCGTATGCCGCGCGTGGTGCGGTCGTAGATGCCGCGCGGCTGGGTTGGTTTGGGTGAGGGTAGGGTTGCAGACACTACAAGCAGGGCCGAGGCGACAAAACCGATACAGGTGCCCAGAAACAGGCTGTCGAAACTGACGAACAGCAGCAAGGTGGCAGCCAGCATTGGGCTCAACAGGCTTTCCAGATCGTAAGCCAGCCGCGACAGGGACAGGGCTTTGGTATAGTCCTGTTCGTTGGTCAGCACATCCGGGATGGTGGCCTGAAACGCGGGTGTAAATCCGGCTGAGGCGGATTGCAGCACAAAGATCAGCACGTAGACCTGCCAGATTTCGGACACGAAAGGCAGGCAGAGCGCAACCACAGCGCGCACCAGATCCAGTGCGACCAGCATCCGGCGACGATCCAGCTGCTCGGCAAAGGCAGCAGCAAGCGGGGCAACGGTGACATAGGCGATCATTTTGATCGTAAGAGCGGTACCAAGGACCATCCCGGCGGCCTCTCCGGCCAGATCAAAGGCTAACAGCCCCAAGGCAACCGTCGCCAGCCCGGTTCCGGTCAGCGCCACGATCTGCGCGGCCAGCAGATGTCTGTAAGTGCGGTTTCTCAGGATGCTGAGCATTGTCGGAATTTCTCAATCGCGGTGTCGCATCCATAGTTCTCGTGTTGGCCATAAGGTCAAGGGTGCCGCTTTTCCAAGGACGGCGTTGAGTTTGCGGGCCAAACCGCCTATCTCGGGGCCGAAAGCGCACAAAGGACAATTCCGTGGCGAACCATCTGTATAAAAATGACCTGCCGGACGGGTTGGATTTGGGCCCCATCGTGGCCATTGACTGTGAAACCATGGGGTTGAACCCGCATCGAGATCGCCTGTGCGTAATCCAGATGTCAGGAGGGGACGGCAACAGCCATATCGTTCAGGTCGAGATTGGGCAGACGCAGGCGCCGAACCTCTGTGCGATGCTGGAAAACCCGAATGTTTTGAAGCTGTTCCACTTTGGCCGCTTCGATATTGCTGCGATGTATCACACCTTCGGCGCTTTGGCCGCCCCGGTCTATTGCACCAAGATCGCCAGCCGGTTGGTGCGCACCTATACTGATCGTCATGGTCTTAAGAACCTGTGTCAGGAACTGATTGGCGTCGATATCTCGAAGCAGCAGCAGATGAGCGATTGGGGCGCTGAAACGCTGACTGATGCCCAGTTGGACTATGCGGCATCGGATGTTTTGTACCTGCACCAACTGCGGGATGCACTGGACGGACGTCTGGCCCGCGAAGGCCGCACCGAAATGGCGCAGGCGTGTTTTGACTTCTTGCCAATGCGTGCGAAGCTTGACCTCGCAGGCTGGCCCGAAACTGATATTTTTGCGCACTCATGACTGACACCGAAGCATTCCTCAGAACCGCCCGGCAGGTCGTTACCGACGAAGCCCGCGCATTGGAGGTCCTTGCCGAAAGCTTGGACGAGCATTTCGCCGAAGCCGTGCAACTGATCCTGCAGGCCACTGGCCGCATCATTATCAGTGGTATCGGCAAATCCGGCCATATTGGCCACAAGATCGCGGCGACTCTGGCCAGCACTGGTACGCCCGCCTATTTTGTCCATCCCGCCGAAGCCAGCCATGGTGATTTGGGCATGGTCTCGAAAGGCGATGTGGTCCTTGCGATCTCGAACTCAGGTGAAGCGCCGGAACTGGCGAACTTGCTGGCCTTTACGCGTCGCTTTGGAATTCCGCTGATCGGGTTGTCGAGCAAGCCGGAAAGCACCTTGATGAAACAGGCGGATGTGCATCTGCTGATCCCGTCGCTGGGAGAGGCCTGTGGTTTTGGGATGGTGCCTTCAATCTCGACGACGCTGACACTGGCGATGGGCGACGCGCTGGCGATTGCGCTGATGAAGTACCGGGATTTCAAACCCGAAGATTTCCGCGCTTACCACCCCGGTGGAAAGTTGGGGGCGCAACTGTCTACTGTGCGTGATCTGATGCATGAAGATTTGCCCTTGGTGACCGCTGGCACCCCGATGAGCGAGGCGCTGCTGGTCATGAGTCAGAAGAGCTTTGGTGTTGTGGGAGTCACTGATCAGGCAGGTCGTTTGCTGGGTATTGTGACCGATGGCGACCTGCGCAGGAACATGGACGGGCTATTGAGCAAAAACACCGAAGAGGTGATGACCGAAAATCCAATGACCATTGCGCCAAGTGCTATGGCGGAGGAGGCGGTTGCAATCATGAACGATCGCAAGATCACGTCACTCTTTGTGGTTGATCCTGACACAAATGGCCCAGCCTTGGGTCTGCTGCACATACATGACTGTCTGCGTGTAGGATTGGGTTAGGAAGATGGCTGAAGTTGATCGCCATTCCCGATGGGTGCAGTTCCTGAAGGTACTGCTACCGCTTGTGGCGATTTTGTTGCTGTCTTCTGTCTTTCTTCTTTCTCGCAGCGTCGACACCAATGTCTCGGTGCCGTTCAGTGATCAGGATATTGACGACCGGCTGACAGACCAGGTGGTCACGCGGCCCGACTATAAAGGTGTCACCCGCAAGGGCGAGGAAATCCGCGTCGAAGCCCGAAGGGCCAGTCAGGGTGGCGATGGCGACACACCGACGGCAGCCGAAGTGCAGGGCCGCTTTGGACTAAGCAATGGGGGCGAGATCACACTCGAATCCAACACAGGCATCATCAGGCCAGACAAGGGTACTGCAACGTTTGCAGGGGATGTGGTCATCACCACCAGAGACGGCATCCAGGTCACCACCGACCTGTTGAATACGTCACTGGATGAAATACGTGGTGATAGCCCTGGCCAGATTGACGGAACCGGTCCGATTGGCGACTTTACTGCCGGAAGAATGGTGTTTGGGACCGAAAAAAAGGACGGTCCGGTTCATATTCTTTTTACAGGCGGCGTGAAGTTGATATATGAGCCGCAAAAAGCAGAAAGATAACTTGTGTTCGATTTACGTGTCGCCTTTTTGTGTCTAGCCGTGGCTGTCGGAGCCACACCTGTTTCTGCACAAGAGGCTCAGGTGGCGTTCGGCTCTGTCAATGCCGACCCGACGCTGCCGGTCGAGGTGACGTCCGAGACATTGAACGTGAATCAGGAAGATGGATCGGCCGAGTTTATCGGCAACGTCATTGTCATCCAGGGTGAGATGCGCCTGACGGCAGACCGGGTTCTTGTCATCTATAACGAAGAACGCTCGGCCATCGAACGGATGGAGGCCACCGAAAACGTGGTTCTGGTCAGTCCGCCCGACGCAGCCGAGGGCGATTGGGCAGAATACACCATCGACTCCGGCGTGATTGAGATGAAGGGCAACGTGTTGCTGACGCAGGGCCCAAGTATCATCAGCGGCGACGAGATGATTGCAAATCTGACGACGGGAACTGCGACGATGTCAGGGCGTGTCAAAACCATTCTGCAACAAGGTGGCAACTGATGAACCGGCCCGAACTCTCCATCGCTGAAGGTTCTTCTGGTCTGAAGATCGAAAAGCTACGAAAGTCTTATCGCAAGAAGACCGTCATTCGCGATGTGTCCATGGAATTGAACCGCTCCGAGGTCGTGGCGTTGCTAGGCCCGAACGGATCGGGCAAGACCACCACTTTTTATTCTGTCGCCGGTCTGGTTTTCCCCGAAGCGGGCACGGTCACGATTGATGGGCAGAGCGTCACGACCCTGCCGATGTATCGTCGTGCACGGATGGGGATCGGATATCTGCCGCAGGAGATGTCGATTTTCCGCGGGATGAGCGTTGAAGACAACATCGCTTCGGTTCTAGATATCACGGTTAAACATGCCCATCGCCGCAAGGAGCGGCTGGAAGAGCTGCTATCGGACTTTTCCATCGAACACCTGCGCCGAGCGCCTGCATTGGCATTGTCCGGCGGGGAACGCCGCCGGGTCGAAATTGCGCGCTGTCTGGCCGCCGATCCGAAATATCTGCTGTTGGACGAACCATTTGCGGGTGTCGACCCGATCAGTGTCGGTGATATCCGGCATCTGGTGGCCGATCTGAAAAAGCGTGGCATCGGAGTGCTGATCACGGATCATAACGTCCGGGAAACGCTGGAGATTGTGGATCGGGCTTATATCTTGCATGACGGCCAGGTTTTGATGTCAGGCACGCCCGATGAAGTTGTCGAAAACGAAAATGTTCGCCGGGTCTATCTGGGTGAAAACTTCCGTATTTCATAAGGTTGTGCGGAGATGCGCCTGATGCATGACGGAAATCACGTATATACACACCTGTTTTGATTGACTCTTCCCTCACCTCTTGGCTCAATTGGCATATGGCATTTCTTCGGTTCCAAACTGGATCTCGATCTCCCTTCGTTGAAGGGCCGGGCCAACGGCAACCGCAGAACATGCCGATACCCCCCACCCGATAAAAACAAGTCAGTCGCGTTACGCGACGTCAGAATGGGTGTGAATTGTGAAGGAGATCACATGCGTTACCAAATCAGCGGAAAACAGATCGACATCGGTGCGGCCCTGCAGACCCATGTGCAGACCGAACTGGGCGAGGTCGTGGGCAAATATGCCCAGCGGCCTACAGACGCCAACGTCGTCTTTTCCCGTTCGGCGCATGAATATGTATGCGAAACCACCGTGCATCTGTCGACCGGCCTGACCGCACAGGCCAAGGCGCACGCGACCGAGATTTACGCGGCATTCGAAGGCTGCTGCGACAAGATGGAGACACAACTGCGACGCTATAAGCGCCGCCTGAAAGACCACCACAAGGATCGGTCCGAGCCGGTTGAACTCTTTGGCGCGTCCTCTTATATCCTCGCCTCTGACGAATCGGAGACGGCAGACGAACCCGAATCGCTGCAGCCTATGATCGTGGCTGAGATGGAAACCAAGATCCCATCGCTCAGTGTTGGTGAAGCCGTCATGCAGATGGAACTCGCTGGTGCTCCGGTACTGGTGTTCCGAAATGAGAACAAGGACGGATTGAATGTCGTTTATCGCCGCGAGGACGGCAATATCGGTTGGATCGATCCGTAACAGGCAAGACTAATCGGCCTGCCCCCGAATAGCTGGGGGCACGGCTTAGGAGCAAAATGATGGAGCTTTCGAGCATTCTAAAGCCAGAAGCGGTGCGTGTACTGTCCGCTGCTTCCAGCAAGAAGCGTTTGTTTCAGGAAATTGGCGATGTGGGCGCCGCGACGCTTGGGCTGGATGCTCAGACGATCGTAGACAGCCTGCTTGAGAGGGAGAGCCTTGGCCCAACTGGTGTTGGACATGGTGTTGCACTTCCGCACGCACGGCTTTCCGAACTAGAATCGGTTTCGGGTGTGTTTGTCATGCTGGAAAAGCCCATCGACTTCGGCTCGGTCGATCGTCAGCCGGTCGATTTGGCGTTTTCCCTGTTTGCGCCAGAAGAGGCGGGGGTTGAACACCTTAAGGCGCTGGCGTTGGTCTCGCGCACGCTGCGCGAGCAATCGGTCTGCGCCAAGCTGCGGGCCAACCCTGACCCGGTAAAGCTGTATGCCATTCTGACTGAAGCGCAATCGATGCAAGCTGCCTGATTGGCCCACTTATCAACAAAAAAGCCCCCGATTTGTCGGGGGCTTTTTTTGTTTCTTTATCTGGCGTGATCAGCCGCCGGATCCCATCTCCAGCGTCCACCAGATCTTGCCACCGCCTTCTTGGTGCCAGGCGAATCCCATCTGGGTGGCGCGCGGGTCCATGATCACGGCACGAGGACCGGGTTCCTGCATCCATGCGGCCAGCGTTTCGGTCTCGGTCTCAAAGGTTTCCGAGATCGCTTCACCCAGGAATGTACCGAAGTAACCGGCGCGCGCCGCGCGATCCAACGGAGACGAACCGTCCGAACCGAAATGCCATGGCCGATTCTGTCGCGCCATGTCTTTCGCATGAGTGGCGGCAGCTGCATTCAGTTGCGAGTTCAATTGGACCTGTTGCAGGCCAGATGCCTGCCGCAAGGCATTCACCGAATCCAGCATTCTAAACTGCAGCTTTTCAGGGTTGCCACGAATTTTGTACACGGATGGCAGCGGCCTGCCATCGGCGCCAATAGCGGATGTGCCCGAATCGGTACATGCCGCAAGTGCGACAAAACAAATCGCTAGTAGAGAAAGAATACGTGTCATGATCGGCCTAAATATTGTGTCGAGAAGGGAAATAGCCTGCTTGACCGCCCGGAGCAAACCTACAATGCCCCAACCTTGCGTGATTCTGCCGGTTTGATTTGCGACTGAAGCATTCTGGCCATAAAATGCCTTAGATTTTGCATTTGCTGTTAGCAGAGGACCGATCTCCATGGTCAAGAAACATATTCTTACTTCGACGCGCCGGGGATTCCTGGCCGGTGCAACCGCCAGCTTGGCCTCGCCTGCGTTGGCTCAGTATATTCCGGGCGACCCGCTACGCCCCGCCCCGGAACCGGAAGCTCCGGTACGCCGCAATGTGTCTGGATTCCGCGCGCTGGACTGGCAGCCCTATTTTTCGAACACAAGAAACGGTGCCATTCTGGTGGATACCGTATCCAGAGCGCTGCATTATTGGTCAGATGATCAATCCGTATACAAACTGTACCCCTCTTCGGTGCCTCTGACCGAGGAATTGACCCGTCGCGGACGCACCAGTGTCATTCGCAAGGTGGAAGGCCCAAGCTGGTCACCGACGCCATCGATGAAGAAGCGCAACCCTGAATGGCCGGATTATATTCCGCCGGGTCCTGATAACCCGCTGGGAACACACGCTTTATATCTGAGCTGGAAGTATTATCGCATCCATGGCACCCACGATACGCGTAAAATTGGACGCCGGTCGTCGAACGGGTGCATTGGCTTGTTCAACGATGACATCGCCGAACTGTTTTCTATGGCTAAGGTCGGCACGCAAGTGTTGCTAATTTGACGACATTTTCGCGCACGAACCCGCTTGCGGGACAAGTTGCAATTGCAATCCGCCTGCATTGCTGATTAGAAAAACTCACGAGGTAAGTCTTAGATGCGTGGTTTCGCTATTGGGAATCGCGCAAATTCTGGAGGTTAATATGAAGAAACTCGTTCTCGCTGCTGCTCTGACCGCTGCTGCTTCGACCGCATATGCTGGCAACCTGGAAGAGCCGGTTGTTGAAGCACCTGTTGTTGTCGAAGAGACCCAAGGTTCGTCGCAGGGCATCATCCTGCCGCTGATCCTGCTGGTTGTTGTTGCCGCAGCTGTTGCAGCAAGCTAAGTCGACGAGACTTTATGCACTTAAAAGGCGGTGGTGCAAACCACCGCCTTTTTTCGTGTCTGGTGAAAGCGCGCGATTAGTCTAACCAACCACGCAGATTGTCTTCGATCACCTTGCTCAGCGCGGCGATATGCGAATCATCGTCGTTAAGGCAAGGGATATAGGTGAACGATTCACCGCCTGCCTCTTCGAAGCTCTCTTTGATCTCTTCGTTGATCTCTTCCAGCGTCTCAATGCAATCGGCAGAGAAGGCAGGTGCGATGACGGCGATGTTCTTCTTACCCTGACGCGCCAGATCAGCCACGTGATCGACGGTGTAGGGCTTCAGCCATTCTTCCGGTCCAAAGCGCGATTGAAAGGTCGAGATCAGCTGATCATCCGTCCATCCCAGACGCTCTTTCAGTAGCCTTGATGTTTTCACGCATTGGCAGTGATATGGGTCCCCTTGCTGCAAATAGCGCTGGGGCATCCCATGATACGAGCAGACCAGGACATCCGGTTTTGTCTCCATATCTGCATAGGCGCGCTCGACAGAGCGCGCCAACGCATCGATATAGGCAGGTTCGTCGAAATAGGCCGGAACAGTTCGGCTGGCAGGCTGCCATGTCTCTTTCATCAACGCGCGGAAGAACTGATCATTTGCTGTAGCAGTCGTGGCACCGGCGTATTGCGGGTAGAGCGGGAAGAACAGGATGCGATCACAGCCTTCTTCTACCATCTCTCGGACCTTCGACGGAGTTGAAGGATTGCCGTAGCGCATGCAAAAATCCAGCATCACCCGATCGCCATACCGCTGCTGCATCGCTGCGCGCAGCTTGGCAGTCTGATCTTTGGTGATCGTCATCAACGGGCTTTCGCCCTTATCGTGATTCCAGATTGACTTGTACGCCTCACCCGAACTGAAAGGCCGCTTGGTCAGAATGATGCTTTGCAGAATCGGCTGCCACTTCCACGCCGGGTAGTCGATCACGCGCTTGTCCGACAGGAACTCGTTCAGATACCGCCGCATAGGCCAATAACTGTAGTCATCTGGAGTTCCCAGATTAGCCAGCAGGATGCCGACGCGGCCCATCTTGACCTTGGGATGGTCTGCAGGGGCATGGGTTGGACGAGTGGCATCGAACATTGAAAGCTTCCTGATTTGTGGTGTCTGGCCTGAGATATAGGGAAAAGGCCGGTCGTCAATCGGGCAGTTTGCCCTCATCCGTACCTAGCGCATCAGCCAGCCGCATCTTGGCGGATCCCGGACGCAAAGGTTTGGGTTGGCTGTCATCGGGGGCCCAGCCCGTCAGACAGATCAATTCAAATGTTGCCGCCAGGCGGCCCTGTGGCGATTTGTAATGTCCGGCATAGATGTCTTCCGCTTTGTCAAAAACAGCACGTCGGGTCGCGTGTTTCAGGCGATCGGCCAATGCATTGGTTTCTCCCATTGCACGCAGATCACGCATCAGATGCAGCAGATCGCGGTATTCCGCAGACAGTGTCGCCTTGTCGGCGACGGGCAAAGCCAGCCCGGCCCGCTGCAGCAGCCCCCCCAGATCACGAAGCTCGGCCATGGGAGCAATACGGGGGCTGAGACCGCCAGTCACCTCGATCTCGGCTTGACCCAAGGCCGCGCGTAATTCCTTTAGGGTGTCGCCTCCTAAACATACCGCTAACAGCAATCCGTCGGATTTTAGGGCGCGATGGCATTGGATCAGTTGGCCGACCGGGTCGTTTGCCCAATGCAGTGCCATCGCATGTATCAAGAGATCATGCTCTCCTGGAGTTAGGTCGAGAACATCTTCATCCCTGATCACCCGGGCCTCGGGCCACAACCCCTCCCAGATATGAGGGAAGGGCGTCACGACGGCGGGTGCCTGAAAGGTTTTGTTAACCATGGACAGACGATCCTGCACTTCGTCGACAGCGGCATGGTGCAGGAAAAGCGCGTCGTCCCGCGCGCGGCTGCGGTGAAGCGCAAGGACGGCGCGGTCAAACAGAGAGGGTGTAGTGTCGGACGGAAGCTTCATAAGCCGCAAGTATCGCATTCGTCAGGGGATGCAAACCGCTGTCGAGATGATCTACCCACCGCGTTGCCTGTCCTGCGGAGCACTGACCGAATCCGATTTCGGCCTCTGCGGCGCATGCTGGCGCGACACGCCGTTCATCGGTGGCACCGTCTGCGAAAGCTGCGGCATGCCACTTCCCGGCGCGCAGGACGGACACCGGATTGAATGTGATGACTGCCTCAGGGCACCACGCGCGTGGCAGCATGGTCGGGCAGCGTTGCTGTATCAGGGGCGCGCGAAGGCACTCATACTTGCCTTTAAGCACGGGGATCGGCCTGAGTTGGCCCGCCCTGCCGCACGCTGGATGGCTCAAGCCGGGCACGAGCTGTTGCGCCCGAACATATTGATCGCGCCGGTACCGCTGCACTGGACCCGGCTGATCAAGCGTCGCTACAACCAATCGGCGCTTCTGGCGCAGCATCTGGGCCGGCAAACGGGGTTGAGTGTCTGCCCCGATCTTCTGGTTCGCACGGTCCGCACCCCTGTTCTGGACGGAAAAACTGCGGTTGAGCGATCCCTTGCGTTGTCCAACGCCATATCCCTGCACCGAAAACGTGCTCCCATGATCAGAGGCCGGGATATTCTTCTGGTCGATGATGTTATGACCTCGGGTGCGACGTTGGACGCCTGCGCGCGTGTCTGTCGCGCGTCAGGGGCAAATCATATTTTCGTGTTGGTACTGGCGCGCGTTGCCAAGGATGCCTAATTCGCCCAAGAATGTGCGAAACCCAAAGGGACGGAATATGAAGCCGGTAGAAATCTACACCTCGCCGCTGTGCGGCTTTTGTCATGCGGCCAAGCGGTTGTTGAAACAGAAAGGCGTCGAATTCAAGGAAATCGACGTGCTGATGCATCCGAAACGCAAACCTGAAATGATCCAGCGCGCGGCAGGAAAACGCACTGTGCCGCAGATTTTTGTGGGCACCACCCATGTTGGTGGGTGCGACGATCTTTACGAGCTTGAACGTCAGGGCAAGCTGGACCGCCTGCTGGCGGCTTGATGAAAACCGCTTTGCTGCAGATCACCGCGTCGGATGATCCGACCGAGAATCTGGACATGGTGCGAACCATGATGGCCGATGCAGCTGCGCAAGGTGCGCAGTTCATTCTGACGCCTGAAGTCACGAATTGCGTCTCAACCAGCACCACTCGGCAGCGCGAGGTTTTGCAGCATGAAGAAGACGATATCACTCTGGCGGGCCTTGGCGAACAGGCCGCCAATTTGGGTGTGTGGCTGCTCATCGGTTCACTAGCGATCAAAACGCATGATGCCGATGGCCGCTTTGCCAACCGTAGCTTCATGATCGACCCGCAGGGGCAGATCGTGGCGCGGTATGATAAGATTCACATGTTCGACGTGCAGGTCACGGAATCCGAGACCTTCCGCGAATCGAAGAACTACCGCCCCGGTCAGAAAGCGGTGATTGCCGACACCGATTTCGATAAAGTCGGACTGACCATCTGCTATGATATTCGATTTCCCTACCTGTATGCCGCTTTGGCGCAGGCAGGCGCGCGGATTCTCACTGTCCCGGCGGCGTTTTCGCCGGTCACTGGTGCGGCCCATTGGGAAGCGCTGCTACGCGCGCGGGCCATTGAGACCGGCTGCTGGGTGCTGGCTCCGGCACAAACGGGTGAGCACCCTAAAACTCGTGGCAAGACGCGATATACACACGGCCACAGTATGGTTGTCGCCCCGTGGGGAGAGGTGCTGATCGACGCAGGCACCGATCCGGGCATTCACTTTTTTGATTTGGATGATAGGTCTGTTACAGAGGCGCGACGACGCGTGCCTTCACTAACACATGTCCGCCCCTTTGACGGACCCTGATCCAGAACCGGACCATGACTGACGAAAAAAATGCCCTTGCGGTCACGCTGTTCAGCGAGATCCTGACCGCCGATCAGCTATTGCGCAACCGGCTGAGCCGGGTGCTGCCCAAGGGCATGGAAATCTCGCATTTCTCGGTGCTGAACCATCTGGTGTTTGTCGGCGACGAGCGCACCCCGGCGCAACTTGCCAACACGTTCCATGTGACGCGCGGGGCGATGACCAACACTTTGGCCAAGCTGGAATGGGCCGGTTATATCCACATCCGCCCCGACTGGGACGACGCCCGCCGCAAGATGGTCGCCATCAGCCCCGCAGGCCGACGCGCACGCGATCAGGCGATTTCCTCGATTGCCCCGCTGATCAACCGCGTGGTCGGAGAGCTGGGGCTGGAGCGGGTGCGCAGCACGCTGCCCGTGCTACGGGATTTGCGGTTGCAGTTGGAGGGGGAGTAGGGGCTTTACGCCAACTGCGCCAAAGGATCGTAAAAGATGACGGATGAAATTTGGGTTTCAGACATTACCGTCGGGATGGACCTGCAGAGGCCATTCCGGGCGCTTGTCCCCGATGATTTTCCTGAAGAACCAAGTGAACGCTTCAAGGCCTTCAGGTGGCAACCCGGATCAGGTTATCATGCGAATCTGTATCGTTGGCAGCGCCACGGGGAGCCGCTGGAGCAGCAGGATATCTTGCCGGATTTCTTTCAAGAGGTTGCTCCTGAAGATCATGATTTTGAGCCTCACTACGGGAAGTATTCTCCTGTAATCACTTTGTTTGGAATTCTGGCGATCCGATCAGATGTGGCTGATATCCTCAAAAATCTCGAATTAGGGCAAGGGGGGCTTTATCCCGTCAACCTGTTCGAAAGAGACAAGATCACACCGATTGAGCAGGACTACTCGATCCTGTGGATCGCAAACAAATCCGGCACGCTGAACATTGCTGAGTCAAAAAGTCTTCGACGAGCCCGACCCGACCGGGATGACCTTTTTCGACTTCCTGAATGGAGGGATGCCAAGCCCGGGGACGTTGTCTGCAATGCAGATGCGGCGTCCGGGATCGACATTTGGCGCGACCCGGGCGTACCACATCGCGTTTTTCTAAATGGGCGTCTCAAACGCTCGTTGGACGAAGCTGGTTTTGCCTCAGCGTTTTACCTTCACCGTTTAGCCGTAAAATAATCAAGCGTAGGATGGGTTTTAACCCATCGCTTAAGATCGAAAACGCTTGCAAGATGGGTTGAAAACCCATCCTACCTAGGCTTCACACTCGCCGTCACGTAATTCACGCTCAAATCCCGGTCCGAGATCGACCAGCTCCACAGGATCGGGTTGAAAACGAACCCCTTACGGTCCACCGGGTCCAGCCCGGCCTGGCGCAGCAGGTCGAACAGTTCATCGGGTGTGATGAACTTGTTCCACTCATGCGTGCCGCGGGGCAGCCAACGCATGACGACCTCGGCCCCGAAAATGGCCATGGCATAGGATTTCGGATTGCGGTTGATGGTGGAGCAGATCAGCAACCCGCCGGGTTTCAGAAGTTGTTGCGATGCAGTCAGGAAACCCAACGGGTCGGCCACATGCTCGACCACCTCCATGTTCAGCACGACGTCGAACTGTTCACCTGCGGCGGCCATATCCTCGGCGGTCGTGTGGCGGTAGTCGATCTGCAGGCCCGATTGTTCGGCATGGATGCGCGCGACGGGCAGGTTGCCCTCAGCAGCGTCGGCGCCGACGACTTCGGCCCCAAGGCGGGACATGGGTTCGCTCAGCAACCCTCCGCCGCAGCCGATATCGAGAAGGCGTAGGCCCTCGAATGGCTTCGCGACTTTGAGATCACGGTCAAACTCACCTGCGATCTGCTGTGTGATATAATCCAGACGACACGGATTCAGCATGTGCAGAGGTTTGAATTTCCCATGCGGGTCCCACCATTCTGCGGCCATCGCTTCGAATTTTGCGATCTCTGACGGGTCCACTGTGTTCGGATGCGCTTGCATTCCTGTCTCCGTGTGCTCTTTTACGCTTAAGGACTATATAGGGCCATAATGGACAAGTACCCGGACCAAAAGCGCGCAGTTCAATATCTGTACCCGCCGATCGATCCATTCGATCAGCGCGTGGTCGATATGGGCGATGGGCACCGTATATATGTGGAACAATGCGGTAATCCCAACGGGATTCCGGTGGTGATCCTGCATGGTGGGCCGGGCGGCGGCTGCAGCCCGGCGATGCGACGTTATTTCAATCCGGATGCCTATCGGGTGATTCTCTTTGATCAGCGCGGATGTGGCCGGTCGCGGCCAACCGCGTCGGTCGAAAACAACACGACATGGCATCTGGTGGCGGATATCGAGCGTCTGCGCAAATTGTTCGACATCGAAGATTGGATCGTCTTTGGCGGCAGCTGGGGCGCGACACTGGCATTGATCTATGCCCAAACACATCCAGATCGGGTAAATCGGCTGGTATTGCGCGGCGTGTTTCTGGCCACACAGGCCGAGCTGGACTGGTTTTATGGCGGTGGTGCGGGCAAATTCTGGCCTGAACAATGGGCCAAGTTCACCTCTCTCTTGCCCGAACATGAAGTAAATGACGCAATTGCGGCCTACAACAAGCGCCTGTTTTCGGGCGACCGCGCGACCGAGATCCTGTATGCTCGCGCTTGGTCACATTGGGAAAACGCTTTGGCCTCGATCCACACCAACGGGTCGGTCGGGGAAAGCCCCGGCGAATACGCGCGAACTTTTGCGCGGCTTGAGAATCACTATTTCACGAACAAGGCGTTTCTTGAGTATGACGGGCAAATTCTGGATCAGATGGACCGGATTGCCCATATTCCCGGTCATATCGTTCAGGGACGCTATGACATGATCTGCCCACCGCAGGCTGCATGGAACCTGTCCGAGCGCTGGCCCAATGTCGAACTGAAGATGGTGCGGCAGGCCGGTCACGCCCTGTCAGAACCGGGCATCAGCGCGGAACTGGTTCGGATCATGGATCGCGTGTCGGAGGAAACGGTATGACTCGCATCGACCGTCGCGCATTATTTGCCTCGGGCGCCGCCGCCGCTTTGCTGGCGGCGACAGGAGCGTCTCTGGCCGATACGCCGAAACAGGGTGGCACCTTGCGGCTGGCGGTGCCACGCGACAACAGTCTGGAACAGGTGGCTCGGGGCGCAGTCTTTGACAGCCTGACCGAGATCGCGCCCGATGGTACCCTGCGCGGAGAGCTGGCTACAAATTGGCAGACAGATGCTGATGCGCGGGTCTGGAACTTTGATCTGCGCGATGATGCTGTGTTCCACGATGGCACCAAGCTGGACGTGAACGATGTTCTAGCTGTACTGGAAGATATTGGTCAGGCCGAGGCCATTGCACCTGATCGTGTGCAGTTGCAATTGGCTGAGGGCAACCCGGGACTACCATTCTTGCTGGCTGGGTCACGGTTTGTCATTGCGCGAGGGGGCGTGACGCCACTGGCTCTGGCCAACGGCACAGGATGCTACCGGGTTGAGCGGGCCGAGGATGAACGTCATTTCCGCGCACGCAGGGTGTCCAATCACTACAAAAGCGGAACGGCAGGATGGGTCGATACGCTTGAGATTATCGTGATCCCGGACGCCGGGGTGCGGGCCGAAGCATTGCGCGATGGATATGTAGATATCGCAGCGCTCCCGGCTGGTGAGGAGCTAACCGCGCAACGCGGGCTGCGATTTCATCCGTCTGAGGCCGAGATGGCGTTGGCAATGGCCTCTCATGTCGGTATGCCGCGCCAGATCAGCCGGGCTGCGCTGGATGATGGGCGCATCGCCGAACGGTGGTGGCTGGCGTAAATTTGATCACGATTTGCGCCGGGGGTTGCAGACTCAGGAACTCCTGCGTATATGCAGTTGCAACAGCGGCGCGTCGGACTTCTGGTCCGGGGCTCCACCGGAAAATTCGACGGGCCGCGCGCCCGTTTTTTTGTGCCCGATAACAGGGTAGAGAACCTGAATGACAAACGACCTGATAGCCAAAGCTGCCATCGACCGGCGACTGGCCGAGATCATCACCCCTGTGATCGAGGATCTGGGGTATGAGCTTGTTCGCATTCGGCTGATGAGCGGCAAGACCACCACGATGCAGATAATGGCAGACAAGCCCGATGGCGGAATCGAAGTGGATGACTGCGCCGAGATTTCCAATGCGGTCAGCGCCACGCTGGATGTCGAAGACCCCATTTTGGACGCCTACACGCTTGAAGTTTCCAGCCCTGGAATTGACCGTCCTCTGACCCGTCTCAAAGATTTTGAGACGTTCGAAGGGTATGAGGCCAAGATCGAAACCGCAGAACTGATCGACGGTCGCCGCCGCTTCAAGGGCGAATTGGCCGGGATCGAAGGGGATGAGGTTCTGATCAACATCCCCGAGGGAGACGAGACCATTACCATCGGTCTGCAATTTGACTGGCTGAGCGACGCCAAGCTGGTTCTGACCGATGACCTGATCAAGGAAATGCTGCGCCAGCGCAAAGACGCTGGTGCCCTGAACGAAAACGCTTTCGACGAGATTGAGACCGAAGGGTCCGAAGAGGAGACGAACTGATGGCAATCACCTCAGCCAACCAGCTGGAGCTGCTGCAGACCGCCGAGGCCGTGGCCCGCGAAAAGATGATCGACCCCGGTCTGGTTGTCGAAGCGATGGAAGAATCGCTCGCCCGTGCCGCCAAGAGCCGTTACGGCGCCGAGATGGACATCCGCGTCAGCATCGACCGCAAGACCGGCAAGGCGACCTTTACCCGTGTCCGCACCGTGGTCGAGGATGAAGAGCTTGAGAACTATCAGGCCGAGATGACCGTCGAGCAGGCCAAGCAGTACATGGAGGCGCCAGAGGTTGGTGACGTCTTCGTTGAAGAAGTCCCGCCCGTGGAAATGGGCCGTATCGCTGCTCAGTCCGCCAAGCAGGTCATCTTGCAAAAGGTTCGCGAAGCCGAGCGTGATCGTCAGTACGAAGAATTCAAGGATCGTGCAGGCACCATCATCAACGGTGCGGTCAAGCGTGAAGAGTTCGGCAATGTGATCGTCGATCTGGGCGGTGCCGAGGCTGTTCTGCGCCGCAATGACAAGATCGGTCGCGAAAGCTATCGCCCGAACGACCGTGTGCGTGCCTACATCAAGGAAGTCCGCCGCGAGGTTCGTGGCCACCAGATATTCCTGTCGCGCACTGCGCCGGAATTCATGGCTGAGCTGTTCAAGATGGAAGTACCGGAAATCTATGACGGCATCATCGAGGTCAAGGCCGTTGCTCGTGATCCCGGCTCGCGCGCCAAGATTGCCGTGATTTCTTATGACGGCTCGATTGACCCCGTCGGCGCTTGTGTTGGTATGCGCGGCAGCCGCGTGCAGGCCGTTGTGAACGAGCTGCAGGGCGAAAAGATCGACATCATTCCGTGGAACGAAGATCAGCCGACTTTCCTTGTCAACGCTCTGCAGCCCGCCGAAGTTTCAAAGGTGGTTCTGGACGAAGAAGCCGGCAAGATCGAAGTTGTGGTTCCCGAGGAGCAACTGAGCCTCGCCATTGGCCGTCGTGGTCAGAACGTGCGTCTGGCCAGCCAGCTGACCAATCTGGACATCGACATCATGACCGAAGCCGAAGAATCGGCGCGCCGTCAGAAAGAATTCGAGGCTCGTACCCAGTTGTTCATGGAAACGCTGGATCTGGACGAATTCTTCGCTCAGCTGCTGGTTTCTGAAGGCTTCACCAACCTCGAAGAAGTGGCATACGTTGAAATCGACGAACTGCTGGTCATCGACGGTGTGGATGAAGGTACCGCGCAAGAACTTCAGACACGTGCACGCGAATTCCTGGAAGCTCAGGCCAAGGCGGCGCTGGATGCAGCCCGTGCGCTGGGTGCCGAGGACAGTCTTATTGAATTCGAGGGCCTGACACCCCAGATGGTAGAGGCGCTGGCCAAGGATGATGTGAAGACTCTGGAAGACTTCGCAACCTGCGCCGACTGGGAACTGGCCGGTGGCTGGACCACGGTCGATGGCGAACGCATCAAAGATGATGGTGTACTGGAGCCCTTCGGCGTGACGCTGGAAGAAGCGCAGGATCTGGTCATGACCGCGCGCATCATGCTGGGCTGGGTTGATCCGGCCGAGCTGGAGCAGGCCGAAGAAGACGGCGAAGCAACCGATGAGGAGGTCGAGGCCTGATCTCAGGCCTCGGGTGGCTGACATGGGTCGCGGTGGCGTCCATAAGGATCGGTCGGAAGGCCCTGAACGCAAGTGCATCGCCACGGGCGAGGTTCAGCCCAAATATGGCTTGATCCGCTTTGTGACGGGGCCGGATGGTCAGGTCTTTCCCGATGTCGCGGCGAAATTGCCGGGGCGTGGGGTTTACGTGGCGGCGGATCGTGCGGCGCTGGACAAGGCGGTGAACAAGAAACTGTTCTCGCGCGGGTTTAAGGCACAGGTGAGTGCCGCCAAGGACCTGACCGATGAGGTCGAGAAACAGGTGGCGCGTCGTGTGATCGAACTGATCAGTCTGGCGCGCAAATCCGGAGATGCGGTCGCCGGGTATGAAAAGGTCAAGTCTTGGCTGGACCGGGAAGAGGCCCAGGTTCTGATTCAGGCCTCAGACGGATCGGGGCGCGGCAAGTCGAAACTCAGCACGCCGCACTTCGGGAAATACATCGGCTGGCTGACCGCAGACGAGCTTGGGGCGGCATTTGGGCGCCAAACCGTGATTCATGCGGCCTTGGCCTCTGGCGGACTCGCCAAACGTGTTGTAGAGGAAGCGCAGCGCCTGCGTGGCTTGCGCGAAAAGGATGACGGCGGCAAGGGCCGCTCGGAAGGGTAAGAAGCTTTATGAGCGATAGTGACGGCAAAAAGACATTGGGTCTTCGTGGCGGGGCACGCCCCGGAAATGTGAAACAGAGTTTCAGCCACGGACGCACCAAGAATGTCGTGGTGGAGACCAAACGCAAACGCGTGGTCGTACCCAAGCCGGGCGCGACCAAACCAAGTGGTGGTGCGACACCTTCGGGTGATCCTTCGCGTCGCCCAGCGGGTATTTCCGATGCGGAAATGGCGCGTCGTATGAAGGCGTTGCAAGCCGCCAAAGCGCGCGAGGCTGAAGAGGCCGCTGCCCGTGAGGCGCAGGAAAAGGCGCGCGAAGAAGAACGCGCACGCCGCCGGGCCGAACAAGAGGCCAAGGAACGCGAGCAGCGTGAAGCTGAAGAGCGTGCCCGTGCCAAGGCCGAAGAGGAAGAACGCAAGCGTAAAGAGGCCGAGGAAGCAGCCCAGCGTGCTGCCGCAGCCCCGGCACCCGCCGAGCCCAAAGCCGCGCGCAGCCCATCCAGCAAGCCTGCACCTGCTGCTGCACCGCGCAAGCAGGATCGCGAGCGTGAGCAGCGTGGCCGTGGCAAGGGCCGTGACGACAACCGCCGCTCGGGCAAGCTGACACTTGGTCAGGCCACTGGCGGCGAAGGCAATCGCCAACGCTCGATGGCCGCGATGAAACGCAAGCAGGAGCGTGCGCGCCAGAAGGCCATGGGCGGCACGGTCGAGCGGGAAAAGGTGATCCGCGACGTTCAGCTGCCCGAGGCGATCATGGTCTCGGAATTGGCCAACCGTATGGCCGAGCGTGTCGCTGACGTTGTCAAATCGCTGATGCAGATGGGCATGATGGTCACGCAGAACCAGACCATCGACGCTGACACCGCTGAACTGATCATCGAAGAATTTGGCCACAAGGTCACGCGTGTCTCTGATTCGGATGTTGAAGACGTCATCAAAGAGGTCGAAGACAGCGATGACGATCTGCAGCCCCGTCCGCCGGTCATCACCATCATGGGTCACGTTGACCATGGTAAGACCTCGCTGCTGGATGCGATCCGCGACGCGCGTGTTGTTGCCGGCGAAGCTGGTGGCATCACCCAGCATATCGGCGCCTATCAGGTGAAAACCGATGGTGGCACCACGCTGACCTTCCTGGATACACCGGGCCACGCGGCCTTTACTTCAATGCGCTCGCGCGGGGCTCAGGTCACGGATATCGTGGTTCTGGTTGTCGCCGCTGATGACGCGGTGATGCCGCAGACGATTGAGGCGATCAACCACGCCAAAGCGGCCGAAGTGCCGATGATCGTGGCGATCAACAAGATCGACAAGCCCGACGCGAATCCCGACAAAGTCCGCACTGACTTGCTGCAGCACGAAGTGATCGTCGAGAAGATGTCGGGTGAGGTTCAGGACGTTGAGGTCTCGGCCATGACTGGTCAGGGTCTGGACGAATTGCTGGAAGCCATTGCACTGCAGGCCGAGATTCTGGAACTGAAAGCCAACCCAGATCGCGCCGCCCAAGGTGCCGTGATCGAGGCGCAGCTGGATGTGGGCCGTGGTCCCGTCGCCACCGTTCTGGTTCAGAACGGCACGCTGCGTCAGGGCGATATCTTCGTTGTGGGTGAGCAGTACGGTAAGGTCCGTGCGCTGATCAACGACAAGGGCGACCGTGTCAAAGAAGCTGGCCCCTCAGTTCCGGTCGAGGTTCTGGGTCTCAACGGCACGCCCGAAGCAGGTGACGTTCTGAACGTGACCGAGACCGAAGCGCAGGCCCGTGAGATCGCTGCTTATCGTGAGCAAGCCGCCAAGGACAAACGCGCCGCTGCTGGTGCCGCGACCACCCTTGAACAGCTGATGCAGAAGGCGAAGGAAGACGAAAACGTCACCGAGCTGCCTATTCTGATGAAAGCGGATGTGCAGGGCTCTGCCGAAGCCATCGTTCAGGCGATGGAGAAGATCGGCAACGACGAAGTGCGCGTACGCGTTCTTCACTCGGGTGTTGGTGCGATCACCGAGACGGATGTCGGCCTGGCCGAAGCCTCCGGTGCACCGATCTTTGGCTTCAACGTGCGTGCGAACGCATCGGCGCGGAACACCGCCAACCAGAAAGGCGTCGAGATCCGGTATTACTCGGTGATCTACGATCTGGTTGATGACGTGAAAGCAGCCGCATCGGGCCTGCTGAGCGCCGAGATTCGCGAAAAGTTCATCGGTTACGCCGAGATCAAAGAGGTCTTCAAGGTTACCGGCGTCGGCAAAGTTGCTGGCTGTCTGGTCACCGAAGGTGTTGCCCGCCGCTCGGCTGGCGTACGCCTGCTGCGCGACAACGTGGTGATCCACGAAGGCACGCTGAAGACCCTCAAGCGTTTCAAGGATGAAGTGGCCGAAGTTCAATCGGGTCAGGAATGCGGTATGGCGTTCGAGAATTACGACGATATTCGCGCCGGCGACGTGATCGAGATTTTCGAACGCGAAGAGGTCACGCGTACGCTGGACTGATCCGGATCTAGAAAGAAACTTGAAACAGCGGCCCCACTAGGCCGCTGTTTTCATTTAGGTTAGTCCGTGCGCGACGACAGAAACGTGCCCGATGGCATGATGATGTCGAAGTGATGCTTGCCCTTCTGCAGATCGAAACTTACCGAATGTCCGGCCTTACGCAGCAATTCCGCATAGTCACGGCTTTGGCGGATGAACTCGGGCGTATCCCGCTCGGCGACGGTTACCCTGTAACGCGGTCCCGGTGCGGGCAGGTTGAGGCAGGGTGAGAGATCGTGAACCTCGACCTTGGTCAGCTGCAGTGGATCATTCACCGATGTCAGGCTTATCGGGACAAGGTCATATACCCCGCTGATCAGGATCACATTACGTACCCGCAGACCGGTCTGCGCAAACGCCTTTGAAGACGTCGCCATGACCATCGCGACCAGATGGGCGCCTGCACTATGGCCTGAAAGTGTGATGTTTGATGGATCAAAACCCAGTGTTTCGGCCTGTGACGCGAGCCACAACAAGGCGGTACGGCATTCGTCGACCATCTGCCCCAATCTGGCATCGGGGGCGAGCGTATAATTCAGCGTGGCAAAGGCTTGCCCGTTCTCATGCAATACCGGTGCCATAGGGGCCGACTCACGCTGGCTAAGCGCCTGCCAATAGCCACCATGAATAAAGACATGCAAAGGCGCGTTGGCGCCAGGTGCGGGGAAGAAATCTAGAACTTGCGTCGGGCTGTCGCCATAGGAACGGTTTTCGTGCATCCTAATTTCAGACCGTGCCTGTGCGCTGAGGGCAGAATAGCTGGCTAGATATGGCGTCAGATCACCGCCAATCATTGAGCTAGGGGAATACTCCTGCTCAAGCTCTTCTTGGGTGAATCCGCGATACAGCATGGCCTATTCCCCAGTATACATCAGTTCGGTTCGCACGTCGTAGAGGTCGTGGAAAAACCGCAACTCCAGCGCTTTGCGCAGGAAGGCCACGCCGCTAGATCCACCCGTTCCGGGCTGCATTCCGATCACGCGCTCAACCGCGGTTGCATGATCGAATCGCCACCTCTGGAACAGAGATTCCACATCCATCAGTTTTTCGGCCAGCGCGTAAAGATCCCAGTATTGCTCCGTGTTGCGGAACACTTCGACCCAGATTTTGACGATACGCGGATCGCCGGAGTAGGGCTTTGCGTAATCCCGCTCGATCAGATCATGCGGCACGTCAAACCCTTGCCGGGCCAGCATCCGCAGCACTTCGTCATAGAGCGAGGGTTTGGTAAGAGCCGCGTTCAGCATCTCCATCACTTCTGGGTCATGCGCATGCACTTTCAGGGTCGCGGGATCTTTGTTGCCCAGAATGAACTCGATTTGGCGATAGCCATAGCTTTGAAAGCCTGACGAACTGCCTAATGCGTCTCGAAACGTCATGTAGTCCGCGGGAGTCATAGTCAGTAGCGTCTCCCACGCGGCGATCAATTGCCGTTGGATCGCCTTGATCCGGTCGAGGTTCTTCATCGCCGGACCGAAATCGTCCTGCTGCAAGAACCGGCGGACTTCGACAAGTTGATGGTGCATCAGTTTCAGCCACAGTTCGCTGACCTGATGAATGATGATGAACAACATCTCATCAGGTTGGGCCGGGTCCTGAAAGGTCTTTTGCAGGTTCAGCAGAGTCTTAAGTTGCAGAAAATCCCCATAGCTTTTGCGGTGAGTTTCTGTGAAATCGGTGACCAGAGACTCTTCGATTCCCCGTTCTGTATACCTGTCTTTGTCGCCCATGTGCTCCTCCAGACGCGCGGGTTTATCCCTGTTTAGGGACAAAACCCGCACGGTTCCAGAGCGTTAGGTCCAGTCCAGAACCACCTTGCCTGATTGACCGGATTTCATGGCCTTGAATCCCTGGGCAAAGTCATCGACCGCGAACTGGTGGGTGATTACGCGGCTGACATCCAGCCCGTTCTGCAACATGGCGATCATCTTGTACCAGGTCTCGAACATCTCGCGCCCATAGACACCCTTGATGGTGATAGCTTTGAACACGATGCGCGACCAGTCCACCGGAGATTTTCCGGGCGGAATCCCCAACAGTGCGATCTTGCCACCCATAACCAGCGCTTCAACCATCTGGTCCAGCGCGGCTTGCGAGCCCGACATTTCAAGCCCGACATCAAAGCCCTGAGTCATGGCCAGTTCCGCGATGACATCCTGCAGATCCTCTTTGGACACATCAACTGTGCGTACCGTTGGTACCACGTGTTCGGCCAGTTTCAGGCGGTCGGGGTTGATATCGGTGATCACTACATGCCGGGCACCGGCATGACGGGCAACGGCGGCGGCCATGATGCCGATAGGGCCTGCGCCAGTAATCAATACGTCCTCGCCCAGCAGATCGAAGCTGAGTGCAGTGTGCACGGCATTGCCCAGCGGGTCGAGGATCGCCCCGATCTCATCCGGTACGTCGTTAGGCAGGGGCACCACGTTAAAGGCAGGCAGTTTCAGGTATTGCGCAAAGGCACCCTGTTCATTCACACCGATACCGCGCGTGCCGGGATCAAGGTGGAACTTGCCCGCACGGCTCTGGCGGCTGTCAGGGGTGATCAGATGCCCCTCGCCTGAACAGCGCTGGCCGACCGTCATCCCTGTCACGTTGCGACCCAATTCAACAATTTCACCCGCGAACTCGTGGCCGGTGATCATCGGGATCGGCACGGTGGCCGCAGCCCATTCATCCCAGTTCCAGATATGAATATCCGTGCCGCAAATCCCGGTCTTGTTGATGCGGATCAGAACCTCGTCTGGGCCGATCTCGGGTACCGGGGCCTGCACCATCCACAGACCTTCCTCGGGCTTGGATTTCTCAAGGGCTTTCATCGTGTTGGGCCGCATCAGATTATCCCCAATTCTTTGCCGACCCTGCCAAATGCCGCGAGCGCCCGGTCTAGTTCGTCGCGTGTTAGAGCCGCATTCATCTGCGTTCTGATTCGGGCCTGACCACGCGGCACGACAGGGAAGAAAAAGCCCGAAACATAGACGCCTTCGTCAAACAATCGCGATGCCATATCCTGCGCCATGGTCGCTTCACCCAGCATGACCGGGATGATCGGGTGTTCGCCCGGAAGTAGGTCGAAGCCCAGATTCTCTAACCCGGCGCGCCAGTACTTGGCATTGCCGAACAATTGGGCGCGCAGCATGTCACCTTCTTCAACCAGACGGATTGCCTCAAGCCCTGCGGCAACGATGGACGGCGGCAGCGAGTTTGAGAACAGATAGGGCCGCGCCCGCTGCCGCAGCAGGTCGATCACTGGCTGCGGCCCGGCGATATAACCGCCGATTGCCCCCCCAAGTGCCTTGCCCAAAGTTCCCGTCAGAATATCCACGTCGACGCCGAAGTGGTCCGGCGTGCCCGCTCCGTTTGGCCCCATAAAGCCGGTGGCGTGGCAGTCATCGACCATCACGATGGCGTCGTATTTGTCGGCCAGCTCGCGAATCTTCGGCAGATTGGCCAGATAGCCATCCATTGAGAACACGCCATCGGTTGCGATCATGATATGCCGCGCCCCGTCCTCACGCGCTTGTTTCAGCCACGCTTCGAGGTCATTCATGTCGTTGTTCATGTAGCGATAGCGTTTTGCCTTGCACAGCCGTACCCCGTCGATGATCGAGGCATGATTTAGACTGTCAGAGATGATGGCGTCTTCGGGCCCTAACAATGGCTCAAACAACCCGCCATTGGCGTCGAAGCAGGCAGCGAACAGAATTGAATCGTCCTTGTTCAGGAACTTTGCCAGCTTCTGCTCAAGTTCGCGATGAATGTCCTGCGTACCGCAGATGAACCGGACCGAGGCCATGCCGAACCCCTTGGGCTCCATGACGCCTTTGGCGGCGTTGATCAGCGCGGGGTGATCGGCCAAACCCAGATAGTTGTTGGCGCACAAGTTGATCACCTGCTTGTCGCCCACCGTAATCTCACCGCCCTGAGGCGAGGTGATCATCCGTTCGCGCTTGTACAGACCCTCTGCCTCAATCTGCGCGAGTGTATCCGAAATATGGGACAGGAATGCTTCAGCCATGGCGACCTCCGTTAATCTGAGTCGCACGTCTAACATAGCGGATGAAATTCCCAAATAGGAGAATTACAGTATTTGGGAAAAATATCCGTGAAGGCGGAATCTTGCCCGTTCAGGCGTTTTTTACGATCAGGAAAACGCGGGCCGGGTTTTCAGCGCTTATCGAATGCGTAATATCGGCGGCATACCGGGCGGTATCCCCTTGTTTCAGATCGCTGGATGCCGTTCCCGAAGTGACACGGACGGCGCCTTCCAGCACAGTCAGTTGCTCTCGTGCGCCGCGCGCATGAGGCTGGCTGTTCAGGCTCCCATTGGCCTGAAACTGAATATCATAGACCTCGTGTCCTCCGGCCTCTTCGGGGGGAGAGAGGATGCGAATCCGGCATTTCTCGCCCATATTGTCGATACTGGGCACTTCTGCTTGACGCAGCACTTCGATCTGGTCGGTCGTTTTGGCGTCTTCCAACAGTCCGGCGAAATCCACCTGCAGAGCGCGCGTCAGGTTCCACAGGGTAGAAATTGTGGGGCTGCTTTCACCACGCTCGATCTGGCTGACCATGGAACGCGAGACGCCGCTGAGGTTGGCGACCGCCTCTAGCGACAGGCCTTTGGCGCGGCGCGCCTCTTTCAATCGGGCGGGCAGGCGCGTCAGAATATCGTCTGTGTTTTCCGTCATGACGGAATCCATGGGTGTTGCGCAACGTAATGTCAATTCCGGCGTGACAGTGAGTCTAATATGAAGATCATGCTGCAGGTGCATAATGGGCGCGAGACTTGGAGGAGAAAACATGACGGACATAGTAATACTGGACGGTGCGCGCACAGCCATCGGGACCTTTGGCGGTGCGTTGGCCTCGACCGCTCCGATCGATCTGGCGACCGTGGCGACCGAGGCGGCAATGGAGCGTTCGGGCGTTGAAGGCGCGCAGATTGATCATGTTGTCTTTGGTCATGTGATCAACACCGAACCGCGCGACATGTATCTATCGCGTGTCGCCGCAATGCAGGCGGGTATTCCGAACGGGACTCCGGCGATGAACGTGAACCGGCTGTGCGGTTCGGGGGCGCAGGCAGTAGTGTCGGCGGTGCAGGCGCTGATGCTAGGCGATGCCGAGTTTGCCGTGGCGGGCGGTGCGGAAAGCATGTCGCGCAGCCCTTATGTCGTACCGCAGGCCCGTTGGGGGGCGAAGATGGGCGATGTCAAATCGCTCGACATGATGCTAGGTGCGCTGAACTGCCCATTCGGCACCGGGCATATGGGGGTGACCGCCGAGAATGTGGCAGATGAACACCAAATCAGCCGCGAACAGATGGACGCGTTTGCGCTGACCAGCCAGACCCGTGCGGCTGCGGCGATTGAGGCCGGGTATTTCGACAGCCAGATCGCGCCGGTGCAGGTCAAGGTCAAGCGCGACATGGTCGACTTCAAGGTCGATGAACATCCCAAGGCCACCACTGCCGAGGCGTTGGCCGGATTGCGCCCGGTATTCCAGAAAGATGGGCGGGTGACGGCGGGCAACGCCTCGGGCATCAATGACGGCGCGGCGGCGATGGTTTTGGCGACAGCAGATGCTGCAGAAAAGGCGGGCTTGAAACCTAAAGCGCGCGTGATTGGCTATGCCCATGCCGGCGTGCGACCCGAGGTGATGGGCATCGGCCCGGTTCCAGCTGTGCAGAACCTGTTCGCAAAGACGGGTCTGTCTTCGGATGATTTCGACGTGATCGAAAGCAACGAGGCGTTTGCGGCGCAAGCTCTGGCCGTCAATCAGGAATTGGGTCTGGACGCTGCAAAGGTGAATCCGAACGGTGGGGCTATTGCGCTGGGCCATCCGGTGGGCGCCACAGGGGCGATTATCACGCTTAAGGCATTGTATGAGTTGGAGCGTATTGGCGGATCGAAAGGTCTGATCACCATGTGCATCGGCGGAGGTCAGGGGATTGCCCTCGCCATCGAGCGGCTCTGAGTTGGACCGGGGCAAGGGGGGGCTGTCTGCCCCCCATCGCGCCGGGGCGCGATTCCCCCCGAAGGTATTTTTGGCCAGATGAAGCGGTCGGGTTGGTTTAGCTGAGTGCGAAGATGACAAGCGTCGCGGCTATGCCTGCGGCCGCGCCGATCGCTGCTGGCAGAAGGTTTGCGATGAAACCAGGGGTCTTTGGGTCGTCTTTTTGGGTCTGGGCAATCAGGGCATTTTCCACCAGACCGGGCAAGCGGGGGCCGAAACGGGCAAGCACCAGGGCGGTTTTACCAAAATCGCGCAGGGCGGCGCGGGGGCCGATGGATTGTTTGATGTAATCCTCGACCACCGGTCGGGCGACTTCCCAGATGTTCATGTGATCATCAAGCGAGCGGGCGACGCCTTCGACCACCACCATGGTGCGTTGCAGCAGGATCAGCTCGGTGCGGGTTTCCATGCCAAAGCGTTCAGTGACTTCGAACAGGTAGCTTAGCAGCCGACCCATCGAGATATGGGTGGCGTCCATGCCGAAGATTGGCTCACCTACCGCGCGCAAGGCGCGGGCGAATTCGTCGACGTCCTGATTGGCAGGCACATAGCCTGCTTCGAAATGGACTTCAGCCACGCGTTTATAGTCGCGGCGGATGAAACCAAAGAGAATCTCGGCATATACCCGGCGAGTATATTCATCGATATGACCCATGATGCCGTAGTCATAGGCGATAATGTCCCCGTTCGCAGCGACCTTGAGGTTGCCTTGGTGCATGTCGGCGTGAAAATAGCCGTCGCGTAGCGCGTGCAATAGGAACAGGCGGAGCACGCGCTCAGCCAGATCGCGGCGATTATGTCCGGCAGCGTCCAGCGCGTTGTTATCTCCCAAGGGAATGCCATCAGCCCAGCTGAGCGTCATGACGCGGCGTGCGGATAGCGACCAGACCACCGGAGGCAGCCAGAATCCGGCATCATCCTTGGTATTGGCAGCGTATTCCGAGGCGGCGGCACTTTCCAGACGCAGGTCCAACTCGCCGCGTACTACGCCGTCGAAATGCTCGATCACTTCCATCGGGCGTAGTCGGCGCGCTCCGGGGGCGCAAAGTTGCACCATACGCGCGGCGAAATAGAACGCGTCTACATCCTTGCGGAAGGCGCGCTCGATACCCGGTCTCAGGACTTTGACAGCAACGTCTTCGCCTGTGCTGGTCAGCTTGGCCTTGTGAACCTGAGCAATCGAGGCAGCGGCGATGGGTTCACTGAACTCACTGAATATCTCTGACGTCGGTTGGCCTAATTCTTTCTCGACCTCTGCCATTGCTTCAGCTTTGGAAAAGGGCGGCAGCTTGTCTTGCAGAACACGCAGTTGCTCGGCCAGTTCATTTCCCACTACGTCGGGGCGGGTCGAAAGCACCTGCCCGAATTTGATGTAAGCCGGACCCAATGCGGTCAGGGCACGGGTGGCGGGCGGCATCTCGGGGTCGCCCTTGTAGCCCAGCCATTGGAACGGTTTGCCCAGCGTATGCGCCAGAATACGTACGGCGCGCGGCGCTTCAAACGCGTCCAGCACCACATTCATGGCACCGGTGCGTTCCAGCGTGGCGCCCGTCCGGACCAGGCGAATGATGTTGTGGGGGCCGCGCATCTAGATCTTCCAGCCAGAATGCAGTGCGGCAATGCCCATGCTCAGGTTGCGGTATTTGGCGTTTTCGAACCCGGCGGTGCGGACCATGTTCAGGAATGTCTCCTGATCTGGGAACTTGCGGATCGATTCCACAAGGTACTGATAGCTGTCGTAGTCGTTGGCGATCAGCTTGCCCATACGCGGGATGACATTGAAACTGTAGAGGTCGTAAAGCTTCTGCAGCCCGTCATTGGGTAACTGGCTGAACTCAAGCACCATCAGACGACCACCGGGCTTCAGAACGCGATAGGCCTCGTTAAGCGCCTCTTGCGGGCGGGTGACGTTCCGGATGCCGAAGGAGATGGTGTAGACGTCGAAGGTGTTATCCTCAAAGGGCAGCGCCATCGCATCGCCCACCACCCAACTCAGGCTGTCGGACATCTGGTCGGCCTCGGCGCGCTGGCGGCCTTCGACCAGCATCGGCTCGGTCAGGTCCAGCACGGTAGCATGGCCGTGGCCTGCGCGCTTCAGAAAGCGGAACGAGATATCGCCGGTGCCGCCCGCCACATCCAGAAGCCGCTGACCGGCGCGCGGGGCAAGCCAGTCCATCATCGCGTCTTTCCAGACCCGGTGGATGCCCATCGACATCACGTCGTTCATCACGTCGTATTTCGAGGCGACCGAATTGAACACGCCCTGCACGCGGCCGGCTTTTTCAGCCTCGCGCACGGTTTCGAACCCGAAATGGGTGGTCTTGTCGTTGGTGTCGGACATTTGCCTTGCCGTTTGTCGAATTTCGCCTCTGTTATAGGGCGATAAGAGGCGGGCACAATGCGGCCCTTTGGAATAGGAGCCCTGTAATGCCCGAATTGCCCGAGGTCGAGACAGTAAGACGCGGCCTGAGCCCCGCAATGGAGGGCGCAGTGATCGAAAGGGCGGATGTGAATCGCCCCGATTTGCGTTGGCCTTTCCCGGCTCGGATGGCCGAGCGGCTGACGGGGCAACGGGTGGATCGGCTGCGGCGACGATCGAAGTACATTCTGGCGGATCTCAGCAGTGGCGAGACGTTGTTGATCCATCTGGGCATGTCGGGGCGGATGACGGTCTCTGGCGATCCGCTCGGACAGTATGCGCATGAGCATCCGATGGCGCAGAAACATGATCACGTGGTGTTTCATATGGCTAATGGCGCACGCATCACCTTCAACGATCCGCGCCGGTTCGGGGCAATGGATCTGCTGCCGACGGCAACGGCAGAGCAGCACAAGCTGCTATCGGTTCTGGGACCTGAACCGTTGGGTAACGATTTTCACGAACAGCACCTGATAGACGCCTTCAAAGGCAAGAACAGCCCGGTCAAATCGGCGTTGTTGGATCAGGGAATCGTTGCCGGTTTGGGTAATATTTACGTCTGCGAAGCGCTTTATCGCGGCAAGGTGTCGCCACGTCGCAAAGCGGGACAGATTTCTGCGCCACGCGTTGCGGCCCTTGTGCCGATCATCAGAAAAGTGTTGCAGGACGCGATCGAAGCGGGGGGGTCATCGCTGCGCGATTTCCGCCAAGCCGATGGAGAACTTGGATATTTTCAGCACAGCTTTGACGTCTACGGCCGCGAAGGAGAGCCTTGTCGAACCGAGGGTTGTGGCGCTGAAATCAAGAGAATCACCCAGTCCGGTCGCTCATCCTTCTATTGCGCGCAATGCCAAAGATAACTTGATCCAGCGAAATCGCGTGATAAGGAATCGTACCTGAACGGAACAACCGGAAGCTTACACCTCATGGCTTTTGAGACGATCATCGTCGAAATCGAAGACCACGTCGCCCTTATCAAGCTCAACCGCCCCGATGCGATGAACGCGCTGAACACCCAGTTGCTGGGTGAGCTGTGCGAGGCGCTGGAAGATGCGGATAGCAATGACAAGGTGCGCTGCATCGTCATCACCGGCTCGGACAAGGCCTTTGCCGCCGGTGCGGACATTAAGGAAATGTCCGAGATGAGTTTTGTCGATGTATTCGACGTCAATCTGTTTGCAGACGCCAACGATAGGGTTTCCGCGATCCGCAAACCTATCATCGCCGCCGTTGCCGGTTACGCGCTGGGCGGTGGGTGTGAACTGGCGATGCTGTGCGATTTCATCATCGCTGCCGACACCGCCAAGTTCGGCCAGCCCGAGATCAATCTGGGAGTCATCGCGGGGCTTGGTGGCAGTCAGCGTCTGACCCGCTTCGTTGGTAAGTCCAAATCGATGGACATGAACCTGACAGGCCGCTTCATGGACGCTGAAGAGGCCGAGCGCGCGGGATTGGTCAGTCGTGTCGTGCCCGCCAAAAAGCTGATCGAAGAGGCAACCGGGGCGGCGCAGAAGATTGCAGAGAAATCGCAGATCACGGCCATCGCGGCCAAAGAGGCTGTGAACCGCAGCTATGAGCTGCCGCTGAGCGAAGGCATGCTGTTTGAGCGTCGGGTATTCCATTCGATGTTCGCGACAGAGGACCAGAAAGAAGGCATGGCCGCGTTTCTGGAAAAACGTGCGGCTCAGTTCCGCGACAAGTGATCATAATCGTCGCTTAGTGATATTAGGCGGGCAGACCCCGCCTTTTTCCCTCATCACATACTGGAAGAATCAGCTTGGCAAACCTGCCAAACTTGGTTAGAGACCGCCGTCATACATGCGCGTGCGGCCCGCTTGGCCCGACTCACACTCGTGATTTCTGATCCGGTGCGGATATGTCCGTGGCGCGCAACCCAAGATAAACGTACCGAACAAAAGGTCAGAGACACATGGCAAATTCGCCCCAGGCAAAGAAACGCGCCCGTCAGAACGAAAAGCGCTTCGCCGTCAACAAAGCGCGTCGTTCGCGCATCCGTACCCACCTGCGCAAAGTTGAGGAAGCGATCGCATCCGGCGACAAGGACGCAGCTACCGCAGCCCTGCGCGCCGCTCAACCCGAGTTGATGCGTGGCGTCACCAAAGGCGTCTTCCACAAGAACACCGCAGCCCGCAAAATGTCGCGCCTGTCGGCGCGCGTCAAAGCGCTGGGCTGATTCTTTGGGAAAACGCGTCAAGCGTTGATTTACGAAAAAGGCGTCGCTGATTGCGACGCCTTTTTCATTGTTGCCGGAAAGCCGCGTCTTCACGAAGCCGAGAGATTCTTTCGCCCAGAACCCCGAGTCAATATCAGAGTTTCGTTGCCCGGACCCTTGGGCTCTTGCTACGACTTAGTCAGCGATTCACTCGCTTGGGGGGACAGGCTGTTCCAAGGATCTGACCGACGGGCATCGGAAAGATTTAGGAACGAATGTTCGAAAGCTGGCTTCGGTCAGTTGGACGATCTGCTCTGGGTCTCGGGTTAGCCGAAGATCCTGGCCCTGTCGATAAATTGGAATATCATGCGCATCCCGGATTCCGGGTGTGCCCCCATTTTGGGGCCGTGCTGTATTGGACTGCGATGATATTCGAGCGTACCCGCCAGACCATCAGGTTTGGCGAAACGTTCCCTTGTGTGTGAGCGCCATAAAGGCCCGTAATTCGGGACACATTAAAAAAGGCCTTAAGGCCAATAATGAATGGGATGCGTGAGGCGCCGAATGACACAAGAGAAATGGGGACAACTGCGTAGCAAATTGATGAAGGCGGTTGGGAAGAACAATTTTACCACCTGGATTGAACCCTTGGAGTTTCAGGAGTTGCAGGATGGTGTAGCGGTGTTCTCGGTGCCGACCAACTTCATGGGCAACTATGTCAGTCAGAATTTTGCGGACCTTATTCTCTATGAGCTGAACACATCGGGCGAAAAGGTTCAGCGCTTGGCGTTTCGCACAGCGGCCAATTCGTCAGCCCGTCCCACATTGGTGGAAGAGTCCAAGCCATCTCCCGCGCCAGAAACCCGGCCCGCTGTTACAGATACAGCCAATGATGCACTTGAAGCACTACAGGCTGCGCCACTGGATGCACGGTTTACCTTTGATAGCTTTGTTGTTGGCAAACCCAACGAACTTGCACATGCCGCAGCTCGCCGCGTATCCGAGGGCGGCCCGGTAACTTTCAATCCGCTCGTGCTCTACGGCGGTGTTGGACTGGGTAAAACCCACCTGATGCACGCGATTGCGTGGGAGTTGAAAACCAAGCACCCCGAGTTGAATGTGCTTTACCTGTCAGCAGAACAGTTCATGTATCGCTTTGTGCAGGCCTTGCGTGAACGCCGCATGATGGATTTCAAGCACTTGTTCCGTTCGGTCGATGTGCTGATGGTCGATGACGTGCAGTTCATCGCTGGCAAGGATTCGACGCAGGAAGAATTTTTCCACACGTTCAACGCGCTGGTGGATCAGAACAAGCAGATCATCATCTCGGCCGACCGCGCGCCGGGCGAGATCAAGGACCTTGAAGACCGCGTAAAGTCACGCCTGCAATGTGGCCTTGTCGTCGATCTTCATCCCACAGACTACGAATTGCGTCTGGGAATCCTGCAGAACAAAGTGCAGCAGTACAGCAGCACTTATCCCGATCTGACCATTGCTGATGGTGTATTGGAGTTCCTTGCACACCGCATCTCGACCAATGTGCGCGTGCTGGAAGGGGCGCTGACCCGCCTGTTTGCCTTTGCCTCGCTGGTCGGGCGCGAGATCGATATGGAGCTGACGCAGGATTGTCTGGCCGATGTACTGCGCGCCTCCGAGCGCAAGATCACCGTCGAAGAGATCCAGCGAAAGGTCTCGGATTATTACAACATCCGCCTCAGCGATATCATCGGCCCTAAACGCCTGCGGTCCTATGCGCGTCCGCGTCAGGTGGCGATGTATCTGTGCAAGCAACTGACCAGTCGGTCGCTACCTGAGATTGGCCGTCGATTTGGCGGGCGCGACCACACCACGGTCATGCATGGCGTGAAGCGCATCGAAGAGCTGAAGTTGACCGATGGCCAGATTGCCGAAGATGTTGAGATGCTGCGCCGGGCCTTGGAAGCCTAAACCGCACTGAATCCTTGAAAAACACCCCGGGCTATTGCGTTCGGGGTGTTTTCTTGTGCGCTATTGTCCACGGTTGAGAATGATCTGGTGTGTTTCACGCGCGCTGCTCTTGACCACCGAGGCAATCCGACCCAGAAATCCGTAAAAAATCCTTGTGCCTCAGGGCTGAGACGCTAACGTGCCAGTCCCGCCTATTTCGGCACGCAAGTCAAAGGAACAGAGGGTATGAAGATCAGCATCGAACGCGGCACCCTTCTCAAGGCCGTTTCGCAGGCCCAGTCAGTTGTCGAACGTCGCAACACCATTCCCATACTTGCCAACGTGCTGATCGAGGCCGAAGGCGATCAGGCGCTGTTTCGTGCCACCGATCTGGACATCGAAGTGGTCGACAAGGCCCCTGCGCAGGTCGAGAAAGCGGGCGCCACGACTGTTGCGGCCACAACGCTACATGAGATCGTACGCAAACTGCCCGATGGGGCGCTGGTGACCCTGACCGCAGATAGTGCAGCTGGGCGGTTGACCGTGGAAGCGGGGCGCTCGAATTTTTCTCTGGCCACGCTGCCGAAAGAAGATTTCCCGGTTATGGCGTCTTCAGAATACCAATCGAACTTTACGGCGTCGGCGGCATTGTTGCGCCGGCTGTTCGATAAATCGAAGTTTGCCATTTCCACGGAAGAGACGAGATATTATTTGAACGGCGTTTACATGCACGTTGCGGATGGTTCCGAGGGCGGCAAGGTACTGCGTTGCGTGGCGACTGATGGTCACCGCTTGGCACGGATCGATGCGGATCTGCCGGATGGTGCAGCGGATATGCCGGGCGTGATCGTGCCCCGCAAAACCGTGGGCGAACTGCGCAAGCTGCTGGATGATGACGAGATGGACATCGCCGTCTCGGTCAGTGAAACCAAGGTGCGGTTTGCAACGCCTGACATCACGCTCACCTCGAAAGTGATCGACGGAACGTTCCCAGATTACACACGTGTCATCCCGCAAGGTAACACGCGCAAGTTAGAAGTCGACGCGGCTGAATTCGCGCAGGCCGTGGATCGTGTGGCGACAGTTTCGTCCGAGCGGTCGCGGGCCGTCAAACTGCAATTGGATGCGGATAAGCTGGTTCTGTCAGTGAATGCACCCGACAGTGGTGCGGCTGAGGAAGAGCTTGCAGTTGCTTACGGGGATGAGCGCCTGGAGATCGGGTTCAACGCTAAATACCTGCTCGAAATCGCGTCTCAGGTGGATCGTGAAAATGCGGTGTTTATGTTCAACTCGGCGGGTGATCCGACACTGATGCGCGAAGGCAACGACCAAAGCGCAGTATACGTCGTAATGCCGATGCGCGTCTGATTGCCTCGACGGGGTGATCTCTAACGAAAGAGAGGGGTCATGGGACTGGCCCTGACCGAGCTTACGGTCTCGCATTTTCGGTCTCATAAGCTGGCGCGCCTGTCGTTGGACGGGCGGCCGGTGGCGATCCATGGGCCAAACGGGGCCGGTAAGACCAACATACTGGAAGCGGTTTCTCTGTTCTCACCCGGGCGCGGGATGCGGCGGGCAAGCGCCGCTGAGATGACACGGCGCCCCGAGGCGCTGGGGTGGAAGCTGATTGGGCTATTGAATGCGCAAGGACAGAATTTCGAGATTGAAACTTGGTCCGAAGGTGGTGCGGCGCGGCAGGTGCGGATTGATGAGAAGACCTCAAGCCAGATTGAATTGGGAAAGCTGGCGCGGGTAGTTTGGTTAATCCCATCGATGGACCGTCTCTGGATCGAAGGGGCCGAAGGGCGGCGGCGGTTCCTCGACCGGATCGCGCTGAGTTTTGATCCGGCACATGCCGAGGCATCTCTGACCTATGAAAAAGCGATGCGCGAGCGGAACCGGTTGCTGAAAGAACAAGTTCGCGATGCCCATTGGTACGCGGCGCTGGAAGGGCAGATGGCCGAGATGGGGCATCGCATCCACGCCGCGCGGTTGAGTGCGTTGGAGTATCTGCGCTCAGCACAGGATAAAGCTGAGACGGCCTTTCCGTCAGCGGATCTTGAATTGGTTCAAACCGAAGGTGCAATGCCTGAGACGGCGGAAGACTTGCGAGAAGCTTTGGATGAAAGCCGGTTTCGCGATCTGGCCGCCGGGCGGACTTTGGTCGGCCCGCATCGATCAGACCTGTATGGTGTATATTCCGCCAAGGGCGTTCCTGCCAAAGATTGCTCGACCGGTGAGCAGAAAGCACTGCTGGTATCGCTGATCCTATCAAACGCGCGAGCGTTGGCGGAGATGGTTGGAGCACCTCCTATTGTATTGCTGGATGAGGTGGCCGCGCATCTGGATGCGGGTCGGCGCGCTGCGTTGTATGATGAGATTTGTGCGCTGGGCGCACAGGCCTGGATGACGGGCACCGGGCCTGAGCTATTTGCGGAATTGGGGGATCGAGCCCAAACGCTGGTCGTTACCGAAGGCGACGAGGGCTCGGTCGTCAGCGTTTAGGCAGGCTCGCCGACTTTGCGTTCCCAAAGGAAGCCGCGCATCACTTCGTCGACCGGGGTTTTGGCCATGTGGTTGACGTAGTTCGACATGGTTTTTTGTGCCAGACCCAGTACGACATCCAGGACCGCACGGTGGGAATAGCCAGCGTCAAAGAAGGCCTGCAGCTGTTCTTCAGTCGGGTTTCCACGGGTTTCCATCACTTGCAGGGTAAAGGTGCGTAGCGCTTCCAGCTTGGCCGTGGGCAGCGGAGTTTCGTTGCGCAGCGCCTCGGTGATCTCGTCAGAGACTTTCATCATCTTTGCGATGCCGGTATGCGCAGGCACGCAGTAATGGCATTCGTTTTCGACATTGATGGTTTGCCAGACAACGGTTTTTTCGTCGTTGTTGAAATCGGTCTGCAGAAACAGGCCGTGCAGAACCTGATAGCCTTCCAGATGCTGGGGGCTTTCAGCCATTACTTTATGAAGACCGGGCAGGCGGCCGAATGCAGCCTGAGATTTCTCAAGCAGCGGCTTGGACCCTTCCGGGGCGGTTTCTAGGTCGTGAGACGGGAAATTGGCCATGTCAAAACTCCTGTTTCTGGCGCGATGAGTCGTATTTAGGGTTTCTTGAGCGATCACTCAAGTATATATTTGAGCGAACGTTCAAAAATTGGTGAAACGATGCCCCGCAAACCCTCATATGACCGAGACGCGCTTATCGCGCAGGCGCGAGATATTTTCTGGCGTCACGGCTGGGCGGGGACGTCGCTTAAGGATCTCGAGCGAGAGCTGAAGCTCAAACCGGGTAGCTTCTACGCGGCGTTCGGGTCGAAAGATGCGCTCTACGCCCTGGCGTTAGAGCGGTATACTCAGGAAGGGGTTGCCAATATGAACGCTTTGGCGCAGGAATTGGGCCCGCTTGGTGCTCTTAAGGTGCAACCTCGTCGTGTGATCGAGGCGTCGGAGCTGCCAACAAAAGCCTGCATGTTGGCGAAGACTTATGCGGAATTGCAAGCCAAAGACCATGATTTGGCTGATCAGGCGCAGAGCCATATGGCTGACATGAAAGCTTGTTTTGCGAACCTCTTTCGCCGCGCGCAGAAGGCCGGAGAAATCGCGCCAAGTCATGACCCGGATCGCTTGGCGGCGCGCTATCAATCCGACCTTCTGGGGTTGCGATTGTCAGCCGAACGGGACGATGTGAACGCGGCAGAAATCGCCGAGGATATTGCAGCAGACCTTGATCGGCTTTGATCCGCAAATTAAGCGGATCAGAACCACAAAATATAGGGGGAGCACGTGACAATCCCCACCAGAAAACGTATAAGTTACCAAAATAATATAGGTACTAACGGCATGTCCGAAGACGCACAGGCACCCCAAGAATACGGCGCTGATTCCATCAAAGTTCTCAAAGGCTTAGAGGCAGTTCGCAAACGTCCCGGTATGTATATCGGGGATACGGACGATGGTTCGGGTCTGCACCATATGGTGTACGAGGTTGTCGATAACGGAATTGACGAGGCACTGGCCGGTCATGCCGACCATGTGACTGTAAAAATTCACGCGGATTCCAGCGTTTCGGTCAGCGACAACGGACGTGGAATCCCGGTGGATATCCACCCCGAGGAAGGTGTTTCAGCGGCTGAAGTCATCATGACCCAACTGCACGCTGGCGGTAAGTTCGACAGCAACTCGTACAAGGTGTCAGGCGGTCTACATGGGGTGGGCGTCTCGGTGGTGAATGCGCTATCCGATTGGCTGGAACTGCGCATTTGGCGGGCCGGCAAGGAACATGTGGCGCGTTTTGAAGGTGGAGAGACGGCGGAACATCTGAAAGTCGTTGGCGAGTGTGGCGATCGCACGGGAACCGAGGTACGATTTCTGGCCTCGACCAACACGTTTTCGAACCTCGAATACTCGTTTGAGACGCTGGAAAAGCGCTTGCGCGAGCTGGCTTTCCTGAACTCGGGCGTGCGGATCATCCTGATCGACGAGCGCCCTGCTGAGCGGCTGGAAACCGAGCTGTTCTACGAGGGCGGCGTCAAAGAGTTTGTCAAATATCTCGACCGGTCCAAGACCCCGGCGATGCCCGAACCGATTTATATCAAGGGCGAGCGTGACGATATCGGCGTGGAAATCGCGATGTGGTGGAATGACAGTTATCATGAGACCGTGCTGCCCTTCACCAACAACATCCCGCAGCGCGATGGCGGCACCCATGTGGCTGGCTTCCGTGGTGCACTGACCCGGACGATCAACAACTATGCTCAGTCCAGCGGGATCGCGAAGAAGGAAAAGGTCAGCTTTACCGGTGACGATGCACGCGAAGGCCTGACCTGCGTGTTGTCTGTGAAAGTGCCCGATCCGAAATTCTCGTCCCAGACCAAGGACAAGCTGGTCAGCTCTGAGGTTCGCCCGGCGGTCGAAGGTCTGATGAACGAGAAGCTGGCTGAATGGTTCGAAGAGAACCCGAATGAGGCTAAGGGGATTGTCGGTAAGATCATCGAGGCGGCTTTAGCGCGCGAGGCCGCCCGTAAAGCTCGCGAATTGACCCGCCGCAAGACTGCGATGGATGTGAACTATCTGGCTGGTAAGCTGAAGGATTGCTCTGAAAAAGATCCGTCCAAGACTGAAGTTTTCCTGGTCGAGGGGGACTCGGCTGGTGGTTCTGCCCAGACCGGTCGGGATCGGCTGACTCAGGCTGTTCTGCCTTTGCGTGGCAAAATCTTGAACGTGGAACGGGCGCGGTTTGACCGGATGTTGTCGAGCCAAGAGATCGGTAACCTCGTGATGGCGTTGGGCACCGGCATTGGCCGCGACGAATTCAACATCGAAAAACTGCGTTACCACAAAATCGTCATTATGACGGACGCAGATGTTGACGGCGCGCATATCCGCACCCTCTTGTTGACCTTCTTCTACCGGCAAATGCCAGAGTTGATCGAGGGCGGGTATCTCTACATCGCTCAACCACCGCTATACAAGGTTTCTAGAGGTAAATCAGAGGTTTACCTGAAGGACCAGGCTGCGCTGGATGATTATTTGATCAATCAGGGCGTCGAAGGCGCAGTACTTAAATTAGGCTCGGGCGAGGAAATCATCGGCCAGGACCTGACCCGCGTAGTGGATGAAGCGCGCCAGCTGAAGCGTGTGCTGGACGCCTTCCCAACGCATTATCCACGCCATATTCTGGAGCAGGCTGCTGTAGCCGGTGCTTTCGTGCCCGGCGCTGTTGATGCCGATTTGCAGGGCGTGGCCGACAAGGTCGCGGCGCGCCTTGACTTGATCGCACTGGAATACGAACGCGGCTGGCAAGGCCGCATCACACAGGATCACGGCATCCGCCTCGCGCGCATCCTGCGCGGTGTGGAAGAAGTACGCACACTGGACGGCCCCATGTTGCGTTCGGGTGAGGCCCGCAAAACCGGCAGTTTCACCCAAAGCCTGCAAGAGGTCTACAACACCCCCGCAACATTGGTGCGTCGCGATCGGGGTCAAGTCATACACGGCCCGCTCGACCTGCTGCGCGCGATTCTGGAAGAAGGCGAAAAGGGCTTGTCGCTGCAACGCTACAAAGGTTTGGGAGAGATGAACCCCGATCAACTCTGGGAAACAACGCTGGACCCGGACGCGCGGACCCTGTTGCAGGTACGCGTGGATGATATGGTCGAGGCCGATGATCTGTTCACCAAACTCATGGGTGATGTGGTAGAGCCACGCCGTGAATTCATTCAAAAGAATGCTCTGAGTGTGGAGAATTTGGATTTTTGAGCGGTTGTAGGGACGCGCACAAACCTTCACGCACCCCATAAGTTTGCACGATTTGCCCATAAGTTTGCACTGTTTCACGATAATAGTGCAGAGGAGAGCAAGTAAATCGCCTTATGCGGGTGTCGAAGGATAGGTTTCAGTTGCTCAAGGATTGAACACCTGATCGCGATACCAGATCAGGTTCTCCTTGTGCCCAGCAGTTTGACCAGAGACCTGCTTGGAATGTCCAGAAAACGAGCTCATTGCCGGTGCGGACAATTTACTCGAAAACCTAGGTGTCCCGTCGTCCTTGAAAGTCACCAGACCCTTGAAAATGCTGTATCCCATGATGCTGACAGCAAATAGCTTTATTCGGATACCCTAAGGTCTGTAGCTCGTTCAGCTCTCTTTTCGGGCAGTGTCGCAAAGCGAATACCCTTTAAGGAGAGCTTGTCGCGCAGGTCGTTCATCCTATGCAAGTCATATGCGCTTCCTTCGGGCACAATCATGAGAATTTCGGGCACAAGTTTTTGAATTAACGCCAATTGCCCCAGTATACCGATAATATCGCGGCGGTTGACTTGACTACGATATGACTTTGTTTCGATTGCAAACCGGCGTCCGTCTGCACAGTCCACGACAAGATCGGGTTTGACCGGTTCGATGACTTTGCCCGAGAGAATGGTGACATGACTGGTGTTGAACAACTTCGCCCCAAAGCGTTCGAAGTAGTCGGTCACGATGGTTTCGAACTGCTGAGCTCTTTCCGGTGCAGAAATCGCAGCGCTGGTGACTGAATTAGGCGCTTGCTTTCTCTTTTTTCGTAGTTCGTCATACTTTTTCTTGAGCGCAACCTGACCGGAATGGCCCGCAAAGATGTCAATGAGCGTTCAAAACTGACCCGGTTTCAGCATTTAAATTTGACCCACCCTATGTGGCGCAAAGCCCCCAGGCGGGCCGCCCTCAT